>NZ_JBHXVZ010000002.1:0-986359 GCF_042672005.1 Nocardia sp. NPDC127579 | reverse complement strand
TGTCTTGTGGGCCCTGCTGCGAGACGGACGCGAATTCAGCATCGACAGACCGGCTTTGGGTGTCGTTATGGCTTGACAAGTTCATTGAGAGTCCTTCGCGATCAGCGGGTGCCGCGTTGCACGAGCGCCGCGACGGCTTCGACGTTGTTCTTGTCCACGAACGCCGGACCGGTCTGCACCGGCGCGCCGCCGCCGAGGGTGTTGCGGTTGGTGCGGTACAGGTTCAGCAGCACCACCGGCAGATAGCCCTGTTCGTACTGCTGCTGGTCCACCGCGAACAGCAGCTTGTCCGCCTTGATCGCGGCGACCACGTCGGCGTTGAGGTCGAAGGTCGCGACCGTGGCGGTCGAACCGGCTTCCTTCACCGCGTCCACCGCGCGCGCGGCGACCTGCGAGTTCAAGGTCAGCACCGCGTCGATCGAACGATCCGCCTCGACCGCGCCCTTGATCCGGGACTGCGCGTCGGTCGGGTTGTTGATGTCGACCTGGAGGGTGGCGCCGTCGCCGAAGGCCCTGGTCGCGCCGTCGCAGCGCTGGTTGGCGCCGATATTGCCCGCCTCGTGGATCACGCAGAGCAGCTTCTTCTTACCGGCGTCGGCGAGGCGCTTGCCCGCGTTCGTCCCGGCCAGGGTCTCGCTCTGTCCGACATGGGTGATCGCGCCGAACTTCGCACTCTCGTTCTCGCCGGAGTTGATGGTGACCACCGGGATACCGGCCGCCACCGCCTTCTCGATGGACGCGCGCAGCGCGTCGGGATTGGCCATGGAGACGACGAGACCGCCGACGCCCTGGGCGACCGCGTTGTCGATCAGCTTGGCCTGCTGGCCCGGATCGCCGGAGGAGTTGTAGTCGACGCGCACGCCGAGATCCTTGCCCGCCTGCTCGGCGCCGTTCTTGACGACATTCCAGAAGGCATCGCCGGCGCTGCCGTGGGTGACGACCGCGACCGACTCCAATGTGCCCTGCGCCCCTTGGGACTGGGTGGGCGCAGGCTCGTCGGAGCCCGGGCCGCTGCATCCGGCCAGGATCGTCGCCGCCGCGATCCACGGCGCCAGGCGGCGTATGCGTTGTATGGCCATCGGTATCTTCACTTTCCCACTAGATTTCCACCCGGCGCCGCCGTGAGGGCCACGAGCCGGCGCAGGCTGTGTTCGGTGTCCCGGCGGGGCCGATCGGCCGGGCCGGTGGGTGCCAAGGCGGTGTCCTGCTCGATGACGTACCAACCGCGGTAACCGGTTTCGCGCATGCCGCGGACCAGCGCCGTGATATCCACATCGCCCTCACCCAGCGGAACATACAGCCCCTGCCGCACCGCTTGGCTGTATTCGAGCGCGCCGTCGCGGATTTCGTCGGCGCGGTCGCCGCGGACGTCCTTGAGGTGGATGTGGCCGATCCGCTCGGGATGGTCGGCGGCCAGGGCCACCGGATCGGTGCCGCCGAGCAGTAGGTGCCCGGTGTCCAAGCACAGGTCCAGATCGGAGTCGGCCAGGAAACGCTCGACCTCGGCCCGGGTTTCGACCTGGGTGCCGACGTGCGGGTGCAGCACGGTGCGCAGGCCGTGACCGGCGGCGACATCGCGGATCAGCGCGGCGGTGTCGAGCAATGTGCGCCATTGCGCGCCGGTGAGTGGCGGACGGGTGTCGTAGCCGTCCAGGCCGGTGGCGGCCGCGAGCACCAGGACCTCGGCGCCGGTCGCGGCGAGCAGGGCCGCGCTGCGCCGGGCGGCGGCGATCGCGGCGTCGGGGTGCTGATGCAGGGCGACGGCGAGGAAGCCGCCGATCGCGCGTATCCCGAATTCTGCCAGCAGTGCCCGCAATTCGGCCGGTTCGGTGGGCAGGTAGCCCGGCGGGCCGATCTCCGTAGCGGTGATGCCGAGGGACGCCATCTCCGACAGCACGGTGCGGGCGTCGAGGACATGCCCCCAGCCCGGCACCTCGCAGACGCCCCAGGAGATGGGCGCGGCGGCGATACGCGGCGGATCCAACGGTGCGGCCATCGGGACTCCCGACCTGTGCGCGAACGCTCGCGGATTGGAGCGCTCCAACTATGTAACGCAGGCCACAGCGTGTCAAGAGGTGTGCGGTCGGGGCGGAAAGCCGTGCGACCTCGGAAGATGTTGCGGTCCACGGCAAGCCGCCGGATCGTTGGAGCGCTCTATTGCCCGTGCGGTACGGACCTTGTAACGTGCGAGCCGCACGGACTCGACGTGCGGACCGGAGGCGAAATGGCGCGACCGACCATGGAGGATGTCGCCGCCCGGGCCGGGGTGTCCCGCGCCCTGGTCTCCCTGGTCATGCGCGACTCGCCCAAAGTGAGCGAGCATCGCCGCCGCGCCGTGCTGGCCGCCGCGAAAGACCTCGGCTACCAGCCGCACATCATGGCACGCTCGCTGGCCAGCCGAACCTCCAATATCGTCGGTGTGCTCGTCTCCGACCTGCGCAACGCCTTCTTCGCCGATGTCGTCGAGGGCATGGACGCGGCGGCTCAGGAACTCGGTTTCGAACTGATCCTCAATACCGGCCGCCGCAGCGCCGCCCGCGAACGCGCCGCGCTGGAAAGCCTGCTGGCGTTCCGGCCGGGCGGAATCATCCTGCTCTCCCCCGTCCTGCCCGCGGCCGCCATCCGGCAGGCGGCCCAACAGGGGCCGGTGGTGCTGGTGTCGCGTGGGTCCGCCGTTCCCGAGATCGACACGGTCAACGACGACGGCGCGGCCGGAGCGGCGCTGGCCGTCGATCACCTGGTGGCCCTGGGGCATCGGCGCATCGTGCACCTGGACGGCGGTGCGGCGTTCACCTCCGCCGCGCGCCGGCGCGGCTATCGCGCGGCCATGCGCCGCCACGGCCTCGAGGCGTTGGTGCTGCCGAGCGAGCACACCGACTCGGCCGGTCTGGCGGCCGTGCAACAGCTACGAAATCTATTCTCCCCCAGAGCTTTTCCCACCGCACTGGTGTGCGGTAACGACTTCAACGCGGTCGGCGCCATGTCCGGGCTGGCCGAAGCCGGGCTGCGGGTACCCGAGGACGTCTCCGTCGTCGGATACGACAACACCTCGCTGGCCGCCCTGCGACACATCTCGCTCACCACCATCGATCAGCCGCGCGTCCGCATGGGCGGGCTGGCGCTCGCGGCCCTCGCCGAACGACTACGCGACGGCCGGACCGGCCCGGTCCGGCACCGCGTCGAACCCTCGCTCGTCGTCCGCTCCACCACCGCCGCACGTACCTGACAGCGCCCCAAGGAGTTTCGATGACCGCAACCGACCTCCGCATCGGCCTCGCCGGCACCGGCCGCATCGGAGCCGCGCACGCCGAAACGCTCACCACCCTGCCCGGCGTCGGATCCGTCGTCGTGGCCGACGCCGATACCGCTCGCGCCCGCGCCATCGCCGCGAAGGTCGGCGCCGAATACCTGCCCGATGTCGAAACCCTGCTGGCCGCAGGGCTTTCCGGCCTGGTGATCGCGACCGCCACCGACTCGCATCCCGAACTCATCACGCGCGCGGTCGATCTCGGCATCCCGGTGTTCTGTGAGAAGCCGGTCGCCGCCGATATCGCCGGCACCCTCGCCGTGATCGATCACCTGGCGACCTCCCCGGTACCGGTCCAGATCGGATTCCAGCGGCGATTCGACGCCGGATACCGTGCCGCTCGCGCCGCTGTCGAGAGCGGCACACTCGGCTGGCTGCACACGCTGCGCGCCACCACCCTCGACCCGGCACCGCCACCCGCCGAGTACATCGCGCGCTCCGGTGGGCTGTTCCGGGACTGCGGCGTCCACGACTTCGACATCATCCGCTGGGTCACCGGCCGCGAAGTTGTCGAGGTCTACGCCACCGGAGCCAATCGAGGCGACGAGTTCTTCAGGGCCGCAGGCGATATCGACACCGCGGCGGCCTGCCTGACGCTCGACGACGACACCCTGGCGACGGTATCGCTGACGCGTTACAACGGCGCGGGCTACGACGTACGCCTCGAAGTCCTCGGTTCGCGCGGCAATGCGGTCGTCGGCCTGGACGAGCGCGCGCCGCTGCACTCCGTCGAACCCGCGTATCCGCCCTCGACATCGCCGGCCTACCCCGATTTCATGGAGCGCTTCCACCCCGCGTACACCGCGGAACTGGCGGCCTTCCTGGAGGTCGCCGCCGGAACTCGGCCCAGCCCGTGCACACCCGCCGACGCGCTGGCGGCCTTCTACATCGCCGAAGCCTGTGCACGGTCGCGTCGAGAGGCGCGTCCGGTCACGCTGCACGAGGTGCGGACGGGCGGAAAAATCCCATGATTTCGACGGACGACCGATCTAGCGTGGGGTGGTGCGATTGACACCCCAGGAGAAGAAGGCGTACAGCTACGCCAAGGATCGGCGCAACACTTACGGCGAGAACGACAAGGCTTCGCGAAAGAACCTGCCGCGCAAGCGGGCTCGCGTGCATCGCGCGAACCGGCAGCACGACGCGCAGCTGCTGTCCCGCACGATCGGCCCGGTGGACGCCGAACACGCCGACACCGTGGAACAGCGGGTCCTCGGGTGGCGCCGCAAGCGATTCCAGAAGTGGCGCGATACGGCACTGGGCGAATACGTCACGTGGCAGCTGGAACGGCGCGCCGAATCATGACCGGGCAACTACCCGACGGATACGAGCTGTCCACCGACGCCACGCGGCTCGACGTCGACCGGGTCCACGAGTGGCTGTCCACCGACGCGTACTGGGCCATGGGCCGGCCGCGGGCGAACCAGGACGCGGCCATCGCCGGATCGCTCAATTTCGGTGTCTACGACTCTATTTCGGGTGCACAGGTGGCCTATGCGCGCGTGGTGACCGACCTGGCCACCTTCGCCTGGCTGTGCGACGTCTACGTCGATAGATCGGTGCGCGGCAAGGGTTTCGGCACCGCCCTGGTCACCGGCATCCGCGCACACCTGGCCCGGCACGGTGTGCGGCGGGTCCTGCTGGCCACCGCCGACGCCCACGACGTCTACGCCAAGGTCGGATTCCATCCGCTGGAAACACCGGACGAGTGGATGATCCTGCGCCTGAACGATTAGATCAGGCAGGCAGCAACCGGGAGACCACCTCTGCCAGCTGCTTCACAGTGCGGCACTCGTGCATCGTGACAAGCTCGGCGTAGCGCGCAGCGGCGGAGTCGCCGGTCGGCCAGGAGCGGGCCGGTTCCGGATTCAGCCAGTAGACATGCTTGGCGCGATCGCACATCTGTTGCAGGGCATCGAGATTCGGATCGGTGCGATTGGTGCGGGCGTCACCGAGGATGAGCAGCGAAGTGCGTGGGCCCAGCGCGTCCAGGTAGCGCTCGGTGAAGCCCCGCAGCGCCTCGCCGTAATTGCTGCTGCCGAAACGCGAGACACCGGATTCGCGCACGATGCGGGCGGCCAGGCCCGGTTCGGGCGGTTCGCCGGGCAGGAAGAAGCCGGTGATCTCGTCACAGGTGTCGACGAAACCGAAGCTGCGAACCCGGCTGAACTGATCCTGGAGCGCCTGCGTCAATTGCAGGGTGAACTCGGCGAATCCGGTGACCGAGCCGGAGAGGTCGGCGAGCACGACCAGATCGGGACGCCCGTGCTTGCGGGCACGCAGCACCGGGTCGACCGGGACACCACCGGTGGCCATCGACCGGCGCAACGTGCGCCGCATATCGATCTGCCCGCGCACCGCCTTCTTCCGGCGGGCCGCCAGGCGCGTCGCCAGCTTGCGCGCCAACGGGCTGACCAGACGCCGCATCTCGGCGAGATCCTGCTCGCGGGCACCCAGGAAATCGACCTGATCGGCGGCCGATTCGATACCGCGCCGGGCGATGTAGTCGGTGCCGCGCAGCTCCGCCGAGCGCAGCCGCGCCTCGGTCTGCACCCGGGTGCGGAAATCGGCGAGGCGGCGCTGAGCCTCGATGGTGTGCACGGCGGCGTCGAGTTCCCCAGCGCCGCCCATGGATTCGACGATCCGATCCCGCAGGTCCTCCGGGCGCAGGTTCTTCATCGTCAGGTAGGAGGACCAGCCCGCGCCGGAGGCCGTGGTCACCGGCCGGTCGGACTGTCCGGTGCCGACTCCGCCGTAGCCGCCGAGCATGGTCAGCGCCTGGCGGGCCAGCTCGGTGACAGCGGCCGCGTCGTCCCGGGCGAGCGCCTCGACCACACGGTCCCGCAATTCGTCGGTGGAGAGTTCGGGATTCGCCTGCGGCAGTTCCGAACCCAGGAAATACAGGTCGAAGAGTTGATCGAAGACCGAGCGCTGACCGTTGCGGCGCAGCAGCGTGGCCGCCAGCCCGGACCGCAGGCGGTTCGAATCTGCCAGCCCGAGCGCGATGATCGCCTCCGCCGCGTCGACGGTCTCGCTGGGTCCGGCGGTGATTCCGTGCTCGCGCAGGATCCCGACGAAGTCCACCAACCGGTCGGTCATCGGCCGCTCACTCATGGTGCCGGGTCCGCGTCCAGGGCCAGACGGTCGATTGCGGCGCGGTGATCGGACTGGTGTTTGAGCAGCACACCGAGGGTGGAACGGACGACTCCGCTGGTCAGGTTGCGAGCACCGAGCGCCACCAGAGTTCTTGCCCAGTCGACTGTTTCGGCGATCGAAGGCGCTTTGCGCAGCGTCAATTGCCGGAGCGCGCCGACCATCTCCACCGCCGACGCCGCGACCACCTCGTCCAGTTCCGGCACCTTCAGGCGCACGATCGCCCGCTCCAATTCCGCTGTCGGATAGTCGATGTGGAGGTAGAGGCAGCGGCGTTTCAATGCCTCGGACAGATCCCGATTCGCGTTGGAGGTCAGGACGACGAACGGCTCGCGCACCGCGGTGATGGTGCCCAGCTCCGGAATGCTCACCTGGAAGTCGCCCAGCACCTCGAGCAGCAGACCCTCGAGTTCGACATCGGCCTTGTCCAGCTCGTCGATCAACAGCACCGTCGAATGCGGGTTGCGGATGGCGGCCAGCAGGGGCCGTTGCAGCAGGAACTCGTCGGTGAAGACATGGTCGCGGGTACTGTCCCAGTTCTCCCGCTCGGCCGTGATCCGCAGCAGCTGCTTGGCGTGATTCCACTCGTACAGCGCGCGGGCCTCGTCGATGCCCTCGTAGCACTGCAACCGGACCAGCTCCGAGCCGGTCGCCACCGCCACCGCCTTGGCCAGCTCGGTCTTGCCGACACCGGCCGGGCCCTCGATCAGCAGCGGTTTCCCCAGGTGACCGGCCAGGAACACCGCGGTGGCGATATCGGTGGACGGCAGATAGCCGGCGGCCGTCAACCGCGCGGTCACCTGATCCACCGAGGAAAAGAACTTACTCATCGGTAACCAGTGTAGGACGCGGGTCAGGGTGGACCCTGACACGGTCTCATACCCGAGGGTGAGTTCTTCCCGTCAATGACTGTTCGACAGTGACCTTTTCCGCCGAGTGCGGCACAGTGGCACGTGTGCGGACGTCGCGAACGCGAATGTTCGCCACAGAGTTGAAAGGAATGACGTTGCATACGACTAGAAAGTCCAGCGCCCGTCGCATTCTGGCGCGCGTCGCCGTCGCCGGCGCACTCACCGCGATCCCGCTGACCGCCCTGGCGGTACCCGCCACGGCCACACCCGACGTACCCGGCGTCACCGACGTCCGGCACGGACACGACCGGTGCGACCGGAACCCGTGGGACGACGGCTTCTGGGACAACGACCCCTGGGACGATTGGCACGATCGGGACCGGTGCGATCGCCGGCGCAAGCCCCACGACCCCTTCGACGGCTTCTGGCACCACCCGCGCCCGCACGGCCTGTTCTTCGGCAGCAGCTAGCACCGAAACGACAGCGGCCCGGCCCCTCATCGAAGGAGCCGGGCCGCTGTCGTTCCCGCTCCGGGACACCCCTGAGCCGAGTCATCATCGAGGATGAACTTTCCCTGGGAGTTACCTGGTAACAGCGTTTTTCGCGACTTCGTGCGCCAGAGTTGAGCTGTGCGACCGCACACCGATTTCGACGAAAGGCCCACGATGCCCACGACCTCCACTCCCCGCCGCTTCTCGCTCCGCGTCGCCCTCGCGAGCACCCTCACCGCGGCCGCGCTCACCACCGTCGCCGCCCCCGCCTTCGCCGGCCAGTACGACGCCTGCGAACCCACCGCCCCCTGCTGGGACACCAGCCTGAACAACCCCGCCAACCCCGCAAGCCCGCTCAACCTCAACCACCCGGCCAACCCCGGCAGCGCGCTCAGCCCGCTGAGCCCCCTCAACCCCGCCAACCCGATGCACCCCTACCAACTCCAGCCCAGCATCTAGAAACTCACTGTCCCCAACCGGATTCCGCTGCTACCCTCAATCGGCTCGAACAGTACGACTGGGGGACCAAAAGATGCCGACCGCATCCGACAACAACAGAGTCCTGCGCTCCCGGCGCGTCTCCTACGCCCTCCCCGCCGCCGTAGCCGTCTCCCTCCTCTCGGCCTCCTGCAGCACCACCCCCGCCACCCCGCAGGACCCCACCCACGCCGCCGTCTGCGTAGACACCAAATCCCAAACCCGAGTAGCCGACACCCGCTGCTCCCCCGAAACCGCCAACTACCGCCGCTACTGGTACCCCCACACCTCCGACCTCGTCTACCCCGCCGTAGGCGCCGCCATCGCCCTCGGCGTGGGGTCGTTCGTCCGCCCCAACGGGGCGCGTCTCAAGGAGAGTGGCGTGCCGGCTGCCGGCGGGAAGATTGTGCGGGGTGGGTTCGGGAAGTCGAGTAACGATGGAAGTAGTAGCGGCAGCTGACCTCCCAGCGGAGACCTCGGATGTCAGGTGGGAACCGCCTCGAGATGCCGCAGGAGCGCGCGGACGTCCGACATGTCCAATCCACCACCAACTGCTGGCTCTTCATCGAGGTCTGCGAGTTGTTGAACGCCCGGGTCATCCAAGATCCGGCCCATGAACTCCAGCTTGTCCTTCAGCCGCTCCTGCACCACCTCGTCGACCGTCCGGCGGGAAGCGAGAACCGTGACCCGCGTCTCAGTACCGGGAGCCAGGCCCAGGCGGTGAATCCGGTCCAAGCTTTGTAGAAATCGCCCAGCCAGGAAATCACGGTCTACGTAAACAGCGTCGTGACATACCTGATGGAGACTGATTCCCTCCCCCAGCGTGGCCGGGTTGGAGATCAGCACGGAACAGTCAGGATCCTGCCGGAAGCGCCGAAGCTGTTCATCGCGGTCAGGAGTGCCGCCGTGGATCACGGCAGGTGAGTACCCCTCCAACAACTTCTCCAAAGTCGTGACACTTCGTACGAACGTGGTCCAGACCAGGGTTTTCCGACCCTGTCGAGCATTCTCAGCCACGATGGCCAGTGTCTCCTGATACTTCGGCGACAATTCGATACTCGGCAAGTTCCGCAAGAGGTCGTACAGCGAATCATCAGGATCCGGTTCGAGCGGAGGCAATTGGTACTCCAGTGGCTCGTAGCGACTCGAGCTTTCCAACAGAAGAGCTGGGCAAGTCGCCGCCATTAGCAGGCGGAGCATTGCCCGGCCCAGAGACTCGATGCTCTTACGAGAACGTTCGGCCCGAGCCGAGAAATTGCCTTTCAGTGCCTCGTAGACCTCGGAATGCACCTTCGGCATATCGAGATAGCGGATCTTCGGCTCGAACGGCGGCAGCCCTAGTTCGTGTTTAGTTGTCCTAGTGAACAATGGACGCAGTACCGTGCTCGCATAGGCCAAGTCACCGCCACCGACTGCCTCGGTGACCGCCCGTTTGCCATGGCCGGGCCAGACAAAGGACAGAAGATTTTCCAGATCCCGAGCGCCGTTGGGAGCCGGCGTACCGGTGAGGATCAACCGCCTATCTGCTAACGGACCGAGTGCCAGGCAGGCAGCACCGTAGGTACCACTGGCACCCAACTTCATCCGATGCGCTTCATCGAGGACGACCATCGATGGTCTGGACTTCAGCCACACTGCCAGACCGCCAAGTGAACGATGAAGTCGCTCATAGTTGACAATCCGCAGTTCCGCCATCGGGTCGTCCGGATCACCGACCACAGCAGCGCGCATCGGCTCCTTGAAACAGACAGTGTTCTCGTACACCCACGACTCATAGGCCGACTTCGGGCCCACGATCAGCAGTCCCTCGGCTTGCTGAAGTTCACGCATGGCGGCGTATACCGCAAGTGCAACCCGGGTTTTCCCGGCACCGGGCACACTGAAATTGGCCCCGTGCCGCAGAGACAGCAGGCGCGCTATGTCACGCCGCTGGAACGATGTGAGGTCTGCTATCCAATCGCTCCCGAGTAGATCTGCGACTGCTTCAGGCTCGACGTCGAAGCTCTCGGGTGCCGGCTCACCACCATCCAAACTGCGCTTGACGGCATCCGCATCATCGAGGACGCCGTTGACGAGCGCAGCCAGGTCTGACTCCCACTCAACGTCCGGGTGGGGCCATGTGGTCAACTCACCGAGATTGACGAGCAGGTCGTCTAGGTCTACTTCAGCCGTCAGCGGGCCACGCCGACCACCAGTGGTGAGACGCGCCGTCAACTGATCGAAGTCAGCGCGGAACGCCGGAACTGTACGCACCTGGACCCTGGTTCGCGTCACGTCGAATGCCAGCAAGAGCGATGGGCTGGTGTCGCTCACAGCTGCGGCCGATTCGAATCCACTGCTGCGATCAGCCAATCCAAGCCCTTACCAGGAAACTCGATGGTTCGCTGCGCTTCGAAAGCCAGGGTCCCGAGCACAGTGCGGAGCTCTTCGAGGGCATCATCGAACGCTCCCTGATCCAGACTCGCGCTGCCCCGCGACATCACCACATCAGTGATCGAGAGCTTGAGATCCTTGCACGCGTCATTGATCCGATCAGGGGCCGCCAAGCGCTTCTTCCGTAGCCGGAAATCCCGGCCGGCGCTGTCGATCGCACTGTTGAAGGCTGTCCGGTACGTCTCGATGACCGCAGCCGCGGCGGCCTGTTCAGCAGGTGTAGTCCGATCACCGGCGACTTCAACAGCTTTCGCGCCCAGCAGTCTATTGGTCACCGCGCGTGCAGCCACAACCTCTGCCCCCTCTGCTCGAACATTTCTGCCCAGGCCTGGGATGGCCCGGGTCGGCGATTCCGGCACCGCAGGTTTGAGATCATCTGCCAGGTCCTTGTCGAGGTACTTCTTCTGAAAGTCGGGGTCGATATAGCGAACATCAGTCTTCGAAAAGCCGAGAACGATCGCCGAAAGTCGGCTCTCTTTCAAAGCATCAGCACGCTCCTTGTTCTTGCCGTGCTCGTCACGGTAGGCGCGGTGAAGCTCGATCAACCGCTCTTGAGCACCCTCGAGATCCATCAGCCGCAGCGCAGGTCCGCCATCGCTTGCGCTGCGCTTGATCAAATCCTTCAACTGCGCCAGAATCCACAAGTCTCGTTCACACGACTTGATGTCGGTGTGAAATGCCTTGGCAATTACCGACAAGTCACGATGTAGCGTTACATGCTGCTCTTCGATCGCCAGTAGGCGGTTGATGTACGAGTAGTCACGCCGCTTGTCGAACCGCAACTGCAGTGACAGCTCCACATCGTTGATGTCATCCCAAGTGCATGACGGTGGCAAGACACCCACACGAATGCTGGCGACGGGGTTCAATTCCCGCAAAGCCGCGCAGCGCGTGTTCCCGTTGACCAGAATGCCGTCCCGCGTGATGAGGCCTGGTTCGATCTGCTTGTGCTCGTCGAGGTGTTCTTTCAAGTCGTCAAAAGCCGGATCGCGATGACCCGGCTCTGCCGGCCGGAGGGTCAGCAGATACCCTAGATAGTCTTGACTCCCCGCACTCCATGGGTCCCGTACAAGCGCAGCATCACGACTCGGATCAAGGTCTCGCTGAGCGCGGATACGGTGTGTGCTCGGGTTGTAGAACAGATCCGCGAGAGGCATATCGATGACCTCGATATGCGTTGGTGCACCCCGCCACTCGATTGTCAGCGTCTCGGCGACACCCGAACTCTCCCGCAACTCTTTCAGCCTCGCCTCCACCTTTACTCGGGTGGATTCGGCAGTTGGCGGAAGCCCGAAGTCCTTGAACACTGCTGATACTCCTCTCAGCTGTCGAGACAGCTCGAAAATCCTTGCGGGGTGCTGGATCACGGTGAGCACGTGAGCCTGCCGGCAGATGATGTCAGGCCTCGTCCGCCAAGGCATCGCGGACCCGATCCCGGGAATCGGCCGGCAACGTACGGAAGGCCGCCCACAGATCCTCCGTCTCGCTGAATCGCCGCATGTCCTGGGCCACCCAAGCTGCCAACATCTTCCGTTCGTACACAGGAAGCCGATCGATACGAGCGAGAACTTCTTTCAGGTCCGCGACCATCTCACGACCGCCCACACGACAGCGGTTGCATTCGATGATCAACTGCAAGTCGTGCGTACCGTCCGGCATCCGGACAGCACGGCGAGCGACATCCAGCTGAGACGTAACGTAGGTACCGGGATACAGCTCACCTGGACCGATGCCACACGAGCGGCATTTGTGCCCATCACGCATCAGGAGAGCATGGCGATCGGCAGCGGAAACCGTGGTACCAGGCTTCCGCGTTGCCTTCCCCGGCTCCCATACCGCTTCACCCTGTTTGACGAATCGCTGTTCGTGAGCTTCCAAAGCGGGGTCCTCGCGATTCGTGTCGATGCGCCAGCCGAAGTCACGAAGATCACGCATTCTGCGATCGATCTGCGACGTCTCGGGAAACGCTTCACGAAGCTGAGCCTTCGTGAACAGTTGACCAACACCGACCTCGTGCACAAGCCACAAAGCTGCACGCTTCATGGTGCCGAGTTTCGGCTCTCTCCAAGACGGCATGCTCAACGGAGTCACACCCTTTCAGTACGGCGAACGAGACGACAGGCAAACGCACCTTGCGCGACCTCTAACCAGCGCCGACAGTGCCCTAGCCACTGAATCGTAGCCACCTTGGTTTGTAAAGCCCTGCACTGTCCGGAGTTTCAGCAAAGAACTCCGGACAGCAGAAACAGGTTCCAGAACAGCAACGCAAAAGCGGCAGTGACCATTGAAGATACGATGAAAGGCAGTGATAGCCAGAAGTTTCAGCGGACCCGGATGCGGAATACGGCCTAGCGGAATCGCACATCCGAGGAGCAGAATGTTGGCGCAAAACCGTGGCACCAATCACGATGGTGGAGAACCCGTTTGGCATCCGACGAAGCACTTCAACTACCGAATCACGCCGGTGAGCAACCCGGCATGCCCCCCGAGCGGCAGGCCTTCTGCTTGGCTGTGCGTGCCCTGCTCAAAGGCGCAGGCCTCTCGATCAGAGGGGCTGCAGCTCAGCTGTACGTGAGCAAGACGACCCTGTGGGAAATCACCTCCGGCAAACGCAAGCGTGCACCCGACGAAAAGCTCATCAAGCAGCTTCACGACCTCGCAGTCATCCATGCCATCCCAGGCAGCATCATCGAATGGGAGGAGCTCCACGGCCTGTTGCTCGAACTCAACCCCGACTCCGATCTGCATCCACCGGCATGCGCGTGCGGAGCAGTCACACCCCAAAAGCCGGCCAGCCAGCCACCGTCTGCGGTTGTGCCGGTCCCCCAGCCAAAGGAGGACCGGCACAACCAGAATCTGCCGCGCCCCGCGTGGTCGGCAGTTCACGATCTCGCCCGGTACATCGCCTCGGGCACCTGGGAACATGCGAACGGCCTGATGCGCCACGTCGGAGTCGATGCGCCGCCCGGCGAAACGGCCCTGGCGATCGCATCGGCGCGCGAACTGGATTTGCACGACGCCGCCGAAACGATCATCAGCTACGCAGGTCGCAGAAGTACTGGTGACGTGCTCACGATCCTCCACTCACTGAAGAGCCACGGCCTACGCGACGACGCCGACACTCTGCTGGAGCATGCGCTGACTAACCGCGTCAAGGTGTAGCGGCTATTCCGCCGAGGTTCTACGGATATCAAACGGAAGGACATCGCATTGGCCTGATGCCCTCGTTTTCCGCTGCAATACAACAGTAATCAATTCATTCAGACGTTCGAGCCTCTTTCCAACAGGATCCCGCACGCCTTCGATCAAACGCGTCCATACCCCAAGCTCGAGTCTCGTCTCAGCAAACAGGCGCATCAACTCCTCGAAAGGAAAGCCGTGTCCGACAACAAGGTCAGGCTTCTATTTGTCACTATCGCTGTCCTCGGCGGAACCATAGTCGGTATCCTGGCTGGGGTTCTGGCGATCATGCGCGGCGATCATCCGGCCACCGCCATCAGTGAAGGTGGAATGGGTTTCGCCGGCGCCACCGCTCTCATACTCCTTCTGTTCAAGCACCTTCGCGTGATTTGAGCCGGCAGGGCCGTCCTGCCCGGGCGGCCCTGCCGAACGAAGCACCCGAGCAGATGCGTTCGTTCGGGTATCTTCGTGAGATGCCTTATCTCTTCCAGGGTCTCGGCGATCCCGACCCCGCTCTCGACGCCGTGAAGGCAGAGATCCGGCGGCTGGACCCTGAAGGCAAGCGTTGGGGTGATGTTGTGCGCCACACATACGACATGATCTATAACGGATCGGAGACCGGGCGGTACCGATGGGATCAGTTGATGAAAACCGAGAAGACTCATTTTGGCACCGTGCTCGAGATCAACGCCCAGCGTGAGTTCGAGTTCGACGGCGGAGACACCACCGACTACCGGATCGCCGGACATCAAGTGGACGCCAAATGGAGCCAGAGCGAGGGCAAGTGGATGCTGCCGCCGGAGGTGTTCGATGAACTGGCACTCGTCGTGACCGCTAGCGATCCCAAAGCACACTTCTCGCTGGGGTTGATACGTGTAAAGGCCGATTACCGGAGTGAAGGTACCAACCGCGACAAGAAGAGCTCCCTCAACGTCAGGGGAAGATTTGCTGTCGAGTGGCTGTGGCACGAGCATCCAATGCCGGCAAGCATACTGCTGCAGTTAAAGGAGACAACGGTCACCAGCATCTTCGAACCCGGAGCAGGAACTCAGCGCGTAAACCGACTGTTCCGAGCCGCCGAGGGAAGGCTGGTACACCGCAACACCATTCGAACGGTGGCGAAGCAACTGGATGATCAGAAACGCGTCCGGACGAACGGTGGTGCGCGGAGTGCCCTGAAGCCGGAGGGGTACATCATTCTCAGCAGCTACTATGCCCATCTCGCCGAGGAACTCGGTGTCCCCGTTCCAGATGACAAGCACTACATCTCGGTCCGCGTGACCCCTGCGGCCGAATCCGGTGCGCTGATCGATGGCCGACGGTGGCGACGAGCCACCCCGGACGATCCCGCCTGTCACGCACCAACGCTGCCACCCCGGGGAATAAGAGAAGCCTGACATCCACTCCCGCTGGCGACCGATCCCGCACGTAGCAGGCACTTCGACCTGCCAAGTTGAAGTGCCTTCGCCGAATCGAGCACGTCGAGCGATCAATCTTCGCAGGATCCAATAAGATCGCTCGCATGTTCGGATCGGCCATGAAGGGCGCTGGTAACTGCTGTCACAGCATCCTCGAGAGCTACGTGCTCCCAGAGGCGGACAACTTGCCAACCGGCCGCTGTCAGAGCGGTGTCCGCGGCGCGATCTCGATCGATCGTTCGGCGAAGCTTGGGAGCCCAATACCACTCGTTGGTAGTCGGCTGGCGACCATGCTGGGGGCACACATGCCAGAAGCAGCCATCGACGAAGACAGCGACCTTGCGAGCGGTGAAGACGATGTCCGGCCGGACCTTCACCGAGCCCAGGTCGAGCCTGAAGTCCTTGCGGTACCGGAATCCCAGCCGATGCAACGCATGCCGCAAGGCGATCTCAGGCTTGGTATCGGATCGCCGGTTCGCCCGCATGTTCCGGGATCGGCCATCATTGAGCGGAGCCGGATAGCGCCCCAGCTCGTGGTCTTTCTTCCTGGCAACTTCGGATCGGCTCTCGGTCACATCCATCCCAGCTCGGAGCATATGGACTTCGTCGCCCCAGAACTTACTCCCGCGGCGTCCAACGGCGCGCTCCCCGGCACGGTTAGGCAGGTGGCATGACACGCAAACACACTCGGCGCACCAAGGCAGCACCACCCGAGCAAGCCTTCACTTCTATCGAGATCTGCGCCGGCGCCGGAGGGCAAGCAGTCGGTTTGCATGAAGCGGGATTTCGTCACACGGCCCTGGTCGAAATCGATTCCCACGCGATCGCCACGCTCAAGCTCAACATCAAGGCCCGCAATGTCTGGGGACGGTCTGGGCAGCGTTGCGCCATCATTGAGCAGGATGTCAATGTGTTCGATCCATTCACTCATAAGGATCTGGAGAAAAACCGGCCGCGACGCGGAGAGCTGGACCTCCTCGCCGGTGGGGTCCCCTGCCCGCCGTTCTCCCATGCAGGCAAACAGCTCGGTAAAGACGACGAGCGGGATCTGTTCCCTCGAATGCTCACGCTCATCGGGCAACTCGAACCGCGAGCGGTGATGATCGAGAATGTCCGCGGAATCATGGATCCCAAGTTTCAGAGCTATCGCGAATGGATCGTCGAGAGCCTCGAGAAAACGGGCCGCAACTACACGGTAGTCATGTGGGATGTCCTGGAGGCGAGTGATTTCGGCGTCCCGCAGCTTCGGCCACGCGCAATACTCGTTGCTTTCCGCAACGACGTGTACGCCAGCGCAGCTGATCAGTGGGCGCGGCCGCAGCCGAGCAGCGGCCGCGCCCCTACGGTCGCGGAAAGCCTCGGCGCCTCCATGCGTGAGCGGTTTGAACCGTACTTCAACGGAAAGCACTCCGACCTTGCCGTCGAACGCTACGAGGCATGGCTGGAACAAGTACAGCGGGGCGGTATTGCTCCCACCCTCGTCGGTGGATCGAAAAAACATGGTGGCGCGGACCTGGGTCCGAGCCGGGCGAAGGCTGCATGGCGGCAGTTGGGAATATCGGGTATGGGTGTCGCGAACGACCCGAAGACGTCCTTAGAAAAGGGAACCGAGGAGCGCGACCTCTTCCGGCCAGAGGGGCCGATGCTGACGGTTCAGCAGGCGGCCATAATCCAGGGATTCCCCAAGAAATGGGAGTTCGCTGGCATGAAGACCGCCCAATACCGGCAGGTTGGAAACGCATTTCCGCCGCCGGTCGCGGCAGCCGTCGGAAAGTCGATAATTAACGTCCTCAAAGCACAGCGCGAAATCGATAATTCAGCCATTCTCGATGTGCAGGACGAAAGCCAGGAAGCACTGTTCGAATTGGCGGTGTAGATCAGGCCGTCTCCGAACAGTTCCACTGAGCTGGATAGCGAGCCTCCGCTGTTCACCGGCCACACTCGTCGGTGTGCCAGGAGTTCTCCGAACGAGGTCCGGTATGCCGTACGAGCGAGTAACCTTCCCTCCGCATCATCCGAAGGTTCATCCACTCCAACAGAGGTTTTCAGATGAAATCTGTCAAAAAGGGGTTTGTGGTTTCGGCGGTGGGGGCGGTGGCTGCGGCGACCGTGTTGACGGTGACGGCGGGGCCGGCGGTGGCGGAGAACGGGGGGAAGTTCCAGACGTTCTACTCGTTGACGAATGGGTTGTGTGTGGCGGTGGTGGATTCGTCGGTGCATGGGCCAGGGTATCCGAGTTCGGCTACGTTCACGGTGAGCACGAATATGACCGGGGTGGGGTCGTGCAGTCTGGATGTGACGCTGCATTGGCGGAATGTGGATACCGGGGAGACGGGGACTCGGACGCAGACGGCGAAGGGGCCGGGGTATTGGATCAGTGATCCGAAGACGACGGTGTTCCAGCCGGGGTTCGGGACGTTCGTGGGGCATGTGACGGTGAACGGGCTGAGTCTCGGGTCGTCGGGTGAGGTGGAGTTCACGGTGGAGCCGTATCAGGGCTGAGACTGCACCTGGGCGGCCCGTCGACGGGCGGGTCGCTCAGGTCCGACACACCGATCAGGAATCGAGAAGCGCTGGTCAGGGTGATGGGCATAGCGTTCTACCCATGGAACTCACACTCGCACAAACCTTTATCGCAGCCGCTGATCACGACGAGGCGCTGACTTTCTACACCGAGGTGCTCGGGCTCGAACTGCGCAACGACGTACAGGCGCAGGGACTGTTCTGGATCTCGGTCGGGCCGAAGTCGCAGCCGGACGTGACGATCGTGATCGAGCCCGCGGTGGCCGATCCGAACGCCTCCGAGGAAGACAAGAAGGCCGCGGCCGAACTGATGGCGAAAGGGCTGTTGCGCGGGGTCATCTTCGGGACCGATGACCTCGACGCGACCTTCGAACGGATCAGCGCCGCCGGAGCCGAGGTATTGCAGGAGCCGACGGACCAGTTCTACGGGGTGCGGGACTGCGCGTTCCGGGATCCCTCCGGGAACATGGTGCGGTTCAGCCAGCCGAAGAACTGAACGAACAACCAACAGCCGGCCTGGTGCTCGACGAGCGCCAGGCCCTCATCATATGTACGGGGTCGGTGAAGGGGCGCAAGGTATTTCGGTGGGAGTACCGAAGGTGTTGAGCATGAGCGCCGCGACGGTGGGGTCGACCGAGATGGAGTTGTGTCCGGCGAAATTCACCGGGCAGACGTCCTGCAAGACGATATTGGTCGCGTTGGGCGCCTCGCGGTAACCATTGGTGTACGGCACGACTTCGGTGTCGGCGCGGGTCAGCAGATTGGTGTACTGAACCCCGGGTGCGTACACACCGGCGGCCTGGAGTTCGTGAATATTGGCGGAGACGGGGAGCATGTCGACGCAGCCCTGGCAGGTAGGTCGCAGCGAAGCGAAGACGGGGTCCTGGATGCCGAGGGCGAAGACGGCGTTGACGAGCGGGTCGGCGACATCGGTGCCGGCGTAGATGGGAGCCAGGTTGAATACCTGGTCGACGACGTCGGCGCCGCCGTCGACGAGCAGGTAGCGCGCGGCGACCAGGGTGCCCTCGGACCAGGGCAGCAGATCGACCTGTTCGGCCCCGGTGGCGGCCAGGACGCGGTCCACGAAATCACGTAATTCCTTGCTGGAGTCCGCGATCGGCGCCATACCGCCGGTGCCGGCGAGCGCACCGGACTGCCACGGATAGATGCCGTAGGTGACCGAGAAGACGCAGTAGCCGTTGTTGTGCAGCAGCGGCGACATGGCGGGCCACCCGGCCCCGTTGCCGAGAATGCCGTGCACGAGGACGACGGGCTGCGGATGCTCCGCGGTCGGGACGCAGGACCAGTCGTTGGCGCCGGGCGAGTCGTAGGGGGCGTGGGCGTTCATCGCCCCGGTGACGAAGGCGGCGACCGAATAGTCCACCGGCAGTTGCTCCGGTTGCGCCGCGGCGGGACCGGCGGGCACCAGCACGGCGGCGATCAGAGCGAATCCGAGACGACTCCATGTCCGACGCAACTCGAACCTCCGAAAGGTAGCCGGTAATTTGCCGTCACCCTAACCAGCGGAACAGGCGCAACCACCCAACGACACGAAAGAGCCCGGCACCGAATGGCGCCGGGCTCTTTCGGAACAGCGAGAACTTACGCGGTCTCGGTGATCGGGCGATCGACCCAGCTCATCAGGCCGCGCAGCTTGGCGCCGGTGACCTCGATCGGGTGCTCGGCGTTGGCCTTACGCAGACCCTCGAGCTCCTTGTTGCCGCCCTCGACGTTGGCGACGAGGCGCTTGACGAAGGTGCCGTCCTGGATGTCGGCGAGGATGGCCTTCATGCGCTCCTTGGTGCCGGCGTCGATCACGCGCGGGCCCGACAGGTAGCCGCCGAACTCGGCGGTGTCGGACACCGAGTAGTTCATGCGGGCGATGCCGCCCTCGTACATGAGGTCGACGATCAGCTTGAGCTCGTGCAGCACCTCGAAGTAGGCCATCTCAGGGGCGTAGCCGGCCTCGACCATGACCTCGAAACCGGTCTTGACCAGTTCCTCGGTGCCACCGCAGAGCACGGCCTGCTCACCGAACAGGTCGGTCTCGGTCTCTTCCTTGAAGGTGGTCTTGATGACGCCGGCGCGGGCGCCACCGATGGCCTTGGCGTAGGACAGCGCCAGCGCCTGGCCCTCACCCTTCGGGTCCTGGTCGACGGCGATCAGGGCCGGAACGCCCTTGCCGTCGACGAACTGACGGCGCACCAGGTGGCCGGGGCCCTTCGGGGCGACCATCGCGACGGTGACGTTGGCCGGAGCCTTGATCAGACCGAAGTGGATGTTGAGGCCGTGGCCGAAGAACAGCGCGTCGCCGTCCTTCAGGTTGGGCTCGATGTCGCCCGTGAAGATGGAGGCCTGCGCGGTGTCGGGCGCGAGCACCATGATCACGTCGGCCCAGGCGGCGACCTCGGCCGGAGTGCCGACGGTCAGACCGGCCTCTTCGGCCTTCGGGCGGGACTTGGAACCCTCGGCGAGACCGACGCGGACGTCGACGCCGGAGTCGCGCAGGCTCAGCGAGTGCGCGTGGCCCTGGCTGCCGTAACCGATCACCGCGACCTTGCGGCCCTGGATGATCGACAGGTCGGCGTCGTCGTCGTAGAACATCTCGACTGCCACTGGTGGTTCTCCTTTGTGATTCTTCTCTAGGCGATTGTGGGTCCCGGCTGAAAGCATGCCGGGGTGGCGGGCTACTAGCGAGTCGCCGTGATCGACTTCGGCCCGCGGCCGACGGCCACGACACCGGACTGCACGATCTCGCGGATACCGTACGGCTCCAGCATCCGCAGCAGGGCGTCGAGCTTGGACCGGGTTCCGGTCGCTTCGACGGTCAGCGCGTCCGGGGACACGTCGATGACCTTCGCCCGGAACAGGGTGACGGCCTCGATGACCTGGGTGCGCACGCTGGCGTCGGCGCGCACCTTCACCAGGATCAGTTCGCGAGCGACCGAGGTGTCGGCGTCCTGCTCGACGATCTTGATGACGTTCACCAGCTTGTTGAGCTGCTTGGTGACCTGCTCGAGCGGCAGGTCCTCGACCGTGACGACGATGGTCATGCGCGAGATCTCGGGGATCTCGGTGCCGCCGACCGCCAGCGACTCGATGTTGAACCCGCGCCGGGAGAACAGCGCCGCGACGCGCGCGAGCACGCCGGGCTTGTCCTCCACCAGGACGGACAGGGTGTGTGTCGTACTCATTTCTGTCCCTCGCTATGCGTCATGGCCTCGTGGATGACGGCGGGCTCGGCGGCGGCCTCGTCCTCGTCGAACAGCGGACGGATACCGCGGGCGGCCATGATCTCGTCGTTGCTGGTGCCCGCGGCGACCATCGGCCACACCTGGGCGTCCTTGCCGACGATGAAATCGATCACTACGGGGCGGTCGTTGATCGACTGTGCCTCGCGGATCGCGGCCTCCACGTCCTCCTCGCGTTCGACGCGAATGCCGTGGCAGCCCAGAGCCTCCGCGAGCTTCACGAAGTCGGGGATGCGCAGGGTGTGCGTGCCGAGATCGGTGTTGGAGTAACGCTCCTCGTAGAACAGCGTCTGCCACTGGCGGACCATGCCGAGGTTGCCGTTGTTGATCAGCGCGACCTTGATCGGCACACCCTCGACGGCGCAGGTGGCCAGCTCCTGATTGGTCATCTGGAAGCAGCCGTCGCCGTCGACCGCCCAGACCTCGCGGTCCGGCGCGCCCATCTTGGCGCCCATGGCGGCCGGGACGGCGTAGCCCATGGTGCCCAGGCCACCGGAGTTCAGCCAGGTGCGCGGCTTCTCGTACTTGATGAACTGCGCGGCCCACATCTGGTGCTGGCCGACACCGGCGCAGTAGATGGCGTCGGGTCCGGCGAGCCGGCCGAGCTTCTCGATGACGTACTCCGGGGACAGCGAGCCGTCCGAGGGCGGGGTCCAGCCGAGCGGGTAGCTCTTGCGGACGCCGTCGAGGTACTTCCACCAGTCGCCGAGCGCCAGCAGCGGGGCGTCACCGGCGGCCGGATCGGCCTTGAGGGTCTCGATCAGCTCGACGATGACCTCACGGCAGTCGCCCACGATCGGGACATCCGCGTGCCGGTTCTTGCCGATCTCGGCCGGGTCGATATCGGCGTGGATGACCTTCGCCTCGGGCGCGAACGAGTCGAGCTGGCCGGTGACCCGGTCGTCGAAGCGCGCGCCGAGGGTGATCAGCAGGTCGGAGCGTTGCAGCGCGGCCACGGCGCCGACGGTGCCGTGCATGCCGGGCATGCCCATGTTCAGGTCGTGGCTGTCCGGGAAGGCGCCGCGCGCCATCAGGGTGGTGACCACGGGGATGCCGGTCAGCTCGGCCAGTTCCAGCAGCTCGGCCGAGGCGTCGGCCTTGATGACGCCGCCGCCGACGTAGAGCACGGGCGACTTGGCTTCCATGATCATCCGGGCGGCCTCGCGCACCTGCTTGCCGTGCGGCTTGGTGACCGGGCGATAGCCGGGCAGCCGCATCTCCGGCGGCCAGCTGAAGGTGGTCTGAGCCTGAAGGACGTCCTTGGGGATGTCGACCAGGACCGCGCCGGGGCGGCCGGAGGCGGCCAGGTAGAACGCCTCGGCGAGCATGCGCGGGATATCGATGCCCTCGGTGATCAGGAAGTTGTGCTTGGTGATCGGCATGGTGATGCCGGAGATGTCGGCTTCCTGGAAGGCGTCCGTGCCGATCAGGCCGCGGCCGACCTGGCCGGTGATGGCGACGATCGGCACCGAGTCCATCTGGGCGTCGGCGATCGGGGTGACCAGATTGGTCGCGCCGGGGCCGGAGGTGGCCATACACACGCCGACCTTGCCGGTCGCCTGGGCATAGCCGGTGGCCGCGTGACCCGCACCCTGCTCGTGGCGCACCAGCACGTGGCGCACCCGGGTGGAGTCGAAGAGCGGGTCGTAGACGGGGAGAATCGCGCCGCCGGGAATGCCGAATACGGTGTCGACGCCGAGCTCCTCGAGCGAGCGGACGACCGACTGCGCGCCGGTGACCCGCTCGGGCGGGACCTGGCGGCGGTTGGCCGCGGCGGTCGGGTTGGCAGCAGTGGCCTGCTGGTTCGCCGAAGGCGCTGGCCTGCGGGCCGAGGGCCCGGGCCGTGCGGTAGGTGCACTCACCGTCTTCGTTCCTAACTTTCGTTCTAGACCCCGGACAAAGCTTGCTGTGCTTGACACGTGGTGCCTTACGAGCGCCCCGTGTCGGACATTAGTCCCGGACACAAAAAAACCCCCGACAGCCTGGGCTGTTCGAGGGTGGCGCGTCGCAACGCGAGCTTCGTAGTCGACTCAGGGAGTCAAGCTCAACGCTGGACGCGCCGGCTGATTACGAGAAGCTCGATCGGTTTCACGCGCAAGACGTTATGCGGGCGGGAACCGGTGAGTCAAACTTCTGACTCGTGGCGTCTCATTATGTGAGACAGTGCGGTTGCTTGTGTCCGTTCACCAGGATGCGAGGATGGTGGTGTGTCATCACCGCATCAGTCCGTGCCACCGGCTAAATCGTCCCATACGTCCGCGGCGGAATCTGCCACGGGTGGGTCCGAAGCGAAGGTTATTCGGATTCCGCAGACGACCTACATCGCCGTGGTCGTGCTGTTCTTCGGCGTCTTCTTCTTCTTCGCGGGCTGGCCGATCGGGCTGTGGTGGCTACTGCTGCTGCCGGTGGCCGCGGCCTGGTGGATCGCACGCACCCGGACCACGGTCTCCGACGCGGGGCTGGACCTGCGCACCGTCTTCGGCTCGCGGCACCTCGATTGGGCTGAGCTGAAAGGGGTTTCGATCCCCAAGCGCGGCTACGTGCGAGCCCACCTGAGCGACGAGTCCACCGTGAAACTGCCCGCCGTCGGCTACGACCGGCTGCGTGCGCTGATCGATGCCTCCGGCGGCCGGATCCCCGATCTGTTCGCCGCCGCGGCCGACGCCGAGCGGGCGGCCGCGACCGAAGCGGAGACCGCCACCGCGCCGAAAAGTGACGAAGACAACCGTCCCACGGACTGAGACGAGAAATCCGCGGAATAAACACCACCGTGATCTCGCTAGACTGAGGACAGCTTCGCGATCAGCGAGCTTCGGCCGAGCCGGTTCGGGCAACTCGCCCAGGACACCGCCGGTGCCTGCGACACCCCTCGCGGACAGAGAAAACAGCGCCACGGAGCGGTCCAGCCCACCGCGAAACCCCCGATCACCCGGGAGTACCGTGGATAGGCCGTAGCCAGTGCTACGCCGTCGCAAATCAGCCCCCGCGACCTCCGAGGACACAAAGCATGCCACCGCTTCGTTCACGCACCACCACCATCGGCCGCAATGCCGCAGGCGCCCGCTCGCTCTGGCGCGCCACCGGCATGACCGACTCCGATTTCGGCAAGCCGATCATCGCCATCGCGAACTCCTACACCCAGTTCGTGCCCGGTCACGTGCACCTCAAGGATGTCGGCGAGATCGTGGCCGAGGCCGTGCGCGCCGCGGGCGGCGTCCCGCGTGAATTCCACACCATCGCGGTCGACGACGGCATCGCCATGGGCCACGGCGGCATGCTCTACTCGCTGCCCTCGCGCGAGATCATCGCCGACTCGGTGGAGTACATGGCCAACGCGCACACCGCCGACGCGCTGGTGTGTATCTCCAACTGCGACAAGATCACCCCCGGCATGCTGAACGCCGCCATGCGGCTCAACATCCCCGCCGTGTTCGTCTCCGGCGGCCCGATGGAGGCCGGTAAGGCCGTGGTCGTCGACGGTGTCGCGCAGGCGCCGACCGACCTGGTGGTGGCCATCTCGGCCAGCGCCAACCAGGCCGTCTCCGATGCCGGGCTGGACGAGGTCGAGCGCAGCGCCTGCCCGACCTGTGGTTCCTGCTCGGGCATGTTCACCGCGAACTCGATGAACTGCCTCACCGAGGCGCTGGGCCTGGCGCTGCCGGGCAACGGCTCCACGCTCGCCACCCACGCCGCGCGCCGGGCGCTGTTCGAGCGCGCCGGCACCACCATCGTCGACATCGCCAACCGCTGGTACCGCGCGGACGACGCCTCGGTGCTGCCGCGAAACGTGGCCAACGCCAAGGCCTTCCGCAACGCCATGGCCCTGGACGTGGCCATGGGCGGCTCCACCAACACGGTGCTGCACACGCTGGCCGCCGCCCAGGAGGGCGATATCGACTTCGATCTGCACACCATCGACGAGATCAGCCGGCAGGTGCCGTGCCTGTCGAAGGTGTCGCCGAATTCGGACTACCACATGGAGGACGTGCACCGCGCCGGCGGCATCCCCGCCATCCTCGGCGAGTTGCGCCGCGCCGGACTGCTGCACACCGACGTGTCCACCGTGCACACCGCGAGCTTCGACGAATGGCTCGACACCTGGGACATCCGTTCCGGCAAGGCCTCCGACGAGGCGCTCGAACTGTTCCACGCCGCGCCCGGCGGCGTGCGCACCACCGAGCCGTTCTCCACCGACAACCGCTGGTCGTCGCTGGACACCGACGCCGCCGGTGGCTGCATCCGCGACAAGGAGCACGCCTACACCGTCGAGGGTGGCCTGGTGGTGCTGCGCGGCAATATCGCACCCGACGGCGCGATCCTCAAGACCGCGGGCATCGACGAGGACCTGTTCTCGTTCCAGGGTCCGGCCGTGGTGGTCGAGTCCCAGGAGGAGGCCGTCTCGGCGATTCTCGGCAAGAAGATCAAGCCCGGCGATGTGATCGTCGTCCGCTACGAGGGCCCCAAGGGCGGGCCGGGCATGCAGGAGATGCTGCACCCCACCGCGTTCCTGAAGGGCTCCGGCCTGGGCAAGCAGTGCGCGCTGATCACCGACGGCCGGTTCTCCGGCGGCACCTCCGGCCTGTCGATCGGGCACATGTCGCCCGAGGCGGGCGCGGGCGGGGCCATCGGCCTGATCGAGAACGGTGACCAGATCCGCATCGATGTCGCCTCGCGCGCGCTCGAGGTGCTGGTCGACGACGCGGTGCTGGCCGAACGCCGTTCGAAGATGGAGGCCTCGGAGCGGCCGTGGCAGCCGGTCCACCGGGATCGTCCGGTGACCACCGCGCTGCGCGCGTACGCGGCGCTGGCCACCTCGGCCGACAAGGGCGCGGTTCGCCACGTGCCGTAAATCGATAGCCGAAACCAACGGCGCCCCCTCCGTGGAGGGGGCGCCGTTGTCGTCGGTCGGGCTAGTCGAACGGGCCGATGCCGGTCAGCGGGTTGCCGCCGTGCAGGAACCAGAAGGTGAGAATCGCGACCGCGACCGCGACCAGCAGCACCACGAACGAACCCCAGGCCGGACGGATGGCCCAGCCGCGAGCGCGATCCAGCGACCACCGGCCGGGGCCGGTCAGGATGATCGCGGCGGACGCGCCGAGCAGGATGCTGTCCATCTCGACGCCGCTCTTCACGGCCGCGCTGTACTGGAAGCCGGGAATCATGCCCTGCTTCCACAGCCAGGCGTTGAGGATCACGGCCAGCACCGATCCCGCGGCCAGCGGGGTCGCCAGGCCGAGCACGAGCAGCGCACCGCCCAGCACCTCACCGGTGGTGAGCAGGACCGCCGACAAGGTCGCGTGATCCCAGCCGCCGCCGGTCATCATGTCGCGGGTGCCGTCGAAGCCGGGGCCGTGGAACCAGCCGGTCAGCTTCTGCAAGCCGTGATAGAGGAAGGTGGCGCCGACCACCAGGCGCAAGACGAACAGGCCGAAATCCAAGGTGCCACGGCGGTTTTCGGCCGCGCGGCGACGCAGGGCGGAACTGGGGCCGCCGGGTGCGGCGGCCGCCGGAATGCTCGCGTAGGAGTACGGGGCGGTCTTCTCCCCCACCGTCGGAACATCGGGATCCAGCCCGAGTTCCTCTTCGGTGCGGGGGACGTCCTTGCTCATTCCGACCCGCGGGAACTGTCCGGTCGGCGAATCGTAGGGGCTGCCGACGCCGCGACCAGCGGCCGCCGTGCCGGAATCACCGGGGGTGTCCTTCGGCTTGTCTGTCACGACCGCACCTCGCTCCCGATCGGCTCCGCCGACGTCGGCGGGGCGGCGTTCATGGTTCGCTTACTGCGCTCACTCACGGGCAATACCCTATGCCGCACCGTCCATCCACGGGAGATCAAACCGTTACGGCGTGTCAATCCCGGCGTGGCGCGGGCCGCGCTGTTACGCGCGCGAGGCCGGCCGGATCGCGGCAACACGGACCCGGAAGCAGCGGAGGCGACGGTATTTCCGTAACGTCTCAACCATGAGGTTGGTTGTCGCGGGCCGCGTCGCCCTGAGTCTGGCGCTCGGCTCGGTTCTGCTGGTCGGCTGTGCGCGCTTCGATGATTCCGCCGCCAGCCCGTTCACACCCGAACCCACCTTCGCGCCCGCAAATCCCAAGGCGCCGAAGTCGACTCCGAAGCCCCCGCCCCGGCCGGAGGGCCCGTGCATCGACCCGGATCCGGTCGTGATCAGCACCTGCCTGGATTCCACCGGCGGGCTGGTCGGCATGGGACAGAGCGCACTGGTCGCCGAGCGCCGCACCGGGCGGATCCTGGAAACGGTCCCGGTCGGCGAGAGCGACCCGCAGGTGCCGCCGCTCGAGATCGCCAAGGTGGACGTCGACGCCACCGGTGACGGCGGCATCACCGATCTCGCGCTGTCCCCCACCTATCGCGAAGACGGCCTGATCTACGCCTACGTCACCACGGGTTCAGACAACCGGGTGGTCCGGATCTCCGAAGGCGGACAGGCCAAGGACATCCTGACCGGAATTCCCAAGGGCGCCACCGGTAATCGCGGCGCACTGGAGTTCATCTCACCGACCGAACTGCTGGTGCTGACCGGCGATGCCGGAAATCCGGCGCTGGCCTCGGCACCCGGTTCGCTGGCGGGCAAGGTACTGCGCGTCGAGTCACCGGCACCCGGCGCGAGCTCGGAGGTCGTGCTGTCCGGTCTCGGCTCCGGCGGCGACCTGTGCTGGGACGGCGCGGACAGCATCTGGGTCACCGACCGCACCGCCGCCGAGGACCGGCTGCAACGCCTGACCCGTGACGGCGTGGTCAGCACCGGCTGGACCTGGCCCGACCGCCCCGGCGTCGCCGGCTGCGCGGCCGGCCCCGAAATGGTCGCCATCGCCATGACCGGCGCCAAAGCCCTCGCCATCGCCGAGGTCGACCCCAAATCCCACGCCATCACCACCCAACCGGCCATGAGCATCCCCGACAAATACGGCCGCCTCGGCGGCGTAGCCGCCGCCAGCGACGGCGCCCTCTGGGTAGCCACCGTCAACAACGACGACAACCACGGCCCCTTCGACGACCGCGTCCTGAAAATCCCACCGCCGGCCGGTGGAGGCGGCACCCCGGACTAGCCTGCCTCCCGCGTCACGAGCCGGGACGGGAGTCCTATCGGGGTGATCTGATCTTCAAGAGCCCCAATAGGACTCCCGTTGTCCCGGAGTACGTCAGGAGGTGAGCCCCGGCGACCCCGTCAGGACGCGCCGCAGGCGGACAAGACCAGTTCGCGGACGCGGGCGGCGTCGGCTTGGCCACGGGTGGCCTTCATGACGTCGCCGACGATCTTGCCTGCGGCCTGCACCTTGCCGGAGCGGATCTTGTCGGCGATATCGGGGCTGGCGGCCAGGGCCTTCTCCACCTCCGCCTGGAGGGCGGAATCGTCGGAGA
Source organism: Nocardia sp. NPDC127579 (assembly GCF_042672005.1). NCBI lineage: Bacteria > Bacillati > Actinomycetota > Actinomycetes > Mycobacteriales > Nocardiaceae > Nocardia > Nocardia sp. NPDC127579. The sequence goes on along the minus strand of NZ_JBHXVZ010000002.1, from coordinate 957,891 downwards.
CCATGCCCAGGCCCCTGGCCTCGACGATCTGCGCCGGATCGCCCTCACCGGCGAGCACGAAGTCGACGACCTGCTTGGCCACCTTGCTGTTGATGGTCTTGGCCTCGACCAGCTTGCTGACCTCGGCCACCTGGGCGGGCGTGATCGGCAGATCGGCCAGCGCGGTCTCGCGTTCCTTGGCGGTCGCGGCCAGCGCGTTGCCCCACCAGGCGCGGGCGGCGTCGACCGAGGCACCCGCGTCGACCGTGGCGATGATCAGATCGAGCGCGCCCACATTGACCAGGTCGCGGAACACCTCGTCGGACAGGCCCCACTCGGCCTGCAACCGGGCCCGGCGCAACCACGGGTACTCGGGGATGGTGCCGCGCAGCCGCTCGACCCACTCCGCGTCCGGCGCAACGGGTTCCAGATCCGGCTCGGGGAAGTAGCGGTAGTCCTCCGCGGTCTCCTTGCGGCGACCGGGTGAGGTGGAGCCGTCCGCCTCGTGGAAGTGGCGGGTCTCCTGGATGATCTCGCCACCGTCGGCGAGCACCGCGGCCTGGCGGCGCATCTCGTAGCGGACCGCGACCTCCACCGACTTCAGCGAGTTCACGTTCTTGGTCTCGGTGCGGGTACCGAATTCCGCGGCGCCGACCGGCATCAGCGACACATTGGCATCGCAGCGCAGCGAGCCCTGCTCCATCTTCACGTCCGAGACCTCGAGCGAACGCAGCACCTCGCGCAGCGCGGTCACGTAGGCGCGGGCCACCTCGGGCGCGCGCTCACCGGCGCCGGTGATCGGCTTGGTGACGATCTCGATCAGCGGCACGCCGGCGCGGTTGTAGTCGAGCAGGGAGTGGCTGGCGCCGTGGATGCGACCGGTGGCGCCGCCGACGTGCAGCGACTTGCCGGTGTCCTCCTCCATGTGGGCGCGTTCGATGTCGACCCGGAAGACGCTGCCGTCGTCGAGCACCACATCGAGGTAGCCCTCGGTCGCGATCGGCTCGTCGTACTGGCTGATCTGGTAGTTCTTCGGCTGGTCCGGGTAGAAGTAGTTCTTGCGGGCGAAGCGGCCCCACGGGGTGATGGCGCAGTTCAGCGCGAGACCGATCCGGATGGCGGATTCGACGGCGCTCTCGTTCACCACCGGCAGCGAGCCGGGCAGGCCCAGGCAGACCGGGCACACCTGGGTGTTCGGCTCGGCGCCGAATTCGGTGGGGCATCCGCAGAACATCTTGGTCGCGGTGGACAGCTCGACGTGGACCTCCATGCCCAGCACCGGCTCATAGCGGGTAAGTACGTCGGCGTAATCCATCAACTCGACGGTGGCGGCACTCATGGCGACCATCCTATGTAAAGCGACGGACGACGGTACGCGCGGCTACTTCGGCGGGAAGCGCTCGGTGAGCCAGGACGTGATGTCGGTGAGTACCGCCGGGTCGAGGGTGGTTTCGATGGTGCCGTATTCGGTGAGCAGGCCGGTCGGCGCGGGCTGCATCAGATGGTTCAGGCCGGGATAGGTGCGCACGGTTGCGTCGGTGTCGGCGAGGCGGTCCCGCATCGGCTGTTCGCTCTGGCTCGGCGGGACCTGGAGATCGTTCCCACCGAAGAACGCGAAGACCGGAATGCGTAACGCGGACAGGGCGGGTGCCGGGTCGTAACTCAGGAACGCGGCCATATACCTGGTGTTGACCGCATCGATGGTCTCCTCCGACATCCGCTGTTCGGCAGGCAGGGTTTCGTTGTGCCGCCGGCTGGCTTCCTTCGCACCGGCCAGGTCACCGCGAACCAGCAGCGCCGACCATTCGGTAATGAACCGCACCTGGGCATCGACCGCTTCCTGGGGCGCGCCGCCCGCGCTGTACAGCAGCCGGTTCTGTTCGATCAGCACCGCACGCCCCGGGACCGACGGCCCCGCCATCGAGATGACGAACGCGACGCCGCTGTCGGGTTTCGCGGCGACCAGGGGCGCTAGATAACCACCCTCGCTGTGGCCGAGCAGGCCGACGCGCGCCGGGTCGATATCCGGTCGGCCACGCAGGAAGCCGACCCCGGCGGCCGCGTCGGCGGTGAGATCGCTGTAGTCGGTGTCGTCGAGGTCGCCGCCGGTGCCGCCGACGCCGCGGTCATCGGTGCGCAGCACCGCGTAGCCCGCGCGCGTCAGGGTGTCGGCCAGCAGTAGGAAGGGCTTGTGCCCGGCGATCTTCTCGTCGCGATCCTGCGCGCCACTGCCGCTGATCAGCAGGACCGCCGGAAACGGCCCGGCGCCTTCAGGTTTGGTCAGTGTGCCCGCGATGGTGAGTTCACCATTGCGGTAGCCGACCTCCTCGACCCGATAGGGGAACGGCGGTTTCGGCTCCTGTGGTCGTTGTGGCGGCGGAATTTCGCCGCGCTGCAACGACAGTGGGAAGGTCTGCCCGGACTGGCTGAAGTCACCGGTGATCTTGTCGGTGCTGGAGTCGTAGCGCCCCTTGAACTTCGGGTCGCCCGGAATATCCGGAATGGTCCACTCGATCCCGTCCCGGCTGGACTTCACGTCCTTCAACGCCTGCCGCGCCGTCCCCTGGCTCGGAATATCGATGGTGGCCGTGCCGTCACCGGCGAAGGTCACCCCGATCTGCAGCGGCTGTTCCGGAATCTCGATCGCCCCATGCCATTTCCCGGTCGTCGGATCGGGCGGATTCGACTCGTCGCCGCATCCCGCGAGGAACACGCCGAGTACCAAGAGCACCACCGTGACCACTCGCCCGCTGCGCATGGCCCCCACAGTACCGACGGGGACCGACAACCTCAGCCGCCGAAGGCTACCGTCCCGTGGCAGCGGGATTCGGGGACGTGCTCAGATTGCTCGGCGGCCTCGGCCTACGCGACCATACCGCCTCGGCGGCCGCCTCAGCGTGGGATCGTAGGTAACCGATCGAGTGCACTGCCCGGGTCAGCGCCGGCGTGGCAGTCGACTCTGAAGGTCGTCGAAGATCACGGCGAGCCGGACCGGCTCGGTGAGAACCAGTGCGTCCCTATGTGTTTTCCACGACGTGTAACGCCGTCCCGACCAGTCGATCCGATGCTCCTCGATCTCGGTGATCAGCTCCCAGTTCTTGTCGAAACGCACGACCAAGTACATCGGAATACCCTCCCGGGCGTACAGCTCCCGTTTGAGGCCGATATCGGTATCCACTGTGTCTTCGGACGTCACTTCCACGACGAGCAAGGTCTCACTGGCCACCGTTTGCGCGTCATACGGCCCATTGCTGCAATCGCGCAGAAGCAAGTCCGGGTAGCGGAATCGCGCCCGCCGCTTGACGTCCGCGGTGTCTGCATCGGTCAGGCGCATCGGAGTATCGCCATGCATCTCACGACACGGCCCGTCCGGATCGATCGCCATTTCCAGGGCATATTCGAGCCTGCGGATCACATTGTGGTGCACTGACGACTGCGCTTGGGCGGTGATCAGCACGCCATCGTGAATCTCGCCGAACTGGTCCGGACTACCCGCGAAGAACTCCTCCACGGTGACCAGCCGTTCCGGTTCATCCTGCGGTGGCGGCATGTGGCCCACACTACCGGCCGTTGGCCCCATCGAATGCGCACTCATCGAGCTGATTCGCATGTCCATACCGAAAGGCTATAGCCACTTACACCGGCTCACTCCCGCTTCCGCTGAACTCAGCCGAAGAACGCTTCGGCCTCGCGGTAGCGGGATTCGGGAACGCGCTTGAGCTGCTTGGTGGCTTCGGCGAGCGGGACCAGATCGATATCGGTGCCGCGCAACGCGACCATCTGACCGAAATGCCCGGCGTGCACGGCTTCGGCGGCGTGCAGGCCGAACCGGGTGGCGAGGACGCGGTCGTAGGGGGTGGGGCTGCCGCCGCGCTGGATATGGCCGAGGACGGTGGTGCGCACCTCCTTGCCGATGCGGCGTTCGATCTCGGCGCCGAGTTGCTGGGCGACGCCGGTGAACCGTTCGTGGCCGAATTCGTCGATCCCGCCCTGGCGCAGCGTGAAACCGGAATCCGGTGCGGGCGCGGCACCTTCGGCGACCACACAGATGAAATGCTTGTCGCCGCGCTGGAACCGGCGCTTGATCAGCGCGCAGACCTCGTCGACCTGGAACGGGATCTCCGGCACCAGGGTCAGGTGCGCGCCCGCGGCCATGCCGGCGTGTACCGCGATCCAGCCCGCGTGCCGGCCCATCACCTCGACCAGCATGACCCGCTGGTGCGATTCGGCGGTGGTGTGCAGGCGATCGATGGCGTCGGTGGCGATGCTCAACGCGGTGTCGTGGCCGAAAGTTACGTCGGTGCAATCGATGTCGTTGTCGATGGTCTTGGGCACGCCGACCACCGGGACGCCCTCCTCCGACAGCCAGCTGGCCGCGGTGAGCGTGCCCTCGCCGCCGATCGGGATGAGCGCTTCGATGCCGTTGTCGTCCAGCGTCTGCTTGATCCGGCCCAGACCCGCGCGCAGCACATCGGGATTGGTGCGGGCGGTGCCGAGCATGGTGCCGCCCTTGGTGAGCAGCCGATCGGTGCGGTCATCGTTGGCGATGACGAATTTGCGATCTTCCAATAGCCCGCGCCAGCCGTCTTGAAAGCCGACGATCGCATCACCGTAGCGGCCGTTCGCGGTACGAACGACCGCGCGGATGACCGCGTTCAGTCCTGGGCAGTCCCCGCCTCCGGTCAAGACTCCGATGCGCATGGCCGCCATCATGCCAGCGCCGGGCTCAAGCCGCGCACTTACCTCCGGACAGTTCATCCAGATGTTGCGCCAGCAGCGCCGACACCTTGTCCAGGGCGTTCATGCCGTCGTTGAAGGTGCCCGAATCCGGTTGCGCGGCAAGCGCTACCGCGATCTGACCGCCCTGGGTATCGATCAGTCCGAACTGCCGCACCAGATAGGCGCCGGAGGCGTCGGGCCCCCAGCCACCCTTGAATTCGGCGCCGGTGAACGTGCCGAGCCCCCACCGGTGACTCGAAATGATCTGCCCCATCATGCTCAGCACGCTCGAGGCCTGCGGCAGACACGGCAGCTGGGCCGCGAACCGGACCTGCTCGGCCAGTGACCATTCCGCCTGCCCGAACGAGGAATGCTCGGCACGGGTGCGGGTGGCGGGTACGGCGGTCTTGGTGTCGCCGCCTTCGCGTAGCACCGCCTCCACCGCCTTGGCCGCCTCCTGCGCACCACCGAGGGCCTGCCACAGCGTGTCGGCGGCGGCATTGTCGGACTGGGTGATCGCCGTGGTGCCGGTATAGAGGTTGGCCGAACTGCGGCGCATGGCCGCGAGCGTCAACGGCACTTTCATGGTCGACCAGGCGGGACCGCTGGACCAATCTCCGAAGGCGACCATCTGCGTGCCGCCGACCGGCATGACAGCCAAACCCAGATGGCCGCCCCAACTCGATTGCAGCTGTTGGAAGCTGTGCGCGAGCGTGCCGGGCACCGTCATCGAGAGGTTCTGCTGCTCGGTGCGCGCGGCGGCCTGGGTGATGGTGGTGGGCTCGGCCGCGGAACCGCCGCCGCTGTCCTGGGCGCAGGAGGTGAGCATGAGCAGCGCGAACACACTGCCGCCCAGCGCTTTCCGCAGACGACTACCGGACATGGTTCTTGTCTCCCAGCCAGATGCCGATGGCATGGTCAACAAGCATGGTCACCTCCATTACCCGCCCGATACTGCCGGGCGGCCCGGGATCGGCGTCAGCCTAACCCGAGAACAACTCTTCGATATACCCACCGAACCTACTAGATCAAACCTCTCCTGCCGTGTCGGTCTCGAACGAAAACCTGGATCAGTAGACGTAGACGACGGCGTTGTCGCCGCCGCTGCACGTCACCACCTGGCCCTGGGCGGAACAATTCATCGTGTAGCTGCGGCCGGTGACCGGGCTGGTGGCGACCACCGAGCTCGGAGCGCGCGACCCGGACGCGGATTCGGCGTAGGCCTTGCGCACCGCCTCGGCGAACTGGCAGCTGGTCACCTCGCTGCCGGTGGCGGCGCGGCCGTAATTGCCCGACGATGCGGTCGAGGTGGAACACGGCGACGCGCCGTCCGGGAGCTTCACCGCGGTGCCGGAGGTCGTGGTCGAGGACTTCGAACTCGTTTGCGGCACCGGTGTTCCCGGCGCCGCGGCCGGGGGCGTGGCCGTCGCCGCGACCGTCTCGGAGCTCGCGGCGGTCGACGGCTGCGAGCTACCCGCGCCGAACATCTGCCACCCGACCGCACCCGCGACCGCGACCAGCACGACGCTGGCCAGCCCGACCAGGATCGGCACCACGACCGATCCGCGCGGCGCGGGCCGATCGTCGGGTTCGTAGCCGTAGTCGTCGGATCCGACGTAGCCGCCGCCCCGGGAGGAGTAGCGGTCGTCCTCGTAGTCGGGGCCGTGCTGGTAATTCGAATACGCTTCGGCCGCTGGGCGATACGGCTGCGGGCTGTCGTAGTCGGGATCGGTGTACTCCGCGTCGGAATACGCCTGCGCGGGCGAATACTGCCGTGTCTCAGGATCGTTCGGCTCCACCGGATAGCCGCGCGCCGCCGGCAACGGCTCCAAGCGCGACGGCGGCCCCGCCGCGTAGCCCGATTCCGAATACGCCTGCGGCCCGCCCTGATCCCAGCGCTGCGGATCGGGCTTGGCCACCGGGGTGGGCGGGATCGGGCCTCGGGGCGTCTGCTCGGGGTATGCGTGCGGTTCGGAATGAAAGGCCGAGTCCGGATCGGACTGCGGCTCCGGATAATTCCGGGCGGACGGCTCCGGGCGGCCATCGCCGTGCTGACCGGGGTGCGCGGCGGCGAAACCACGCGGCGCGGTCTCGGGCCGCGCCTCCTGGAACGCCCACGACTCTGGATTGCCTCGCGGTTCCGGGCGCGGTGCTGTAGCACCGAAATCCGGCTCCGGCTCGGGCAGGCGTTCCGGTCGCGCCTGGTGCTCTTTCCTCGGGTAGTCCGCAGGATCCGACGGCGGACTCGAGTAATTCACCGGATCCGACGGCGGGATTTCGTATCCCCGCGGACGGCCGCCGAATTCCGGTTCGGGCAGGCGTTCGGGACGGACCTGCGGGTAGTTGTCGGCGGTCGGCTCCGGGTCGGCGTACCGCTGCGGACTCGCGTAGTCCTCCGGCGGGGTGTAGGGGGTCGGCTCGGAACCGTAGGGCGCGACGTATTTCTCCGTCACCGGCGCTTCCGCGGCGGGAACGGCGGTGAACTGCCCGCTCGGGAACTGCTCGTCGGCACCGTAGAGGTGGGCGTCCGGGAACGGGCGAATCGGCAGTGCGCCGGTGGCCGAGGGCGCTGGCTCTGGTTCCGGCAATGCGGTGAACTGGAAGTCGACCAGGCTGACCTCGGTGGCGGCAGGCGGCTGGATGACCGAGAACTCGCCGGTCGCCTCCGGCGGCACCACCACATTGCGGGTCGCCTCGGTCTGCCCGAAGCGGGACGGGTCCGGCGCGTGCACCACGAATTTGGGGGCGGGCGCGGGCACCGGCACGATGGCGCGCGCGGCCTGGGCGAACGCGGCGGCGGTCGGATACCGGTCGGCCGGGTCCTTGGCCATGGCGCGCGCGATCACGTCGTCGAGGGCGGGCGGCACGCCGGGCCTGGCCACGCTGGCGCGCGGCGGGGTCTCGGTCAGATGCGAGCGGACCAGCACGCTCATGCTGGCCTGCGGGAACGGCGTTGCGCCGGTGAGGCATTCGTGCAGCACACAGGCCAGCGAGTAGATGTCGGCGCGCCCGGTGACCTGCCCGGCGTCGAAACGCTCCGGCGCCATGTACACATACGAGCCGACCGCCATACCCACCTGGGTGACGGCGGAGTCGCCCTCGGTGTGCGCGATGCCGAAATCGGCCAGGTAGGCGAAATCCGCCTCGGTGACCAGGATGTTGGCGGGTTTCACGTCGCGGTGCACCAGCCCGTCGGCGTGCGCGGCGTCCAGCGCCGCCGCGATCTGCTCGACGAGGCCGATCGCGCGGGCGGGATCCATCGGCCCCTGCGCGCGCAGCAGGGAGCGCAGGTCGGTGCCGGGCACCAGGCGCATGTCGATGAACAGGACGCCGTCGATCACGCCCCAGTCGTGGATCGGGATGATGTGCGGTTCGGCCAGCCGGGCCGCCGCCTGCGATTCGCGCCGGAACCGCACCTGGTACACCGGGTCCTTGGCCAGTTCCTCGGGTAGCAGTTTGACCGCGACCACGCGGTCCTTGACGGTGTCGTAGGCCTCGTAGACCTCGCCCATGCCGCCTTTACCCAGCAGCGCGCGCAGCTCGTACGGCCCGAATCGACTGCCGACCCTCCAACCAGGTCCGTCCACGCCGTACAACCTCCATCCCGGACCCCGGCCCGGCACTGCGACGGTGGCCGGGCGCGGTGCCACCTCAAAGAGCCGATTCTCCTGGGGTGACCACCCCGTGGTCAAACGCAAAGACGATCGCGGCGGCTCGGTCCCGCAGGTCGAGCTTGCCGAATATGTGTCCGACATGGCTTTTCACGGTGACTTCGGAGATGCCCAGTTCCCGGGCGATTTCCCCGTTCACCCGCCCGCGGCCGATGAGTTCGAGTACCTCGTACTCCCGCGCGGTGAGTTCCGCGAGGCGGCTGCGCGATTTCGCCACCACCGGTCGCACGGTGCGGTAGGCCGAGAGGACGCGCCCGGTGACGGAGGGATCGAGCCAGGCCCCGCCGGTCGCCACCGTGCGGACCGCGCGGATCAGATCCTCGGCGGGCGAGTCCTTGAGAATGAATCCGGCCGCGCCCGCGCGTAGCGCCCCGGAGAGCAGTTGGTCGTCGTCGAAGGTGGTGAGCACGAGCACCGGCGGCGCGCCGGCACGGGCGCGCAGCAACCGGGTGGCATCGATGCCGCCGACCCGTTTCATTCGCAGATCCATCAGCACCACATCGGGCTGCTCGGCGGCGACGGCCGCGACCACCTCGTCACCGTCGGCGCATTCGCTGACCACGAATCCGTCGCGACGGCGCAGGATCCGGCGCAGGCCACCGCGGACCAGCTCCTGATCGTCGACCACCAGCACGGCGATGGTGTCCTCCTGGGTGACACCGCCGGTCACGCTCACTCGTCCTCCCGCCGTTCGGTTCTCGACTTGCCGACCCCGGTCAGCGCGCACCCGCGCTCCGCCGCCAGCGGGAACTCGGCGCGCACCATCCAGCCGTCGTCGTAGGGCCCGGTGACCAGTATTCCGCCGAGCAACTCGGCACGCTGCCGCATGCCTGACAACCCCATCCCACTCCCTCGTGTCGTCGGCATGCCCGCGGGCAGCGTATTGCCGATGGTGAGAATCGCCGTGGCGGAATCGACTTCGAGTCGCACCCGAGCGGTCGAGTCGGGTGCGTGCTTGCAGACGTTCGCCAGCGATTCCTGCCCGATCCGGTAGAGCGCCAGGCCGACGGCCGCCGACACCGCCCCCAGATCCCCGCTGCCGGTGTAGCGCACGTCGAGCCCCGCGCCCACGAAATCGGCGATGAGGCCGTCGATATCGGCGATCCCGGGTTCCGGCGCGGGTTTCGACGGCGATCGGTCCAGTAGTCCGATGGTGCGCCGGATATCGGCCATCGCCTGCCGGCCCAGCCGTTCCGCGTCCTCCAGCGCCTCGATCGCGTCCTCGACATCCCGATCGGTCTGTAGCGCGTGCCGGGCGCCGGTCAGGTGCAGCAGCGTGATGCTCAGCGAATGCGCGATCACATCGTGCACTTCGCGGGCGATCCGGCGGCGTTCCTCGTCGGCCGCCCGTGCCGCTCGGATCTCCTGGCTCTCGCGCTCCTGATGCAGGAATTTCCGCTGGTAGCGCAGCATGACACCGACCATCCAGCCGAGGGCGAGCCCGGCGGTGTACATCTGCAAACCCTCGAGCCGGGTGTTCGGGCCGCTCCAACCCACCCGGTCCAGCGCATCGAAGATCATCAGTTCGCCCAGCGCCACCAGCGCGTAGACCACGCTCCAGCGCTTCGGCACGAGCGCGGCCACCTCGCCGACCGTCAGGATCAATACGAAAGGCGCGAAATCCGATTGGACCGGCTGCATGAGAAAGATGGCGGTGACCACGACACCGCAGCTCGCCATGGCCAGCGGTGGCGGCGTGATAGCCAGGACACAGAACACCGGCATGGAGCAGAGCAGCGCCAGCACCGCGAGCAACGGCAGCGCGTTCGGGAAGTAATTGTGCCGTTGAATGGTGGAGACAATGCCGATAACGGCCATCGCCAACCAGGATCCGGTGATCAGTGCGGGCGGATAGTCGAACGGCAACCCCGCGAGGTAGCCGCGGAACTGTGCACGCGGATTCCGCCAGAATTCCAGCCAGCGCTTGCGGATGCTCCCGATGTCCCAGGTCGGATTCGCCGAGCGGGCGCTCCCCGGCGACGGGATGGCATGGGTCACATCCATCTCGCCAGGTTACCGGCCCGGCAACCGCCGAGACATCCTGCTCGGAGCGGTCGCTGTCTCCTACCCCGGTAGGAATCCGATTCGGTACTGTGGCACGTCGATAGGAGCGTGCCCGTCTCCGTAGCGTCGATTACATCGAAATACGGAAGGCCAAGCCAATGTCCTGGGAAGACCAGCACGCGCGAACCGACATCGTGCACACCGTGCTCACCCGCGCGGCCCTCGACCCGGCCGATCCCGATCTGTTCGCGGGGCTACCGGATCTGGACCGATTGTTCGGCGGACCGGCGGGAGTGCTGCAAGCGCTGTACTACCGCTGGAAAATCCACCTCGAGGTGAAGCTGGAGCTGGCCATGAGCCGCGGCCAGTCCGCCGTCGAGGCCTATCTCGAGCTCGCCGCCGAACAGCCGGTACTACGGGCCCTGCTCGATGCACACGGTCAGCGCTACGGCGCCGCAGCCATGGCACGCTGACACACGAATTCACGAGGGAACACGAGGGAAATCGATGCCGGACCCGGCCATGTTGGAATTGACCGAGATCATCAAGGAATACCAGGTGGGCGGGCAGTCCGTCCGCGCGCTGGACGGGGTGAACCTGCGGATCGAACCAGGCGAATTCACCTCGATCATCGGGCCTTCCGGGTCCGGCAAGAGCACGATGCTGCACCTGCTCGGCGCGCTGGACAGCCCGACCTCGGGCTCGATCCGCTTCCGCGGCGAGGAGATCGGGTCGCTCGACGACGAGCGCCAGTCCGAATTCCGCAGGCACCGGGTCGGTTTCATCTTCCAGTTCTTCAACCTGCTGCCGACGCTGTCCGCGTGGGAGAACGTCGCCATCCCGAAACTGCTGGACGGCACCGGTTTACGCCGGGCCAAGCCGCGAGCCCTGGAACTGCTGGACCGGGTCGGTCTGAGCGAACGGGCCGAGCATCGGCCCTCGGAGCTGTCCGGCGGTCAGATGCAGCGGGTCGCGGTGGCGCGGGCGCTGATCATGGATCCGCCGCTGATCCTGGCCGACGAGCCCACCGGCAACCTGGACTCCAAGACCGGTGCGTCGATCCTGCGTCTGCTGGGCGAGATCGCCGCGGACGGCAATTCGGTCGTCATGGTCACCCACGACATGGGCGCGGTCGAGTACTGCGATCGGGTGATCACGCTGCGCGACGGCAAGATCGGGTCCGACGACGCCGTCACCCGCAAGAGCCATGACGACGCGGTGCGCGCGTGATGGCCGGACTCTGGGATCGGTTGCGGCTGTTCAATATCGGTGAACTGCTCGCGCATCGCGGGCGCACCGTCATGTCGCTGGCGGTGATGAGCGTCTCGGCGGCGCTGCTGGTGGCCGTGCTCAGCATCTCCGGGTCGGTCACCGGATCGGTGGACAAGCTGACCCGCGCGCTCGGCGGCGCGGCCGAACTCGAGATCAGCGGAATCACCGATGCCGGGTTCGATCAGTCGCTGCTGCCCCGTATTTCGGCGACACCGGGCGTGCAGACGGCGGTGCCGATGCTGCGCGCCCAGGTCGGCGCGGGCGCGGACCGCTTGATGCTGATCGGCGCCGATCAGACGATCGGGGCGCTCGGCAATCAGCTCACCGGGCCGATGTCCAGCCAGGGACTGAAGCTCCTCTCGGTGCCCAACGGTGTCCTGGTGGGCGCCGCGCTCGGCCGCGACGAAGGCGAGACCTTCCGGCTCGGCAACGAAACCGTCACGGTCGCAGGCGTGCTCGATCACGAGTCGTCCAAGCAGCTCAACGGCGGGCATATCGTCGCCACCCAGATGTCGGTGGCGCAGAAGATCACCGGCCGGCCCGGCCGGCTCGATTCGGTGCAGATCATTCCGCAACCCGGCACCGATATCGCCACGCTGCGTGACGCTTTGACCAAGACCGTCGGCGGACGCGCGGTGGTCGCCGACCCGAGCCTGCGCACCGCCCAGGCCGGCGGGGCTATCCAGATCCTGCGCTATTCCACTCTGATGTCCGCGTTCTCGGCGCTGGTCGTTTCCGCGTTCCTGATCTACAACGCGATGAGTATGGCAGTGGCGCAACGCCGTCCGATGCTGTCGCTGCTGCGCGCGATCGGCGGTCGGCGCGGGCCGATGGTGCGCGACCTGCTCGCCGAGGCCGCGCTGCTCGGCGTGGTCGGCGGTGCGATCGGCACGGGGATCGGAATCCTGATGGGACGCGTCAGTATCGATCGTCTCCCCGTCGGGATCGTGCAGTCGGTGGAGGCTCGGACCGAATACCTGGTGCCCGGCTATGTGATTCCGCTGGCGGTGGCCGCGTGCGTGCTGGCCAGCGTGGTCGCCGCCGCGATCGCCGCGCGCCAGGTGTACAAGGTGGAGCCGATCGAGGCGCTGGTGCCGGTGGGCGCGGGGCAGACCGACGGGTCGAACCGGGCGATGCGGATCGGCTCCGTGGTCGTGGGTCTGGGTCTCGTCGTCGGCGCGATCGCCATCGCGCGGGCCGACGTGGGGCGGGTGTCGATGGCGGCGATCTCGATGTCGTTCACCGCCGCCGTGGTGCTCTGCTACGCGGCCACCGGACCGATCGTCCGCGCCGCCGCCGCGATCGCCCGCTGGTTCGGGCCGTCCGGCGCACTCGGCGCCACCACGCTGGAACGCGCACCGCGCCGCGTCTGGGCCACCGCGATGACCGTGCTGATCGGCGTGGCCGCCGTGGTCGCGATGGGCGGCGCGTCCAGCAATATGGTCGATTCCGCGGGCGGATCGTTCGCCGAACTCGGGCGCATCGACCTCAATGTCAGTGCGACCACCGCCGAGCAGTTCCCGACCGGTCCGCTGCTGCCCGCCGACATCAAGGACAAGGTCGCGGCGGTGCCCGGCGTCGCGAGCGTGAGTCCCGCCCAGATGGCCTTCGCCACGCTGGGCAGCGGGCGGGTGATGCTGCAAGGGTTCGAGACCGGCTCGGGCGACATTCGGGTCGCCGCCGTGGACCGCGCGGTGCTGCCGCGCATGGCGCGCGGCGAGGGTGTGATCATCTCGCGGGATGTCGCCCGCTCGCTCGGTGTCACGGCGGGCTCGCACGTGACCCTGCCGACCCCCACCGGCGACCACAGGGTCGAAGTGCTACAGGTCATTCCGTACTTCAGCTTGGTCGCGGGTGTGGTCATCATGGATGTCGAGCAGTTGCGCACCTGGTACGAGCGCCCGGGTGAGACCATCCTGGCCGTCGATGTCGCCGAGGGCGCCGACGTCGCGACCGTCCAGGCCGCGGTGCGGGCGGCGCTGCCGGCCGACCTCCAGGTCGCGACCGGTCAAGAGCAGGTCGACGCCATCTCCGGAAGTCTGGAGCAGGGTACGGCCATGAGCGCGGCGATCCTGTGGATCGTGGTCCTCGTCGCCACCGTCGCATTGCTCAACACCCTGATGCTGTCGGTCCTGGAACGTCGCCGTGAACTCGGCGTGCTGCGTGCCATGGGCACCAACCGCCGCTTCCTGCTCCGCTCGGTGCTGGCCGAGGCCGCGGGCATCGGCTGTACCGGCGCCGCACTGGGACTCGCCGTCGGAGCCGGCATCCAGTACCTGGCCGTACTCGCGATCGGGCACGCGATGACCATCGACATCGTGTACGACCCGAACATCCTGATCCTGGTGTACGGCATCGCGGCACTGGGCCTGGCGCTGCTCGGCTCCATCCCGCCCGCGCTGCGGGCCGCGCGCCTGCCCATCGTCCAGGCGCTGGCCGTCGACTAGCCGATCGGGCCGTAGGAGGCGACCACCAGCAGCAGGACCACCGCTGCCAGGACCACGACCAGGATCGTGACCAGGCAGCCGAGGGGGCCCGAAGTGCGCCGCGCAGGGGGCGGCGCACCGTAGGGCTGGATCGGGGCGGGCAGCGCCGGCGGCCCGCCCTGAAAGCTCGGGTAGCCGCCCGGAAACTGCACCGGCAGCGGACCGGTCACGGTCGGCGGCACCAGCTGGACCGGCGCGGTCAGCGCCGCGCGCGCGGCGGCGGCGAATTCGGCGCACGAACCGAAACGCTGATCGGGCAGCTTGGCCATGGCCCGGGCCAGCACCTGGTCCAGGGCCGGATTCACGCCCGGACGGCGCACGCACACCGGCACCGGCGCCATCTGGAGGTGCCCTCGGATGATGTCGTTGGGATTGTCGGCGTCGAACGGGCCGATCCCGGTGAGCAGCCAATACAGCGCGCAGCCAAGGGAATACTGGTCCGAGCGGTGATCCAGGGGGCGCCCGGTCATCTGCTCGGGCGAGGCGTAGGCGAGTGTGGCGGTGAACATCCCCGCCTGGGTCAGATGCGTGGAATCCTCACGCAGCCGCGCGATCCCGAAATCGGCGAGAAACACCCGTTCGCCGTGCCCGCCGCCCGCCTTGGCCAGAATGATGTTGGCCGGCTTCACATCCCGATGCAGCACGCCCATGCCGTGCGCGTAATCCAGTGCGCCCGCGACACCTTCGACGATCTGCACGGCCCGCTCCGGTGGCAGCGTCATCGGATGCACCGACGCCGCGTCCATGCCGTCGACGTACTGCAAGGCGATCCACAGCTGCTCGTCCTCGGAACCGCGGTCGTACACCGCCACGATGTTCGGATGGTCCAGATGTGCTGCCAGATCGGCCTCGCGTTCGAATCGGGCGCGAACCTCGGCGTCGGTGAACAGCTCCCGGTTCAGCAGCTTCAGCGCGGTCTGCCGGGGCAGGCGCGGATGCCTGGCCAGGTACACCGAACCCATGCCACCTTGTCCGAGCAGGCGTTCCACGGTGTATCCGGCGAACACGTCACCGCTGTTCAGCAACGCGACCCCCTTCCGATCAAGACAGAGAGTCAGCCTACAAGGCCGCTCGCCGACACCTGATTTCGAATTCCCGCCGAATATCAGGGAAACTGGAGAGTAGGACGCCGCTTCCCCACACCGGGGGTCGGCGGCCCCGCCGTCCGGTGGCAACCCGGCGGCGTGCGGAGTAGGTTGCATCACCAGGTTTGTTGCTCATGCCGTGGTGGTGGGGAGGACGCGGTAGTGAAGTCTGCTCGATCGATGAGCCGGGTGGCGTTGCGTGGAGTCGCCGTCGCCGTCACGGTTTTCGCAGTCGCGTCCTGCGGTCTGCTCCCGGAGCACCGAATGCAGGCGGCGCCGCAGAAGGTCGTGCTGCCCACCGACGGCATGTGGCGCTCGGCCTGGTCGGCCGCTCGCTCGGAGTCGCTGGCAGCCGAATTCGCCCAGCTGCAACCGGATCTCGGCGGCCGGGTCGGCTTGGCCATCATGCCGGTCGGCGGCGGCAAGATGACCGTGCTCGGCGAATGGCGCACCGGCATCGCCTGGTCCACCATCAAGGTGCCGCTGGCCATCGCCGCGCTGCGCCACGACCCCGAAGGCGTGCTCGGTGACGTCGAAGCCGCCATCACCTGGTCGGACAACGGCGCGGCCGATGCGCTGTGGGCCTCCCTCGGCGCCGGCGAGGAAGCGGCCAGAGCCGTTCAGCAGGTGCTCGACGAGGCCGACGACAGCAGCGATCTCGCCGCTTCGCACACCCAGCTGGAACAGTCGGCCTTCGGCGCCACCGAGTGGACGCTCACCGATCAGGTCCGCTTCGCCTCCAAACTGCCCTGCCTGGATCAGACCAGCACCGTCACCAAGCTCATGGGCGAGATCACCCCCGAACAGGGTTGGGGGCTGGGCAAACTCGACGACGTGGAGTTCAAGGGCGGCTGGGGCCCCGACGACGAGACCGGCATCTACACCGTTCGCCAATTCGGGCTGGTGCCCACCAAATCCGGCCGGGTCGCCATCGCGGTTGCGGCGCAGGCCGATTCGGGCACCTACGACGACGCCACCGCCCTGCTGGACACCCTCGCCGAACTCCTCGACCGCCATCTGAGCGAGCTACGCGGCGGGAAATGCCCCCGCTAGCCCTCAGCCGGGCGTGACCAGACCGGACTCGTAGGCCAGCACCACCGCCTGCGCCCGATCCCGCAGATCCAGCTTCGAGAACACCTTGGACACATGGGTTTTCACGGTCTGCTCGGCGACGAACAGCGCCTCGGCGATCTCGGTGTTGGACATGCCCTTCGCGATCAACTCCAGCACTTCGCGTTCCCGTGGCGTCAAAGCGCCCAGGGCGGGATCGGGTTTCGCACGCGTATGGTTGCGCCGTCTGGTCACATCGGCGATCAAGCGGCGGGTCACGGTCGGGGCCAGCAGCGCCTGACCGTCGGCGACCACCCGCACCGCGCGCACCAATTCCTCGGCGGGCGCATCCTTGAGCAGGAACCCGCTCGCCCCCAGGCTCAACGCCTCGTAGACGTAGTCGTCGATGTCGAAAGTGGTGAGCATCAGCACCCGCACCGGCGGATCGAATCCGGCGGCCAGGATAGCGCGGGCGGCGTCGAGCCCGTTCATCTCCGGCATCCGCACATCCATCAGCACCACGTCCGGGCGCAGCCGTTTCGCCTCAGCCACCGCGGCCTTCCCGTCCGGCGCGTCCCCGATCACGCTGATATCGGGTTGCGCGGCGAGCAGTGCGCCGAAACCCTGGCGCACCATCGCCTGGTCGTCGGCGATCAAAACCGTAATAGCCACCCGCTCACCTTAACCGCGTGCGCGGGCCTCGCGGCGGGCCGGATCGTCCGGTGGCGCACCACGGGTCGGCGCGCCCAGAGCCCCGGCCTCGAATCAACTCACCGGCGGCGCGCCGAGCGCGAGGTCGGGCGCGCCGAGCCCAGCGGCGCTCAGCGGCAGCCGGGCCCGCACTTCGAAGCCACCGTCCGGGCGGGTGCTCGCGACCACCTCGCCGCCCGCGGCCAACGCCCGCGCCTGCATGCCCGCGATGCCGTGACCGCCATTGCTGGACGGGCGGGCAGGTGTGGCGCCCGGGCCGTTCTCGATCCGCAGGCCGATCTCGGCAGCACAGATCAGCTCCACCCGGACCGGTGCGCCCGGCGCGTGCCGAGACGCGTTGGACAGCGACTCCTGCGCGATCCGATACAGCGCCAGTCCCGTGGTCTCGGGCACCGCGTCGAGCTCACCCAGCACCGACCAGTCGATATCGACACCGGCCCGGCGCGCACCCTCGAACAGGCCGAGCAGATCCGCCGCCTTGGGCTGCGGCGCGGTTTCGGGCAGCTGACCGTCACTGCGCAGTACGCCCAGCATGCCGCGGATCTCGTTCAACGCCTCCCGCGCGGTCGAGCCGATCGACTCGAATTCGGCGCGGGCCGCCGGTGTGACGCCGTCCACCCGGTACGGCGCGGTCTGCGCCTGCACCACCACCAGCGACATGTGGTGGGCCACCACATCGTGCAGATCACGGGCGATGCGCGCCTTCTCCTCGAGGATGGCGCGGCGCGCCCGCTCCAGCTCGTTCGCCTCCTCCTGCTGCACCAGTTGCGCGCGCGAGGCCACCAGCCAGCGCACCAGCAGCGCCACCAGCACCACCGCCGCCAGCCCGATCGGCCAACCCCAGGCCGCGCCGGAATCCGCGCCCGGCATGGTCGTGGCGAACAGCAGCGCGGTACCGGCCCAGGCCACGGCGGCCAACTGAATCGGCGCCCGCAGGCCCACCGCGAACAACAGGATCAGCAGCGACAGGATGTGGATCACCTGGAACGGCAGATCGTTGTCCGGCTGATGCGGGATGGCCAGCGCGATCAACAGCGCCGAGCCGGCCGAGATCGCCCAGCCCAGCGCCGGATTCACCCGCGCGAACAGCACCGGGAACGCGGCCAGCGCGGCCACGCCCGGCTGCGCCGCGGCCGGCACCACATGGGTGATGTGCAAGGTCGGCCAGGCCACGGTGAAGAAGATCAGCGCCACCACGGCCGTGCCGATATCGACCATCAGGCGCGGGGTCATCCAGGCGCGAGTCTTCTGCTTCATACCTACGACCCTAGGAACTCGCGCGCCGAATCGCGTCATACCCCCGAGTGAACCGGCACCCCGTACCCGAGGGGGAGATCGCCGCCGGGCTCCCCCACCGGCACGGCACCCGAAACCGCACTTCGGCGTGAGGTGGGCGGGCACCGCCGATTCCTAGCGTCAACGATCATGAGCTTCTCGACGACCGCCCGGCAGCCCTGCGCCACCACCGCGGCCGCCCCCAACCCCCGCGCCGCCCGCCCGAATGACGACGTGCTGCCCCGGGCAACCTCGGTCGACTCGGAACCAGGCAATCAGGTCACGACCGACGACACCGCTCACGCCGTGCACAGCTCGACCGCGGCGCGGCGCGAAGCAGATCTGGCCGGACCGCATTCCAAGACGATCCGACGCGACGTGGATTCTGCTGAACCACGCCCCATCGCGGCACTACTCGACGCGCAAGATGCGGAGCCGCATCCGATGGCGGTGTCGTGCGGCGCGGATCGTGCCGAGTGGAGTTCCCAGGCGGCCCGGCTCGACGCGAACAGCGCCGGGCGGCGTTCCATGACGGCCCGATGCGGTGCGGTGGTCGCGGTCGCGGCGACCATGATGGCAACGACGGCTATGTTCGCGCCCACTACTCTCGCGGCTAGTCCTGCTCGAAACGAAAGTGCTTCGGCAGCAACGGCAGTGGTTGACCTGACCGCCCGCGGGGCCGGGTCGGCGGATCGGCTGCCCGCGGATTTCGAGGCCGTCGTCGGCTATGCGCCGGGCATCGAACGCGGTCTGCTGGTCAACCCGAGCGGTAGCTGCTCCTCGCCCGTTCCGCTGCCTGAGGAGTTCGAACTCGCCTGCAAGGCACACGATCTCGGCTACGACCTGCTCCGCTACGCCGACCGTACCGGTGCACCGCTCGGCCCCTGGGCCCGTCAAGCGATCGACACCACCCTGGACCGCCACATGCAGGAAGCCTGCACCACCCGCAGCACCCCGATCGGCCGCGCACAGTGCTTCGCCATGGCCGATATCGCCGACGTGTTCGTCGACTTGAACTCCCGTCGCCAGGACTACGGCGCACCCATCGCCGAGTCCGGCTTCAACAGCTGGCATTTCGGCATTGCCACCCTGGTCGCCCTGGCCCTCACCGCCCTCGCCACGCTCCCCAGCAGCCGCCACCGGCGCACATCGGCCACCGGCCATCAGAGCGCCGGACACTGCCCCGCACCAGCCGCCGCGCGCAACAGCCGCCGCAGCGCTGGACACCACTGCACCCCGGCCCCGGCCGGCCCCATCGCCCTGGCCGGAGCACCCGCATGACCACCCAGTGCCCCACCGCACGGCGCGTTGTCGCCATGAGGCAACCGGCCGATCGAAGCACTGCCACCAGTCGGTGCGTTCCTACTGGCCCGTGTACCCCCGCCCACGGACGCGCCCCCGTCAACCTGGCGACCATCGACCAGCAAGGGAACGCTGTTCAGGGGATTTCATACACGCCGTCGTCGGCGCTGAAATTGCGGCCGATCAGCGGCCGGAGGCGGAATTCGGACGGGCGAACGTCCGCACATGGATCGGCGGCCACCGGATTCGTGTGGGGCTCCGAACAGGTGGCGAAATCAGCACTGGAACACAGCTATTCGCAGGAGGTTTCCCGATGACGACCACGCTCGAACGGCCGCAGGCCAGTGACGGTGCGGCGGAGCGGACTCCAGCGGCCGAGCCCGGGCCTGACATGTCGCCCCGGACGGCGCTGGCGCGTTCACCCCGAATCGGCACCACGGTGGCGGTCGGTGGCGCGACGCTGCTTTCGCTGATGCCCGGGCTCCTCCCGAGAACAGCTGGGGCACAGGGTATTTTGACCGCCCTGCTGGTAGCCGTCGCGCTGGCGACGGCAGGTACGGGACGGCTCATTCTGCGCCGCATGGGCGGTGACGTCAATCGGCGGTTCCCGGGGCTACGCGGGCCCCTGTCGGTGATCACCGCCCTGTTGGTTGCCGGAGCGGCCATCTACGCGGGGCACTGGCAGAACACGCTGCGCGTTGCGATGGGGACACCTCTGATCGGGCCGGACTACTGGGCGCGATCGGCAGCGGTCGCGGCGGTGCTGATAGCCGGGTGTGTCGGAATCGCGCGCGGAATACGCTGGGCAGTACGGCGATTGGGGTTGGCGCGCAGTGTCGCGCTGACCGTGGTGGGTGCGATCGCGGGGTCTCTGGTGCTGGTGCCCGGGTTCGTGGAATGGCGACAGAGCATCTACGCGGCCGCCAACGACACCGTGGATCCGACTCTGGTGCAGCCGGTTTCGCTGACCCGGTCGGGTAGTGCGGAGTCGGCGGTGAGCTGGAGTTCCCTGGGGGCCGAGGGACGGAAGTTCGTCTCCGGCCCCGCGGCGGGCCCCGTGCGTGTGTATGTCGGGGTGGAGTCCGCGCCGGATCTGGATTCCAGGGTGGCGCTGGCGATTCGGGAACTGGAGCGCTCGGGCGGGTTCACCCGTTCCAATATCGTGGTCGCCGTGCCGACGGGTTCGGGCTGGATCGATGCCAACGCGATGCGGGGCTTCGCGCAGCGATTCGGCGGCGACGCCGCCGTGGTCGGCCTGCAATATTCCTACGCTCCGAGCTGGGTGACCTTCGTCTTCGGCCGCGACGAGGCGGCCCGCGCCGCCCGCGCGCTGTTCGAGGCGGTCGAGCGGCGCAGCGCCGAACTCGGCGGCGCGCACCGGCTGTTCGTGTACGGCCAGAGCCTCGGCGCCTACGGAGGCAGCGCTGTTTTCACCGATGCCGCCGATCAGGACCGGCGCACCTGTGCGGCACTGTGGGCCGGGCCGCCCGCGGGGCAGGCGCACCACCAGGGCGCGACGGTGCTGGCGAACAGTTCCGATCCGGTCGTGCACTGGTCCGTGTCGCTGCTGTGGCGGGCGCCGGACCTGTCCGGCGCCCGCACCGACGCCCCGGTCCCGCGCTGGCTCCCGATCGCGAGTTTCGTGCAGACCACCGCCGATCTGCTGGCCGCGCTGGACGCACCGCCGGGCCACGGTCACCGCTACGGCACCGACCAGGGCACGGCGCTGGGCACCTGCTGACCGTTGGACGCACCCGCACAGGGCACGGCGCCCGGCCATCTGCCGACCGTTGACGCACCCTGAAACGTGTTCTAGTTTTTTCGCATGGGATTCACCGTCGACGCCGCCGTCTATATCGATGCACCCGCAGAAACGGTGTGGCAAGTGCTCACCGACTTCGCCGCCTACCCAGACTGGAATCCCTTCTGCCTGGAGGCGAAGACCAGCCTCATCCCCGGCGAGCCCATCGACATGCTGGTCCAACTCGGCCCCAAACGCCTGCGCCAGCGCGAATTCATCCGCACCCACACCCCCCACCGCACCTTCAGCTACACCATGAAACCCGCCCCCCTCAACACCCTGCACAGCCTCCGCTCCCACACCATCACGGCCGTAAACGCCGACCGCACCCGCTACGAATCCCACTTCGAACTGAACGGCTGGCTCCACCCCGCCGTCGCCACCCTCCTCGGCAAACACCTACGCCACGGCTTCGACACCATGACCGCCGCCGTCCAACATCGTGCCGAAACGCTGAGTGGGACCTGACGGTGGTGACCTCTCGACGTTTGCCGCCGTCAGGTCCCACTTTCAGGCGCGCAGGTAGGTGAGGGCGGCGTCGAGCACCGCGTCGGCGTAGGTGTCGTCGAGTCCGCCGAGGCCCAGGGTCCAGCGGGATTGGATGGGGCCGAGGAGTAGGTCGAGGGCCAGTTCTGGATTGAGGTCGGTGCGCAGTTCGCCGGATTCGATGCCCGCCGTGAGCCGTTCGGTGATCGCCGCGCGTTGCGGCAGCAGCAGCCGCTCGCGATAGAGCGCGCCGAGGGCGCGGTCCTGCTGGATCTCGATATAGATCGCGCGCAGGAAGGACTCGAATCCGGGATCGGTGAGCGCGGCGACCGATCCGCGCACCAGCTCGAGCAGATCGGCCCGGATGTCGCCGGTGTTCGGTAGCACCAATCCGTCCGGCCCGGAATCGAGTTCGAGCATGGCGTCGAAGACCACCGCCCCCTTGGACGGCCACCACCGGTAGATCGTCTGTTTGCCGACGCCCGCGCGGGACGCGATCGCCTCGATGCTCAGCTTGCCGTAGGGCAGTTCGCGAATCAGTTCGGTGGCGGCGTTCAGGATGGCGGCGCGGGCGCGTTCGCTGCGCCGGGCCGCGCTGGGTGTTTCGGACACGGCTCCGAGCATACCGACAGCGAGACGAAACGTCTCGTCTTGACAAGAAGCACTCCGCCTGGCAGTCTCGTTCACGTTCCAACGAGACGGATCGTCTCGCGACGAGAGGATCATCAATGACCCGCACCTGGTTCATCACCGGCGCCAACCGCGGCCTCGGCCGCGCCTTCACCACCGCCGCCCTCGCCCAGGGCGATCGGGTCGTCGCGACCGTCCGCAATCCCGCGACCATGGCCGACCTCCAGCACGACCTGCTCACGGTACTGACGCTGGACGTGCGCGACCGCGAGCGCGTAATCGACACGGTGAACACCGCTTTCGCCACGACCGGTCGCATCGACGTGATCGTGAACAACGCGGGCTACGGCCTCGTCGGCGCCGTCGAGGAGCTCACCGAGGCGCAGATCCGCGACCAGATGGACACCAACTTCTACGGCGCCCTGTGGGTTTCGCAGGCAGCCGTACCGCACCTGCGGGCCCAGGGCTCCGGCCACATCGTGCAGATCTCGACGGTCGGCGCGGTCGGCAGCCTGCCGCTGTTCAGCATGTACAACGCCAGCAAGTGGGCGCTGGAAGGCTTCAGCGCCTCACTCGCGGATGAGCTGCGCCCCTTCGGGATTCACCTCACCCTGGCCCAGATGGGCGGGTTCGACACCGACTGGGCGAAGTCCAGCATGAAGTTCGGCACCGAACTGCCCGCCTACACCGAGCAGCGACGCGCCCTCTTCGGCATGCCGGACTACTGGGGACCCCTGTTCGAATCGGCGGACGGTGAAACACCTCCCGTGGAGTCCACCGAGCCCGGCCCGGAGGTCGCCGCCGCGGAGATCCTCGCCCTGGTCGCCATGCCGAATCCGCCGGTCCGCAAGGTCATCGGCCCCGGTGCCCAGCAGATGGTCACCATGGCCCTGGACGCCCGCCGCCAGGACTACGCGACGGATCCCGAATTCACCTGGCCCGCATAGCGAAACGGGGGCGGAACCGCGATCGGTTCCGCCCCCGTTTCCGGGCTGCTCAGCTGATCGGACCGCGAGCCGCTTCATAGGCCGCGCCGACCCGGTAGAGACGATCGTCGGCCAGGGCGGGCGCCATGATCTGGAAGCCGACCGGCATGCCGTCGTCCTTGCTCAGCCCCGACGGCACCGACATCGCCGGGTGCCCGGCGAGATTGGTGGGCAGGGTGCACAGGTCCGACAGGTACATGGCCAGCGGATCGTCGACCTTCTCGCCCAGCTTCCACGGGGTGAACGGGCTGGTCGGCGAGACCAACACATCGACCTGCTCGTAGGCCTGATCGAAATCGCGCGTGATCAGCGTGCGCACCTTCAGCGCCTGCCCGTAGTACTCGTCGTAGTACCCGGCCGACAGCGCGTACGTGCCGATCATGATGCGGCGCTTGACCTCCGGGCCGAAACCGGCCGCCCGGGTCGCGGCCATGACCTGCTCGGCGCTGTGCTTACCGTCGTCGTCGACGCGCAAGCCGTAGCGCATAGCGTCGAAGCGCGCCAGGTTCGACGACACCTCCGAAGGCATGACCAGGTAGTAGGCCGACAGCGCGTACTCGAAGTTCGGGCACGACACCTCGACGACCTCCGCGCCGAGTTCCTTCAGCACCGTCACGGCGGCGTCGAAGGATTCGATGACGCCCGGCTGGTAGCTGTCGGAGTGCAGTTCCCGCACCACACCGACCTTCACACCGCGCAGATCACCGTGGGCGCCCGCGCGCGCGGCAGCGACCACCGGCGGCACTGGCACGTTCCGGGAGGTGGAATCACGCGGATCGTGCCCGGCGATCACCTCGTGCAGCAGCGCGGTGTCGAGCACGGTGCGACCGCACGGGCCGCCCTGATCCAGCGAGGACGCGCAAGCGACCAGGCCGAACCGGGACACTGTGCCGTAGGTGGGCTTGGTGCCGACGGTCGCGGTGACCGCGGCCGGCTGACGGATCGACCCGCCGGTGTCGGTGCCGATGGCCAGCGGCGCCTGGTGCGCGGCCAGCGCCGCCGCCGAACCACCGCCGGAACCGCCCGGGATGCGGGTGGTGTCCCATGGGTTGCGGGTGGGGCCGTAGGCCGAGTTCTCGGTGGAGGAGCCCATGGCGAACTCGTCCATATTGGTCTTGCCGAGGATCGGGATGCCCGCGGCGCGCAGCCGCGTGGTGACCGTCGCGTCGTACGGCGACACCCAGTCCTCGAGGATCTTCGAGGCACAGGTGGTGGGCATGTCGGTGGTGGTGAACACGTCCTTGAGCGCGAGCGGGACGCCGGCCAGCGCGGACGCGGGCGCCTTTCCGGCGGCCAGGTCGGCGTCCACGCGTTCGGCGGCCTCGAGCGCCCGATCGCCCGCGATATGCAGGAAGGCGTGGATCTCGCCGTCGGACTCCGCGATTCGATCCAGGTGCGCCTGGGTCACCTCGACCGAGGTGACCTCGCGGGCGTGGATCTGCTCGGCGAGCTCGGCCGCGCTCCGAGTCGTCAAGTCGCTCGCCCGACCGCCACCCCCCACGGAATCGCTGCGCGATGCTGTGCTCATTCGCCCTCCCCCAGGATCTGCGGAACCATGAACCGCTGCTCCTCGACCGCGGGCGCGCCCGACAGCGCCTCCTCCGGCGTCAGGCTCGGCCGGACCACATCGGGCCGGGTCACATTGGTGGCCGGATTCGGCGACGAGGTGGGCGGGACGTCGGCGGCGGCGACCTCGTTGATGGTCCGTACGTGGCTCAGGATCGAATCCAGCTGACCGGCGAACTGATCCAGTTCGGCATCGGACAGCGCGAGCCGGGACAGCCGGGCGAGGTGAGCTACCTCGTCGCGGGAGATGGCGGGCACCGCAGGACCCCTTTCGGCATGTGAGCATGATGAATCGGCCAGGCCGTACTTGCAGGTGTGAGCCTACCGACCCGCCCGCACCGCCCGCCCACCGCCGCCCGCGCCGGTCCGACACACCCGCGCCGCCTAATATGACACGCCGTCGTGCCGCCAAAACGCCGCGTGGCGTTGGTCACTGGCGGCTGTTCGACTCGATAACCGTCGTACAGGGGTGTAAGTATTGCCAGACCCGGGTAACCGAACATCAGGCTCGGTCGGCCAGAGGAAAGGAACGCGCGTGTCTTACTTGCTCCGCGTGCAACTTCCGGATCGCCCGGGAAGCCTCGGCGCCCTGGCCCTCGCCCTGGGTTCGGTGGGCGCCGACATCCTCTCCCTCGACGTGGTCGAGCGCGGGGCGGGCTTCGCGATCGACGATCTGGTCGTGGAGGTACCACCCGGCGCGCTGCCCGACACCCTCATCACCGCGGCCGAATCCATCGGCGACGTCCTGGTGGATTCGATCCGTCCCTACTCGGGCGTACTGGACACACACCGCGAACTCGAGCTGATCGATCAGGTCGCCAGCGCGCGCGACGACCGGATGCAGGTCCTCGTCGACGGTGCGCCGCGGGTGCTGCGCGTCGGCTGGTCCACCATCCTCGATATGGGGCCGCAGGGCGCCTACCGGGTGGTCGGCAGCCAGTCCGCGCCGCAGACGCAGGCGGCGTCGGCGCCGTGGATGCCGCTGGAGAAGCCCGCGGTACTCGATCCCGAGGCCGACTGGGTCCCGCAGATCTGGCGCGATATGGACACCAAGCTGGCCGCCGCGCCGCTCGGGAACACCGGCAAGGTCCTGATGCTCGGCCGTCCGGGCGGGCCGGATTTCCGGCCCTCGGAGATCGCGCGGCTGGGCTATCTGGCCGGGATCATCGCCACCGTCCTCGGCTGAAATCAGGTGCGGCTCAACCCAGTTGCAGTCTGAGCACCCGTAGTTGCTCACCGGCGGTGGTGCGCCAGTCGCGTTCGGGCACCGGGACGAACCCGAGCCGGTCGTAGATCCGGCGGGCATCGACCATCGCGGGCATGGTGGTGAGCGCCACCGCCTCGTAGCCGTCGGCCTCGGCGAGTCCCAGCACGGTGCGGACCAGCGCCGAACCCGCGCCCAGGCCACGCGCCAGCTTCGACACCGCCAGCATCCGGAACTCCAGCTCACCCGGCCGGGCGATCTCGGCGTACGGGGTGCCGGGCGGCGCCACGGTCAGCGAGCCGACGACCCGGCCCTCGTGCAGCGCCACCAGGATCCGCGCCGCGGCCGCCCGGGTGGCGGTATCGCCCAGTTCGGCGGTGTAGGGGCTGTCCGGCCGGACATAGCCCTCACCCACATAGACCTCGACGGTCAGTTCGCCGATCGCGTCGTACTCGACCGGGGTCGCGTCCCGGATGACGAGCGCGGCATCGTGTGCACCCATACCCGGCATACTGCCAGCAGACGCGCCGACCGCGGTGGCGCGGCTACCCCCACAGCGACCGCGCACCGGGGTGCACGGGCTGCCAGCGATCCGGCTTCCCCGCCGGATAGACCACCGGAATGAACTCGCCCACCGTCGGCCACTGCTCCACGGCCCAGACCCAGCGGCCGTATACGACCATCTCCGAGACGGTCGGACCGCTCAGCTGACCGGTGATCGTGACGAATTCCTCGGTGCCCTCGAACGGGCGCGGACTGATCCCGGTGACATACACCGAGCCGCTCTCGGGCTGCGCCATCGTTCGCGCTCCTGCCCGCCCACGCACCAGCGGCACGATCAGGGCGGCCAGGACGACCACCATGACCACGAGAAACACGAATTCCATGCCACCCATCCTAGTTAGAGCGCGGCCAGCTCGCTGACGCCGTCCTCGGTGCGCCGGATCTGCCAGACAGCGGTGCGGGTGCGCTGCGAGCGGCCGTTACCGCGGTCGATCAGCGTGCGATTGTTCGTGGTGTAGATCAGCTGGGCGCCACGGGAATTGGTCTCCGGATTCTGGAACAGCTGGATCAGACGGTCGGTCTGTTCGGCGGGCAGATGCAGGCCCAAGTCGTCGACGGCCAGTACCCGGCCGCCGTCGAGCGCGTCCAACATGGTCGGCAGCAAACGCAGCAGCGACAGGGTGGCGGCGGATTCGTCGCCGATGTCGAACGGGGTGGCGATCCCCGCGTGCACCAGGCCCAGCCTCGTACCGCGCCGGTCGACCATCCGGGTGTAGAGCGCGTCGCGGGCGGCGCGCAGATTCGCCAGTTCGCGGTCGAGCAGCAGCGGCGTGATTCCGTTGGCGCGCAACAGGTTCTCGGCGTGGGCGGGTGAGCTCGCGCACAGGTCGGCCTGCTCGGCGGTCGCGGCAATATCGGTGTCGAGTTCCCGCAGATAGTCTGCGTACATCGGATCATGTTCGGCGACAAGCAGATCCGTGATGCCCAGGTCGGCGGTGCGCAACAGCAGCAGCAGGCGAGCGGCGTGGTCGGCGGACCGGGAGACGTGCCCGCCCAGTCGATGCGCCACCTCGACCGGGTCCGGCGCACCCAGCTGCACCTCCAGCAATGACGCGAACCACCGGTAGGCGGGGACCAGCGCCTCCGCGTACATCTGCCCGGCCAGGCTGAGCAGCAGCGCATTCGGGCGCACCAGCGGAACCAGCGCGGCGATTCCGTAGCGCGCGGCCTCGAACATCGGGCCGACCTTGATCTGATCGCCGTTGCGCTCGAAGACGATACGTTTCCGGTTGCGCGGCTGGGTGTGCAGCCACTCCGCGGTCACGTCGGCGTGGTCCAGTCGAAAGCCGTAGGTGTAGGGCACGCCCTCGGCGACGAACGCGGCCACGAATTCCGTTGGCTTGTCCGGGGATCCGAGATGCGGCGTGCGCGCCGGGCCGGCGTAGGGATCCCAGCCGGTCACCGAATGCAGGACCGCGTCCCGCATCTGCCCCAGCGCCCCGATCAAACTGGACTTGCCGGCCGCCGCCGCACCGTGCACCGCCGTCACCGGCACCGCCACCGGGCCGCTCCCGCGATACAGCCGCAGCTCCTGGCGCTGGGCCAGCGAGCGATGATTCTCCACCTGAAAGCTCCGCAACACGCTGCCATCCTCGCGCCTGGGCGCGAAGGTCGCGACACCAGACCTCCGAAGTTGCGCCTGCAGGGTCGCCGAAACGCTCGAGCCAGGGCCGGTCCGGCGGCTGTCGCGACAATCGGGCTGGCGCGGCGCGGCGAGCAATCGGGCCCTCCAGCCGTGGCTGTGCGGCGGCCAACGGGCCGGTTCAGCCATGACCGCGCGGCGGCCACCCGACGAACGGGCAGCGATAGCTCAGCCGCATGACCACGACTGCCGGTGGGGTGAGCTCGCAGCCGCGGTGAATGCCGATCCCGCTGTTCGCGCACACCTGGACGAATGCTGGGTTCGCGGTTGCGGATCAGGCCCTGGACCGGCGCGAATGCGGATGAGGGCGAGCGGGCCGGCGCGGTTCGGCCGATCGAACAGGGGACAGGGGCGGGCCGGGGCACTAGCATGCTGGGCGCAGTCGTTGCCGTGTGCGATGCGGTGCGAAAGTTTCGAGCGAGTGGGTTTGCGATGGAAATTTCAGTACGGCGGGTGGCACTTCGAGGCGCGGTCATCGCCGCGATGGGGTTGGGCTCGGTCTTCTTCGTGCCCGAGGCCGCGGCGGGCGCGCCCTGCCCCGACGGCACCGCGCGGATCTTCTTCGAGGGCGGCGACAACGTCTGCCAATCCGGTTCGACCACCTACTCCTCTCCGCGCTGGGTCTCCAAGGTCTGCTCGGTCGGCGACGTGCGGGTCACCGTGCACGTCGAATACGCCGGCTACCGCGCCAAGCCGATCGACCGCGAACTCGACCCGGGCCACTGCACCCAGATCCCGCTGCCCGCCCAAACCTCCGCCGAGGTCGTGATCTCCTAGCCCGGACGCCATCACTGGCCCCGGTCGTGGCACATCCGAATAGCCACAGCGACCTCCGATGCGGCCCAACCAATGGTCCGAGCCGCCGAATCCCCCGCCGCGCCGGCGTCAGGAATTCGCGCGAACTCAGCGCAGGAGTAGCGCACTGTCACCGAACTCGTGCCAGAGGTAGCCGGTGGCGAGGGCGGCCGCGTAGGCGTCGCGCACCGCGCGTTCCCCTGCGACCGCGACGAGTAGGTCCAGGTGGGAGGCGCCGGGCGCGTGCCAGCCGGTTATAAGGCCGTCGACGACGCGGGCCGGATGATCGGCGCCGAGCACGAGTTCGGTCCAGCCCGAAGCAGGGTGGACGCGGCCCGTCGGATCGACGGCCGATTCCAGGGCGCGAGTCACCGTGGTGCCGACCGCGATCACCCGGCCGCCGGCGGCCTTCGTGTTGTTGACCAGCCGGGCGGTGCCGGCGGGCACCGAGAAGCGTTCCGGGCTGGGCGGTTCGCCGGCTTCCGGCGAGGAGACACCGGTGTGCAGGGTGATCGGCGCGACGCCCACGCCGGCGGTGATCAGATCCAGCACCAGCCGGTCGGTGAACGGCCGTGCGGCGCTGGGCATTTCCGCGCTGCCCGGGATCCGTCCGAAGACCGTGGTGTAGTACGAAGCCGACCAGCGCTGTGGCACATAGGAATACGTGATCGGGTGGCCGTGCTCGCGCATGAGTTCGTGCGGATCGACGGTCAGCCGCGCGGCCCACAACCGGCGCGCGGGCGGCAGCCAGGGCGCGAGCAGGGTCGCGGTGCCGCCGTCTGGCAATCGCACTACATCACCGGCCGCCAGCTGATCATCCGGGAACGGTGTCCGCTCCGGCAGCCGCACCTCCACAACCCAGCACCCATCATCCAGCCAGGTGGACAGGTGCAGCGCCACCGCCCGATCCCCGAGCAGCCCGTCCACCGCCGCGTTCAGGGTCGCCGAATTGTTCACCACCACAAGGTCACCGGCGCGCACATGCTCGGGTAGTTCGTGAAACCGCCCGTGCGTCACCCCATCTCGCGCCACCAGTAGCCGCACCTCGTCGCGCCTCAGCCCCCGCGCCTCCGGCGGCTGCACCGCGTTCCGCTCCGGCGGCAGCACGAACGACCGCTCGTCCAGGATCACCGTCATCGGACAGCCTCCGACGCGAAGTCGGCGCGGGTATAGCGCGCGCTTCGGGGGCGCTGCTCGATCAGGCGGAGCAGCGCGGGCACCACCGTTTCCGGGGTGGGACGATCGGAGATGTCCTCGCCCGGGAAGGCGGCCTGGTGCATCTCGGTGCGCATGTCGCCGGGGTCGAAAGCGTAGATCGACAGGGCCGGGTGCTCGGCGGCCAGTACGGCGGTGAGCTGGTCGAGGGCGGCCTTGGACGATCCGTAACCACCCCAGCCGGGATACGGCTCGACGCCGGCATCCGAGCTGATGTTCACCGCGACACCGTCGCTCGCGCCCAGTAGCGGCAGTGTGCTCTGTAGAACTGCCAGCGGCGCGACGACATTGGTGCGATACACCTGCTCGAGCCGATCGAGCGAATAGTCCGCCAGCGCGGGCAGCGGGCTCGGCCCCAGCGCGCTCGCATTGTTCACGACCAGATCGAGCCGCCCCAGCGCCTCGACGATCTCGGTCAGCCGCGCCCGATGCACCGGATCGCCGATATCGCCGAGCACCGGCTGGAACCCCCCGCCCAGCTCGGCCGCGACCCGCTCGAGCCGGTCCGCGCGCCGCCCGGTGCCGACGACCCGCCACCCGCGGCGGACCAGTTCCGCGGCGAGCGCGCGCCCGAGACCTGCCGACGCGCCGGTGATCAAGGCATTGCGTTGATGATTCATGGTGACCTCCTGCCAGTCACCACCATCGTGATACCTGAAGAATACTTCAGGTCAAGGTCTGTTCGCCGTGCGCGGATAACCGTGGTCCGCGGACCGCGACCGCGCTAACGTCACGAGCTCAGAGCAGAGGAGCACCGATGGATTCGACCGTGGTCGTGATCGCCGACGTCACCGCCAAACCCGAGCACGCCGAGCAACTCGGCGCGGCCCTCGAGGAACTCGCCGCCGCCTGCCGCACCGAACCCGGATGCCGCGCCTACGATCTCTTCCGCTCCACCGAGCAGCCCGAACGCTTCCTCTCGGTGGAGAAGTACACCGACGCGGCCGCTTTCGAGGCGCACCGCGCCGCCGAGCATTTCACCCGCATCGGCCTCGGCACAGTGGTCCCTCTGGTCGAGACCCGCGACGTCCAGCTGTTCACCGGCGCGAACTCGGTACCGCCGAAGAGCTGATGCGCTCGCCCGCGCGGCTACTCGCCGGGGGTGACCGCCTCGGGCCCCTCCGCCAGCAGCCGCCGGAAACCGGCCTCGTCCAGGATCGGCACACCCAGTTCCTCGGCCTTGGCGGCCTTGGTGCCGGGCGCGTCACCGATGACCACGAACGCCGTCTTCTTCGAGACCGAACCCGCGGCCTTGCCGCCGCGCACCAGGATCGCCTCCTTGGCGCCGTCGCGCGTAAACCCTTGCAGGGAACCGGTTACCACGATCGACAGGCCCTCGAGGTTCCGCTCGATCGACTCGTCGCGCTCGTCGGCCATCCGCACGCCCGCCGCAGCCCACTTGTCCACGATGGCCCGGTGCCAGGGCACGGTGAACCATTCCGCGGCCGCGGTCGCGATGGTCGGGCCGACACCGTCGGCGGCGCCCAGCTCCTCGGCCGAGGCCGCCATGATCCGTTCCATGCTGCCGAATTCGGCGGCCAGCGCCCGCGCGGCGGTCGGGCCGACGTGGCGGATGGAAAGCCCGACCAGCACCCGCCACAGCGGCCGATCCTTCGCCGACTCCAGATTCTCCAGCAGCCGTTTGCCATTGGCCGACAGCTCGCCGTCCTTGTTGGCGAACAGCGAGGTGGTGAGCAGATCGGCCGCGTCCAGATCGAACAGATCGCCCTCGTCGCCGATCGCGCCCGCATCGAGCAGGTCGACCGCCGCCTCGTAGCCGAGCGCCTCGATATCGAAGGCGCCGCGCCCAGCCATATGGAAAACCCGCTCGCGCAATTGCGCCGGGCAGAACTGCTGGTTGGGACAGCGGATGTCGACATCCCCGGCTTTGGCGGGGGCGAGTTCGGTACCGCATTCGGGACAGTGCGTCGGCATGACGAATTCGCGTTCGTCGCCGGTGCGCGCGTCCACCACCGGACCGAGCACCTCGGGAATCACATCACCGGCTTTGCGAATGGTGACCGTGTCGCCGATCAGCACGCCCTTGCGCCGCACCTCGTCCGCGTTGTGCAGCGTGGCCATGGCCACCGTCGACCCCGCGATGGACACCGGTTCCATCACCGCGAACGGCGTGACCCGCCCGGTGCGACCGACATTCACCTGAATGTCGCGCAGCTTGGTGGTCGCCTCCTCCGGTGGGTACTTGTAGGCGATGGCCCAGCGCGGGGCGCGCGAGGTAGCCCCGAGGCGGCGCTGGAACGCCGTCTCGTCGATCTTGACGACCTGGCCGTCGATCTCGTGCTCGATATCGTGGCGGTGCTCACCCCAGTAGGCCACCCGCTCGATCACCGCATCGATCCCCCGCACGAGCCGGGTGTGCTCGGAGACCGGCAGCCCCCAGGCGGTCAACGCCCGATAGGCCTCGTGCTGTGAGGTGGGCGCGTAGCCCTCGATCCGGCCGAAGCCGTGGCAGATCATCCGCAGACGGCGGCGCGCCGTCACCGCGGGGTCCTTCTGCCGCAGTGAGCCGGCCGCGGTGTTGCGCGGATTCGCGTACGGCGGTTTGCCTTCCGCCACGATCGCGGCATTGAGCGTCGCGAAATCCTCGAGCCGCATGTAGGCCTCACCGCGCACCTCGAGCAGGGCCGGGATCGGGAACTCCGCGCTCGGAGTCAGCTCGCCGGGGATGTCGTCGATGGTGCGCGCGTTCAGGGTGACATCCTCGCCGGTGCGACCATCGCCACGGGTGGCACCGCGCACCAATCGGCCCTGTTCGTACACCAGGTTCAGTGCGACACCGTCGATCTTCACCTCGCACAGATAGTGCAGCTCGGGCCCGGCTTCGGCCTCGACCCGGCCCGCCCACGCCCGCAACTCGTCGACATCGAACACGTTGTCCAGCGACAGCATGCGCTCGAGATGGTCGACCGCGGTGAAATCGGTCGCGAATCCACCGCCGACCAGCTGGGTCGGCGAATCGGGCGTCCGCAGATCGGGGTACTGCTCCTCCAGCGCCTGCAATCGACGCAGCAGCGTGTCGAATTCGCCGTCGGAGATGATCGGCGCGTCCCGCACGTAGTACCGGAATTGGTGCTCGCGCACCTCGTCGGCCAAGCGCTGCCACTGCACGCGCAGCTCCGCCGACGCCGGGGCAGGCGCGTTCTGGGGTTCGGCACTGTCGCTCACACCAGGCACCCTAGCCCACCCCACCGACACGTTCGGGCACGTCAGGCTGGAGATTCGGCTGCCGGAACACTACTGCCCGAAGCTCAGCGACTCCGGTTCGTCGGCGAGCGCGCGAGCCGCCTCGGTGGCCAGCGTCAAGGCCCGGCGGGCCCACGGCAGCGGGGCGGAGCCGAGCCCGCACGCCGGGCTGAGCAGAATCCGCTCGGCGAGCAGCCGACGCCCGAAGCCGAGCCGATCGATCAGCCGCACCGCGGGTTCGGCGATCGCACGCCAGGTCGGCGGCGTCGGCGGGGCGGTGGTCGGCACCAGGCCGAGCACCAATTGCTTTCCGGCGTCCAGGGTTTCGCCGATCGCGTCCAGATCGCGGGTACCGATGGTGGCGAGATCGAAGCCGAGGGCTGCGGCGGCGCTGCCCCGCAGGAACCCGATCGCGGGCGGCGCGGCACAGGTATGGACCAGCACCGGCGCCGCTTGTGCGGTGATCACCGCGTCCAGCACCGCGAGCGCCTCGGGCGCGGGCACCGCGCGCACGGTGTTCAACACACTCACACCGCGCAGGGTGCCTTCCAGCACATCGGTCAGCGACGGTTCATCCAGCTGCACGACGATTTCCGCGCCGAGCCGCTTGCGCACCTCGGCCACATGCACGGCCAAGCCCTCGGCGAGCGATTCCGAAAGATCGCGCACCGCACCGGAATCGGTGAGAATCCGGTGCCCGCCCGGCAGTTCGACCTGAGCGGCCAATGTCAGCGGCCCGGCCGCCTGCACCTTCAGCACTCGGCCGGTACCAGCGGAACCCGTTGTCTCCCAGGCTTCTTCGAGCGCGTCGAGATCGGCACGCAGCAGATCATGAGCGCGGCGAGACACCGCGCCGGGCCGGGACGCGAGCCGATAGCCGCGGGTGGTGGTGTCGAAACGCAGGTCCACCAGCAGCGGTGACATACGACCGAGCAGGTCCGAACCCACACCGCGCCCGGGCAATTCGACCAGGTGCGCCAGATCCGGAAGCTCGCCGAGCACGGTCGCGGCCGCCTCGCGCGGGTCGGTGCCCGGCCACGATCCGACCGCGGTCGCGATGCCGCCGGGCAGCAGGCGCGCGGCCTCGGTTCCGATATCGCCCACTACGCCCTACCCGAATCGAAGGTCATCTGATCACGGGCCGCAGTGGCGGCACCATCTGCGGCACGGAGCGAACACCGGCTACCGATCAGAGGCTCGGCGCGACCACGAACAGATGGAATCACTGTGCGGCAGCACCGTTTTCGGCGGCCGCCGAGCGGGCCTCGGTACCGGAGATGGTGCCGCTGCCGATCACCTCGTCACCCTCGGTGTCCGGACGATAGAGCACCACCGCCTGTCCCTTGGCGACGCCGGTCAACGGCTCGCGCAGCCGCACGACCATACCGTCACCGACCGCCTCGGCGACCGCGGGCGCGGTCCCGCCGTGCGCGCGCACCTGCGCGACGCACTCGATCGGCCCGGCCGGCGCCGCGCCGGAGGTCCAGATGGCACGGTCGGCCAGCACCGTCCACACCTGCAGATCCTCGACCGACCCCACCCGGACGGTGCCGGAATCGGGATCGATGCCGGTGACATAGCGCGGCTTGCCGTCGGCGCCGGGCCCGGGCAGGCCGAGCCCCTTGCGCTGGCCGATGGTGAACCCGTGCACGCCGTCGTGCTCGGCGAGCTTGGTGCCGTCGGAGTCGACCACCGCACCCGGCCGGATGCCGATCTTCGCGCCCAGGAAGGCGCGGGTGTCACCGGAGGGAATGAAGCAGATGTCGTGGGAGTCGGGCTTGTTCGCGACCGCGAGCCCCCGCTCGGCGGCCTCCTCGCGGATCCGCGGCTTCGGGGTGTCGCCGACCGGGAACATGGCGCGCGCGAGCTGGTCGGCGGTCAGCACCGCGAGCACATAGGACTGGTCCTTGTCGGCGTCCACGGCTCGGCGCAGCACGCCGTCCTCGAGCCGCGCGTAATGGCCGGTGACCACCGCGTCGAAGCCGAGCGCCGCCGCCCGATCCGCCAGCGCCGAGAACTTGATCTTCTCGTTGCAGCGCAGGCACGGATTCGGGGTCTCCCCCGCCGCGTAGGCCGCGACGAAATCGTCGATCACGTCTTCCTTGAAGCGTTCGGCGAAATCCCAGACGTAGAACGGGATTCCGAGCACATCGGCGGCGCGGCGGGCGTCACCGGCATCCTCCTTGGAGCAGCAGCCCCGCGATCCGGTGCGCAGCGTGCCCGGTGACGCGGACAGCGCCAGATGCACACCCACCACGTCGTGTCCGGCATCGACGGCGCGTGCCGCCGCCACGGCCGAATCCACACCACCGCTCATCGCCGCGAGTACCCGCATCACACACCACCTTTCGCACCGGCGAGACCGGCTGCCCGGGCTCGCTCCACCACCTGGGGCAACACTCGCACCAGGGCGTCGACATCGGCGCGCGTCGAGGTGTGCCCCAACGAGAAGCGCAGCGAGCCGCGCGCCTGCCAGGGCTCCACACCCATGGCGATCAGAACATGACTCGGCTCGGCGACGCCGGCGTTGCACGCCGAGCCGGTCGAGCATTCGATTCCGGCCGCGTCCAGCAGCATCAGCAGCGAATCACCTTCGCAGCCGGGGAATCTGAAGTGTGCACTGCCGGGCAGGCGGGCGGCGCCGATCGGGCCGTTGAGCACCGCGTCCGGCACCTCCACGCGCACCCGCTCGATCAGCTCGTCCCGCAGTGCCGTCAATTCGGCTGCCCGCGTAGGCAATTCGGCGACGGCCTGGTGCAGCGCGGTGGCGAAGCCGACCGCCGCGGCGGTATCGGAGGTGCCCGAACGCAGATCGCGCTCGTGTCCGCCGCCGTGCAGCAGCGGCACGCAGGCCACCTGACGGCCCAGCAGCAGCACGCCGACCCCGTGCGGGCCGCCGATCTTGTGGCCGGCGAAACTCGCGGCCGACAGCCCGCTGGCCGCGAAGTCGATGGGCAGCTGCGCTGCCGCCTGGATCGCGTCGCTGTGCATGGGCACGCCGAATTCCGCTGCCACCGCAGCCAATTCGCGGATCGGCTGAATACTGCCGACCTCGTTGTTGGCCCACATCACGGTGACCAGCGCGGCCTCGTCCGCGTGCTCGGCCAGCGCGGCGCGCAACACCCGTGGGGCCACCACACCATCGGAATCCACCGGCAGCCAGGTCACCTGCGCGCCCTCGTGGCGCACCAGCCATTCGATCGCGTCCAGCACCGCGTGATGCTCGATCGAGGAACTGATGATCCGGGTCCGCACCGGCTCGGCATCACGGCGCGCCCAGTAGATGCCCTTGACGGCCAGATTGTCGCTCTCGGTCCCGCCGGAGGTGAAGATGACCTCCGAGGGCCGCGCGCCCAGATCCGCCGCGATCGATTCCCGCGCCTCCTCGAGCATGCGCCGCGCGGCGCGCCCCGACCCGTGCAGCGAGGACGCGTTACCGGGCATGGCCAGCGCAGCACTCATCGCCTCGATCGCCGCAGGCAGCATCGGAGTGGTGGCCGCGTGATCGAGGTAGACCGTCTTGGGCGCAGCACCGCCCGATAGACCCGACTTCATGACCGATAAAGCGTATCCCATCGTTGACCTGCGCAATCTCCGGGTATCGACCGCCCCGTCCGCGATCCCTCCTCGACTGCGCAACCACCGGCCCCCCTTCGGTATTCCCTCCGCCCCCGGCCCGGGGCCGCTACGCGATCGGGTCACAGGTGCGGCGCAGCCCACACGACCCCGCGTCTGCGGTGAACCCTGTGCCAGGGTTGTGCGGAACGACCGCCGCGAGCCCGCGGCAACCCGAGGGGCGACGTGGCTGCGGGGTAGGTCGCCGCCGCTGCTAGGAGCCGCATGCCGAATACGCCGGTCCATCGACGTGAAATCGATTCGCGCCCAAGGATCCTGCGAGAATGGCCGTCCGAGGCGGCTGACGAGATCGCCTACGGCTTCACCCGGCGTTACCCGGATATGGCGGCGCGCAGCGGGTTCGCGCGCTGGCAACGGCTCACTGTGGTGGTTGTCGTCGTGGGCATATCGATCACCGTCGCGCTGGCTCCGCTCGTGGCGCTCGTCCTGTTGGCCGCGCTGGTGACGGGATTCAGTCTCCTCAATGCCGTAGTGGCCTGCGCCGGGACCCGCCGGGACCGCATCGAGGTCGCACCGCTGCCGGAGGTGGAGCTACCGCACTACACGGTGCTGGTGCCCGCCTACGACGAAAGTACCGTAATCGCCGATCTGGTACGGCATTTGGCCGAACTCGACTACCCGCACGATCGGCTCGAAGTGCTGATCCTGGTCGAACGACACGATCCGGCGACCGCGCGGGCCGCGCTGTCGGCCGACCCACCGGCGTTCGTTCGGATCGTAGAGCTTCCGCCCGGTGAGCCGCGGACGAAGCCTCGGTCGGTGAATATGGGGCTGCGGCTGGCGCGCGGGGAACTACTGGTGATCTTCGATGCCGAGGATCGGCCCGAGCTCGACCAACTGCGGCGGATCGCCGCTCGATTCGCCGCCGCCGATGACCGCCTGGCCGTGGTCCAGGCACAACTGTTCTACGACAACGGCGACCGGAACTGGCTGACGCGGCAGTTCGCCATGGAGTACGCGCTGCGCTTCGGGCTCCTGATGCCCGGCATGCTGCGCCTGGGCCTGCCGATCCCGCTCGGCGGTACCAGCAATCACTTTCGCACCGCGATCCTGCGCACGCTGGGCGGATGGGACGCGTGGAATGTGACCGAGGACGCCGATATCGGTATGCGCTGCGCCGCCCTGGGCTATCGCGTCGAGATGTCGGACACCATCACCTGGGAGCCCGCCGTCCACACCGCGAGCGGCTTCGTCCGCCAGCGCACCCGATGGCTGAAAGGCTTCCTGATGACCACCGTCGTGCACACCCGCCACCCCGGCCGCACGTGGCGCCGCTTCGGCGGCGCGGGTCTGGTGTCGCTGCTCGGGATGATCGCGAGCGCGCCGGTCACGGCCATCGCGCAGCCGATCCTGCTCGCCCTCGACCTGCTCGCGGTCACCGGGTTGGCCTGGTCGCCGACCGGTGCCGCGTGGGTGCTCCCGGCGATCGGCGCTCAGGTCGCCTCGATCGTCGGCTGGATCGTCATCACCTACACCGGTGCCGCCCGGGTCGGGCAAGCGTCGTGGCAGGCGGTGTTCGTCCCGCTGTACGGGTCGGTGCTGTGGTGGATCGCCGGCTGGCGGGCGGCCCACCAGCTGGTCGTTTCCCCGTACAGCTGGGACAAGACCGCGCACTAGGCGACCGGGGCCGGTTCCGGGGTGGGGCTGGTGCGGCGGGCGGCGAGGGTGATCAGGAGTGACGCCGCCATGAGCGCGACGCCGAACCAGACCGCGCCGGTGACGCCGACATGGTCGGCGAACAGGCCGCCGGCCAGGGCTCCGAGGGCGATCGCGGTGTTGTAGCAGAGCGTGTTGATCGACATGGCGGCCTCGAAGGTGTCCGGGGCCGCGGCCAGCACCAAGTTGATCTGGCAGAGATTCGCCGCACCGAAGGACACGCCCCACAGGCCCATGGCCAGGACCGAACCGACCGTCGAGTCGCCGAGGACGAGAAGCAGCAGCAGGGACACCACCAGCCCGATGCCCGCGACCAGGAAGCTGAGCCGCGGATTCCTGGTCACGGTGTAGCCGGCGACGAAGTTGCCGGTCGCGCCGCCGACGCCGTAGATGATCAGCAGGGTGGCGATGAATGCCGGTGTGGCGGCGGAGTTCTCCTCCAGGAACGGGCGTACGAAGGTGTAGGCGCCGAAGTGGCCGAGGACGTACAGCGTGACGGCGAACAGCACCACCCGCAGTCCGGGATTGCGCAGCGGCAGCCAGAAGACCTCGCGGACCGGCACCGCGTTGTCCGAGGACAGCGCGGGCACCACGGTGGCGACCGCGAGCAGCACCACCGCGCCGAGCGCGCTCCAGATCAGGAAGGTGGTGCGCCAGCTGGTCAGACTCTCCAGGAAGGTCCCCAGCGGTATGCCGACGACGGTGGCGACCGAGATGCCGGACAGGGCGATCGCGGCCGCGCGGCTGGCGTGCCGTTCCGCTACCACTCGCATGGCCATGCTCACGCCGATCGCCCAGAACACGCCGTTGGCGAAGCCCATGATCAGTCGCACGCCGAGCACCACCGGATAGCTCGGGGACAGCGCCGTCACGAGATTGCCCACGACCAGCACCACCAGCAGCGCCGACAGCAGCCGCCGCCGATCCACCCGCGCGGCCCAGGCCACGATGAACGGCGCGCCCAGTCCGGCGGAGAGTCCGTACAGGGTGACCATCAATCCGGCGATGCCGACGGAGATGCTCAGGCTGGCGCTCATCGGGGTGAGCAGGCCGACGGGCATGAGCTCGGTGGTGACGAAGACGAACAAACTGGCCGTGATGGCGGCGACGCTCGCCCAGGATCTGAGCGCGGACGGCGCCGTGGAGATAGTTTCCATGGAAATTATGTTAGTTTCCCAGGAAACTATGTCAAACTCGGGCGGTGAACCGCGCCCCCGCCGAACTCGACGCCATCGACCACATCGAAGGCCAGTGGCGTCGCGAGCGCCCCGATTTGGACCCGCGCCCGATCCAGGTGGTCGGCCGGATCAGCCGCCTGCACTGGGCGCTCGAGGAACGACTGGGCCGGGTCTTCGCCGACTACGATCTGACCCGCGGCGAGTTCGACGTCCTGGCCACCCTGCGTCGCCACGGCGCACCGTTCGAACTCAGCGCGGGCGATCTGCGCGGATCGACGATGGTGACGTCCGGCGCGGTCACCAAACGCGTCGACCGGCTCGAACGCGCCGGGCTGGTCCGGCGCCGCGCCGCCGACGACGACGCCCGCGGCCGCCTGATCCAGCTCACCGACCGCGGGCTGACGCTCATCGACACCGCGATGACCGAGCATCTGCGAAACGAACAGCGCTTGGTCGCAGGGCTCACCGAGAACGAGCGCGACACGCTGATCGCCCTGATGCGCAAACTGAACCAGACCCTCCCGGGCTGATGTTTGCCTCGGCCCGATATCCGTGCCGGCCTGGATTCCGGAGCGCGCGGCGGCGCAGCCGATTCGGCAGCCGAGGAGGGCCCGTGAAGCAGCACGGCGAACCCGCGAGTGCCTTGCGCGTCACGGTCGAGTTCCGCGCGGACACATCACTCACCGTCCGATGGGCGGCCGACGCCACCGACCGGCTGGAGTACGCGCGGATCTTCGTCGTCGCCCCCGGCGAACCCGAGCGGATGTATCTCGACACCATCGACAAGAACCCCTACGCGACACTACGTTTGCCGGATTCCCTGACCGCCGGTCAGTACGCCGTCGAAGTGGACGCCTACGGCAGCGCGAGCTGGGGTGACGGACGCCTGGAGGCGCGCGGGCGCAGTGAGACGTTCCCGATCGGCGACAGCTCGCGACGCGACCTCGAATAACCAGGTGTCATCGACGACCGCGCCCAGGAGCCGATGCCGAAGCGTTGGCAACAGACGTGCCCACCACCCTCGGCACCGCGTCGACAACGACCATGCCCCGCCGGTTCTCCGCGTGACATCGATCGCGACCCGTGCCGAGGGACCGAGAGTCGACAGCGCATGACGCCGCCGGACCAGGGCGCGACCTGTGAATTCGTCGGTGTCGCAGCGGGATACGGCACGAGCCGATTCACCGGTGATCGGCGATCGCGCCGATCTCCGTTCGTCCGGTCAGCACCATCAGCAGGATGGCGATCGGGGCGGTGATCGGGTGGCCGGCGCCGGCCGACCAGTCAGCGTCCGATGCGATCAGCCGGTAGCCGCGCAGCTTCTTGCGGGCATGAAACGGGGCACCCGTCGTCCATATTCGGATCGCCGCGGTTCTGGCTGCCGCAGTGGGCATTTCGCGTGCGATGCCGAGCGGGACGGCGATGTCCTGGCCGTGGACCAGCAGGTCCATCAGGCGGTCGGCCGGGGTGGTTCCGAGGGCGGTGGTGCGAGCCGGGATTCCGGCGCGCAATTCGGCCAGCAGCGCATCGGTGGACGTGCGGTCTGCGTGCCTGATGGCGGTGTCGCGGATGGCGCGGTCCAGGCTGCCGTAGGCCCGGATCAGTTCCCGCACAATCCAGCCCAGGCTCGCATCCGCCGAGAGCACCACATGGGCAACGACATCACGGACCCGCCAGCCATCGCACAGGGACGGGTGATCCCAGCAAGATTCGGGCAGATCTTCCAGCAGCCGGACCAGGCTCCGGCGTTCGGCGGCCACCGCGTCCCATACGTGTTCGTCACTCATCGGCTGCACTCCTTGTCTCGAGGTTCGCCGGTACGGTAGAAACTCCAGCCCGGTGGAGGTTCCAGCGAACGTGAGCGACGACACAGCACGGATCGGGATCGGCGAGCTGTCCCGGCGCACCGGAGTCGCGGTGCGCACCATCCGGTTCTATTGCGACGAGGGCGTACTCGTGTGCGAGCGCACCTCCGGCGGGCACCGGACCTTCGCGGCCGACGCCGTCGCGCGGCTCACGACACTGCGGCAACTCCGTCGCCTGGGGATCGGATTACCCACGGCCACCGCGGTTCTCGACGGAAGCAGATCGTCCGCCGAGGCGATCGCCGCCGAGCGCGCCGCTGTCAGCGCCGAAGTGGCGGCACTGACCTGGCGGCACGCGACGCTGCGAGCGCTCGAGGACAGCGCCACCGCGCAGCGTTCACAACGCCTCGATCTCCTTGCCGCAGTGGTGAATCGAGGCCCCGCCGAGGACCGGATGACGGACTTCTGGCGACGCCTGCTCGGCCCGCTGCCCGCCGCACTGTTCGAAGGATTCGCCGCCATGAACCTTCCGAAACTCCCCGCGGACCCCACTCCGAACCAACTACTCACCTTCGCCGAACTCGTCGCGCACCTGTCGGCTCCGCACGCGAAAGCGACCATGTCGCAGAGCATCTGGCGATCCAGGCCGGCGGATATCCGCGACCGCCGCGGACTCCTGGTCGGCCTCGCCGAAGCGGGTGCGCAGGTCGCCCCGCTACTCGGCTCCGAACCTCGTCCCGGCCCGGCACTCGATCACTTCGTCGCCGCCCACGCCGACGCCCGGGGCATCACCGACACCCCGGGCTTCCGAAACCGGCTCTACCGGGCCTCCCGCGAGACCGACCCGTGGATCCACCGCTACTGGACCCTCACCAGTACCCTGGTCGGCCCGGACACGAGCGGAGCCGCCCAACTCTGGCTCCACCGAGCACTGGAACACTCGATGGCCCTCGATCCGGTGGACGCCGGACCGCGCCGGTCACCCATGAACCGCTCAGCGCGGATCCGATGACGCCGGGCTACCGGATTCAGGCAGTCAGGTCATCCACAGTCGGCGCGACGACACCGAACAGGTCGCCGATGGTGGTGAGAGCTGCCGCTTGCAGCTGCGCGGACGAGAGCGGCTGGCCGCCCGGGGTCGGCAGGGGGCGGGTCGCGGTCGCTTCGGCGACGACCGTCGGACGGTATCCGCGGTTGAAAGCGCCCTGGGCGGTGAAGGTTACGCACATGTGGGTCATGAACCCGCACAGCACGAGATCGTTTCCGGCGCCGAGGTCTTTCAGCGTCTGCTCCAGCGCAGTGCCGAAGAAGCCATCCGGAACCTGTTTCACGACAACGGGTTCGCCGTCTCGCGGCGCCACCTCGGGACTGATCGATCCGATCTCGGCGCGGATGTCGTAGGGCGTGCCTTCGCCGCCGTCGTTGACGATGTGCACGATCGGCCGGTCGAGCGCGCGGGCCGCCGCCAGCAGGCGCGCGCCCGCGGCGAGCGCGTCCTCGGCACCGGGCAGTGCCATCACGCCGGTCCGGTAGGTGTTCTGGAAGTCGATCAGGACGAGGGTGGCCTCGGCCAGGCGCGGTAGGCGATTGTCCAGGCCGGACACCTCGCGGAGGGTGGACGAAGGCACGACAGAAGACACAGCAGTTCCTTTCCAGGGGTGAGATCCGCAACCGGAAGTGGCTGCGGCACAGGGGATGCCTGACGTCAGGCGATAGTGCGGAACCGGCGGCGATACGCGCCGGGGCTGGTGCCGAGTTGTTTACGGAAGGCACGATGCAGGGTTTCCACCGAGCCGAGCCCGACCGCGGCACCGACCGAAGCCAGTGGCTCATCGGTGGTTTCGAGCAGTCGGCGCGCGGCTTCCACGCGTGCCGACTCCACGTACGCGGCGACCCCGGTGCCGGTCTCCTGCCGGAAGACCCGCGTGAAATGCCGTTCGCTCAGGCACATCCGCGCCGCCAAGGCGGCGACCGACAGATCGGCATCGAGATGCTCGGCGATGTACAGCCGCAGCTCGTCGATATCGCGGCGGGATGCGGCCGGGCGACTCAGCGGCACACTGAACTGGCTCTGCCCGCCCTGGCGTTTCAGGTAGACCACCAGCTGCCGGGCCACCGCGAGCGCCAGCTCCTCGCCGTGGTCCTCGGCGACCAAGGCGAGCGACAGGTCCAGACAGGCACTGATCCCGGCTCCGGTCCACACCCGGCCCGAACGCACGAAAATCGGATCCGGGTCGACGGTGATCCCCGGATACTCGGCGGCCAGCTGGTCGGCGGTCGACCAGTGCGTGGTCGCCACCTTGCCGTCCAGCAACCCGGCGGCGGCCAGCAGATGCGCGCCGACACACACCGAGGCGACCCGC
The DNA here is from genome assembly GCF_042672005.1 of Nocardia sp. NPDC127579. Lineage (NCBI taxonomy): Bacteria > Bacillati > Actinomycetota > Actinomycetes > Mycobacteriales > Nocardiaceae > Nocardia > Nocardia sp. NPDC127579. The sequence continues at coordinate 913,606 of NZ_JBHXVZ010000002.1, read as the reverse complement.
CCCGCCCGCGGCGCGATGCTCTCCAGCCAGCCCACAACCTCGCGGTCCACCAGCGCGGCCCCGCAGTCGTCCACCGCCCCCGGCACGATCAACGTATCGACACCACCGCCCACCTCCCCGAACGCGACATCGGTCAGCAACCGCACCCCCGCCGACGTCCTCACCGCTCCGCCCCCCGGACTCGCCAGCCGAACCTCGTACCGAACCCGCCCACCCCCTTCCCGATTCGCCAGCGCGAAGACCTCGGCCGGCCCCGTGACATCGAGCAAATCGACATCCGGAAAAACCGCGATCACGACGCGATGACTCAGTGGCATACCCCCATCATGAACCCCACCCCACACGTCTGCAATGACACATACCTGTCACATCCAGCCACGATCCAACGCCGATAGTGGGACACCGTGGAGGGGCTCTCTCGCGAAACGCCTACACGATGTCCCACCTATCACCATCGCATCGCGCCCGGACGCGATGCGATGGTGATCCAGTCAAGTGTGGGGCGGGTAGGGATCCGGTCCTGGGCGCGCGTGGTTCGCTCGGCGTCGCGAACGGGGGATGGCGATGAGGCTCGCGGCGTCAGGCGTGGGTCGAGCGGCGGCGCAGGATCGTGGCGGCGCGGCCGCGGAGGCCGCGGCGGTCCAGCGGCAGCGGGGCGGGGTCGACGGGCAGCGGGTCCTGGACCCGGGTGGTGCTGGCTTCGATCCACTCGCCGCCATGGCGGGAGCGGTCCGCACCCCGGACGGCGTGTTCGCACCGGCGCGCCAGATCGCGGCGATCCAGCCCCGGCGCCTCCTGCGGGAGCAGCACCACCTCGGCGACCAGGCCACGCGAGCGCAGCACCCGCTTCACGGAATCACCGAAGGTGTCCTCCCCGACAAAACCCGGGGTGGTGCACTGCTTTTCGTTCTGATCCAGATAGCGCAGCCGGATCGGCTGCACGGCGGTGCCGGTGTCGACGGCGGCTTGGAACAGCGCGGGACGCATGCGGCCGTAGGCGCGGCCACACCAGGTGGTGCCCTCGGGGAACGCCGCGATGCGGTCACCGGCGGCCAGTCGCGCGCCGAGTTCATCGACCACACCGGGCAATTCGCGTAGTCGTTCCCGCTCGATCGGGATCACCCGCAGCCGCTCGGCGAGTCCGCCGAGCACCGGCCAGTCCAGCATGTCCGCCCGGGCGACGAAACCGAGCGGCTGCACCGCCGCCATCACCACGATGTCGGCCCAGCTGACATGACCCGCGACGATCAGCACACCACGCCCCGGTTCGGCGTAACCGCGCTGCGGCTGCGGCCGCTCGTCGACGATCCGCAATTCGATTCCGAGACAGTCGAGTACGGCATGCGCGTACCGCCGCTGCAACCCCTCTCGCCACCGCCGCGGTGTCGCGCCGTTCAGCAGCGGATAGCTGACCAGCAGACCGGCGGCACCCAGGACCCGCCCGAACACCCGGGCGGTTCCGACCTCAGTCGCGGTATCGACACAGCCGGGCCCGCAGGGGCTCGACGGCATCCACGCGTGCACCGCTTGCGCGGGCGGAGCCTCGAAGACCATCGCGGCTCACCGTCCGTCCATCGAGGCCGCGGCGCTCTGCAACCGCTCCAGATAGCGGGTATTGATCGTGTCCAGCCCCAGCAGTGCCACGAAGTCCGCGACCGCGAACGCCGGGTCGTGAGCGGGTTCGCCGCAGATCTCCGCGCCCAGGCGCAGGTAGCCGCGCAGCAGCGGCGGCAACTTCGGACGCGCGGGCGGGGTGAGCTCGTCGAGGCTCTTACCGTCGACATACACCGGGTTCAGCGGGTGCACCCGCCACTCCGGATCGACGGCGTGCCGGCCGAGCAGCACATCACGCACACCGCGCACGTTCACCCCGGCCGGGTCGGCGGGCGCGTCCCGCATGGGCACCGACACGCAGCCCATCACCCATTCGTAGCCGGTGAGCTGGATGTAGTGCAGGATGCCCGCCCACATCAAGGTGAGCACCGAACCGTTGCGATGGTCGGGCACCACGCAGGCCCGGCCCATCTCCACGATCCGGCGCCCGGCTGGATCCAGTTGCGCCACATCGAATTCCGTGGCCGTGTAGTAACCCCCCGCGACGTCCACCTTGTCCGGCGGCAGCATGCGGTAGCAGCCGACGAAGTCGCCGCTGCGGTCGTCGCGGACCAGCAGGTGGTCGCAGTGGTCGTCGAAGCGGTCGGCGTCCAAGCCGCTGCCATCGTCCGGGATCTGGAAACCCGGCTCGTTGGCGAAGACCTGGTAGCGCAGCCGCTGTGCGGCGATACGGTGGTCGGTGTCGGAGGACACGACCAGCGAATAGGACGACTTCTCGGCCCCCGAGTCCGTCGGAGCCGGGGCGGTCAGCACGGACGAAATTCTCATGCTGTTTATCCAGCCACCCCGACACTGCGCCCCGGGAACCCCGAAGTGTCGCGCCGAGGGCAGTCAGGTGAACGAGATCCCGATCACACCAACCGTTTACCGCCGCGTCGCGCCCGATTCGCGCAATGGTGTCCTACCTGCGTCTTCCGCTCACTCGACGGTCACTTTCACGCGACCATGCGCGGTTGTTCCGATGTCCGTTCGACCGCGCCGGATTCCACCTCGGCGAACCCCGGACGCCCTGTTCCGATGAAGGCGATCAGCCACGAACCCACCGCCGCGAACCGGTTGCGGAACCCGACCAGGTACATCAGATGCACCGCCAGCCACATCACCCAGGCGATGAACCCACGGAAGGTGACCCGGTCGTTCAGCTTCACCACCGCGCTGAACCGGCTGATCACCGCCATGCTGCCCTTGTCCCAGTACTTGAACGGGGTGCCCGGCTGCTTCTTGCGGCGAATGATGTCGGCGGCGTGCCGGCCCTCCTGCATGGCCACCGGCGACTGACCCGGGTAGCCGTTGAGCGACGTCATATCGCCGATCGCGTAGATATCGGCATAGCCGCCCACGGTCAGGTCGGGGTTGATCAGCAGCCTTCCGGCCCGGTCGGTCTCGACGCCGGTGCGCTCGGCCAGCAGGGTGGCGAAACCACCGGCCTGCACGCCCGCCGACCACACCACGGTCTCCGCGGCGATCCGGCGTTCGACGCCCTCGCCGTCCTTCACCGTCACCTTGCCGCCGTCGATATCGGTGACGAAGGTGCCCAGCAGCACCTCCACACCGCTGCCGGTCAGCGAGCGCTTCGCGTACTCCGAGAGCCCGCCGCCGAACGGCGGCAGCACGGCGCCCGCGCCCTCCACCAGGGTCACCGAAACCTCTTGGTGGTAGTGCCTTTTCGCGAGTTCCTTCAACTGACCCGCGACCTCGACACCGGTCGCGCCGGCGCCGACCACCACGAAGCTCAGCAGCCGCTCCCGGGTCTCGGCGTCGGCGGCGCGGGCCTCGGTGAAGACCCGTTCGATCTGCGCGCGCAGCGCCTTGGCGTCGTCGATGGTCTTGAGCGCGAAGGTCTTGGCCGCGAAATCGTCACGGCCGAAATACGATTGGCTCGCACCGGTGGCCGCGATCAGCGAACCGTAGCGGATCCGGTGCCGCTGCCCCTCGGCCTCGTAGGTGAGCACCGCGGTATCGGGCTCGATGTCGACCACCTTGCCGTGGCGCACGTCGGCCTCGTGGTGCCGGCGCAGCACCGACTTGATCGGCGGCGCGATCTCCTCGGAGGCCAGCACACCGGTCGCGACCTGATACAACAACGGCTGGAAAAGATGCTCCGGCGTGCTCGAGATGAGCACGAAGTTGATTCCCGACTTCGCCAACTGCTTCGCCGCGGCCAGCCCCCCGAATCCCGATCCGACTACGACCACATCTGCGTGTTCCATGACAGCCTCCTTCTCTCATTACCAACCGTCATACGGAACGCAGATATTTCAGGTGTTGGGGCGCATAATAGAGATGACTCTTATCTGGATCGTTCATGAATCGGGAGCTTGTCGTGGAGTTGCGCCAGCTGGCATACTTTGTCGCGGTCTGTGAGGAACTGAGCTTCAGCAAGGCCGCGAGCCGCTGCTTCATCTCACAGTCCGCGATCAGCCACCAGATCGCACGACTCGAACGCGACCTCGGCGTACCCCTGTTCGAGCGCACCACCCGGGCCGTCATCCCCACCGACGCGACCACTCGGCTACTTCCCCTGGCTAAACAGATGCTCAGCCTGGAATCCGCCATCCGCGCCACGGTGCGCACCACCGGCCCGCGGATCCGCCTCGCCGCCAATATGTCCTTCGCGACCAGATCACTGTCGGCCATCGCCAACACCCGCGCCGCGCACACCGATGCCGAGATCGAATACGTGATCAAGCCGTTCCGGCAGCGGATCACCGCCGTCGCCGACGGCGACTGCGATCTCGCCCTCATCCGCGGCAGCGTCGACCAGCCCGGCCTGGCCGTGGAACAGCTCTGGGTCGAGGACCTGGTGATCGCCACCTCGAGCAGCCACCCCCTGGCCACCCGCGACACTGTCACCCTCGCCGAGTTGAGCCCCTACCCCCTGCTCCTACCGCCCGAACCGGAGCAGGTGCTGCTGCACAACATCATTCGAGCCGCCTTCGCCGACCTGCCGACCGGTCCCACCTACGGCCCGCCGATCCCGCCCGACCACACCGCCACCATGGAACTGCTGAATCGCCCGGACGCTTGGACGGTCCTCTACGCCGAAAGCCCCACCGAGGGCCTGGTCGCGCTGGAACTCACCGAACACCGCCTGCGCATCCCGGTCTCGGCCGTGGTCCGCACCGACGCCCACCCCTCCCCGATCCTCACCACGCTGCTGGAGAACCTGCATCGCTGAGCGCCTGTGCGACCGCCAGATGCAGGCGCAGGTCCTCGGGCTCCTCGTCTTCCAGCGCCCAGGCGATCTCCTCCATGGCGCGCATGAAGGCCCAGCCGCGAGCGCGCTCCGAATCGACCGCGAGGGCGGCGGCAGTGCGGGTGAGCACCGCGCGCGCATGGGCGGGGCGCGGGTCGCTCTGCACCTGGATCATGACCAGGAAGCCGGCGTCGAACGCGGCTTCGCCGAGATAGGCCTTCGGATCGATCAGCAGCCACGGTTCCCGTTCGGCGGCAACGATATTGCCCAGGTGGGTGTCGCGGTTGACGACCAGCAGCGGGCCCTCCGGCTCGGCCAGCCGCGCGCACCAGGTCATCGCATCCTCGCGCAGCGCGTCCGGAAGGAGCTGTGCCAGTTCGGGTTCGGGTGTGCTGAACATTTCCGCCCACTGACCCACCATGTCCGCGGCCAAGGGCAGCGCGGGAAAGTCCGCCGGGATATCGGCCGGCGGGCGGCGCAGCCGCCGATACAGGCGGCACGCGAGTTCGACCTTGTCGGCGTGCTCCGCCCGGCCCTCCAGGCTCGGGAAGCCTGGCTGCTCGAGCAACGGTGTCCCCGGTCGCGCCCATTCCAGCAGCAGCGCACCGGTTTCCGGGTCGAACTCGAGCAGCCGGACCGCCCCGTCACCCTGATAACAGAACAGCCCGGCGGCCTCCCCCGCGTTCTCCTCGTCCCGCACCGGGATCTTCAGCACCGCGACATCGCCGTCACTCCGCCGCACCGGCGCCACCCACGAATGCGTCCCGCCCCCGAATGCCGCGCCCACCACCTCGAGCCCCCAGGCCCCGCACCGCTCCTCGATGACCCCCGGCAGATCCGCCAACCACCGCGCACCACGTTCGTCGAACACGGCACGAATATTCTCGGCGACCTCCACCGGCAACGTCATACCGCCCAGCCTGCCATCCCCCCCACCGCGCACCGTGGAGCCGAGTAGCCTCTGGACTGTGACGATGACCAACCCGGACGATGGACGGCGATGCAGCGCCGAGGAGTTCCTGACTGCTGAACCCGACGCCTTCAGCAGCGCCTTCGGCGACGTCGAGATCGTGGACGGCCTGGTCGTGCAGTTGATGTCTCAGACCGAGGCGCACGATACCGTGGTTCGCCGGTTGGCATCGGCCCTGGAAGATGCCCGAACCACAAGCGATCCCTGTATGCGCGTCTCGTCCGATGTCGCGGTCCGCTTTCCCGATACCGAGGATTCGCGTCCGGATCATCGACTCAACGTCCGCTACCCAGACATCTATATCCGGGACTGCGAGCCGTATGACGTCAACGCCGTGCGTGATCACATCATGCTGGTGGTAGAGGTCGTGTCCAAGAGCACCGCGGACACCGACACCGGCATCAAGCGTCAACTTTATGCTCGCGCAGGCATTCCGGTGTATCTCATCGTCCATTTCGCGAAGGACTGGGAGACGATCGACCGGATCGAGGAGTACCGGCTCGACTGGTCCGGAATGCGCTACATGCCGCACCAGGTGCATCGCATTGCCCTCGTCCTCGAGCAGCCTGTCACCCTGGCGGTCACCTTCGATCAGTTGCAGCGACTCTGACGTCGCAGCTCAGCGCAAGGGGCCGAAGAACTTTCGCAGGTCGGATACCACGTCGTCGGGGGCTTCCATGGACGGGAAATGCAGGGCGTGGGGGAATTCGGTCCAGTGGGTGCCGGCGGAGGTGGGTAGTACGCGTCGGACGGTTTCGTCGGCGCCGAAGACCGCGTAGCCCTCGGGAACCGTTGTGGGGCCGCCCCATTCGGTGGCATGGGCCTGGTCGTAGAGGGTGTGCGCGGCGGTCGCGCCGGAACCGGTGAACCAGTACAGGCCGACGGTGGTCAGCATCAGGTCGCGATCGATCGGCAGGCTGGTCCACTCGTCGAATTTCTCGGCGATCCAGGCCAATTGAAGCACCGGGGAATCCACCAGCCCGTAGCCGATGGTCTGCGGCCGGGTGTTCTGGATCGCCAGATAGCCGTTCCCGTCCTGCTCGAATTCCGCCATCCGGCTCAGGATGAGCTTGTCGATCGGGTCGTCGGCGTCGAGCCGGTCGGCCATCCCGGGCAGGAATGTGGCCACATTGGCGGCGGTGAGCGGATCGGTGACGGTGTGGACGCCGAGCACATGCGCGTCATCCAGGCTCGCGACCATCCCGGAGATTCCGGCGCCGATATCACCGCCGTGCACGCCGTACCGCTGGTAGCCCAGGCGATGCATGAGTTCGATCCAGGCGCGCGCGGTGCGGCCCATCGTCCACCCGGTGGCGCTGAGCGGGCTCGACAGCCCGTATCCGGGCAGCGACGGCGCGACGACATGGAAGGCGGGCGCACCGGTCGGCGGATCGACCAGCGCATCGATCATGCCCAGGAATTCCACGAACGAACTCGGGTAGCCGTGACTCAGGAGCAGCGGCGTCGCATCGGCGCGCGGCGACTCGACATGCAGGAAGTGGATGTGCTGGCCGTCGATCTCGGTGCGGAACTGGGGGTAGGCGTTGATCTTCGCTTCCTGTGCCCGCCAATCGAATCCGGTCCGCCAGTAGTCGGCCAGCTCCCGCATGGTGTCGCGGGTGATGCCGCGCTCGGCTCCGGTCCCGGGCACCTGCTGGGCCCAGCGGGTCCGTGCCAGCCGGTCGTGCAGATCGTCCAGGTCGGCCTGGGGGATCTCGAGGCGGAAGGGGCGGATGGCGTTCGACATCGTGTTCTCCGATCGTTCGGGCTGATACGACGACGGTAGGATCAATCGCGGAAGGGTTCGTTCCGCAATACGAGGTGGAATCGAAGAGTGTTGGAAACCTCGGCGCGCCTGCTCCGCCTGCTCTCCCTCCTCCAGGCCAGACCGGACTGGACCAGTGGCGAACTGGCCGAACGGCTCGAGGTCAGCACCCGCACCATCCGCAAGGACATCGAGCGGCTGCGCGAACTCGGCTACCCGGTGCAAGCCCGTCCCGGAGTCGCGGGCGGCTACCGGCTCGGCGTGGGCGGCGCCCTGCCCCCGCTACTGCTCGACGACGACGAGGCCGTGGCCGTCGCGATCGGATTGCGCACGGCCGCGGGCGCTTCCCTCGCGGGCATCGAGGAGACCGCGCTGCGCGCGTGGACCAAACTGGAGCGGATCCTGCCCGCCCGCCTGCGCCATCGGGTGAGTGCCTTCGGCTCGCACACCCTGCCGGTGCCCAGCCGCCGGCCACGCGTGGATCCGGAGATCCTGACCGTGCTCGCCACGGCCTGCCGCGACCAGCAGCGGCTGCGCTTGGACTACCGCGCCCACTCCGGCTCCGAATCCCGCCGGGTGGTCGAGCCGTATCGGCTGGTCAGCCATCTGCAACGCTGGTATCTGGTGGCCTGGGATCTGGACCGAAATGATTGGCGCACCTTCCGAGTCGATCGCCTCACGCCGAAAACACCTGCCGGACCGCGCTTCTCGCCGCGACAGCTGCCTCCCGATCACGTGATCAGCTCGCAGGTGGAACGCGGTGTGGGCGAGGCGGTCTGGCGGTTCCGCGCTCGGGTGATCGTGCATGCCCCCGCCGAGTACATCCGGGGGCGACTCCCCATCCCGGCCGACATCGAAGTGCTGGACGAGAATCGGTGCGCCTTCGAGCCGGGCTCCGACGATCCCCTGCAACTCGCCGCATACCTGGGCATGCTCGACGCGGACTTCGAGGTGAGCGATTCCCCCGAGCTGGCGGCGGCGCTGCACACCCTCGCCGAGCGCTACCGGCGCGCCGCTTCCCCCGAAACACCCACGCCCCCGGGCTCTTCCGAGCACCGAGCTGGTCGGTCGAACTGACACGAACGGCCCCGGCCTCTTGCGAGACCGGGGCCGTTTCGAGTGACGAAACCGTCAGCCCTTGTGGGCCTTCACCGCTTCGGTCAGCTGCGGGGCGACATTGAACAGGTCGCCCACGATGCCGTAGTCCGCGATCTCGAAGATCGGGGCCTCTTCGTCCTTGTTGACCGCGACGATGGTCTTCGAGGTCTGCATGCCGGCCCGGTGCTGGATGGCGCCGGAGATGCCGAGCGCGACGTACAGCTGCGGGGAGACCGTCTTACCGGTCTGACCGACCTGGAACTGGCCCGGGTAGTAGCCCGAGTCGACGGCGGCACGCGAGGCGCCGACGGCGGCACCCAGCGAGTCGGCCAGCGCCTCGACGACCGCGAAGTTGTCGGCGGAACCGACACCACGGCCACCGGAGACGACAATGCTCGCCTCGGTGAGCTCCGGACGGTCACCGGCGACGACCGGCTCACGCGAGGTCACCTTGACGACGCCCTCGTCCTGCGCGGGGACCTCGACGGTCACCTTCTCGCCCGCACCCGCGGCCGCGGTGGCCTCGACGGCGCCCGGGCGCACCGAGATCACCGGCACGTCGCCGGTGGCCTTGGCGTCGACGGTGAACGCGCCACCGAAGATGGAGTGCACGACGGAGCCGTCGGACTTGACGTCGATGACATCGACCAGCAGGCCGGAGCCGATGCGAGCCGCCAGGCGACCCGAGACTTCCTTGCCTTCGGCGGTGGCGGCGACGATCACGGCGGCCGGGGAGACCGACTCGACCAGACCGGCCAGCACGTCGACCTTCGGGGTCACCAGGTAGTTGTCGACATCGTCGGACTCGGCGATGTAGATCTTCGCGGCGCCCGCGGCGGCCAGCGCGTCGGCCAGCTTCTCGCCGGTGCCGGCGGTGCCGGTCACCACGGCGGCGGGCTCACCCAGCGCGGACGCGGCGGTGAGCAGTTCGGTGCTGACCTTCTTGATCGCACCGTCGGCGTGCTCGACGAGCACAAGTACTTCTGCCATTTGTGTTCTCCTGTGTCTGATCGGCAGTGTTCGCTACGCCCTGCGTGGTTACGCTCCGCTACCTCCTCCGGGCGCTGAGCTCACACTGCGGCGCAGTCTCGGCCGGGCGAATCAGATGATCTTCTGACCGACGAGGTACTGGGCGATCTTGGTGCCGCCGTCGCCTTCGTCGGCGATCTTCTCGCCGGCGGTGCGCGCGGGCTTCGGGGTGGCGGCGGTGACCGCGGTGCCCGAGTTCGCCACACCCACGGTGGACGGGTCGACACCGAGGTCGGCCAGCGTGAAGGTCTGCACTTCCTTCTTCTTCGCGGCCATGATGCCCTTGAAGGACGGGAAGCGCGGCTCGTTGATCTTCTCGGTGACCGAGACGATGGCCGGGAGGGTCGCCTCGAGCTTGAAGACGCCCTCGTCGGTCTCGCGCTCGCCGGTGATCTTGTCGCCGTCGACGACGAGCTTGCGCAGGTGGGTCAGCTGCGGCAGGCCGAGGTACTCGGCGATGATCGCGGGGACCGCACCGGCGCGGCCGTCGGTGGCCTCGTTACCGGCGATGACCAGCTCCACGCCTTCGACCTGGCCCAGCGCGCTGGCCAGCACCCAGGCGGTCTGCACGGCGTCGGAGCCGTGGATCGCCGGGTCGTTGATGTGGATGGCCTTGTCGGCGCCCATGGACAGCGCCTTGCGGATGGCCTCGGTGGCGCGGTCCGGACCGGCGGCCAGCACGGTGACCTCGCCGCCCTGCGCCTCTTTGATCAGCAGCGCCTCTTCGACGGCGCGCTCGTTGATCTCGTCCAGGACGGCGTCGGCGGCTTCGCGGTCGAGGGTGTAGTCACCATCGGTCAGCTTGCGCTCGGACCAGGTGTCAGGAACCTGCTTGATGAGTACGACGATGTTCGGCATCGGTCTTCGTCGACCTCCTGTTCTGGGGGCGTATATCCGGGTGGTCGCACGAGCTGAGCCGTACGTCCAATGAGTAGCTCGGGCGTGACATTACCCTACGTTAAGTTACTCGTGGGTAACTTAACCGACCAGCTTTCGCAACTATCCTCCCCAGCGCTGGGGACGCAACCTCCGGCCGCAGGTATCGGCCATTTTCGGCTCGACTAACGTCAGGACGATGAGCGAGGCTGTGATCCCTGCCGCACTATCCGAGGATGCTGCGTCCCCTGCTGTCGACCCGCTGCCGCTGACCGGCGAGCGCACCGTCCCCGGCATCGCCGAGGAGAACTACTGGTTCCGCAGGCACGAGATCGTCTACGCCCGCCTGCTCGACCGCTGCGCCGGAAAAACCGTGCTGGAAGCCGGATCCGGCGAGGGGTACGGCGCGGACATGATCGCGGGGGTCGCCGCCGAGGTGACCGGCCTGGACTACGACACCAGCGCGGTCGAGCACGTGCGAGCGCGCTACCCGCGGGTGAAGATGATCCAGGGCAACCTCGCCGACCTGCCGCTGGCGGACGCCTCGGTCGACATCGTGGTGAATTTCCAAGTCATCGAGCACCTTTGGGATCAGAGCCAGTTCCTGCGGGAATGCCTGCGGGTACTGCGCCCGGGCGGCGAACTGCTCATCAGCACGCCGAACCGGATCACCTTCTCCCCGGGTCGCGACACTCCGCTCAACCCGTTCCACACCCGCGAACTCAACGCCGCCGAGCTGACCGAACTGCTGGTCGACGCCGGATTCGAGGTATCGCTGATGACCGGCGTGCACCACGGCCCGTCCCTGAAAGCCCTGGACGCCAAACACGGCGGGTCGTTCATCGACGCGCAGATCGAGCGCGCCCTGGCCGGCGAGCCCTGGCCCGCCGAGCTGACCGCCGACGTCGCCGCGGTCACCATCGACGATTTCGCGATCGCCCCCGAGGACATCGACGCCAGCCTGGATCTGCTCGCCATCGCGGTGAAGCCGGCGTGAACGAGCAGGTCCCCGGCCAGTTCTCACTGGTGCTGCACTCCCATCTGCCGTGGCTGGCGCATCACGGACGCTGGCCGGTCGGCGAGGAGTGGCTCTATCAATCCTGGGCGGCCACTTATCTTCCCGTCGTCGAAGTACTGAGAACACTTGCGGCCGAAGGACGTTCACACCTGTTGAGCCTGGGCATCACCCCGGTACTGGCGGCGCAGCTGGACGACCCGCACTGCCTGGCGGGCATGCACCACTGGCTGGGCAACTGGCAGCTGCGCGCCGACGAGGCCGCCATGGCGGGCAACGTCGCGCTCGGGCGGCACGAACATCGGCTCGCCGCAACGGCTCTGGCCGAATTCGAGCAGCACTGGCGGCACGGGGCGGCGCCGGTGTGGCGGCAGCTCGTCGACGCCGAGACCATCGAGCTACTGGGCGGGCCGCTGGCGCATCCGTTCCAGCCGCTGCTGGATCCCCGGCTGCGGCAATTCGAGCTGGCCGAGGGGCTGGCCGACGCGCGGCAGCGCTGGGGTCACACCCCGAGCGGGATCTGGGCTCCGGAATGCGGCTTCACCCCCGGCATGGAGGTCGAATACGACGCCGCCGGTGTGACGCATTTCATGGTCGACGGCCCGTCGCTGCGCGGCGACAGCAGCCTCGGGCGACCGGTCCGCGACTCCGATGTGGTGGCGTTCGGGCGCGATCTGCATGTCAGCTATCGGGTCTGGTCGCCCAAATCCGGCTATCCCGGACACGGCGCCTACCGTGATTTCCATCACTATGATCACGCCACCGGTCTCAAACCCGCCCGGGTCACCGGCAAGACGGTGGCCGGTCCGGACAAGGCGCCCTACGATCCGGAGCTCGCGGCCGCGGCCGTAGTGCGCGATGTCGACGACTTCGTCCAGACGGTGCGCGACCGGCTGATCGCCGAATCCGCGCGAATCGGCCGTCCGGCCCTGGTCGTGGCCGCTTTCGACACCGAACTGTTCGGGCACTGGTGGCACGAGGGGCCGCAGTGGCTGGCCCAGGTCCTGCGCAAACTGCCCGAGGCGGGCGTGCGGGTCGGCACCCTGGCCGACGCCCGCGCCGACGGCTTCGTCGGCGAGCCGGTCCAGCTGGCCGATTCGTCCTGGGGATCAGGCAAGGACTGGCGGGTGTGGGCCGGCGATCAGGTCAGTGACCTGGTCGAACTCAATGCCGACATCGTCCGCCTGACCCTGGACACCATCGACAAGATGCGCGCCGGCGCGAGCGGTCCGGCGCTCCGGGACCCCGTCGCCGACCAGTTGCTGCGCGAGGCCATCCTCGCCGTGCAGAGCGACTGGGCCTTCATGGTTTCCAAGGACTCCGCGGCCGGGTATGCCCGGGACCGGGCCCATCAGCACGCCCACGCGGTCCGCGAAATCGCGGCCGCCGTCGGCGCGGGCCAACTCGCCAAAGCACACGGTTTGGCGGCAGGATGGGGTGCGGCCGACGGAGTCTTCCCCGGACTGGATGCCAGACGACTCGAGACCGTCGCGCCGGAACAGGCCCTCGCTGTCGGTTCGGAAGACAGCTTCGCGGAACCAGGCTCCGCCTCAGAAGGACTTACATGAAGATCTTGATGGTGTCGTGGGAGTACCCGCCGGTCGTGGTCGGCGGGCTCGGACGCCACGTGCATCACCTGGCTACCGAACTGGCCGCCGCCGGCCACGAGGTGGTCGTGCTCTCCCGACGCCCCTCCGGCACCGACTCCAGCACCCACCCCACCCACTCCTACGTCGCCGACGGTGTTCTCGTCGTCGCGGTCGCGGAGGATCCGCCGTGCTTCGACTTCGGCGAAGACATGCTGGCCTGGACCCTGGCCATGGGCCACGCCATGGTGCGCGCGGGCGTCGCGCTCGGCAAACCCGGCATCGGCGAGGGCTGGACCCCAGATGTGGTGCACGCACACGACTGGCTGGTCGCGCACCCGGGCATCGCGCTGGCCGAGTACTACGACGTGCCGCTGGTCTCGACCATCCACGCCACCGAGGCCGGGCGGCACAGCGGCTGGGTCGCGGGCCGGGTCAACAAGCAGGTGCACTCGGTCGAATGGTGGCTGGCCAACGAATCCGACGCGCTGATCACCTGCTCGACCTCCATGCAGGAGGAGGTCGAGCGACTCTACGGCCCCGAACGGATCCCGATGACGGTGATCCGCAATGGAATCGACGTGGGCGCCTGGGCTTTTCGGCCGCGCGCGCCCCGCAGCGGCCCGCCCCGGTTGCTCTATGTGGGCCGCCTGGAATACGAGAAGGGCGTGCAGGACGCGATCGCGGCGCTGCCCCGCATCCGCCGCGCGCATCCCGGCACTACGCTGACCGTCGCCGGTATCGGCACCCAGTTCGACTGGCTGCGCGAACGCGCCCGCGTGCACCGGGTGGCGCGCGCGGTCACCTTCGCCGGACAGCTGGACCACTCCGAACTGCTGAGTTGGTTGCACGGCGCCGACGCGGTGGTGCTGCCCAGCCGCTACGAGCCCTTCGGCATCGTCGCGCTCGAGGCCGCCGCCGCGGGCACCCCGCTGATCACCTCCACCGCGGGCGGTCTGGGCGAGGCGGTGATCGACGGCGTCACCGGAGCCTCGTTCGAACCCGCCGACGTCAACGGCCTGGTGGAGGCGGCCTGCGCCACCCTGGCCGACCCCGCCGCCGCCCAGTCCCGCGCCTACGCCGCCCGCGATCGGCTGACCGCCGACTTCGCCTGGGATGTCGTGGCCGCGGAAACCGCGCAGGTGTACCACTCGGCCAAACGCCGGGTCCGCAATCCGCTCGGACGGCCGGTCATCGTGGAACGTCCGCTGCCGGAACGGGATCCGAACAACCCGGTCTAGCGCTGCGCCAAGCCCGCGGCCAGTTCGCGGGCGATGGACTCGGCCGCGGTCCGGCGAGCCGTCAGCTCCAGCGGTACGCCGGGCGCGTCCGCTCCGCTCGGAATGACCATGACCAGCATGTTCCCGAGCCGGAACATGACCGCGGCGCTCTTGCGGTCGAACGAGTCCCAGGCGAAGCCACCATCGCCGAGATCGGCGAAATGCTGTGTATTGTCCTGTACCCGTTCGGTTCCGGCCAAACGTTCGGTCGCCTCGCCGACCGGATCGGCGCGGCGGGTGCCGCGCTGCGCGGCCGTCTCGTAACGGTCGAAACTCAGCTTCACCTGCCGCCAGGTGAGCGTGCCATCCCCCGGATCGCCTGTCCGGTAATCGATCTCGCACACCAGCTGCTCGTAGTCGCGGTAGGAATCCCACTCGGGGTCGCCGACCTGTTCCGGCTGCCGCACCGCCACCGCGGGATCGTAGAGCGGACCCGCGAACGCGGCCAAGCCGCCGCGCACCGAGTCGATCGCCTGCGCGCAGGTGACCGGCATGGCCGAATACCGCGGTTCGGGATAGTCCGCGCCGAGACCGACAACCGAACACCCGGTCGCGAATACGGTCAGGACGACCGGCCCGAGCCGGACGATCGGCCGTCTGTGCGGGGTCATCGAGGCCACACCTTCCCGGCGGCGCCCACCACTGTCCTCATGGAACCGCTTCCTACCCTAGGCTTTCCAGCTTCTTCACGATGCGCTGGACGGTGAGCCAGGTCCGGGTGGTGATGTCCTTGCCGTAGGTCTTGTCCAGCCAGGACATGAAATCCGGGGTCTTGCCCGGATCGCTGTTGTCGATGACGGCGAGGAAGACGCGGGCGGACTTGTCGAAGCCGACGACCTGGACCAAGGGGTCGGGCTGGTCGGGCAGTTTCACCGGGACCTTCGTACCGTCCTTGAGGAAGGTGGCGGTGAGGTAGGTACCGCGGCCGTGGGTGAGACCGGGAAACGGGTCGCTGTCCAACAGCTTTCGCAGCTCGTCGTGGCTGCGGATGATGGTGCCGCCGCCGATACCGAGCTCGGCGATCAACGCCTGCTGAACGCGCTCCTCCAGCTCGGATACCTCGGATTCGGCGCTGTGGAACACGATATTGCCGCTGGCCAGGACCGAGGCCACCCGCTCGAAGCCGAGCCGCTCGAAGACTCCGCGCAGCTTGTCGTTTGCCATATTCGGGTTGCTGGGCATGATCCCCCGCAACAGCGCCGCGTATCCGGTCATGCGCCGACCGTACCCGGCTGCACCGACAGCACCGAGAACCTACGCCTCCTGGGCGATGCCGTTCTTCTTGCGCTCGATGTCCTCCAGCGCGGCAAGGTACTTCGCTCGCTCCTCCGCGCCCGCCTCCCAGGCCGCCTTGCGATTCTTGACCACCTTCGCGGGCGCGCCGACGGCGATGCCGTAATCCGGGATCTCACCCTTGACCACCGCGTGCGCGCCGAGCACACAGCCGCGGCCGACACGCGTCTCCCGCAGCACCGTCACCTTGGCGGCGATCCAGGTGTCGGGACCGATCCGGACCGGGCTCTTCACGATGCCCTGATCCTTGATCGGCAGGGTGATGTCGTCCATCTTGTGGTCGAAGTCGCAGATGTAGCACCAGTCCGCGACCAGCGTGGACTCGCCGATCTCGATATCGAGGTAGGTGTTGACGACATTGTCCTTGCCGAACACCACCTTGTCGCCGATGCGCAGCGAACCCTCGTGGCAGCGGATGGCGTTGCCGTCGCCGATGTGCACCCAGCGCCCGATCTCCATCCGGCCCAGTTCGGGCGTCGCGTGGATCTCCACGCGCTTGCCCAGGAACACCATGCCGCGCAGCACGATATGCGGATTGGTCAGCCTGAACTTGAACAACCGGTAGTAGCGGACCAGATACCACGGCGTATACGCCTTGTTGGCGAGCACCCAGCGCAGCGAGGCCACCGTCAGAAATCGCGCCTGCTGCGGATCCCGGCGGCGCGAACCCCGCCACCGTGAGCGCAACGGTGCGCCCCACATGCTCGTCACGATCCGTCTCCCGTCGTGTTCGCAGGGCCGGGCCCTGGTCGTCCATCGGCTGACAGCTTAATGGGGTGCGAAGCAACCCCGGTCGGCTACCGACTACTCTTGCGTGCGGCCATCGACCCGAGGGGAGAAAACCAGGTGCGTACGCGATCCCGGATGCATGCGATGGCCGTGCTCGCCGCCATCGGCGCGGTGACGATCACCGGCTGCGGCACCGACATCGACGACATCACGGTCGGCTCGGGCTCCGGCTGGACCGCCGCGTACCACGACAGCCGCAACAGCGGCGTCTCCCCGGTGGCCGGGGCCCGCAAGGTGACACTGGACTGGACCAGGCCCGCGGGCGGGCCGATCGAGCGGCCCGTCACCATCGGGCCCGAAGGGCAGATGTTCCTGACCGCCCGCACCTCGACCACCTGTGTTCTGCTCTCCTTGCAGATGCCCACCGGCCGCAAACGCTTCTGCAGCAACGAACTGGGCTCCATCGCGATCGCCGCGCCCACGGTGGTCGACGGCGCCACCAACGTCTATGTCGGTGACGACGACGGCGTGTACTCGCTGAACTATCTCGGCCAGCCGCGCTGGCGCACACCGGTTTCGGGCGTGCCGATGTCGATGCAGTTCACCGGTGACGGCAATCTGCTCACCATCACCCAGTCCGGCCAGGTCGACGTGCTCAGCCGTCAGACCGGCGCGCGAGTGGTCTCCTCGCTGCAACTGCTCGGCGAACCCGACTTCCTGGAACTGCCCGGGTTGGTCCGTCCCGCCGCGGGACAGGGCTTGCAGGACTGCGGCACCGGCGGGCCCTACTGCCCGGTCGCCAATATCTCCGCCGTCGACGCCGCCACCGGTCGCTTCTACGTGACGCTGTGGAAGCCGGGAACCCCGAACTCGGCCCTGCTCGCGATGCGGTACGGCGACGGCAAGGTACGGCAGGAGTGGATCGCCGAGATGCTCATCGAGGGCAGCGCCACCAGCCCGGCACTGTCTGCCGACGGCGACACCGTCTACGTGGGCGACAACACCAAGCGGCTCATCGCGGTCGACACCGCCGACGGGCGCACCAAGTGGGTGCACACCCTGGAATGGGCGCCCCGCGGCGGTATCTCGGTCTCCGACGCCGGGCTGATCATCCCGGCCGGCGACGACGGCCACCTCATGGCCCTGCGCGATAAGGGCGATACCGTCGAGATCGTGTGGGAGCGCAAGGATCTGCGCTTGCGCGGCAACCCGGTGCAGACCGCGGGCGGGGTCGGCTACACCACCGCCGCCATCGGCGACGGCCTCAACCTCATCACCTTCGACACCGAAACCGGCAATACCGAGGACTCCGATCCGCTGCCGAACGCCCAGGGCACCACCACCGGCACCTCGGTCGGCCCGAAGGGCGAGGTCGTCATCGCCACCCGGATCGGCGAGGTCTTCACCTTCGAACCGGAGCAGTAGACCCGCTACCGGCCGATCGCCTCATCGGGCGCGGTGAGCGGTGCACAGGAAAGCGGTTCCCGCACGGCCGATTCGGGTGAGGATCAGCGTGAAGGTTTGCGCGCCACGAAGTTTGAGGCGTTTACGCAGGGCGTCGGGGTCGATGTCGACGCCGCGCACCAGGATCTCGAGAGCTCCGCAGTCCCGGCGAGCGAGTTCCTGACGCAGGGACTTCTCGCGGAGTTCGAGGCGGTCGAGGATGCGGAAACCGCGCAGGCCCGCGGGGACCTGATCGCCGGTGAGGTAGGCGATCTGCGGATCCAGTTGCCAGAGGCCGTGTTTCGCGGCGTAGTGGCGGACCAGACCGGCGCGGACGATCGCACCGTCGGGATCGACGATCCACTCGCCGGGCGCACGGACCGGGATATCGTCCGGTTCGGCATCGGTGAGGATGAGCGGGTCACCGTTCGTGGACAGCACCGTGGCGCGGCGGGTCACGCCGGGTTCGGCCAGACCGGGTGACCACAGGCAGGCCTCGCGGACCGCGCCGTCCAACGAGACGACCTCGACCTCACCCGTCCAGTCGAGCGTGTCGAAATCCAGTCCGGGAGCGCACTTCACGGCGATATCGCGACCGGAGTAGGCCGCCAGGAGATCGGGCAGCGGCGGTTGCAGCTTGGCCGGATCATGGGTGCGACGGCCGTCGGCGCGGCGGGCCGGATCCGCGATCACGACGGTCTCGCGACTGACCGGCACCAGGGCGTCCGCCTGCGCCACCAGCAGATTTCGCGGCAGAGCCGACCGCGTGGACGCGCGGCTCAGGTTGTGCGCCGCCATCGACAGGCGCACGTCGTCCAGATCGGAGCCGATCACCGCCGGGCACACCCGCGCCAGTTCGGCCAATTCCGCTCCGATGGAACAGGTCACGTCGTGCACGGCCCGCCCCGCCAACCGCCGCGCGCGAGCGCGCGCCACCGGCGACGGCGTGGCCTGCTGCAACGCGTCGTCGGTGAACAGCCACTCGTCCGCCCCGGAGAGTTTGGCGGCGGCCTTGCGGCGCAGTCGCACCGTCTCGATCAACGCGGGGGCGTATCCCCCGTGGTCGCGACGCACCCGTTCGAGGTCGCGCAGGTGCGTCGCGGGCGTCAGCTCCAGCCGATCCACCTCCGCCAGCGCGGCGCTACCGGCCGCACCGGTCAGGAAGGCGACGTCCGCGCGGCCGAAGCCGTACCCCACCTACTCAGGCCGGCTTCACGCCGGTGATCATCGCGTTGTAGAAGAACTGACGCGGCACCACGTGCTTGAGCACCTTGTCGTCCAGCTTGCTCAGCGCCAGCCATGCCTTGTACTGGGCCATGCGGTAGCCCATGGTCAGCTTCTCGTCGGGCACCGCGGCCTCGAAGGTACGCACCGGCCAGCCCCACAGCGCGGCCGCGAACTCCTCGGTGGTGGCCTTGACGTCGATCGCGCCGGCCGAGGAGGCCATCGCCTCCAGCTCGCGCGGATCGAAGGTGTGCAGGTCGACGACCGCCTCGAGCGCCGCGGCGCGCGAGGACTCGTCCAGCTCGGTCTGCGGACGCCGCCAGCCCGACAGGAACGGCAGCTTGGTGACCTCGGTGGTGAGCTTCCAGGTGGCCTGGCCGAGCTTGCGGGCGTAGAAGTTGCCGACGGTGGTGGGCTCGCCGGCGAAGACGAAGCGACCGCCCGGCTTGAGCACGCGCAGGCACTCCTTCAGCGCTAGTTCCACATCGGGGATGTGGTGCAGCACGGCGTGACCGCAGACGAGGTCGAAGGTGTTGTCCTCGTACGGGATGGTCTCGGCGTCGGCGACCCGGCCGTCCACGTCCAGGCCCAGGTGCTGGGCGTTGCGCAGCGCGACCTTGACCATGCCCGGGGACAGATCGGTGACCGAACCGGATGTGGCGACGCCGCCCTGCATCAGGTTCAGCAGGAAGAACCCGGTACCGCAGCCCAGCTCGAGCGCCCGCTCGTAGGGCAGCGGAGCCGGGCCGACCGCGGCGTCGAACCGGCCGCGGGCGTATTCGATACAGCGCTCGTCATAGGAAATGGACCATTTGTCGTCGTAGGTCTCGGCTTCCCAGTCGTGGTAGAGGACCTGGGCGAGCTTTGTGTCCTTGAGCGCTGCTTCGACCTCGGCCTCGGTGGCGTGCGGGTTCGGCGCGGGGTCGTCGGGGCGTACCGTCATGGTCGGGTAGCCTACCCAAATCCCCAGATGAGGCCAGCAATCGGGCTACCGAATCAGCGCCCGGCCAAACTGAAACCTGTTCCTATCTGCGGCTCTGTCGCAGGCCAGCGGGCCCGCCGTTTCAGCGACCGACGAAAGTGGCCGAGCCCGGACCATCCGCGAGACAGGTCGCGGTGCCGATGCGGGCGTCCTCGGTGTCGAACAGCTCGGCCCATTCCACCCGCGCTCGATCCAGGCCGTGCGGGCCCGCTTCGAAGACCGCCTTGGCCGCGGCCAGCGCCCGGGTCGGGCCCTCGATGAAACGCCGCGCCCAGGCCATGGCGGCATCGAAGACCGTGTCCGGCGCGACCACCTCGTCGACCAGCCCGAGCGCCTTCGCCTCCGCGTGCTCGACGAAACGACCGGTGTAGACCAGATCCTTGGCCGGGCCCGGGCCGATCAGCAGCGCCAGGCGGCGGATACCGGCGAGCGGGATCAAACCCGATTCGATCTGCGGCAGACCGAGTTTGACGTTGTCGCCGATGATCCGGCGGTCCGCGCCCAGCGCCAGTTCCAGTCCGCCGCCCAGACAGTAGCCGCTGATCGCCGCCACGGTCGGCTGCGGCACCCGCGCCAGACAACCCAGCCAGCCCTGCACGTCGGCGGCCAGCGCGGCCGCCTGCTCCGAACTCAGCCCGGACAGTTCGGCGAGCTCGTCACCGGCGCTGAACACCCGCTCGTCGCCGTAGACGACCAGCGCCGCGACCCGCGGATCCGCCGCCGCCACGGCGGCGGCCTCGGCCACCTCGCGGATCAGCTGCACGCTGACCCGGTTCATCGGCGGGCGGTTCATCCGCAGCACCGCCACGCCCCGCGCGGCGGGCAGCTCGAGGGTCACGAATTCGGCCATGAGACGCAACCTACCGCCCGCCGCTCGCACCACCATGCGCGCATCCCGCGACAAGAACCGCCGCGCGCGGTAGAACGGCGTTGATGACCACCACGATTCGGCCTACCCAGCCGCTACAGCACGACGCGGACGGCACCCGTTCCCGCGCCTACGACGTGTGCGTGAACCGCCACCGCGTCGGTCTCGTCCGCATCGCGACAATGCCCCGCTACGGGTCCGGCGTCGGAACCATCCGCGCACTGCGCATCGACCAGGCCGAGCGCCGCAAGGGCCGGGGCGCGATCGCCGTCCTCGCCGCCGAGGAGGTGCTGCGCGAGTGGGGATGCACCCAGGTCACGGTCACCATCCCGGCCGACGCCGAGGCGGGGTCACGCCTGTACACGGCGCTCGGCTATCGAGAACGCAGCCGCAATATGCGCAAGCAACTCGCAGCCGCGCCACCGGAGTTGCGCGCTGCCGATCACCCCCGGCCGATGACCGACACCGAGTTCGCGACCTGGCAGCGCGTGGAACTCGAGGAGTACACGCAGGACTGGATCGACCGCGGGCTCGCACCGGAGCAGGCGCGTGCCAAGGCCGAGGCCGACGACCTCGAACTGCTGCCCGACGGCCAGGCCACACCGGACACCTGGTTCCGGATGCTGGAGCACGGCGGCACGCCCGTCGGCCACATCTGGGTGGCACACCGGAATTCGAGCGGTGCGTACGTCTACGACGTGAAGGTCGAACCGGCGTATCGCGGGCACGGCCACGGGCGCGCCCTGATGCTGGTGGCCGAGCGGCTCGCCCACATCGCGGGGGCGAGCACACTCGGACTGCACGTGTTCGCGGGGAACACCCCGGCGATACGACTGTACGAATCGCTCGGATACGAGGTGACGCAGTACAGCCGATACAAGGTGCTGGCGTGAGTGGTCAGTCGCGGTGCGAGCCGCGGAGTTTGCGCTGGTCCGGCAGATCGGCGAAATAGCGCTTGTTGTCCGGGAAGTGCAGGACCTGGGCCCCGTCGGTCCGGGTCAGCTCCGGCATGATCGGCTCGATGACCACGTCGGCCGCGAGAATCTCCGCGGTGGTGGCGAAGCGGCTGAGGGCATCGAGCTGCGACCAGGTCGGGGGCAGCAGGATGTCCTCGCCCGCGCGCCAGCGGTCGAGCGCCTGCGCCGGTGTCCGCCATTGGACGTCGGCGGCTTCGGAGGTGGCCCCGTCGGCGAGCTGCCCCTCGGGCAGCACGGCGACGAAGAAGCGGGTGTCGTAGCGGCGCTGCTCGACCACCGGGGTGATCCAATTCGCCCACGGCAGCAGCAGATCCGCGCGCAGCACCAGCTCCGATTCGGCCAGGAACGCGGCCAGCGAGAGCTCCCGGCGTTCCAGCTTGCCGCGCGCGTCCCGGTAGGCGGTGGTGTCGGAGACGACGCTGTCCGCGGTCGGACCGGCCAGCAGCACACCGCATTCCTCGAACGTCTCGCGCACCGCCGCGCACACCAGCGCCTTGGCGCGCGGTTCGGTGGTCTGGAAACGCGCGGCCCACCAGGCCGGTTCGGGGCCGGACCAGGCGATGTCGGCGGTACCGTCGGACGGGTCGACGCCGCCGCCGGGGAACACCGTCATCCCGGCGGCGAAGGCCATGGCGCCGACGCGGCGCTGGAGAAACACCTCGGGGCCCGCCGCGCCGTCGCGCACCAGCATCACCGTCGATGCGTCCTTCAGCGGCACCGCAGAATTCTCACTCACCTTTGCACCCTAACGCGCGCTTGGTTCGACCGTGCGTGCGCGTGACCCGCCGGTCAGCGACGCGACGGTCAGCGCGAGCCTCAGCGATGGCGGTGCCGGCCCGCGCGCCGGGCCCGGCGCGCGAAATAGCGCCCGTCCACGCGGTTCAGCGCGATCTTCTGCCGGAACGCGTCACTGAGATTCTCGGCAGTCAGCACATCGTCGAGCAGACCCTGCGCGACCACCTCGCCCTCGTTGAGCAGCAGGCCGTGGGTGAAGCCCGGCGGGATCTCCTCCACGTGATGGGTGACCAGCACCATGGCGGGCGCGTCCGGGTCGGCCGCCAGATCGCCCAGCCGCTCCACCAGTTCCTCGCGGCCGCCCAGATCCAGCCCGGCCGCGGGCTCGTCCAGCAGCAGCAGCTCCGGGTCGGTCATCAGGGCGCGGGCGATCAGGACCCGCTTGCGCTCCCCCTCGGACAGGGTGCCGTAGCTGCGATCGGAAAGGTGTTCGGCGCCCAGGCTTTCCAGCATGTCGATGGCGCGGTCGGTGTCGACGTCGTCGTAGCGTTCCCGCCAGCGGCCGAGCACCGCGTACCCGGCCGAGACCACCAGGTCGCCGACCTTCTCCTCGCGCGGCACGCGGCTGGCGATGGCGGCGGAGGAGAGTCCGATCCGTGGACGAAGTTCGGAGACATCGGTTTTGCCGAGTATCTCGCCGAGCAGGTGGGCCTGTCCCGCCGTGGGGTGCAGTTCGGCGGCGGCCATACGGAGCAGTGAGGTCTTGCCCGCGCCGTTGGGTCCGAGGACGACCCAGCGTTCGTCGAGCTCGACCTGCCAGGTGACCGGACCGACCAGGGTATGGCCTGAGCGTCGGACGGTCACATCGGTGAAATCAATGAGCAGATCGGGATCCGGTTGCGGCACGCGCTCCATCTTGGCCCAAATGCGTGGCGGATGTCCGACCGACCCACGCCGGACGGAGCGAGCGCGGTACCAGGTTGCGTCCGTGCGGGATCCGCGCGCGAGTGCTCAGCCGAGCCGGACGCGGCCGATCGGCGGGTGGGCTGGAACGGAACATGCGGGCGACGAGCAGGGCCAGCGGCAGGGACAACACCGCCCACCCGGCAAGAATCAGTATCAACGTGTTCATGACGACGTGTCCTCCGAACCTGCATGGACCCCGACTGCCAGTGGCACGGCCCTGTTCGGAAACATTTACCCAGATTTGGGAGAGCCACACTCGACGTTCCGGGGATTAATCGGACAAAACACCTGAAAGTACAGTGACGCCGGGGTTTACCACCCGGCCGCGGGCACCGCGATCACCGTCAGCGAACCCGGAGCGACCTCGGTGAACCCCGCGTCGCGCACCGCCACCGCCGTGCCCGCCGCGACCAGGTCCGAGAGCTCCCGCCAGCGCGCCGGGTCGGCCTCGCGGACCGCGCAGTGGAATTCGCGCTCCCGCCACCGCCGGACCAGATCACCCGACAGCGCACCCGCCAGCAGCATGCTCGCGTGCCCCACCTGCGCCGCGGCCTTGCCGACCGTCATGCCCAGGGCCGAATTCACCCACAGCACCGGCAGATCCGGATCGGCCGGGCCGGGCTCGTCCGGCTCGAGATCGGTGCCGCCGATCTGCAGGCGCTTGATCCGCGGATCGACCTCGCGCACCGCACTCGGCGCCAGGGCGCGCGCCTGCGCGCCGTCGACCTCCACCGTGACGCCGTCGACCTCGTTCGCGGCCAGCCACTGCGCCCCGCGCGCCCGCCGGGCCACCTTGCGGATCCGCGACCGCTTCCAGGCGAGATACCGCGGCTCCCAAGTACCTTCGGGTCCGACCCGCGGATCCAGGCACAGCGCGACCACCGCGGTCGCCGCCGCGGCCAGCAACGCGCTGCGCGGCGGCGGATCCGCCTTCGGCAGGTGCAGCACCATCTGCATGGCCTGCACCTGATCCGGATCGGCCGGATCACCGGCGCCGCCGTAACCGCGCGCCAGCTCCGCGTGCCGGACATCGAAACCCGCGTCCGGTACGGCTAGTTCGGACTCCACCGGAAAATTCATCCCTGCACCACCAACGCCAGCGAAAATGTGCGCGCCGGGTCCGCGCCCGGCTCCCACGGCCGTCGATACTCCATCGTCAACCGCGTCACCCCCGCCGCGTCCGCGGCGAAGGTCCACAGCTCGGTCCCCGGCGTACCCGGCATAACCGGTTGATCGGAGACATATTCCCGTTCCCCGAGCGGGCGCACCACGTTCTGGTCGAGCGCGGTGAGCTGCCACCCGTAACCGGTGGACGGATTCGACGCCAGCCGCACGGTCAGCCGCTGCCCGACGCGCAACGTGCGTTCGCCGCCACTGTCGGCTTCGGTGACCGTCACGATATCTCCTTGCGGCACAGAAGTTTCCGATGCCGTGCCGGTCACCGAAGGCGGAACGTCGCCGTCCTCGCCCGAACCGCACCCGGCGAGGGACAGACCCAACAGCAGCACCACCAGGGAATTGCGCACCGCGCCTCCGTTCACCGAATGACCGACGCTGTCGAGCCTACCGCCGCGACAAAGGAGTTACCCTCGGGCAAACTCGTGTCGGCGACCGGTCAGGTCCCGACCAGCGGCACCCGGCGGACACCGCCGTCGCGCGCGTCGGCCGCCTCCACCTCGTCCCGGGTGACACCGAGAATGAACAGCACCGCATCCAGATACGGGTGCGACAGCGCCGCATCCGCGACCTCACGCAACGCCGGCTTCGCATTGAAGGCGACACCGAGCCCCGCCGCGTTCAGCATGTCGATATCGTTCGCGCCGTCGCCGACCGCGACGGTCTGCTCCATCGGCACACCCGCCTCGGCCGCGAACTTGCGCAGCGCGGTGGCCTTGAAGGCGCGGTCCACGATCTCGCCCACCACCCGGCCGGTCAGCTTGCCGTCCTTGATCTCCAAGGTATTTGCCTGCACGAAATCCAGTTCGAGCTCATGCGCCAGCGGCTCGATGACCTGCCGGAAACCACCGGAGACCACCCCGCAGCGGAAACCGATGCGGCGCAGGGTCCGAATCGTGGTGCGCGCGCCCGGAGTCAGCTCGATCCGCTCGGCGACCTGATCGATCACCGACTCGTCCAGCCCGGCCAGCGTCGCCACCCGCTGGCGCAGCGACTCGGCGAAATCGATCTCGCCGCGCATGGCCGCCTCGGTGACCTGACGGACCTCTTCCTCGACACCGGCGTGCGCCGCCAGCATCTCGATCACCTCACCCTGGATCAACGTGGAATCGACATCGAACACGATGAGCCGCTTGCCCCGGCGGGCCAGCCCGGCCCGCTCCACCGCGACGTCGACCTCCTCGGCGACCGCGACCTCGGCGAGCGCGGTCCGCAGCCGCGAATCGGTGTCCGCGCCGGTATCGGTGGCGGTGACCATCAGCTCCATGCCGGTGACCGGATAGTCCGCGATCCCGCGAATGGTGTCGATATTCGCGCCCAGGGTGGCCAGTTGCCGCGAGACCGCGCTGAACGCCCGCGCGGTCACCGGCGCGCCCAGAATGACCACGGCGTGCGTCGACATCGGCTGCCGGCCGATCGCCGCGCCCACCTCCACATCGACCTGCATGCCGACGGTGTTCATCGCCTCCTCGAGCTCGTCCTGCAGCGCCTCGGGATCGTTCGGGCAGGTGATCAGCACGCCGAGGGTGAGCCGGCCGCGGATCACCACCTGCTCCACATCCAGCAGGCTCACCTGATGCCGCGACATCGCCGCGAGCAGGACGGATGTCACGCCCGGCCGGTCGGGTCCGGTAACGGTGACGAGAACGGTGGTGTCAGCCAAGTCCTGCTCCATATGTGTGTGCCCTCCCTGTGCCGCGTCGCCGTTGTCGCCAGAACGTTCGGGGGTAACCAGGTCGTCAAACGAGTGTGCACCCGCTGGGTGACCAGCAGGTGCACACGTCGTCGTTCTGAATACTACTTAGTAGCTAAGGTGTCCTCGGTAACCGCGTGCGCGTGCTTACCGGAACCCCAGCCCACATGCGCTTCGGCGCGCATGCGCTCGACCATGTGCGGGTAGTGCAGCTCGAAGGCCGGACGCTCGGACCGGATGCGCGGCAGCTCGTAGAAGTTGTGCCGCGGCGGCGGGCAGGTGGTGGCCCACTCCAGCGAATTGCCGTAACCCCACGGATCGTCCACCGTGACGACCTCGCCGTACCGGTAGCTCTTGAAGACGTTCCAGATGAACGGCAGCATCGAGGCGCCCAGGATGAACGCGCCGATCGTGGAGATCGTGTTGAGCGCGGTGAAGCCGTCCGAGGGCAGGTAGTCGGCGTAGCGGCGCGGCATGCCCTCGGCACCCAGCCAGTGCTGCACCAGGAAGGTGGTGTGGAAGCCGATGAAAGTGGTCCAGAAGTGCCACTTCGCCAGGCGCTCGTCCAGCATGCGGCCGGTCATCTTCGGGAACCAGAAGTAGATGCCGGCGAAGGTGGCGAACACGATGGTGCCGAAGAGCACGTAGTGGAAGTGCGCGACCACGAAGTACGAGTCGGTGACGTGGAAGTCCAGCGGCGGCGAAGCCAGGATGACACCGGACAGACCACCGAAGAGGAAGGTGACGAGGAAGCCGATGGAGAACAGCATCGGTGATTCGAACGTCAATTGACCTCGCCACATGGTGCCGATCCAGTTGAAGAACTTCACACCGGTCGGTACCGCGATCAAGAAGGTCATGAACGAGAAGTACGGCAGCAGCACGGCGCCGGTGGCGTACATGTGGTGCGCCCACACCGCGATGGACAGAGCGGCGATACCGAGCGTCGCGTAGACCAGCGTGGTGTAACCGAAGATCGGCTTGCGCGAGAACACCGGGTAGATCTCGGAGACGATGCCGAAGAACGGCAGCGCGATGATGTACACCTCGGGGTGGCCGAAGAACCAGAACAGGTGCTGCCACAGCAGAACACCGCCGGTGGCCGGATCGTAGATGTGACCACCCAGGTGACGGTCGACGGCCAGGCCCAGCAGCGCGGCGGTCAGCAGCGGGAAGGCCAACAGGACGAGCACGGCGGTGACGGCGATGTTCCAGGTGAAGATCGGCATCCGGAACATCGTCATACCGGGGGCGCGCAGCACGACGACCGTGGTGAGCATATTGACACCACCCAGGATGGTGCCCAGACCGGACACGGCCAGGCCCATGATCCACAGGTCACCGCCGACGCCGGGCGAGTGCACGATGTCGGTCAGCGGCGAGTAGGCAGTCCAGCCGAAGTCGGCGGCGCCGCCGGGGGTGATGAAGCCCGCCGTGGCCATGGTGCCGCCGAACAGGTACAGCCAGTAGCTGAACGCGTTCAGACGCGGGAATGCCACGTCGGGGGCGCCGATCTGGAGCGGCAGAATGATATTGGCGAAGCCGAACACGATCGCGGTCGCGTAGAACAGCAGCATGATCGTGCCGTGCATGGTGAACAGCTGGTTGAACTGCTCGGCCGACAGGAACTGCATACCGGGGCGGGCCAGCTCGGTGCGCATCAGCAGCGCCATCAGGCCGCCGACCATGAAGAAGGTCATGGCGGTCACCAGGTACATGGTGCCGAGGACCTTCGGGTCGGTCGTGGTGATGGCCTTGTAGATGAACGAACCCTTCGGCCCGGTCCGAGCCGGATACGGCCGAGTCGCTTCCAACTGGACTGGCTGGGGCTCTACCGCAGTCACTGATCCTCCTGAAGGTGCCTTTAGGTCGCTCCGCAGGCTCCGCTGCTCGCATCCGTCCGGAGTAACCCTCCGGCATCCGGACAGACGACAGTTCGCTTGCGCTCCTGAGATCGTAAACCGTGCTGCCGCAGGGGTCCGCACGGGTCCTACTCTGTGTCGTATTTCGTTGACCGCCGCGACTGCACCGTGGGCCGTCGCACCTCGTCTGGCGTGCGACGATGATTTCCGGCGAGGTCAGCCGTCTCTATTCGCAGAGTGTTCCACCACTGAACAGGAGATTGCGCCAATGACTCACCCCAAGCCGGGCGACCCGATCTGGGTCGACCTCTACACCGCCGATCCCGACGCCAGCATCGCCTTCTACGGCGAACTCTTCGGCTGGACGGCCCTGCGCGCCGAGGATTTCGGCGGCTACATCACCTTTCAGAAGGACGGCAAGGCCGTCGGCGGCGGCATGGGCAAGACCGAGGACGGGATCGACGGCCCGGATCAGTGGACCGTCTATCTGTCCTCCCCCGATGCCCGCGCGACCGCCGAGAAGGCGAAGGCGCACGGCGGGACCGTGGTCGTGGAGCCGATGGACGTCGGCGATCTCGGTGTGATGGCCGTGCTCGGCGATATCGGCGGCGCGGGCGTCGGCATCTGGCAGCCGGGCACCCACCGTGGAATCGAGACCGCCGCCATGGTCGAGGGCGGCAAGTGGCGGGACGCGGCGGGCGCGCCGTCGTGGTTCGAGCTGCACACCCGCGCCTACGAGGCCGCGCTGGACTTCTACCGCGACGTGTTCGGCTGGGACGATGTGTTCCCGATGCCGGAGGCGCCCGGATTCCGCTACAGCACCATCCATTCCACCAGCCCGATGTACGGCGGCGTGCTGGACGCGACCGACATCCTGCCCGAGGGCGTGCCGGGCGGCTGGTCGGTGTATTTCGGCAGCGACGATGTCGACAAATCCGTCGCCAGAGTGGTGGAGCTGGGCGGCTCGGTGGTCGCGCCGGCGATGGACACCCCGTACGGCCGCATGGCCACCGTCACCGACGTGACCGGCGCGCGCTTCAATATCGGCGGCGACGCGGCCTGAACAGCCGCCGGTCGCGCCCGGGGTCCGGCCCGCGACCGGCCTCGCCGGAGCCCATGTACCCTCTCCGGCATGCCGGTGAGCGTCGTGGATCGCACCCGAAACCCTGTCGGATACCGCCCTTCCCGCAGGCCGCGCCGACGCGCCGGGCTGCTCGGCGCGCTGGCGGCGGCCGCGTTGATCGCGGGCTGCGGCACCCCGGACGACGCGAGCTCGATCGTCCGCACCACCACGAATATCGCCGGTGCGGGCGTGGTCGGAGTGGAACGCGACACCACCCGCACCTGCCCGCTGCCGAGCACGCCCGATCAGTCGAGCGGCACCCGCGCGGTCACCCACGCCGCCGGGCAGACCCAGGTCCCGGCCGACCCGCAGCGCATCGTGGTGCTGTCCACCTCGGCACTGGACGCGGCGTGCGCGGTCGGGCTGTGGGAGCGCGTGGTCGGCGCCGTCACCCTCGACGGACCGCGCGCGCAGCCGCAGTATCTCGGGTACGGGGTCCTGGAGATTCCGAGCGTCGGCGCGTCCGGCCACCCCGATCCCGCCAAGATCGCCGAACTGCGCCCCGACCTCATTCTCGGTGACATGTCTTCCGGCACTTCGGGTTTCGCGGCGCTCCAGCAGATCGCCCCGACCGTCCTGGTCGGATCCGACGCGGGCTGGCAGGCCGAATTCCTGGGCTACGCCACCGGTTTGAACCGCGCGGCGGCCGCCGAGCACGCCCTGGCCGACTACCGCGCCGAGGCCGAGAGCACCGGGACCGAGATCGCCGCCGCCCAATCGCAGGCGTCGGTGGTGCGCTTCGACGAGGACACCATCCGGATCCAGGGCAACGACAGCTTCAGTGGCCAGGTCCTCGCCGACGCCGGGGTGCAGCGCCCGGCGGCGCAGCGCGCCGCCTCCCGCGAGGTACCCGTGGCCGAGCTCGAACCGGTCGAGGGCGACATCATCTACGTCATATTCGGTGGCGAGGCCGGTAAGGCCTTCGGCGAGAAGACGCTGCGCTCCGACGATTTCAAAGAACTCGGCGCTGCCAAGGACAAGCGGGTGTTCGCGGTCGAGGACTCGGTCTGGCACGGCGCGGGCCTGACCGCCGCCCGCGCGATGCTCACCGATCTGCGCAACACGTTGAACGGGTTCGTCACCGACTGAGTCCCGCTGTGGAGATCGTCACCTCGTTGCCCGCCGACACCCACCTGGCGCAGGTAGCGTCGCGGATCCGGCGGATCGAAGCGCTCGGGTTCGATACCGTGCACATCTCGGAGACGGTGCACGACCCGTTCGCGGTGTGCGCGCTCGCGGTGGAGCACAGCACCCGGCTGACCGTGCGCACCAGCATGGTGGTGGCGTTCCCGCGCAGCCCGATGCTCACCGCCTGCGCCGCCTGGGATCTCGCGCGCTTCTCCGGCGGACGTTTCCAGCTCGGCATCGCTTCGCAGGTCCGCGGCAATATCGTGGGGCGGTACTCGGTGCCGTGGGCCGACCCGGTCGCGCGGCTCGGTGACTACGCCGACGCCCTGCGCGCCATCTTCACCGCCTTCCAACACGGCACACCGCTCGACTATCACGGCAGCCACTACACCTTCACCCGCCTGCAACCGTATTTCGATCCGGGGCCGCTGCCGGTGGCGGCGCCGACGGTGTGGCTCGGCGGGGTCAACCGCCGCATGTGCGAGCTGGCGGGCGCGGTCGCGGACGGGTTCGTCGCGCATCCCACGGGATCACATCCGCGCACGCTCACCGAGCAGGTGCTGCCCGCCCTGGTCACCGGCGCGGCCGCCCGTGATCGCGGGCTCCCGCGAATCATCGTGGTGCCCAAGGCGATCACCGGTCGCGACGACGCCGCGGTGGCGGCCGAGCGGCAGGCGGTCCGCAAGGAACTCGCCTTCCTCTACGCGACGCCCGCCTATCGCGGCACCCTGGACCGGCTCGGCCTCGGCGACACGGCGACCGCGCTGGCCGGCGCGGCCGCCGACAAGCAGTGGGACCGGCTGCCCGAGCTGCTCACCGACGAGATGCTGGCGGCGCTGGTCCCCGAGGCCACCTACGCGGACCTTCCCGATGTTCTTGCCGAGTGGTATCGCGGCCGGTGCCAAGGTCTTTCGCTCGCGATACCCCGAGATCCGGACGACGACAACGCATTCCGCACCATGCTCGATCGACTGCGCGCGATCGACTGACTCGGATCAGCTGCCGCGCCGCGCCCGGATCGTGGTGCGCAGGGCCGCGCTCGCACCGCGCACCACCAGCCCTGCGGCGACCAGGGGCGCGAGAACCAGCCACGGCGAACGCCGGTGATAGTCACAGTAGAAGCGCAACGCGCTGCGATGGTGGGTACGGATCTTGCGCAGCGGCGCGTGCCGCATGCTGCCGCCCTCCCGGTGGCGGATCCGCACACTCGGGTCCAGCACCACCCGCCAGCCGGCGCGATGCAGATCCAGCGCCATCTTGGTCTCCTCGAAGTAGAGGAAATAGCGGTCGTCCATGCCGTCGACGGAGTCGAAGGCGCCGCGCCGGAACAACATGCAGCAGCCCGAGATCCAGTCGACGTCGCCGACGTCGCCGCCGGGTTCCCCGAAATAGGCGCGGGAGGCCGGGTTGCCCGGCCAGACGCCGCCGAGCAGCGCGTGCGCGGCCCCGGTCAGCGGGGACGGGAACCGGCGGCCGCTCGGATACGGCGTCCCGTCCAGCCGCGTGATCCGCGGCCCGATCATGCCGATCCGGTAGTCCGCACTCGCGGTCTCCACCAGCGCGGCGATCGACCCGGGATCGAGCCGGGTGTCCGGATTCGCCACCAGCAGCCATTCCGCATCGCTGTGTGCCGCGCCCTGATTGATCGCCGCCGACAAACCGACATTGCCGGTATTGCGGATCACCCGGCCGCCGAAATCCTCGACGATCGCGGCGCTCTCGTCGGTCGAGCCGTTGTCGACGCAGATCACGTCCAAGGTGTAGGGCTCGACCGCGGCGGGCAGCGACTCCAGCAGCGGCGGTAGATCCTCGGCGGACTGGTAGGTCACGAGAATCAGGCCGACCGTCTTGTCGTCACGGCGAGACATGCGGGCGAACCTACCAAACACCGGCGGAAGCGCTGTCCAGATGCCTTTACGCCGACGCACCGGACCGCTGCCTTCGAGCTCACGCCCGTACCGCACAATAGGGAGCCGCACTCGGTGCCCGCCACCGAATTGAAGCCAGACGATAAGCGCCGCTATGACACAAGGTGTTGTGCTGCATGGACTTGTCACCCACTAGGAGTAGTGTTTCAGTGCGAGGAACTCTGGACAACAGCGTGCTCGGGCAGTGTTGATTTCAACAGAAAGGCGTGGAGGCAGGATGAAGGTCATCGATCGGGTTACCGCCATCAACTGGAATCGGGTTCCCGACGAGAAGGACGCCGAGGTGTGGGACAGGCTGACCGGCAACTTCTGGCTGCCCGAGAAGGTCCCGGTCTCCAACGACATCCCCTCGTGGAACACCCTCACCCCGGACGAGAAGCAGTTGACCATGCGGGTTTTCACCGGCCTGACGCTGCTGGACACGATCCAGGGCACCGTCGGCGCGGTGAGCCTGATCCCCGATGCGCTGACCCCGCACGAGGAGGCGGTGCTCACCAATATCGCCTTCATGGAATCGGTGCACGCGAAGAGCTACAGCTCGATCTTCTCGACCCTGTGCTCCACCCGCGAGATCGATGACGCGTTCCGCTGGTCCGAGGAGAACCGGAACCTGCAGCGCAAGGCCGAGATCGTGCTCGAGTACTACAACGGTGACGATCCGCTCAAGCGCAAGGTGGCCTCCACGCTACTGGAGTCCTTTCTGTTCTACTCCGGCTTCTACCTGCCGATGCACTGGTCCTCGCGGGCCAAGCTCACCAACACCGCCGACATGATCCGCCTGATCATTCGCGACGAGGCCGTGCACGGCTACTACATCGGCTACAAGTACCAGCGCGGACTGGAGCTGGTGTCGGCCGCCGAGCGCGAGGAACTCAAGAACTACACCTTCGAGCTGCTGTTCGAGCTGTACGACAACGAGGTCGACTACACCCAGGATCTCTACGACGAGGTCGGCCTCACCGAGGACGTCAAGAAGTTCCTGCGCTACAACGCCAACAAGGCCCTGATGAACCTCGGCTACGAGGGCCTGTTCCCCAAGGACGAGTGCGAGGTCAACCCGGCCATCCTCTCCGCCCTCTCCCCCAACGCCGACGAGAACCACGACTTCTTCTCCGGCTCGGGCTCGAGCTACGTCATCGGCAAGGCAGTCAACACCGAAGACGAGGACTGGGAGTTCTGACCCGAACACCACGAAGGCCCCGCTCCCCCAGCGGGGCCTTCGCCGTAACGTCACTTCAGTTCTCGGGCCCTCGGCCCTCAAGAATCCGCAGAACCTGGGACATACCCGTCGCGAGCTTGCTGACATCCGACTTCAACGTGCCCACATCCGACTTCAACGTGCCCACATCCGACTTCAACGTGCCCACATCCGACTTCAACGTGCCCACATCCGACTTCAACGTGCCCACATCGGATTCGATCGACCCGAGACGTCCGTTCATCGAATCCATCGATATCTTGATCGAGGCCAGCCGAGTGACGATCGGAATACCTTCGAGTGTGTCGCTCAGGTTGCCGCCGATACTGTCCCGAATGCCAGCGATTCCCCCATGCACCTTGTCGAACTCTTCGCAGATGAGCGTCATAGTGTAACTATTCCGCACAGAGTTCAGTTCAAGCTGATTTTCGAACCACGGCTCCGGGGCTCCGTCGATCACGCGTCAACCTCCCAGTTGTACTGACGAAGGCTGTCGCTGCGCCTGACGATAACGCTAATCGCTGCCTGTACCTCGCGGATCACAGCTCGGAGGGTCGGCCGGGAGTCCCCTTCTTCCAACTGCCGGTACAGGCTGAGCAACTTCTTCTGTAGTTCGTCGAACGCCTGGTTGTCGATCCGGTCCCGAAACGCCAGCAACTTCTCCACCTCGGCCAGCCGCTGCGCCTCGGACTTCTCGCTGCCACTCATGGTCAAGCCCTCCTTCATCCGGGTGACGCTTCGAACAGATGCCCGAAACAATAGCCGGTCGACGTGGACTAGGCCACGACATTGGCCAATGTTCACCGTGGGTGAACTGGACGCCGAGAAAGTTTGCTGGAGAAGGGATTTCAGCAAATCGGTCAGATGCCGAGGACCAGTTTCGCGGTGCTGAAGTAGATGATCAGGCCGGTGGCGTCGACCAGGGTGGTGACCATGGGGGCGGAGACGACGGCGGGGTCGATGCGGAGCTTCTTGGCCAGCAGGGGCATGGTGCCGCCGATGGTCGCGGCCCACCCGCAGATCAGGATCAGGGTGATGGCGACGACCACGGCGATGCCGGGACCGACGAACAGCGCGGCGATCACCAGGCCCGCGGCGGCGAGCAGCGCACCGAGGGTGAGGCCCACCCGACATTCCCGCCAGATCACCTTCAACAGATCCGAGACCCGGACCTCCCCGACGGCGAGCGCGCGGACACAGGCGGTGGCGGCCTGAGCGCCCGCGTTGCCGCCCGCGCCGATCAGCAGCGGAATGAACAACGCCAGGTGCGCGGCCTGTTCGAGCGTGCCGGAGAAGAAATCGGTGACGCTGACGGTCAACGTCGCCGCGAACAGCAGCAGCATCAGCCACAGCGCGCGGTAGCGCGCCAGCTGGAAGACACCGGCCGCCATGTAGTGCCCCTCCCACGGCGCAGAACCGGCCTGGCGGGCCACGTCCTCGCTGTCGGCGGCCTCGATCACCTCGACCGCGTCATCGATGGTGAGCAGACCGACCAATCTGTCCTCGCTGTCGACCACCGGCAGGTTGATGTCGTTGGTTTCGCGCATCAACCGGGCGGCCTTCTCCGCGGAATCGGTGGCGCGCGCGAACGCGGGTTCGGTCACGACCAGCTCGGACACCATCGCGCCGGGCTCGGCGAGCACCAGTTCCCGCAGCTCCACGATGCCGGTCAGGCGCCGCCCACCGTCGACCACGGGCAGCGTGTACACGGTTTCCGCGCCCGTACCCTTGGCGCGCACGACCGCCAGCGCCTCGGCCACCGACAGATTGCGCGGCAGCGCCACGACCTCGGGTGTCATGTACTGCCCGGCCGACCCCTCGGGGTAGCCGAGCAGGGACGCGGTCATCCGCCGTTCTCGCGGGCTGAGCCCCGCGAGCACCTTCTTGGCGACCTTCGCGGGCGCTTCGCGCAGCATGCGGGCGCGGTCGTCCGGGGCCATCTCCTCGACGAGGTCGCGGAAGGTCTGGTCCCGCAATCCCTGCAGGATCTGCTGCTGGTCGACCGGTTCGAGTTCCTCGAACACGGTCAGGGCCGCGTCCTTGTCGAGCAACCGGAACGCCATGCCGGCCTGGACGGCGTCCATCCGGGCGAGCTGGTCGGCGATGAGGTGCGGTGGGTGATTCTCGAGCCACTCCTGGGCGGCGTCGACACGGTGCGTGTCGACGATGTCCTGGAGACTCTCGACCGGGGTGGGCAGGTCGAGCTGCTGCGGGCGTGCTTCGATCAGATCGGTGTGCGACATGGGTGTTCCTCGCGCGGGCGGGAGTGTGAGCTGAGTGGTCGACTACTTCACACCGCGAGGCGCGCGCCCCGGCCGTCGCTACTGGATCACAGCAGGCAAGGGGGCGGCGCCGCGCGGCCTTCGACTCGGAGGTTCACTGCGCATGGCGACCCACCTCCTGCTTGTCGTGCCGCGAATTCGTACGGCTTCGCTACCCCTGCTGGAAAACCTTGACCGGACGCGAATGCGTCCCTGAGAAGGATACATGGCGCGGCGGGTCCCGCTCACCATGTCGGCGGACCACACTCAGCCGGGCATTGTCGCCAGGATCGCCGATTCGGCATCTCCCCAGGTGAGGACGTGCTCGACCCAGTCCGGCGCTGGTTCGGACTGCACGCCGAAAAGATATAGGTGCGGTACGAGTCCGCGCAGCGCGCGATGCACGTCGATCCGGTCGTCGATCATGTGGGTGATGCCCAGCTCGGCGCAGTGCACCGCCTTCTGCGCCCGTTCCAGACAGAACCGCACATTGCCGCGCGGCACCCCGGTCCGGTCGTAGAAGTCGTGCTGGTCGAGCCACTGCCGGGTGCGCTGCTGCACGCGCGGCCCGCATTTGGAGATCACCCACACCTGCCCGTCGAACCGGGCGGTCAATCGGGCCAGGACGTCGAATGCGCCGGGGCTGGGCGGAGTTCGCATCGCCGCGGTGAACCCCCCGCTCAGGAACACCGTATCGGCGTCACCCGGCCGTAGCGCCGCTCCTTGGATCACTCGGCCGAAATCCACACCGAGCCTTTGTATTTCCTGTGTTGTCATCTGCTCCCACTATCGCCCGCGCGTATTCGGAACGCCAGTGAATTCTCGGTGCCAGCATTTGGTGCAGGCGGCGTCGAACCCTTGTCGGCCGGACCGGCGGACGCCGAGAATAGCGCCATGACCAGCACCGATCAGCCACGTTCGGGGTCGCAGGCCGTCGAACGAGCCATTCATCTGCTCCATTGCTTCGAAGGCGACGACCCGGAATTCTCGCTGAGCGAGCTGGCCCATCTGGCGGGTGTGCCGGTGAGCACCGCGCACCGGCTGGCCCAGGCGCTGGTGCGCGGCCGGCTGCTGGAGCAGGATCCGGCCACCGACCGGTATCGGGTGGGTCAGGGCCTGGCGACACTGGCACGCCCCGCACTCGACCGGTTGGGTATCGATGCCGCGGCACCGCACATGTACGCCCTAGCCGCCGGGATCAAGATCACGACCAGTCTCAGCGTCGTCGACGCGGGTGACGCGGTCACGATCCTGCACGCGCGTCCGCCGGTGCTGTTCTGTCACCACCAGGTGCCCCGGCCCCGCCAGCCGCTGCGCTCCAGCGCCACCGGGCATGCCCTGCTCGCCTACGCAGCCACCGGTTTCGACCGGGTGCCGGATCTGGATCTGGTGCGGCGCAAGGGTTTCGCCGTGGCAGACATCGACGAGGACGATCCGCTGCGCTCCATCGCGGTGCCGGTGTTCGGGCCGGGCAGGCAGGTGTGGGGCGCGTTGAGTGTGCAGGCGCGCTCCGCCCGCCTGACCGATGGGCTGGTTCGCGAGATCTTGCCCGCCATACAGCATTTCGCGGCCCGCATCGGCGCCGAATTGCACTCACGGTGATTTTCACAATGTGGAATGGCCGTTGTCCGGCGCCCATCGCGCCCACACCATGAAGACCACACCCAGCACATCGATTCAGATCATGGACGTACCCACGTGTCGACACCCACCGCACTGATCCGCCGCCGCGCGGTCGACCTCATGCGTGTCCCGCACGGAATCTGTCGCGGCTGACGCTCCGCTCTCGCAGAAACCTCAGCTGACCCTGGCCGCCGCATGCCCTTTTCGCCTGCGCGCCAAGTTTTTCCATTCGAAGGAACACCCATGCGCTTCACCGCACACCGGCGACGACACCGTGCGATCGCCGCCACCCTGGCCCTGCTCACCAGCGTCTCCGTGCTCGCCGCGTGCGGGAAGTCCGATGCCGTCAAGACCTCCGACGGCAAGACGGTCCTGCGCTACCAGGGTGCTACCGGCCAGGTGCAGCCGTTCGAGCTGGCCGCCGATCTGGGCTATTTCACCAAGATCGCCTTGCAGTGGGAAGGCGACACCACCAGCGGTCCGGCCAATATCCAGGCGGCGGCCACCAACCAGGTCGAGTTCGGCAGCGCGTTCAACGGCGCGGTGGTCAAACTCATCGCGGGCGGGGCGAAGGTCACCTCGGTGCTCAGCTCCTACGGCTCCGACGACCAGACCTTCAGCGGGTACTACGTCCGCGACGATTCCGGCATCAAGACCGCGCGCGACCTGATCGGCAAGAAGGTGGCCGTCAACACCCTCGGCGCGCACCACGAGTTCATCACCCGGG
Organism: Nocardia sp. NPDC127579; assembly: GCF_042672005.1. Classification (NCBI taxonomy): domain Bacteria; kingdom Bacillati; phylum Actinomycetota; class Actinomycetes; order Mycobacteriales; family Nocardiaceae; genus Nocardia; species Nocardia sp. NPDC127579. The sequence goes on along the minus strand of NZ_JBHXVZ010000002.1, from coordinate 875,241 downwards.
AGTGGCTGCACAAGGAAGGTTTGACCGAGGCCGAGATCAAGCAGGTGCAACTGCTGGTGGTGCCGCCGGCCAACACCGAGGACGCGCTGCGCAAGGGACAGGTCGAGGTCGGCACGCTGGGTCAGGTGTTCCGGGATTCCGCTCTCGAACGCGGCGGAATCCACCCGCTCTACACCGACACCGCCATCTTCGGGCAGGCCGCCTACGGCACCTACGTGTTCCGCGATCAGTTCCTGGCCCAGAACCGCGACGCGGTAGCCGATTTCGTGCAGGGTACCGCCCGGGCTACCCGGTGGCTCCAGCTCACACCGCGCGACGAGGTGCTGGCTCGCTTCACCTCGATCATCCAGAAACGCGGCCGCAACGAGAACACCGACCTGCTGAAGTACTGGAAGAGCTCCGGCTTGCCGACCCCCGGTGCGGTGGTGCAGGAGAAGGAGATTCAGGTCTGGCTGGACTGGCTGGCACGCAATGGCGAATTGAAATCGGGCCAGCTGAAGGCCGCCGACCTGTTCACCAACGAGTTCAACCCGTATGCCAACGGCACCTATCAGCCCACCAGCGGCCCGACCGGTGAGGCGGTGGCGAAATGAGCGTCACCACAACGAAACTCGCGATCGACCGGGTGAGCAAACGCTTCCCGGTGCGCGGCTCGAACGACACCTTCACCGCGCTCGAGGACATCACACTGGAGGTCCGCACGGGTGAGTTCCTGGTTCTGGTCGGCCCCAGCGGTTCGGGCAAGTCGACCCTGTTGGATCTGCTGGGCGGGCTGACGAAGCCGAGTTCGGGCGAGATCCGATTGGACGGCGTACCGATCACCGGCCCGGGACTGGACCGCGGCATCGTCTTCCAGCAGTACGCCCTGTTCCCGTGGCGCACCGCCCGGGCCAATATCGAATTCGGCTTGGAGGCCAAGGGTCTGCCTCGCCGTGAGCGCCGCGCCCGCGCCGAGGAGTACCTCGATCTGGTCGGGCTCACCGGATTCGGTGATCGCTACCCGCACGAGCTTTCCGGCGGGATGAAGCAGCGCGTGGCGATCGCCCGCAGCCTCGCCTTCGACCCCGAGGTGCTGCTGATGGACGAGCCGTTCGCCGCACTCGACGCCCAAACCCGGGAGTCGTTGCAGGACGAGCTGTTACGGATCTGGCGGACCACCGGCAAGACCATCCTGTTCATCACCCACGGCATCGACGAGGCGGTGTATCTCGGACAGCGGGTCGCGGTGCTGACCTCCCGGCCCGGCCGGGTCAAGGCGGTGCTCGAGATCGATATCGCCCACGACGGCGGCGAGGACATCCGCTCCACCGAGGATTTCCGCGCCCATCGCCACCGGATCTGGTCCCTGCTGCGCGGCGAGGTCGAGCGCGCCCAGGGCCTGGAGCTCGAATCCCGCACCGAGAGCTCCGCTTCCGTCGCATCCCGCACCGAAAGGCCGAGCCATGTCTAGCGCAGTGGAACTCGTCGAACCGCCCGTCCGCACGGATGTCGCCGAGACCTATCGCCCGCCCCGAACCCGTACCGCCACAGCGATTCCGCAACTGCTCCGCCGGTCCGCGACACTGGCGTGGCGGGTGAGCAAACCGACACTGGCCATTGCGGCTCTGCTGGTGCTGTGGGAGCTCGCCCCCGCCGCCGGCCTGGTGGACGAGGTGTTCCTACCGCCGTTCAGCACGGTCGCCGAGGCGTTCGCCGAGCTGGTACGCAGCGGCGAGATGTGGAATCACGTCTCCACCAGTCTCACTCGCTCGGTGAGCGGATTCGGTATCGCACTGGTGATCGCGGTGCCGCTGGGTATCGCGATCGCCTGGTACAAGCCGGTCTCGGAACTGCTGAACCCGATTCTGGAGCTGTTCCGCAATACCGCCGCGCTGGCGTTGCTCCCGGTGTTCGTGCTCATCCTGGGAATCGGTGAGACGTCCAAGGTCGCGCTGGTCGTCTACGCCAGCTCGTTCCCGATCCTGCTCAACACCATCACCGGTGTCCGCACCGTCGACCCGCTACTGGTGAAATCCGCTGTGTCCCTGGGCCTGACACCGGTTCGGCTGTTCCAGAAGGTGATCCTGCCCGCCGCCGTCCCGTCCATCTTCACCGGTCTGCGCATGGCCGCTGCGAGCTCGATCCTGGTGCTGCTGGCCGCCGAAATGGTGGGTGCCCGAGCCGGTCTCGGCTATCTGATCACCGCCGCGCAGCAGAACTTCCAGATCCCGAACATGTACGCGGGCATTCTCGCCATCTCCCTGCTCGGGCTGGCCTTCAACGGCCTGCTGGTCACTCTCGAACGCCGCTTCTCGCGCTGGCGCGTCCCGTCCAACTCCTGATATCCGAAGGAATCTCCATGTCTGGCAAGCAGTTCCATCTCAACGCGTTCCTGATGGGTGTCGGCCACCACGAAGCCGCCTGGCGGCACCCGCGCACCGACGCCCACGCGGTGCTCGATGTGGCCCATTTCCAAGAACTCGGCCGTATCGCCGAGCGCGGCAAACTCGACTCGGTGTTCTTCGCCGACGGGCTCGCGGTCGGCCCGCGGATCAAACGCAACACCCTGGCGGTGTTCGAGCCGGTGACGCTGCTGGCCGCCATCGCCGCCGCCACCTCCCGGGTGGGACTGATCGCGACCGCGTCCACCACCTACAACGAACCCTTCAACCTGGCCCGCAAATTCGCGTCCCTGGACCACATCAGCGGCGGCCGGGCGGGCTGGAACATCGTCACCTCGGGCAGCGAGGAGGAAGCGTTCAACTTCGGCTACGACGCGATTCCCGAGCACGCCCGCCGCTACGAACGCGCGCAGGAATTCGTGGATCTCGCGGTACAGCTGTGGGACAGCTGGGAATCGGAGGCCGTCGTGCTCGATGAGCACGAGGGTATCTTCGCCGACCCGGCCAAGGTGCACACGCTCGACTACGCGGGCCCGCGCTTCAAGGTGCGCGGCCCGCTGAACTCCCCGCGCAGCCCGCAGGGGCGGCCACTGCTGGTACAGGCCGGATCCTCCGAGGCCGGAAAGGAATTCGCGGCCCAGTACGCCGAGGCCGTGTTCACCGCACAGCGCACGCTCGAGGAGGGGCAGGCGTTCTACCGCGACCTGAAGTCGCGGCTGACCAAGTACGGCCGTTCCGCCGATGACCTGAAGGTGCTGCCCGGCCTGGTTCCCTATATCGCCGACACCGAGGACCAGGCCAGAGCGCTGGAGCAGGAATTCACCGACCTGATCTCCCCCGATTACGCCCTGAGTCAGCTCTCGCGCCTGCTCGGCGTCGATCTCACCGAGCACGCCCTGGACGCTCCGCTGCCGCCGCTGCCCCCGGTCACCGAGATCGAAGGCGGCAAGAGCCGGTTCCTGCTGGTCAAGGAACTCGCCGAGAACGAGAACCTGACGGTGCGCCAGCTGATCGGCAAGCTCGGCGGCGGGCGCGGGCACCGCTCGTTCGCGGGTACCCCGGCGCAGATCGCCGATGAACTCCAGGCCTGGTTCGAGGGTGGCGCCGCCGACGGCTTCAACATCATGCCGCCGTTCCTGCCGGGCGGGCTGGAGGATTTCGTGGACCGGGTGGTGCCGATCCTGCAGGAGCGCGGCCTGTTCCGCACCGACTACGAATCCGACAGTCTGCGCGGGCATTACGGTCTCACCCCGGTGGAAAGCCAGTTCGCGGTAGTGCGCACCGAAGCGAGCGCGTGAGTTCCCAGCCGATCGATTCCCTGCGCCCGCTGGTGTTCACGGTCTACCTGCCCACCGTGGCGCGGGGTATCGGAATGGGCGCGGCGGCGCCGGTGATGACGCTGGCCGCCGTCGACCTGGGCGCGTCAACAGCCGTGGCCGGGCTGGCGGTGGCGCTGGTCGGCCTGGGCCAGGTGCTCGGCGGCATTCCGTCCGGACAGTTGGTGGCCAGGCTGGGCGAACGCGCCTCGACGATCTGGGGCACCGCGGTCGGCCTGACCGGGGTGCTGCTGTGCCTGCTGGCACCGAACGTGGTGGTGCTCTGCGCGGGCCTGCTGATCACCGGATTGTCCAATGCCGTCTGGGGACTGGGGCGGATGACCTACCTGGCCGAGGCCGTCACCCTGGACCGCAGGGCCCGCGCCATGTCACTGTTCGGCGGGGCCATGCGGCTGGGGTTCTTCCTCGGCCCACTGCTCGGTGCGGGCGCGATTCTCGCCGTCGGCATCCGGGGCGGCTTCGTGGTGCAGTTCGTGGCCTTTCTGGTGGCCGGATGGATGTTGGCCCGAGTGCCGCTGCCCGCCGGTGCGCTGTCCGAGCCGATCGCGACCGCCCCGATCTCACTACTCGGCGTGGTACATCGGCACCACCTGGTCCTGTGCACTCTGGGCGCGGGGTCGCTGCTCATGGGCGCGGCCCGCGCGTCGCGGGAGGTGATCCTGCCGCTGTGGGCACACCACATCGAGATCGACGCCGCCACCGCGAGTGCGCTGTTCGGCCTGGCGGCCGCGCTCGAGCTGGTCTTCGCCTACCCGGCGGGACATCTGATGGATCGCTTCGGCCGGGTGCCGGTCGCGGTCCCCTCGCTCACCATCCTGTCCCTCTCGTATCTGGCTGTCCCCCTGACCTATTCGACGCTCACACTGGGCGCGGTGGCGGTCGCCCTCGGTGTCGGCAACGGCATCGGCAACGGGTTGATCATGGTGCTCGGCGCCGATATCGCGCCGCCGGGCATCCGCGCCGAATTCCTGGCAGCGTGGCGGCTCACCCACGACTGCGGCGCGTTCGGCGGACCGCTGCTGCTCGGCGTCCTGGCCGGAGCCGCGCCGCTGGCGGTCGCGGCACTCACCATCGGCGGTGTCGCCGCACTCGGCGCGGTCGTCATGGGCCGCTACATCCCCCGCCACATTCCCTGGCCCGCGCAACCACTCCCACAGAAAGTGAACTCATGATCGATGTAGACGTGCTGGTCCTCGGCGGCGGCCCCGCCGGGACCTGGGCGGCACTGAAGGCCGCCGCGACCGGGGCCACGGTCCTGCTGGCGGACAAGGGATTCTGCGGCAGCAGCGGCGCGACCGCCGCGGCCGGTACCGGAATCTGGTACGTAGAGCCGGAACCCGAACTGCGCGAGCGTGCCATGGCCGCCCGCGAGGGACTCGGCGGCTATCTCGCCGACCGCGACTGGATGGCCCGGGTGCTCGACGAAACCTACGCCCGGGTCGGCGAACTCGCGACCGAGGGCCGCTACCCGTTCCCGGTGGGTGCGGACGGCCGTCAGATCCGCACCGGCGTCCAGGGACCGGATTACATGAAACGCCAGCGGCTTCGGGTGCTGCGGGCCGGTGTCCGCGTACTGGACCACACACCCGCGGTGGAACTCCTGGTCGACCCCTACGGCGCGGTCGCGGGCGCGCGACTGCACCGGCTGGCCGACGGCACCACCGTCGAGGTCGCCGCCGATGCGGTCGTGCTGGCCACCGGCGGCTGCGCGTTCCTGTCGAAAACCCTCGGCTGCAACGTGAATACCGGTGACGGAGCACTGATGGCGGTGGAGACGGGCGCGGAACTGTCCGGCATGGAGTTCTCCAACGCGTATGCCATCGCCCCGGAGTTCACCTCGGTCACCAAAACCGCCTACTACTCCTTCGCCACGTTCTACCTGGACAGCGGCGAGGAACTGGCGGGCGCGTCGAGCCGATCCCGCACCCCGATCGCGAAGGCCCTCCTCGACGGCCCGGTGTACTGCACGCTGGACCGGGCCGACGCGCAGCAGCGCCGGGCCATGCGGCGCGGACAGCCGAACTTCTTCCTGACCTTCGACCGGCTGGGCATCGATCCCTTCACCGACCGATTCCCGGTCACCCTGCTGCTCGAAGGCACCGTGCGCGGTACCGGCGGCGTCCGGATCGCCGGACCGGACTGCTCGACCAGCGTGCCGGGCCTGTTCGTGGCCGGGGACGTCGCGACCCGGGAACTGATCTGCGGCGGCTTCACCGGCGGCGGCAGCCACAACGCGGCGTGGGCCATGTCCTCGGGCAGCTGGGCCGGTGCCGGAGCGGGCAGATACGCGCTGCGGCAGGCGGACTCGGTGGCACGCCCGCGCCTGGGCGCCGGTGGTGCGGGTCTGCGCCCGCTCGATCGGCCCGAGTCCGCGCTGCGCCCAGCCGATCTGGTGGCGGCCGTACAGGCCGAGGTGCTGCCGTACGACAAGAACTATCTGCGCCACGGCGATCGGCTGCGCCCCGCTCTGGACACGCTGAACGACTGGTGGCGGCAGGCCCGCTCCGGACTGGGCGGCGAGATCGTCAAGGCGCGCTCGGCCGCCGCGATGACCGCGCACGCCCGCTGGATGTACACCGCCGCGCTGGCCCGCACCGAATCCCGCGGCATGGCGCGCCGCCAGGAGTTCCCCGACCTCGATCCCGCCCAGCACCATCGGCTGATCACCGGTGGCCTGGACACCGTGTGGACCGCGCCGGAGCCGGTCTTCCGCACCCACCGGACGCTGGTGCCGGCATGATCGAACTCGTCTCCGCCGACCGCTGCATCGCCTGCGACCAATGCGTCGAGGTCTGCCCGACCCATGTCTTCGACCGGGGTCCCGACGGCGTCCCGGTCCGCACCCGCCAGGCCGACTGCCAAACCTGCTTCCTCTGCGAGGCCTACTGCCCGGTGGACGCCCTGTTCGTGGCGCCCACCACGACACCGCTACCGGCCGGTCACCCGCACCGCGACGAGACCTACCTCGTCGAGCACGACCTGCTCGGCAGTTATCGCCGGGCCCTGGGCTGGGGTGGCGGGCGACTGACCGCGCGCGACGCCGTCGGCCCGGAATTGCCCTGACATCGCTGATCGATACCACTAGGTTCGGGATCAACCACACGAAGGAGAGATCTGTGCGCTTCGGCATCTTCATCCCGCAGGGCTGGCGGCTGGACCTGGTCGGCATCGAACCGGCCGCGCAATGGCAGGTGATGCGGGATCTCGCCCAGCGAGCCGATGCCGCCGACACCTGGGAGTCGCTGTGGGTGTACGACCACTTCCACACCTTCCCGGTGCCCACCGAGGAACCGACCCACGAGGCGTGGACGCTCATGTCGGCGTTCGCGGCGTCCACCTCGCGGATCCGGCTGGGCCAGATGTGCACCGCCATGCGCTACCGCGAACCGGCCTACCTGGCCAAGGTCGCCGCCACCGTCGACCATGTGTCCGGCGGCCGGGTCGAGATGGGTATCGGCGCCGGCTGGTACGAACACGAGTGGCGCGCATACGGTTACGGCTTCCCGTCGGCGGGGGAACGCCTCGGCCGACTCGACGAGGGCGTCGAGATCTTCCGTCAGGCGTGGTCCACCGGTACGGCCTCGCTGGCGGGCAAGTACTACCAGGTCGACAATGCGATCGTGCGCCCACTTCCGGTGCAGGAAGGCGGGATTCCGATCTGGATCGCCGGTGGCGGCGAGAAGAAGACGCTGCGCATCGCCGCGAAGTACGCCCGGTACACCAATTTCAGCGGCGACCCGGCCGAATTCGCGCGCAAGTCCGAGCTGCTGCGCGCGCATTGCGCCGAGGTCGGTACCGATTTCGAGGCCATCACCCGTTCCTCGAACTTCAACACCGTCATCGGGGCCACGGAAGCCGAAGTGGAGCAGCGTCTTTCAGACCTGCAAGCCAAACTCGCCCCGGTCGCCGGTGCGGATACCGCCAAGGGCTGGATCGACGGCATGTTCCGCACCTCCCCCGCCGTCGGCACCCCCGAGCAGGTCATCGAACGCCTCACCGAGGTCGCGAACCTCGGCCTCGGCTACGCCATCGTCAACTTCCCCGAGTCCGCCTACGACACCTCGGGCATCGAACTGTTCGAACGCGAAATAGCCCCCGCCCTTCGCTGAGCCGGGCACGGTCGGGGTGCGCCGCGGCGACGGCGTACCCCCGGGCGCGTCACGGCATGATTCTCAGCCTTCAGCCGCAGGCGTTGACCCATTCGGAGAGCCCGTCGGCGAACAACTGCCGCTTCCAGATCGGCACCTCGTGCTTGATCCGGTCCACCAGTTCCGCGCAGGTCGCGAAGGCCTCGGCGCGATGCGGCGCGGCGACCGCCACGACGATCGCGAGATCGCCGATCGCGAGCGGGCCGATCCGGTGCACCGCGGCCACCGGCAACCCGGACGCGGCCGACACCTCGGCGCAGCAGCGGTGCAGGAAACGCTCGGCGTCCGGGTGCGCGGAGTACTCCAGCGCCGAAACCTGCTGTCCCCCATCGTGATCGCGGACCTTGCCGGTGAACACGACGACGGCGCCGTGCGCCGGGCCGGTCACCGCCTGCTCCACCTCGGCGGGATCGAGCGGCTGATCGCTGATCCGGGCGACTGTGATCGCTGTTTCACTCATGGTTGCCGCCTCCGGCTACTTGCGCGAGCAGATGATCGAGCAGCGGTTCGAGCACCGCGATACCGTCGTTCACTCCGCCGGGTGAACCCGGCAGGTTCACCACCACCGAGCGCCCGGCCAGTCCGGCGACGCCACGGCTGAGTGCAGCCAGCGGGAACTTCTCGGTGCCGCGCCGGCGGATCGCCTCGGCGACGCCGGGCAGTTCCCGGTCCAGCAGGGTCAGGGTGGCTTCGGGGGTGGCGTCGGTGGGCGAGGCGCCGGTGCCGCCGGTGGTGATGACCAGATCCGGTGCGAACCGCAGTGCGTCGGCCAGGCCGACGGCGATATCCGCGTCGGCGTAGACCAGCGGGCCGCGCACCGAGAAACCCAGTCCGGCAAGCCATTCCGTCAGCCGGGGGCCGGTCGTGTCTTCCCGGGTCCCCGCCGCCGCGCCGGTGGAGGCGACCACGACCGCCGCCGCGCGGGACACCTTCTCGGCGTGCATATCTCGCGGTGGCGCGGAGTGCACCGCACCGTCGGCGCTTTCAGGCTCGGCGACTCCGGGCCGCTCCCAATGTCCGTGCTTGCCACCGTCTTTGGTGAGCAGCCGGACACCGTTCAAGGTGGCCGCCGGATCCACCGCCTTGACCATATCGTGCAGGGTGAGCCCGGCCACCGCGACGGCGGTGAGCGCCTCCATCTCCACGCCGGTCTGGCCGCGGGTCTTGGCCGACGCCTCGATGGTGATGGTGGACTCGGTGAAGCCGAAGTCGACCTTGACCGAGGACAGCGCCAGCTGATGGCACAGCGGAATCAGTTCCGCGGTCTTCTTCGCGCCCATGATCCCGGCGAGACGCGCGGTGGACAGCACATCGGCCTTGGGCATGTCGTCGGCGCGCACCAGCGCCACCACCTCGGCGGTGGTCTGCAACTCGCCCGCCGCGACGGCGACCCGGGTGGTCTCGTTCTTCGCGCTCACGTCAACCATGCGGGCCCGGCCCGAACGATCGACATGCGACAACTCACTCATACTGTCCAGCCTCGCACAGTCCGCGGATCGGTCTTCACAGCGCGCGCACCCCCACGATCGTCCCGGCGGCCACCGCGGTGACCTCGGCCGGGATATCGATCAGCACCTCGGCCCTGGCCATCCCGGCCACCAGGTGTGAGCCCTGCCCGGAGACCGGCTCCACACCGTCGGGGGTGACCCGCCCCCGCAGGAACTGGCGGCGCCCCGCCGGGGAGCGCACCGGCTCGAGCAATGGCAGCTCCTGGATCTCGACCGGCGGCAGCCCGGCGAGTTCGCGCAGGATCGGCCGGGCGAACACCTCGAACGACACCATGGTGCTGACCGGATTGCCGGGGAAACTCAGCACCGGCACACCGTCGACGACACTGAGCCCCTGTGGCCCGCCCGGCTGCACCGCGACCGAGCCGAACGTGCCGCCCAGTGGCCGCAGCACCTCCTTGACCACCTCGAAATCGCCTTGCGACACCCCGCCGGAGGTGAATACCAGATCGGCGGAATCAGTTGCAGCGGAAAGCAATCGGCGGAACTCGACCGGATCGTCGGTACTGTGCGCCACCGACACCACCGCGACGCCGTTGGCGGCCAGCGCGGCGGCGAGCGCGATGCCGTTGGAGTTGTAGATCTGGCCGGGTCGCAAAGCCGTTCCGGCCGGGACCAATTCGTCGCCGGTGGTGAGCACGGCGGCGCGGATCGGCTCGAACACCGGCACCTCGGCCAGGCCGACGGCCGCCAGCGCCGCGATATGCCGGGGTGCCAGCGCCACCCCGGCCGATATGAGCGGCTCGCCGACGCGCACATCGGTGCCCGCCTCACGCACGAATTCGCCTGCGGCACGGCCCTGTTCGACGATGACGGCGGAACCGTCGGAGCGAGTGTGTTCCACCGGCACCACGCAGTCGGCGCCGGGCGGGATCGGCGCACCGGTCATCACCTTCAGCGCCGCGCCCGGCGGCAGCGGCGTGGTGCCGGGTTCACCCGCCGCCACGACGCCCGCGAGCGGCAGCGTCACCGGCGTCACCGCCACCGATTCGGCCCGCACGGCATAACCGTCCATGGCGGAATTGCGGAATACCGGCAGATCCACCGGTGAGCTGATCGGCTCGGCCAGCAGCCGCCCGAGCGCCTCCGGCACCGGCACCCGTGTCACCGCGCGCGCCGCCAGCGGGCGCAGCGTCTGCTCGATGGTGTCGCGGTACTCCTCGACGGACCGCGTCGTGCCGCGCACGGGGCGAGAACTCATGAGAGCAGCCTAGATCCCGTGGACCCGCCGCCGAGCCGCCCGGCAGGCTTTCGGCGGATCCACCGAGATCTGCTCACCGCGCGAACGCCCGCTTGGTGAGATCGTCCGAACCTGTGGCGGATCTGCCCCGCCGCGGGCCGCACGTACATAATGAACAGGTGACGTTGGTCGAAATGGGCATTCCCGCCGTGCGATCAGGGCGCCCGACACTCGACGGACGTCCCGAGACGCCGTTCCTCGTCGATCGCTTCGGGCGCACCGCGCGCGACCTCCGGGTGTCCATCACCGAGAAGTGCTCGCTGCGCTGCACCTACTGCATGCCCGAGGAGGGGCTGCCGCCCATCCCACAGGACGAACTGCTGACCGTCGAGGAGATCGTCCGGCTGGTCGTGCTGTCGGTGCGCGAACTCGGCATCCAGGAGGTGCGCTTCACCGGCGGCGAACCGCTGCTGCGCCGCGATCTGGAACAGATCATCGCGGGCTGCCATGCCCAGGTACCCGACGTGCCCCTGGCCATGACCACCAATGGTGTCGGCCTGCGGCATCGCGCCCGGGCGCTGGCCGAGGCCGGGCTGCACCGGGTGAATGTCTCGCTGGACACCGTCGACCGGCTCGGCTTCGCCCGGCTGACCCGCCGCGATCGCCTGGAGTCGGTGTTCGCCGGTATCCGTGCGGCCCGCGACGCGGGCCTGGCCCCGATCAAGGTGAACGCGGTGCTCATGCGCGAAACCCTGTCCGGCGCAGCCGATCTGCTGCAATGGTGCCTCGATGAACAGTGCGAACTGCGGTTCATCGAGGAGATGCCGCTGGATGCCGATCAGGAATGGGCGCGGACCGAGATGGTCACCGCGGCCGAACTGCTCGAGGTCCTCGGCGCCCGCTTCGATCTGGTCGAGGCCGGGCGCGCCGATCCGTCCGCACCCGCCGAGAAATGGCTGGTCGACGGCGGCCCGGCCACCCTCGGCATCATCGCCACGGTGACCCGCAAATTCTGCGACACCTGCGACCGCACCCGGCTCACCGCCGACGGCATGCTGCGGTCGTGCCTGTTCAGCGATCAGGAATTCGATCTGCGCGCCGCCCTGCGCTCGGGCGCCGACGACACCGAGATCGCCACGATCTGGCGCGGCGCGATGTGGAACAAGTGGGCCGGCCACGGCATCGACGCCGCGGGCTTCGTCCCCCCGGAACGCACGATGGGAGCCATCGGTGGTTGAGATCCGCTATTTCGCCGCCGTCGCCGACGCCGTCGGCAAGGACAGCGAAACGCTCGAGCTGCCGGTCGCGGCCACCATCGCCGACCTGCGCGCGGCACTCGCCGACACCTACGGTCCCGACCTGGACAAGATGCTGGGCGTGTGCGCCTACCTGGTGGGCGACGAGCTCACCCGCGACCCGTCGACCGCGCTGACGCCACGCGTCGATGTGCTGCCACCGTTCGCCGGAGGCTGACCACTCGAGCGCATCCGTGCCGCGATGTAGAGAAGCCCGTGCGGTCTTCGTCGTCCTGATAGAGGGGTATCGGACCCCGTGAATCGAGGGAGATGATCGTATGCACTACCTGGCGACATTGGCCGGACCCGAACACGACGGACCGGAGCCCGGCAGCCCGGAATTCGATGCTGAGGTGGCCCGCTACGCGGAATTCGAGCAGCACGCGGGCGCCGCGATCGCGGGCGGCGCGGCGCTGTATCCCGCCGACGCGGCCGTGACCGTCCGGCACGCGGACGGCGCGGCACTGGTCACGGACGGCCCGTTCACCGAGCAGGCCGAGGTGGTCGGCGGCTTCTACGTGCTGGATTGCGCCGATCTCGACGAAGCGATCCAGCTGGCCCGCCGGATCCCGGTCGCGGAGACCGACAGCATCGAATTGCGTCCTGTCGTCACTTATTTCCCGCACGAGAATCCCGGGGCGGACTGGTGGATGGCGCTGCTCTGGGATCGGCCCGACGCCGTGATCGTCCCGGATACGCCCGAGTGGGACGCGGCTGTGGGTGAGCACAAACGCTTCGGCAACGAATACGGTGCGGTGCTGCGCGGCGGCGCGGCGGTCCAACCGCCCACGACCGCCACTACCCTGCGGGTGCGGGACGGCGAGCTGCTGCTCACCGACGGCCCCTTTCCCGAGTACACCGAGGTGGTGGACGGGTTCTATCTGTTCACCGCGCCCGATCGGGCGGCGGCGACCGAGATCGCGACCCGGATCCCGTGCGGCGCGAAAGGACATGTCGAGGTGCGGCAGATCGTGGATCTGGGCGCTTGGGAATGACGGCGGACCCGGCCGGAATCGACGCGGTCTACCGCGCCGAGTTCGGCCGGACGCTGGCCACGGTGGCCCGGCTGGTCGGCGATATCGGCCTGGCCGAGGACGCGGTGCAGGAAGCGTTCGCCGACGCGGTGCGCAGCTGGCCCGCGCGCGGCCGCCCGGACAATCCGGGCGCGTGGATCACCACCGCCGCCCGCAATCGCGCCCTGGATCGGTTGCGCCGCGAATCCGCGCGGGCGACGAAGGAACAGGACGCGGTGCGAGTCGAGCGGATCGGGTTTCCGGCACCGGAGCAGGAGCTGGACATGTCTCCGGTCGCCGACGACCAGTTACGGATGATCTTCACCTGTTGCCATCCGGCGCTGTCGGCCGAATCCCAGGTCGCACTGACCCTGCGGCTGGTGTGCGGGCTGCGGACCAGTGAGATCGCGCGCGCCTTCCTGCAGTCGGAACACACGGTGGCGCAACGACTCACTCGCGCGAAGGCCAAGATCCGGCAGGCCGGGATTCCGCTGCGGGTGCCGCCCGCGAGCCTGCTGCCGGAGCGCACCTCCGCCGTGCTGGCGTGTGTCTATCTGGTCTTCAGCGAGGGCTACTTCGCCACCTCGGGCAGCTCGGCGGTGCGAGATGACCTGTGCGACGAGGCCATTCGGCTCGGCCGACTGCTGTGCGGGCTGCTGCCCGGGGAGCCGGAGGCTCGCGCGCTGCTGGCACTGATGCTGCTCAACGACAGCCGTCGCGACCAACGGCGTTCTCCCGCAGGTGAATTGGTGCCGTTGGAGGAGCAGGACCGGACGCACTGGAACCGCGCCGCCATCGATGCCGGACTGCGGTGGCTGGTCTCGGCCGCGGCGGACGGTCACAGCGGCCCGTATACCGCGCAGGCCCGAATCGCCGCCGCGCACGCCGGCGCGCCGAGCTGGCCGGAAACCGATTGGCGGGCCATCGTTTCCGCCTACGACGAGCTGGCGCGATACAGCCGATCGCCCGCGGTGCGAGTGAACCGCGCGATCGCCCTCGCCTTCCGCGACGGCGTCGACGCCGGCCTGACGGCATTGGACGAGATCGTCGATCATCCACGCCTGGCCGATTCGCACCTGGTCGTGGCCACCCGCGCGGATCTGCTGCGCCGGGCGGGCCGCCGCACCGAGGCCGCAGTGTACTACCGGCAGGCGATCGCGACCACCGGAAACGATCAGGTACGCCGCTTCCTCGAGCGCCGTCTCGCCGAGGTCGCCGCGGGGGCGGGCTCTGTCCGCGCGGCGACCGCCCGGCCCGAGTCCGCCGGGCCGACGACGTGAAAGATGTTCAGTGCCACCAGGTATCGAGCGGCGTGACCGGCACGGTGCGCTTGTGCCGGGTATTGCGGTAGATGGTCTCGACCTTGGCGGCCACCTCGTCGGTGACGTCCTTGCCCTCGAGGTAGTCGTCGATCTCGCTGTAGCGCAGCCCGAGCGCCTCCTCGTCGGGCAGGGCCGGCCGGTCGTCCTCCAGGTCGGCGGTCGGCACCTTGGACCAGATGCTCGACGGCGCGCCGAGCTCCTGGAGCAGGGCCGCGCCCTGACGCTTGGTCAGGCCGGTGAGCGGGGTCAGGTCCACGCCGCCGTCACCGAACTTGGTGAAGAAACCGGTGACCGCCTCCGCCGCGTGGTCAGTGCCCACGACCAGCAGGTTCTCCTGTCCGGCGAGGGCGTACTGCACCACCATGCGCTCGCGGGCCTTGATATTGCCGCGCACGAAATCGCGGAGCTTGTCCACCTTCACCGCGGTGGCCACCTCGGCGGCGACGGCATTGGCGCTGGGACGGATATTGACCACGACCGAGCGGTCGGGCTGGATGAACCGCATGGCGACGCGCGCGTCGGCCTCGTCGGCCTGCACACCGTAGGGCAGGCGCACCGCGACGAAGGTGGCCTCGAAGCCGTCGGCGCGCAGTTCCTCGGCGGCCAGCTGGCATAGTCGGCCGGTCAGCGCGCTGTCCTGGCCGCCGCTGATGCCGAGCACGAATCCCTTTGCGGGCGTGGACCGCAGATAGTCCTTCAGGAAATCGACGCGCCGTCGCACCTCTTGTTTCGGTTCGATGCTCGGCTGGACACCCAACTCCGTGACGATCTGTTCGCGCAGACTACCCATGACAACTCACTCTACGATGCGGCGCACGAAGGCTTCCCAGTTGTCACCGATTTGTTCGCGCGTGTAACCGAGCGCGGTCATCTGGTACAGCACCATGGGCGCGCCGAGCACGGCGAGCAGACCGTCGGCCAGCAGCGGTATCTCACCGTGCGCGTCCGCCGCGCGCAGCAGCAGCGACACATGCGCTTTGAGCAGACCGTAGGGCGGCCCGCCATAGCGCCCGACACCCTCGCCGATCTCCGCGGCGCGGTGCAGTTCGCCCTCCACCTCGATATCGAGCAGCCGGGCCCGTCCGAAGGCGATGAGGCGATCCAGCGCGGGCGCGCCCGGGCCCAGCGGGGGCGGGCCGAACATGAAGGCGGCCTGGAATTTCGTGTCGGAGTGATCGAGCAGCGCGCGCATGAGGCCGGAGCGATTGCCGAAGCGCCGGAACACGGTGCCCTTGCCGACGCCGGCGCGCTTGGCCAGGGCGTCCATGGTGAGTCCGTCGACGCCCTGCTCCCGGACCAGTTGCTGGGCCGCGTCGAGCAGCAGCTGGCGGTTGCGGGCGGCGTCGGCGCGCTCGTGGGCCTCGGCGCCCGCGGGCTGTCCGGAACGCGGTGGGGGCAGCAGGTTGCGCACGCCGGGGCGGTCCCCGGGCAGTGATGTGCTGTAGGTCACTGTCCTGCTCACACTCTCGTGGGAATGGAACCGGACCAAAGTCCGGTTAGTCTCGGGTGACAGCTTCCCATCACCGCAGCTTCCAGTACATCAGGAGTCATCATGTCCCAGACCCGAATCCTCGCTCTCGTCGGCAGCCTGCGCGCCGCGTCGGTCAATCGCCAGCTCGCCGAGGCGGCCGTGCAGACCGCGCCCGAGGGCGTCGAGATCACCCTCTACGAGGGGCTCGGTGACATCCCCTTCTACAACGAGGACATCGACGTACCGGGCGCGGTGCCCGCCGCCGCACAGGCACTGCGCGACGCGGTCGCGGCGGCCGACGGCGTGCTGCTGGTAACCCCCGAATACAACGGCACCATTCCCGCGGTGCTGAAGAACGCCATCGACTGGGCCTCACGGCCGTACGGCGCGGGCGCGCTGCAGGCCAAGCCCGCCGCGGTGGTGAGCGCGTCGATCAGCGCGAACGCCGCGCGCTGGTCGCACGGCGACGTGGTCAAGGCGCTGGGCGTGGCGGGCAGCACCGTCGTGGAGGCCGCGCACGCGCACTTCGGCGTGATCGGCGAGCGGTTCGGCGCGGCACATCCGCGCGAGGACGCCGAGGCGCTGACGCAGCTGGGCGCGTCGGTGCATGAGCTGGTCGTGGCCGCACAGGGAGCCGGCGTTGTGTCCGCCTGAACTTTCACCCGCCCGCAGGAGAGGCCGTCCGGTACCGACCGGGCGGCCTCTTGTCATCGGCGTGTCGCATGGATCCACATGGGGATGACGAGACGGCCGTGGCAGGTGTGACAGGAGCGTCGGAAAAAGTTTGCTGAGAAAGAGCTGTGCTACGAAATTGTGATCTACGTCATGACCGTGTCGTGTTGCGAATCAATCGTCCAGGTACTTACCGCCAGGGAATTTCATCTTTGTGACTCGCAACATGTCGTGTTGGATGATTCTGTCGGCCACTAGGTGTAGTGTCTTCACTGCTGGAGGACGACGCGAGACACCCGGCGGGGCGCACCGGCTCGAAGCGGTGCGAACAGGGGTTTCGCAGACGGATCCAGGAGTTTGCGCAGCAAGCGTCTACAGACTTGGAGAGAGGGACACCAATGACGATCACCGTGTACACCAAGCCCGCTTGTGTCCAGTGCAATGCCACCTACAAGGCCCTCGACAAGATCGGCCTGGAGTACGACATCGTCGACATCTCCGAGAACGCGGAGGCCCGCGACTACGTCATGGCCCTCGGCTACCTGCAAGCCCCCGTCGTCGTCGCCGGCGAGGACCACTGGTCCGGCTTCCGGCCCGACCGCATCAAGTCGCTCGCCACCGTCGCCGCCTGATCTTCGCGCCGTTCCGCTCGAGGAAGGAGGCCCGACCATGACCGGTCTGGTGTACTTCTCCAGCGCGTCGGAGAACACACATCGATTCGTCGAGAAGCTGGGTCTCCCGGCCACTCGCATACCACTGCACACCGCCGCCGAGACGATTCGCGTCGACGAGCCCTACGTGCTGATCACCCCCACCTACGGCGGTGGTCGGCACGTCCTGGGGGGCACCCGCGCCGACAAGGAATTCGTACCGCGGCAAGTCGCCAAGTTCCTCAACGATCCGCACAACCGTGCCCTGCTGCGCGGCGTCGTCGCGGCCGGGAACACGAACTTCGGCGATACCTTCTGCGCCGCAGGAGAAGTCATCTCGCGTAAATGCGGGGTGCCCTACCTGTATCGCTTCGAACTCATGGGAACCGCTGAGGACGTCGAGCGCGTCCGCGAGGGATTGGGATTGTTTTGGCAACAGCAACGACAGCACCGGCAGGCAAGTCAGCTCGTCTAGAGCAGCCGCCGGTTCGTACCGCGGAAGCCGGTGAGGTCTTGGACTACCACGCCCTCAACGCCATGCTCAACCTGTACGGCCCCAACGGCGAGATCCAGTTCGACAAGGACCGCGAGGCCGCGCACCAGTACTTCCTGCAGCACGTCAACCAGAACACCGTCTTCTTCCACAACCTGGACGAGAAGCTGGACTACCTGGTCGAAGAGAACTACTACGAGCCCGAGGTGCTGGAGAAGTACAGCCGCGCGTTCATCAAGCAGCTGTTCAAACAGGCCTACGCGCACAAGTTCCGGTTCCCCACCTTCCTCGGTGCGTTCAAGTACTACACCTCGTACACGCTGAAGACCTTCGACGGTAAGCGCTACCTGGAGCGCTTCGAGGACCGCGTCTGCATGGTCGCGCTCACCCTCGCCGACGGCGACCAGGTGCTGGCGGGCAAGCTGGTCGACGAGATCATCGACGGCCGTTTCCAGCCCGCCACCCCGACCTTCCTCAACTCGGGCAAGAAGCAGCGCGGCGAGCCGGTGTCCTGCTTCCTGCTGCGCATCGAGGACAACATGGAGTCGATCGGGCGCTCCATCAACTCCGCGCTGCAGCTGTCCAAGCGCGGCGGCGGTGTCGCCCTGCTGCTCAGCAACATTCGCGAGCACGGCGCGCCGATCAAGAAGATCGAGAACCAGAGTTCGGGCGTCATCCCGATCATGAAACTGCTGGAGGACTCGTTCTCCTACGCCAACCAGCTCGGCGCGCGACAGGGCGCGGGCGCGGTGTACCTGCACGCGCACCACCCCGACATCTACCGATTCCTGGACACCAAGCGCGAGAACGCGGACGAGAAGATCCGCATCAAGACGCTGTCGCTGGGTGTGGTGATCCCCGACATCACCTTCGAGCTGGCGAAGAAGAACGAGGACATGTACCTCTTCTCGCCGTACGACGTGGAACGCATCTACGGCAAGCCGTTCGCCGACATCGATGTCACCGAGAAGTACTACGAGATGGTCGACGACAAGCGGATCCGCAAGTCGAAGATCAAGGCGCGCGAGTTCTTCCAGACCATCGCCGAGCTCCAGTTCGAGTCGGGCTACCCGTACATCATGTTCGAGGACACGGTGAATCGGGCCAACCCGATCGCCGGCAAGATCACGCATTCGAACCTGTGCTCGGAGATCCTGCAGGTTTCCACCCCGTCGGTGTTCAACGACGACCTGTCCTACGCCGAGGTCGGCAAGGACATCTCCTGCAACCTGGGCTCGATGAACATCGCCAAATCGATGGATTCGCCGGACTTCGCGCAGACCATCGAGACCGCGATCCGGGCGCTGACCGCGGTATCGGATCAGACCCACATCTACTCGGTGCCCTCGATCGAGCAGGGCAACAACCAGTCCCACGCCATCGGGCTGGGGCAGATGAACCTGCACGGGTATCTGGCGCGCGAACGGGTGCACTACGGGTCCGAAGAGGGCATCGACTTCACCAACATCTACTTCTACACCGTTGTCTACCACGCGATTCGGGCCTCGAACCTGATCGCGCAGGAGCGCGGCAGCTACTTCGGCGGGTTCCCGGAATCGAAGTACGCCAGCGGTGAGTTCTTCGACAAGTACACCGAGCAGGTGTGGGAGCCGCGGACCGAACGGGTTCGGGAGCTGTTCGCCGAGGCGGGCGTGCACATTCCGACCCAGGACGACTGGCGGCAGCTCAAAGCGCTGGTGATGGAGCACGGCATCTACAACCAGAACCTGCAGGCGGTCCCGCCGACCGGCTCGATCTCCTACATCAACAACTCCACCAGCTCGATTCACCCGGTGGCGTCGAAGATCGAGATCCGCAAGGAAGGCAAGATCGGCCGGGTCTACTACCCGGCCCCGTATCTCACCAACGACAACCTCGAATATTACGAGGACGCCTACGAGATCGGCTACGAGAAGATCATCGACACCTACGCCGCGGCCACCCAGCACGTGGACCAGGGCCTGTCGCTGACCCTGTTCTTCAAGGACACCGTCACCACCCGCGACCTGAACAAGGCCCAGATCTACGCCTGGCGCAAGGGCATCAAGACGCTCTACTACATCCGCCTGCGCCAGATGGCGCTGGAAGGCACCGAAGTAGAGGGCTGCGTGTCCTGCATGCTGTAACTCACCGAGAAGGGCGGCCTCCCATGGAATGCCGCCCTTCTCGTTACTCGGTCTGTTTGGGATGGCCGACGAACACTTCGACTATCCACACGATCTGTTTATCCGGCTCCAGGCAGTACCAGATCCGACCTCCGGCTGTCACCTCGTACTGCCATTGGTCAAGGACCTCACCATGGAAGAGGCGAGTTGCGTACGCCCTTCTGAGGTGATGCTGTCGCCAAAACGTGCCTCCCACATGCCGGGTTGACGCGGCGGCGCGACTCGATCCCCTCGTTTTGCCGCCATCATTCGCCCATCGGTGGCGGAACGGGGCCGAAATCACCCTCGATCGGTTCGGACAGCTTCCGGGACAGCACCGGGTCGGCGTAGATCAACGCAGTGGCGTGCCACTCGTGCAGCATCTGTGCCATGGCCTGCCAATTGCCGAGTTCGGCGGAGGCGAGAACGGCGCGGCCGAAGTCGTTGACGAATTCGGTTTGGGCATCCTACTCGCTTGGGTTCATCGGTGGCGAGCACCGGAGTCAGTGTGGGGTATAGCGCCAAACACCCAGTAGTGCTTGTGGATTCAGTGGTTCGGTGCCGGTGTGCACGGTGTCGTGCAGGCGTTTCAGGGCGGTGTCGGCATCCAGGCCCGCTCCGATCAGGACCAGTTGGGTGGCGCGGGGCTCGGCGCGCGGCCAGGCCGCGGGTTCGAAGACCAGGTGCCGTCCGACCAGGTGGAAACCGAACCTGCGCCGTTCGCCCGCGACGGCGAACGCGGCGAAACCCTTGGCGCGGAACAGTCCGGTGGGCGGGTCCTCCAGGAAATCGACCAGGCGGCGCGGGTCGAGATCCTGATCGCTGCGAAACGACACGGTCGTGTAGTCGTCGTGCAGGTGCCGGTGTGCCGGATCGTCGTGGTCGTGGTCGAGCAGCAGCTCGTCGAAACTCAATTGCGTTGCCACCGTGGACTGCTCGCGAACCGGGAGATCGAAGAGCAGCCCGGGTTCGAGCCGGCCGTGCGTGGTCGCGTAGACCGGGACCTGCCCCACCAGCTCGGTGAGCGCACCACGCAGGTCCGCCAGTTCCGCCGCCGATACCCGGTCGGCCTTGTTGAGCACCACCAGATCCGCGAGCCGCAGGTGCGTGGCCAGCTCCGGATGCCGGGTCCGGCTCGCCGGGAACTCCGCGGCGTCCACCACCTGCACCAGACCGCCGTAGCGGATCCGCGGGTTCGCACTGCCGGCCACCATCCGGATCAGATTGCGCGGTTCGGCCAGCCCGCTGGCCTCCACCACGATCACATCGATGCGGGCGCGCGGTTCGGACAGCGCCGTGAACATGTCGTCGAGTTCGGTGATGTCGACCGCGCAGCAGACGCAGCCGTTACCGAGCGACACCATCGCATCGACCTGCCCGGCGACCAGCATGGCATCGATATTGATCGCCCCGAAATCGTTGACCACCACCCCGATCCGGGCGCCCCGGCTGCGCAGCAGATGGTTGAGCAGCGTGGTCTTCCCGGATCCGAGAAATCCCGCCACGATCAGAACAGGAATCGGCTGTGCCCGATTTGCGGCGTTCACTACGCCCTCCATGGTTACGCTTCGCTACCGCCTCCGGGCGCTGAGCTCACGCCGCGACCCACGAAAAGCCAGCCTAGTGGAACCGAAAATGCCGGACGCCATGGTCGGAGGTGTGGGCTCCGACGGCGTCCGGCACTCCGGGCGGCCGGGACAGGTCGCGAATCTAGTCGGCGGGCCCCAGCAGGGTGCTCGCCAGGGTGTAGGCCAGGTTGATCAGCTCCGAGGTGATGGCGGAGTTGTCCATGCCGAACGAGCGGATCAGCGGCATCAACAACTGCATGCCCGCGGTGACCAGGGTGCTGGTATCCGGTTTGTCGGTGTCGGACTTGGTCTTCGGATCGGACTGGGTACCCGGGACCGAGCAGCCCGGAACCTGCGCGGTGTCCGCGGTGGTCGGACAGCCCGGGGCGGCCTGGTACTGCGAACCCGGCGTGCTCGGGGCGGCCTGGTACTGATTACCCGGCGTTGTCGGGGTCTGCGATCCCGGCGCGGCTTGATACTGGCTGCCCGGGGTCGGCGTGCCCGGCGCGGCTTGATACTGATTGCCCGGGGTCGGGCTACTCGGCGCGGCCCGGTACTGCGGGGTCGGCGTGGTCTCGGCTTCCGGCGTCGTCGGCCGCGGGGCGTTGCGCACCACGTTCGGCACCCGCATCGGCTGCGAGAGCGGTACCCCGGCCGTCGCGTTGTCGGCCGATCCGGTACCGCCCGGTGCGACGCCGAGCAGATGGCTGGCCAGCCCGGTGGTGATCGCCATGGCGTGGCGCAGCTGACCGGCTTCGCTCTCCAGGACCGCCGCGTCCTCCGGGTCCGCGCCGTTGCCCATCTCGACGAATACCGTCGGCACCGCGGACAGCGCGGGCCCGGCGATATCGGCCCTGGTCTGCAACCCGTCCTGCACTCCGGCGTACTGGGCGGGGTGAAAACCGGCCTGCAGATAGGCATCACGCACTACCGTGGACGCCGCCAGACCCGCGGTGGACTGGGCTTGATTCGCCGCCGGATCGGGGATCGGCAGCTGCGGCACGATGAGGTGGAAACCGGATCCGGCCTGCGGCGCGCTGTCGGCGTGGATGCTCACCGCTACGGCCGCTCCGGAAGCGCCGGCGGCGCGGGCCCGGTCGTCGACGCAGCCGCCCCAGCCGCTGTCGTCGGCGCGGCTGAGCACGACCTGCGCGCCGAGGTTCTCCAGCGACGACTTGACCAGCTGGGCCACATTCCAGGTAATGGTGTGCTCGGGCACGCCGTTGGCGGTGACCATGCCGGTGGTCTGGCAGGGTTTGGTGCCGCCGCGGCCGTTGTCGACCGGGCGCTCCAGGTTCTCGCCGTGGTTGGCGCCCTGGTGACCGGGGTCCAGGAAGATCGTCTTGCCGAGCAGTTTCGCGGCCAGTTCCGGCGGCACCGGTGCGGCGTGCGCCGCGGTGGGCAGCAGTCCGGATAGCGTGGCCACGATCGCGGCCGTCACGCCTGTGCAGAGCCCGGTCTTCAGAGTTCTTGGCTTCATGTGCGGTGTCGGTGCCCCGGGACGGAGCACCCCTCCCTTCCCACTAGTAACACCAAACTCGCTAGATCACTCTTGCAACATCCGTCACAGCATGACAAGCACCTTTATCAAATTGTGATTGGCTATTACTGCTGGTCAAGCGGCCAGTCGGAGGCGGCGCAGGGCCCGCAGCCCGTAGTGCACGCGGGTCTTCACGGTTCCGACCGGGACACCGAGATCCACCGCCACATCCCGGTAGGCGCGATCCCGGAGGATCACCTCCACCACCGCGTGTCGCTGCACCGCGGGCAGCCGGGACAGCAGCTCGTCCACGACCAGACCGTCGAGCAGTCCGTCGGTGAAATCCGGGCTGGCGTGTCGCAGTTCGATCAGGTCACCGTGCTCGGACCAGTCCGCGTCGATCGGGCGCACCGCCCGCGCCCGGCTCATATCGATCAGCACATTGCGCTGGATGGCCAGCAACCAGGTGCGCACGCTGCCCTTGTCCGCGTCGAAGCGGGCGCAGGCGCGCCACGCCCGCAGCAGCGTTTCCTGAACGGCCTGTTCGGCCAGTCCGACATCGCCGAGTCCGCGCATGGCGCGCCAATGCAGCAGCGCTCGATCGGCTTTCAGCACTGCCGAGAGTCCGCGCTCGGTACACAGGCCGGCGCAAGTGGGGCCACATTCGTTCACGCCTTGGATATCGCGGCGGAGCGTGCGGATGACAACCAAGGCCCATAACCCGCCCTTTGTGCAGGTGATCAGAATCTCTCGAATCACCTGCGGCTATGAATGACCTCTGGTATCACTGACCGCTGAGGTCGGGGCCGATTCACAAGGGAGAGCAGAGATCATGCGTGTACGCGCGTTCGTGGTCGCGGGCGCGTTGGCGTCCGCACTGACCATGGCCATATCCGGTGTCGCGGCGGCCCAGCCCGCCGACACCATGCCCGAGGACGGTCTCTACCTGGTCGGCGTCGACATCGTGCCCGGCACCTACGAGGCGCCCGGCACCCCCGACCCGGCCTTCGGCTGCGACTACCGCCGCCTGTGGAAGGTGGAGGGCGACAACACCGATCAGTTGAACATCATCGGCAACGACTTCACCCGGGTACACCCGGTGCGGGTCCTGATCAAGCCGACCGATGTGGCCTTCAAGACCACCAACTGCGGTCCATGGCGGCTGGTCCCCGCGATCAGTACCGGATCCTTCGGCGGCTGAGACAGTTAGGGTTCTCGTATGAGGACCAAGATTCTGATCACCGGAGCCAGCGCCGGACTCGGCGCCGGCATGGCCCGCGAATTCGCGGCCAGGGGCCGCGACCTGGCCCTGTGCGCCCGGCGATCGGACGCGCTGGAAGCCCTGCGCGCGGAACTACTCGCCGCGCACCCGGACATCACCGTCGCGGTGCGCACCCTCGACGTGGACGACCATGCCGCGGTGCCGCGCGTCTTCGGTGAGCTGCGTGCGGAACTGGGCGGCCTGGATCGGGTGATCGTGAACGCGGGCATCGGCAAGGGTGTGCGGATCGGCGGCGGGCGCGCGGACGCGAATCTCGCCACCGCCACCACCAATTTCGTGAGCGCGCTCGCGCAGGCCGAAGCCGCGATGGAGATCTTCCGGGCCCAGGAGTCCGGACATCTGGTGCTCGTGTCGTCGATGAGCGCGGTGCGCGGTCTGCCGGGCAAGAAGGCGGCCTACTCCGCGAGCAAGGCCGGGCTCGCGGCACTGGGCGAAGGCCTGGCGGTGGAGCTGGCCAGGTCACCCATCGCGGTGACCACCCTGCTGCCCGGTTTCATCGCGACCGATATGGCGAGCAAGGCCGGTGACGCGAAGTTGGTCGCGCCGCTGGACAAGGGCGTGGCCGCGATGGTGCGGGCGATCGAGAAGGAACAGGTGCGCGCCTGCGTGCCGGAGTGGCCGTGGCGGGTGATCGACGTGCTGCTGCCGCGCCTGCCCAAGTCGGTGATCGCCCGGATGTGATCGTTGCCTTAAGGGCGCTTTAAGTCCCTGTCAAGACCCCCCAGGCATTGTTCTTGTCAACCGGCAGGGCCTGCTCCAGGAGGGGGGAGCAGGGCCTCGGGACCGCGAAAAGCTCGGCGACGCAACAGGTGTCGCCGAGCTTTCGCGCTGCCCGGCCCCCTCAGCCCACTGCGACCACAGCCGCCGCGGCCAGGAACAGGCCCTGCACCGCGGTGCGCACCGGCAGCGGCATGGACTTGATGCCCAGGTCGGCCCGGGCGGCACGGATGTTCGCCGGGAACATGACGAGCAGCAGCAGCGCCAGCCCGATGGCGGCGAGCCTCGTGGTCGCCGGAATCAGCAGGCCGATGGCACCCGCGACCTCGAGCACGCCGGTGAGGGTGACCCAGGCCGCCGGATTGGCCAGCCGCGGCGGAACCATCGCGATCAGGCCGCCGCGCCGCGGCTCGAGGAAATGCGCGGAAGCGGTGAGCAGGAACATGGCGGCCAGGCCGAGGGCGGCGGCGTGCGCCCACGAGTCGAGCCAGGTGGGGCCGCCGAGCAGCCCGGCGACGCGGGCGAGCGCGGTGACGACGGCGAGAACGATCAGGGGTGCCATCGGGGATTCTCCTCTATCGGCGGCGGATCTTGACAGTGACTAGATTAGGTCCGGCCTTCAAAACTTGTCAATGACTAGATTCGTGGCCATGATCGAGCCATGGGAAAAAGCACCTACCACCACGGAGATCTGCGAGCCACGATCCTGGCCGCGGCCGCCGAGCAGATCGCGACCGAGGGAGTGGACGCGATCTCGCTGCGCGGACTGGCACGCCGAGCCGAGGTCTCGCACGCCGCACCGGCCCACCACTTCGGGGACCGCGCCGGACTGCTCACCGCGCTGGCCACCGAGGGCTTCGACCTGCTGGCCGCCGAATTGACCGGGGCCGGACCGGATTTCCGGGAGGTCGCGGTCGCCTACGTGCGGTTCGCGCTGCGCCACCCCGGGCACTTCGACGTGATGTACCGGAGCGATCTGCTGCACGGTGACGATCCCCAATTGGCCGCGGCCCGAACCCGATCCGGGGCGGCGCTGCGCGCGGGCGTGGCCGACCTGACGCCCGCGCGGCCGCAACAGCGCCGGCAGGCCGCTCAGCTGGCGGCCTGGTCACTGGTGCACGGCTTCGCATCGCTGTGGCGCGAAGGCGCACTGCGGAACTCGACGCTGGCCACCACCGACGATCCGGAGGCGCTTGCCCGGGAGATGCTGGCGGCCGTCCAACTCGATTGAGGCACAGCGGATTTCTATCTGTGATAGGCAGAACCATGCGCGTCCACGCCTATCCGACCGATGCCGCCGTTCCGGTGGCGCTCGCCGAGGCCGAACGGATCGCGGCCACCCACCTCTCGGATCCCGGTGATTCGACGGCGGGCGTCGAGAACGTGGTCACCGAATTCGACAGCTGCTTCACGGTGGTCCCCGTGACACCCACCCCCGCCGATCGAACGGCCCCGCCGCCACTGGCCCCGGTGTCGGTGATCGACAAGGCCACCGGGGCGATCTCCTTCTGGCCGGCCTATCCGGTCGCCCTGGTCGCCGAACAGTACGCAGCCACCGACCTGGTCATCGAGGACGACTGGCCGGGCGCGGCCGATAGCTGAGACGGCTCACTTCGACTGAACCCGTCGCGTAATCGCTTGCGCCATCGCGTCACTGAGCGGTGCCGCGTCGGCCAGCTCCATGACCGACACGTGCAGCACGACGTTCCGCGCTACACCGACGAAGACCTCGGTGGTGGACGGATCGTGGCGAACCGGCGTGCCTCGGATGACGTACGTCCAGCGCGCGGAGGTCTCGGTGAAGTCCCGCAGCGACACGGAGAAAGGAAATGCCGTTTCCCCTGAATTAGTACGTTCGCGCGGATACAGGCCGGATGAGTTCCCGCAGGCGGCGACACTGTCCTTGATACGGCCGAACATCTCACTCGCGGTGGCCTCGTCCTGGAACGATGCCACCGACTGAGATATCCAGTACTCCTTGCGATAGCCGAGTCCGCTACTTCGATACTGCGTCCACTGCTCGACCTGTAGGTTGTACTCCATCCCGACCGCGCTGTTGCATCGAGCCGGCTCGACCGGACCGTAGGGCAGAGAACGTGCGGGCTTGTCGCCGGCCGACGCGACCCACTCCAGCACGATGTCCGGGCGGGTGCGCAGCGCGCGGATCTCGTCGAGGCCGAGCAGGTAGGACTCGATACCGACGGGTGACTCCGCAGCCGAGCTTCGGCCGGGCGACGACGGACCATCCTCCGCTCCCGGAGAGCAGGCAGCGACGGACATCGTTGCGGCAACAACCATTACGCGGAACATGCGGCCACGCGCGAGTTTCCCCATTGCGATTCTTTCCCCCCACTGAAACTTGCCAGGCGATACGCTATCAGGCAAGCAGCCATGTACGCGCCGTTCACGGTTTCAGCAGCGTCATCACACGGGCGCGATCGTCGTCGGTGGCCGGAAGCTGTAGCACCAGTAGGAGTTCCGGGTTCTCGACCAGCCGCAGCTGGAACAGTTCCAGCTCGACCGGCCCGGCTTCGGGGTGATCGATGCCGATGATCGTGGGCTGGAAGTCCCGCACCGGATACTCCGACCACCAGGTGCGGAATTCCGCGCTGGCCGAACCCAATTCGGCCACCACCCGGGTCAGGCGCGGATCGCCGGGATCGTTGCCCAGCAGCACCCGGAACTGGCTCAGGATCGCCCGCGCCGCCGGTTCCCAGTGACGCATCATCGCCCGGTTACGCCCGTCGGTGAACATCCACCACAGCAGGTTTCGGCGATCCGGCGCCAACGCGGCCGGATCGGTGCGGATGCGGCTGAACGCGGAATTCCACACCACGAAATCCAATCGGGCATCGTGCACCACCGCCGGCGCCGGAACCATCGCGTCGACCATCCGCTGCAAACGTGGGATCCCCTCCCCCACTTGATATTTCACGACCGGATCGGCGAGCCCGGCCAGACGCCGCAACTGCCGGTGCTGCACCGGTTCCAGGCGCAGCGCCCGTGCCAGCGCATCCACCACCTGCGGACTGGCGGCGATCTTGCGCCCCTGCTCCAGCCAGGTGTACCAGGTCAGACTCACCCCGGCCAGTTCGGCGACTTCCTCACGGCGCAGGCCGGGCGTGCGCCGTCGGCCCGGAACCAGATCCTCGGGTAGGCCGACATCAGTGGGCCGCAGCCGGGAGCGATGCGCCTTCAGGAAATCGGCCAGTTCGGCGCGATGGTTGTCGGTCATCCTGGATTCCCTAGGTCCCGCGGCCGCGCGAAGCGGCTGCTCTGAGTGCGATTTCGTCGAAAACTAACTGTGGCATAGTCGGCGAAACTATGGCACATTTCCGATCGTGACGAGTCGCCCCGGCACGCCCGCTTCTGGGTAGCAGTATCGCTGCCAGGACCGTGGTGCCGCCCGTCTCTAACGTTCTTCTCAGCAGGTGATCGGCACCGATCACCACCGACCAGGAGCATGACATGAGCGACAACAAAGGACCCGTTCTGGTGATCGGAGCGACCGGGCAGCAGGGGCGGGCGACCACTCGGCAGCTGCTCGAACGAGGCTGGGACGTCCGGGCTTTCGTCCGCGACCCCGAGGCGCCGGCGGCGGCGGGGCTGCGGGATGCGGGGGCCGAGACGGTCGTCGGTGATCTGGACGACATCGATTCCGTGCGGGCTGCCATGAAGGACGTCTACGGCGTGTTCATGATGCTGACCATGATGGAGGGCGTCCACATCACCGACGCGGGCATCGCGGCCGAAACCCGCCGGGGTAAGGCGGTGGTCGAACTCGCGAAAGAACTCGGCGTGCGGCATTTCGTCTACAGCTCACTCGAGGGCGCGGGCGAGGATTCCGGCGTCGAGTACTACGCGGCCAAAACCGCCATCGAGGGCTACATCGCCGACGCCGGTCTGCCCGCCACCATCCTGCGCCCGGTGTTCTTCATGGACAACTTCAACACCTTCAACCGGCCGGTCCGCACCGATAACGGCGAGCTGCTGGTGAATCTCGCTGTGCGCCCGGATATTCCGCTGGAACTCATCGCGGTCCGGGATATCGGCGCCTTCGCCGCCATCGCCTTCGACCGCCCAGCGGACTACCTCGGCCGGACCGTCCCACTCTCGGGCGACCGGCTCACGCCCCCGCAGATCGCCGCTGTGTTCGGCACGGTCACCGGCCTGCCCGCGCACAGCAACCAGATCCCGATCGAGCAGATCAAGGCCTTCGACGAACAGGTCGGCAAGATGTTCGCCTACTTCAACGAGGCCCCCGGTCACCCCATCGACACTTCCACCCTGCACGCCCACCATCCCGACCTGATGGACCTGGAGACCTGGCTCCAGGCCACCGAGTGGACCGTGTGAGCCCCTCAGGCGAGCAGGTCGAGCAGGCGGTGCGCGTCGGTGAGCGCACCGTCCATCGAGGGGGAGACGTAGGTGAGGTCGATGAAGAAGTCAACGAATCCGGACTGGTCGACGGTGCGCCGGACGGCGGCGGCGACCTGGTCGAGCGAGGTACCGGCTCGAACATTGACGCGGACAATGGTTTCGATGGCGGCGGGATCGCGACCGGCGGTTTCGGCGACGCGGTCGACGATGTCGCGCAGGGCGCGCAGGTGGACGCCCCATTCGGGCGGACCCGGCACCGGGACCACCGGCAGCCAGCCGTCGCCGCGGCGGCCGATGCGCTCCATCGCCACCGGCGTGAATCCGGCGAGATGGATCGGCGGACGCGGCTGTTGGATCGGGCGTAGCTCGGCCCGGTGGCGCGGCACCGACACCAGGCTGCCGGTGTATTCGGCGGGGTCGGTGGTCCAGATCGCTTCCAAGGCGTCGAGGGTCTGCTCGAGTCGTGCGCCGCGCTTGGTGAACGGCACCCCGGCCGCCGCGTACTCCTCCGGCGACCAGCCGATACCGAAGCCGGGAATCAGCCTGCCCGCGCTCGCCACGTCCAGGGTGGTCAGTGCGCGCGCCAGGATCGCCGGCGGATACAGCGGGGCGATCAGCACATTCGCGCCCAGCCGCACGCGTTCGGTCGCCGCCGCGGCCAGCGCCAGGGCGAGGAACGGATCGAGCACCTGGTTGAACTCCGGTGGAATGGTGTCCGTCCCGGCGTAACCGATCCGGGGATCGACGGCGGCGAGCAGGCGATCACCCACCCACAGACTGTCCGCGCCGGCGTGTTCCATGGCGGCGGCGAACTCCGGGATCCGGGCGGCCGCCGGCGCGTGCGCGCCGATCTGCGGTATGGAGAAACCGATCTTCATGGCACTGTCGTACCAGGTTCGCCGCGCGTGCGATCCGCCCAGGCCGGATAGGTATGCGTTTCAGTGGCTTTGACGGCGGCCCACAGAGGGGTGCCGGGGTGCAGGTTCAGTTCGGCGACGGTGGCCGGGGTGATATCGGCGAGGACGGGCGGGGTGCCGTCCAGCCGGACCCGGACGGTGTGGGCATGCTGCTCGATGGCGGCGACGGTCACCGGCCAGGTATTGCGCGGGCTGCCCCCGGGTTGCCGGGTATGCAGGCCGACGGCGCTCGGCGCGAACGCGACATGCACTGTGCCCGAGCCTGGTTCGGCGACGGTGAGCGCGCCGCCACCGTCCAGGACGACGTGGGTTCCGCTGGCGGTGCCGCGATACAGGTTGAGCCCCACCAGGTTCGCGACGTAATCGGAACGAGGCCGCCGGGCCACCTCGGCGGGTGTGCCCTGCTGCACGATGGCACCGTTCTCCAGGATGACCAGTCGATCGGCGAGCACCATGGCGTCGAGCGGATCGTGAGTGACCAGGACGGTATGGCCGGGATAGTCGGACAGGTGGTGGGCCAGATCGGAGCGGACCCGCAGCCGGGTGCTCGCGTCCAGCGCGGCCAGCGGCTCGTCCAGCAGCAGTAGCCGGGGGTCGGTGGCCAAAGCCCGTGCCAGCGCGACTCGTTGCGCCTGTCCCCCCGACAGCGCGCGCGGCTGGGCCGCATGATGCTCGCCGAGGCCGACCCGGTCCAGCCACTGCGCAGCCCGCTCACGAGCCGCCGCCCGCCGCTGCCCGCGGGCGCGCAGCCCGAACGCGACATTGTCGAGCGCGCTGAGATGCGCGAACAGCAGGTAGTCCTGGAAGACCACCCCGACCTCGCGCCGCTCCGGCGGCACGAACGTCCGTGGCGGTGCGTCCCAGCACTTTTCGTCGACACGAAGGCTGCCCGTCGTGAGCGGGGTCAGCCCGGCCAGCGCCCGCAGCGCCGTCGTCTTGCCCGCCCCGTTCGGGCCGAGCAGCGCCACCACCTCACCGGCCGCCACCTCGAATTCCAGGTCGAGGCGGAAGCCGCCGCGAGCGACACCCAATTCGGCATGCACGGTCACGACACACCTCGAATCCAGCGCTCCCGCAACGCGACCAGCACGATGACCGACACCGCCAGCAGCACCAGGCTGAGCACGATGGCCGCATCGGGATCGGTTTCCAGGGCGAGGTAGACCGCCAGCGGCATGGTGGTGGTCTCACCGGGAAAGTTGCCCGCGAAGGTGATGGTGGCCCCGAATTCGCCGAGCGCCCGCGCCCAGCACAGCACCGATCCGGCGATCACGCCGGGCAGCACCGCGGGCAGGGTCACCCGCCGGAAGGTGAGCCAGCGCGACGCGCCCAGCGTCGCCGCCGCCTCCTCGAATCGCGGATCGGCCGCCCGCAACGCGCCTTCGACCGAGATCACCAGGAACGGCATGGCGACGAATGCCTCCGCGAGCACGACCCCGGCGGTGGTGAACGGCAGGGACACACCGAACCAGTCGTGCAGGTACTGTCCGACCAGTCCGCGCCGCCCGAGCACCAGCAGCAGGGCCACGCCGCCGACGACCGGCGGCAGGACCAGGGGCACGGTGATCAGTGCGCGCAACAGCCCACGCCCTCGCACCTCGCCGCGCGCCAGCACCCAGGCCAGCGGGATGCCGAGCACCAGGCAGACGACTGTGGCGAGCGTCGCGCACACCAGCGAAAGCCGCAGTGCGGTCAGCACTTCCGTGCTGAACAGCCGATCCGGCAGACTCGCCCACGGTGCCCGGCCGAGCAGCCCGAGCAGTGGCACCAGCAGGAACGCCAGCCCGAGCAGCGCGGGCACGACCAGCACCAGCGGCCGCCGGGCCCGCACCGATCGGCGACGTATCCGCGACTCGGTCACGAACACAGGTCACCAGGGCGCGGGCGCGTCGTCGGGCAGGCGCGCCGGGGGTATCCGCTCACGGCAGGTCGAATCCCGCGTCGGCGAAGACCGCCCGGGCCGGTTCGGACCGAATGAATTCGACGAAGGCGGCGGCGGTCGCCGGGTTCGGCGCTTTCGTCAGGGGCGCGATGGGATAGTCGTTGACGGCACGGCCCGATTCGGGAAAGTCGATGCCCTCGACCCTGTCCCCCGCCGCCCGGACGTCGGTGCGGTAGACGAGCGCCGCGTCGACCTCGCCCAGCGTCACCTTGGTCAGGACCGCTTTGACATCGGCCTCGCGAGTATCGGGTCGCGGCGTGACCCCGGCGGCCTGGAACACCGTCGTCGCGGCCGCGCCGCAGGGCACCTGCTCCGCGCAGAGCGCGAGTTTCAGCTCGCTCTTCCCGAAGTCCGCCAGCCCGGTGATCCGCCCCGGATTGCCCTTCGGCACCGCGATTTCCAGGCGGTTCCGCACGAACGTCACAGGGGTGGCTGTGATGTCGCCCGCGTCGACGACCTGCTGCATGTTCTTGGGCGCGGCCGAGGCGAACACATCGGCGGGCGCACCCTGGCGCACCTGTTGCGCCAGCGCCGAACTCGCACCGAAGCTGAACACCACCTCGGCCCCGGGATGCGCGGCCTCGAACCGCTTCCCGAGTTCGGTGAACGCCTCGGTCAGCGAGGCCGCCGCGAACACGGTGACCTTCCCGGTCACCTGCCCGGCGGGGGCCGCTGTGTTGTCGATACCACAACCCGACACCAGAGCGGCGGCCACCGCCGCCACCATCGCCATGCGTTTCATCGTCAACTCTCCGGAATCTCCACTACGACATGTGTCGACTTCACCGAGGCGACCGCGATGCTGCCGACCTCGAGCCCGAGCTCGTCCACCGATTCCGCGCTGAGCAGCGATACCAGCCGAAACGGCCCGGCCTGCATCTCCACCTGGGCCATCACCCGGTCCTGCACGATCCGGGTGACGATCCCGCGCATCCGGTTACGCGCCGAGGCGGCGACCGTCACGCCCGGCTCGGGCGCGTCCGCGGTGGCGCGCAGGAACTGGGCCAGCTCGCGTCCGCTGACGCATTTGCGCCCGTTCTCCAGCTGGATCGCGGTGAGTTTGCCCTGCTCGATCCAGCGGCGCACGGTGTCATCGCTGACACCCAGCAGCGCGGCCGCCTCCTTGATCCGCAAATACGACACGAAGAGGACAATACATCCGCAAATGCGGATCTCCACCCGCCATGTCTACGAATTCGAGGACCTGAGCCGACCTGGCGATCGGGTGATGCCACAGCCACCCGCCGAGGATTTTCGTGTCCGTCGCACGCGGCGGCCGGAATTCCTTTAGCGTGAGCACCGGGTTGGACGCCGAGAGGGGCCTGGATGCGATCGGGGATGCTGGGGCTGGCGGAGTTGCGGGTGCGGGTCGAAGCCGGCGATATCGACACCGTGGTCGTCGCAATGACCGATATGCAGGGCCGGCTCCAGGGAAAGCGCTGCGCCGCACAGTATTTCCTCGACGAGGTGATCGGGCACGCCACCGAGGCCTGCAACTATCTGCTCGCGGTGGACGTGGAGATGACCACGGTCGACGGCTACGCCATGTCCTCGTGGGACACCGGCTACGGCGATTTCGTCCTGCGCCCGGATCTGCGCACGCTGCGGCTGCTCCCGTGGTGGCCGGGCACCGCGCTGGTGCTCTGCGATCTCGAGCAGGTGCACCCGGAAGGCGCGCCGGTGGTGGCCTCACCCCGCCAGATACTGCGCGCTCAGCTGGATCGGCTGGCCGAACACGGCTTCGAAGCCTTCGTCGGCACCGAGCTGGAGTTCCTGGTCTTCGACGACACCTACGAGGCGGCCTGGAACGCGGGCTATCGCGGACTTACCCCGGCCAATCAGTACAACGTGGACTACTCCATGCTCGGCACCGCGCGGATCGAACCGCTGCTGCGCCGCATCCGCAAGGAGATGGCGGGCGCGGGCATGTACGTCGAGTCCGCCAAGGGCGAGTGCAATCCCGGCCAGCACGAGATCGCGTTCCGCTACGACACCGCCCTGACCACCTGCGACAATCACAGCATCTACAAGACCGGCGCGAAGGAGATCGCCGCGCAGGACGGCCGCAGCCTCACCTTCATGGCGAAATACGATGAGCGGGAAGGCAATTCCTGCCACATCCATCTCAGCCTGCGCAACCGCGGCGGTGCGCCGATCTTCGCGCAGGACGACGGCCACATGTCGGCGACGATGCGGCACTTCCTGGCCGGGCAGCTGGACTGCCTGCGCGAATTCACCTACCTCCTGGCACCCAACATCAACTCCTACAAGCGATTCGTGCCCGGCAGCTTCGCACCGACCGCGTTGGCCTGGGGCCGGGACAATCGCACCTGCGCGCTCCGCGTCGTCGGCGCGGGCCCCTCGCTGCGTCTGGAGAACCGCATCCCCGGCGGTGACGTGAACCCATATCTCGCGGTGGCCGCGACCATCGCGGCGGGACTGCACGGCATCGAACGACGGCTGCCGCTGGAACCGGCCTTCCAGGGCAACGCCTACCGCTCCCAGCGCCCCCGGGTCCCCGCGACCCTGCGCGAGGCCGCGCGGCTGTTCGGGGACAGCAAACTGGCGCGGGCGGCGTTCGGCGACGAGGTGGTGGACCACTATCGAAACGCGGCGCAGGTCGAGTTGGACGCCTACGACGCCGCGGTCACCGACTGGGAGCGCGTCCGTGGCTTCGAACGACTCTGAGCGGCGGCCGCTGATCGGCCTGCCCACCTATCGGGAGCGGACGCGCTTCGGCGACTGGGACACCGATAGCGCGGTGCTGCCGAGCGGATACGCCACCATGGTGCAGCGGGCGGGCGGCATCCCGGTGCTGTTGCCGCCCACCGGCAGCGCCCGGCCGGAGGTGATCGACCGGCTCGACGGCCTGGTACTGACGGGCGGCGCCGATATCGAGCCGAGCCGCTACGGCCGCACCCTGCAACCGGATCTCGGCTACACCCGGCCAGATCGGGACGAGTCGGAATTCGAGCTGTTCGCACTGGCCCGGGCGGCGAGCCTGCCGGTGCTGGCCATCTGCCGCGGTCTGCAACTGGTCAATGTGGCCCTGGGCGGCACCTTGATCCAGCACTTGCCCGATGTGGTCGGCCACGACGACCATTCGGGCGGCCCGGGCTCCTTCTCCGTCACCCGGGTACGGACCAGCCCGGGCAGCGCCGTCGCCACGTGCCTGGGCCCGGAAGCGAACGCGCACTGTCACCATCATCAGGCGATCGACCGGCTGGCCTCGCCGCTGACCGCCACCGCGCACGCCGCCGACGGCACCATCGAGGCCGCCGAGACTCGGACCGGTTCCTTCCTGATCGGCGTGCAGTGGCATCCCGAGGCCGACAGCACCGATGATCGCCTGCTCCGCGCCCTGGTCGGCGCGGCCAATCGCAAGGGAGTGCATTCGTGACCAGCACCGAGGTGATCAACCCGGCTACCGAAAAGGTGGTGCGAACAGTCGAACTCGTGGACGCGGCCGGTGCCGACACCGCGATCGAGCGCGCCGCGCGCGCCGCGCGGGACTGGCGCGAGGTCGCCCCGGGTGACCGGGCGCGGCTACTTCGGCGCTTCGCCGACGCGGTCGACGCGCACCTGGAGGAACTCGCCCAGCTCGAGGTCGCCAATGCCGGGCACACCATCGGCAACGCCCGCTGGGAGGCCGGCAACGTCCGCGATGTCCTGCACTTCGCCGCCGGCATGCCGGAACGCCTGCTGGGGCAGCAGATTCCGGTGTCCGGCGGCCTGGACGTCACTTTCCACGAGCCGCTCGGCGTGGTCGGGGTGATCGTGCCGTGGAACTTCCCGATGCCGATCGCCGCCTGGGGTTTCGCGCCGGCGCTCGCCGCCGGCAACACCGTGGTGCTCAAACCGGCCGAGCTGACCCCGCTCACCGCGATCCGCCTCGGAGAACTCGCGCTGGCGGCGGGCCTGCCGGAGCATGTCTTCCAGGTGCTGCCGGGCAAGGGTTCGGTGGTGGGGCAGCGCTTCGTCACCCACCCGGCCGTGCGCAAGGTGGTGTTCACCGGGTCCACCGAGGTGGGCAAGCAGATCATGGCGGGCTGCGCCGATCAGGTGAAGCGGGTCACCCTCGAATTGGGCGGCAAGAGCGCCAATATCGTGTTCGCCGACGCCGATCTGGAACGCGCCGCCGCCACCGCGCCCTACGGTGTCTTCGACAACGCGGGCCAGGACTGCTGCGCGCGTTCTCGGATCCTGGTGCAGCGCACCGTCTTCGATCGATTCCTGGAGCTGCTGGAGCCGGCCGTGCAGGGTGTGCGGGTAGGCGATCCCAGCGCCGAGACCACCGAGATGGGTCCGCTCATCTCGGCCGCGCACCGCGAGCGCGTCGCCGGGTTCGTGGAGCCCTCGACCAGGATCGCCATCACCGGCACCCAGCCCGACGGCCCCGGATTCTGGTATCCGCCAACGGTTGTCCTGCCGGACTCCCCCGCCGACCGCGTGCTGACCGAGGAGATCTTCGGCCCGGTGGTCGCGGTGCTGCCCTTCGACGACGAGGCCGATGCCTTGCGCATCGCCAACGACACCGACTACGGGCTGTCCGGCTCGATCTGGACCCGCGACGTCGGCCGCGCGCTACGGGTCTCGCGCGGTGTCGAAGCCGGGAACCTGTCGGTGAATTCGCATTCGTCGGTGCGGTACTGGACGCCGTTCGGCGGCTACAAGCAGTCCGGCCTGGGCCGCGAACTCGGCCCGGACGCCGCCCTCGCCTTCACCGAGACCAAGAACGTCTTCATCGCCACCCAGTAGAGGAGTTCCCTTGCAGCGCTTACAGGATCGCGTGGCCGTCGTCACCGGCGGCGGCAGCGGAATCGGGCTCGCCACCGTACGGCGGTTCGCCGCCGAGGGCGCCCGCGTCGTGGTCGCCGATATCGACGCGAGCGCGGGCGAGGCGGCGGCCACCGAGGTCGGCGGCACCTTCGTCAAGGTCGACGTCACCGACGAGGAGCAGGTCCGGGCCATGTTCCAGGCCGCGGTCGACACCTACGGCGGCCTCGATATCGCCTTCAACAACGCGGGAATCTCGCCGCCGGAGGACGATTCGATTCTCACCACCGGTATCGACGCCTGGCGGCGGGTGCAGGAGGTGAATCTGACCTCGGTCTACCTGTGCAGCAAGTACGCCATCGAGCACATGCTGGTGCGCGGCAAGGGGTCGGTCATCAATACCGCGTCCTTTGTGGCCGTTATCGGCGCGGCCACCTCGCAGATCTCCTATACCGCCTCCAAGGGCGGCGTGCTGGCCATGAGCCGCGAACTCGGCGTGCAGTTCGCGCGTCAGGGCATTCGGGTCAACGCGCTGTGCCCGGGCCCGGTGAACACACCCCTGCTGCAAGAGCTGTTCGCCAAGGACCCGGAACGGGCCGCCCGCCGCCTGGTACACATCCCCACCGGCCGATTCGCCGAGCCCGAGGAGATCGCCGCGGCCGTGGCCTTTCTCGCCAGCGACGACGCCTCGTTCATCACCGCGTCCCAGTTCCTGGTGGACGGCGGCATCACCGGAGCGTATGTAACGCCGCTCTAGCGGCCCCGATTGCACAGAAGAAGGTGAACTACTCGGGGAGGGTGGCCGCCGTGGCCGTTGGGTACTGCGCGGGTGACGGCTGTCGGCGCATGCTGTCGATCTCGGTGATTCCCGGCGGAAACCCGGTGGCGCGCGCCGACCCCGAGCATTTCGCGATCCACTTCCTCACCTGCACCCGTTGCCGCTCCGGTTTCTGCGACCGCTGCCTGCCACCGGAGTCGCCGTTCCACAAGCTGCGTGCCTGCCCCAAGTGCGGAGCCGATCTGCGCTAGCCCGGAATCTGGCACTCCAGGGTGATGCGGCGCGGCGTCGGCCGTCGCGAGGATCCCTCCAGCGAGTGAACTGGAGGTTGGGCGATGAAGTGGTGGTGGGTGGCGGTAGCCGCCGCGGTGTCGGCAGTGCTGTGGCGCTTCGGTTTCCGGCTGGAGCCGGTGGCGGGTCTGGCCGTGCTGGCGCCGCTGCCGGTGCTGTTGGTCGCGGCGCGGGTCGGAGCGCGCGTGGCGTTCGGGATCGGGGCGGGTTCCTGGCTGGCGGGTGGGCTCGGGTTCTGGTCGTACCTGGTCGAGACGGTCGAACAGCCGATACCGAATGCCGCCGCGCTGATCGGTGTTTCGGCGCTGGTTTACGGAGCGGCCGTACTGCTGTGGCGGGGGCTGATGCGCCGGGGGCGCGCGGGCCTGGCGGTCGCGGCGTTCCCGGCGCTCTGGGTGGCGTTCGAATTCCTGCTGTCGCTGACCGACCTGTTCGGCGCGTGGTGGAGTATCGCGTACACGCAGGCCGGGGTGCTGCCGCTGATCCAGACCGCGGCGCTGACCGGGCCGTGGGGTATCAGCTTCCTGATCCTGCTTGTGCCCGCCGCGATTGCCTCGATCGCCGGTGCGCCACGCCCGCAACGGATTCGGATCGGTGCGGCGGCGAGTGCGGTGCTGCTGGCCGCGATCGGGTTCGGCGGGTGGCGACTCGCCCAGCCGCGATCCGAGCAGACGGTGCGGGTGGGACTGCTCGCCCTCGCGCAGCCGCCGGAGTACGTCCCGGTCGACTCGGTCGCGGGCCGCGACATGATCGCACGGGCGGTCACCGAGATCGAGCGGCTGGCCGATCAGGGCGCTCAGATCGTGGTACTGCCGGAAAAGGCTTGGCGCGCCGATGAATCCACGCTGGCGCGGCTGTCCGGGCCGCTGACCGAGGTGGCCGTCCGGCGGTCCGTGCACGTGGTCGCCGGACTGGTTCTGACGCGGGGTACGCGCAGTGTGAACGCCGCCGTCGAATTCCCCTCCGGGGTCGAATACGCCAAGCATCACCTGATCCGAGGACTGGAGGACGACCTGTCGCCGGGCACCGAATGGCAGCGGGTTCCGGGCGAACCCTGGGCTCTCGCAGTGTGTTTCGACCTGGATCGCCCCGGGCTGGTGCGCGAGAACGCGCGCCGGGGCGCGACGCTGCTGCTGGTTCCGGCGCTCGACTTCACCGACGATGCCTGGCTGCACAGCCGGATGGCGGTGCTGCGGGGGGTCGAATCCGGCGTGGCGGTGGCCCGGGCCGCACAGCTCGGCGAACTCGTGGCAAGCGATGCGCACGGCCGAGTACTGGCCACCGCGCCTACCGATATCGGTCGCACCGCCTCGACGATCGCCACCCTCGCGCTGCCGCGCGAGCGCACCGTCTACGCCCGTTTCGGCGACTGGTTCGGCTGGGCGTGCGTCGCGCTGGGGGCTTTGGCGATCCTCGGCGTGGTCCGCCGTGGCGATGCTCACGATTAGCGGTACGCCCGTCCAATTACCGGCATGCACGGACGGTTATGTGACCGGCTTCACAATTCATACCGAAATGGCAGGTCGCTACCGCTCGTCAGGGCCAGCCCCTACCCCACCCCGGGTTTGCTGCCCGGCCGTCCTGGGTAACGGTTTCTTCTGTGTCGTGTACTGCCCGAGATCCGGGAGGCACGGCCGGCGAGAACCGAAAGAGGTCCGTCGGGGGCGGGCCGAAGGAGGTACGAATGACCGCGTCCACAGCCACAGATCCGAGCGGCCCGAGGTCCGGACAACAACTACGCAAGTCGGTCGCCGCATCCGCCATGGGCAATGCGACCGAGTGGTACGACTACGGCGTCTACGCGGCAACCGCCACCTATCTCACCGACGCGTTCTTTCCCGGCGACCTCGGCACCCTGGGCACCATGCTCGGCTTCGCCATCTCCTTCGTGCTGCGCCCGCTCGGCGGCATGGTCTGGGGCCCGATCGGCGACCGGATCGGCCGAAAAGCGGTACTGGGCACCACGATTCTGCTCATGGCCGCCGCCACCGGAGCCATCGGACTGCTGCCCACCCACGCGGCCGTCGGCGTCACCGCGCCGGTACTGCTGATCGCGCTGCGCGTCGTCCAGGGCTTCTCCACCGGCGGCGAATACGGTGGCGCCGCAACCTATCTCGCCGAA
The DNA here is from genome assembly GCF_042672005.1 of Nocardia sp. NPDC127579. NCBI lineage: Bacteria > Bacillati > Actinomycetota > Actinomycetes > Mycobacteriales > Nocardiaceae > Nocardia > Nocardia sp. NPDC127579. The sequence goes on along the minus strand of NZ_JBHXVZ010000002.1, from coordinate 835,374 downwards.
TGCGCGAGCGACCGCAAACGGGGCTTCCTCGGCAGCTTCCTGGAATTCGGCACCCTGTTCGGCTTCGTCGGCGGCTCGGCGACCGTGCTGGCCTGCCAGCTGGTCCTGGGGTCGGACGCCATGCACGACTGGGGCTGGCGGATCCCGTTCCTGATCGCGGTCCCGCTGGGCCTGATCGGCTGGTACCTGCGCACCAAACTGGACGAGTCCCCGGTGTTCGAGGAGGTCGCCGATCGCCCGCATCCGCCCGGCGGCCTGATCGAGGTGCTGACCACCTACCGGCGCGAAACCCTCACCCTGATCGGCCTGGTCGTCGCCCTGAACGTGGTGAACTACACGCTGCTGACCTATCAGCCGACCTACTTGCAGAAGACCGTCGGCGTCAGTGAATCCACCACCACGGCCATGATGCTGATCGGCCAGCTGGTCATGATGCTGACACTGCCGTTCTTCGGCGCCCTGTCCGATAGGGTCGGGCGGCGCCCGCTGTGGCTGGTCTCGCTGATCGGCCTGTCCGTGCTCGCGCTGCCGATGTACTGGTTGATGGGACAGGGAATCGCCTGGGCCATCCTCGGTTTCATCGTGCTCGGGCTGTTCTACGTCCCGCAGCTGTCCACCATCAGCTCCACCTTCCCGGCCATCTTCCCCACGCACGTGCGCTACGCGGGCTTCGCACTCGGCTACAACGTCTCCACGGCCGCCTTCGGCGGCACCGCCCCGCTGGTCAACGAGGCCGTCATCGAGCAGACCGGCTGGGCACTGTTCCCGGCGGCCTACATGATCGGCGCGTCCCTGATCGGCCTGGTCGCGTGGTCGTTCCTGCGCGAGACCGCGGGCACATCGCTGCGCGGCACCGGCGTCCCCGATGCCGAGACACTGCTGAAACCGCCGGTTCCCGATGCGCCGCTGACGAATACAGCGGTGCTGGATCCGATCGTCGACACCGCCGTCATGGATCCGATCGATCCCGACGCCCCGGCCGCGTCTCGCTACTGAGTGGTCTGTCCCGCGATGCCCGGATGGAAGAGCGTGAGCGCGTCCGGGCGACTGTCGAAGACGAACACGCGGCCGTGGCGGCCCACCTCCCCGTCGGTGGCCAGCGCCGAGGACGACGTGCGCACCACGAGGTGATGGGCCGCCCGGCGGCGGTAGGCCGGGGAGCGGCCGAGCGTGCCGGTGAGGACGGCGTAGCACAGGCGCAGGCGCGAGGCGGGCACGTCGGCGCGCAGCCAGCGGATGTCGAGCGTGCCGTGGTGCAGGTCCGGGCGCGAGCGCGGGATCCGGTCGGACGGGTCGTAACGGCCGTTGCCGACGAACAGCGCCCACAGCGCGGTGGGATGGCCGTCGATCTCGGCGCGTAGCGGTTCGGCGCCGAGCAGGACGCGCAGCAGGGCCAGACCGGCAGCGGGCCATTTGCCCAGCCGCTCCTGCCACTGTTCGCGCAGTCGTACGAAGTCCGGGTAGGCGCCGAGTCCCGCGGTGTTGACGAAGGTGCGGGACTCGGCGTCGTCGACGCGGACGGTAGCAGCGTCACAGGCCGCCAGCCGCCCGCTCTCGACGGCGGTGAGAATGGCGTCGATGTCATCCACACCCGCGTCACGGGCGAAGTGGTTCAGTGTGCCGCCGACGAACACCGCGAGCGGAAGCCGGTGCCGCACGGCGTAATCCGCCACCGTGGAGACCGTGCCGTCACCGCCGAACACACCGATCGCGCGAATACCGTCGCGGTGCGGCGATTCCGCGAGCTGCTTGTCGAGCCCGGCGATCGGATCCAGATCCAGCAGTTTCGCGTCGGGCAGCCGCTGTCGCAGCAGGCCCGCGTCGTAACTCGCGCCACTGCCGACTCCCGCCTGCGGGTTGACCACGACCAGCAGGCCCCGGCCGCGTGGCAACGGCTCGACCGGCGCGGCGGGTCCGAGCCGCGCGGGCACGTTCTCGCGCACCGCCCACCAGCGGCGGGTGGCCAGCGCGATCCCCGACCCGAGCAGCGCGCCCGCCACCACATCCGAGGGCCAGTGCACCCCGATGTGCACACGCGAATATCCGACCGCGGCGGCGATCGGCGCGACCACCAGCGCCGCACGGGGCGACTCGATGGCGACACCGGTCGCGAACGCGGCCGCCGACGCCGAGTGCCCGGACGGAAACGACGACGACACCGGTGGTTTCACCAGCCGGCGCACGAACGGCACCGACTCGTCCGGCGGTCGTCGACGCGGAAACAGCGGTTTGGCGATACCGTTCGCGACCCCGCTGGCCACACCGACCGCCGCCAGACCGCGCGCGCCGGCGCGGCGCACCGCGGGCGGGCCGAGCAGCACCATGGCCGCCCCGACCCCGATCCAGAGCCGATTGTGGTTCGCGCTGGTGCTCAGCCCGCGCAGCATCCGATCGGCCGGGGAGGGGCGCACGCGCGCACTGTGGCGAACCAGCCAGGCATCGAACGCGGCGGGCTGGCGTTTCCGGGCGGCGCGCATCGTCCCAACCTAACCGCACCGCCGCGCCGTTCGCGCGAATTCGACCTCCGCGCGACGAGGTTCGCTCTTGCTTCGGCGGCGCGGTCCTGCTCCGATTACCCTCACGCACCAAGCACTTCGGAGGCACCATGCTGTCGTTGCAGGAGATTTCGGATCGGCTCGAGATCGAGGATCTGATGGTTCGCTATTCTCACGCGGTCGATACCGGGCAGTGGGATCTGCTCGACGACATCTTCACCGCCGACGCCTATATCGACTATTCGGCGATGGGGGGCGCCAGCGGCGATCTCGCCTCGACCAAAGAATTCCTCGCGGCCACCCTGCCGAATTTCCCGGCCTACCAACATCTGGTCAGCAATTCGTCGATCACCGTCGACGGCGATACCGCTACCGCCCGCACCATGTGCCACAACCCGATGGTGATCAAGGACAGCGACGGCAATCAGACACTCATGTTCTGCGGCCTGTGGTATCTCGACGCCTTCGCGCGGGTCGAGGGCCGATGGCGTATCGCGCGGCGGGTCGAGGAGAAGAGCTATATGTATCTGGGCCAGCCCACGCCGGGCCTGTGACAGCGATCGACGCCCACCGCGGCGGCGAGGGGCGTCGATCGAACTGGTTCGGCGAAACTCAGAGGTGGGCGCCGCAGACCGGCCAGGCGCCGGGTCCCTGGGTGGCGAGCACGCTCTCCGCCACGCGGATCTGCTCTTCGCGGCTGGCATCGGCCGGGTTGCCGGTGCCGCCGTTGGCGGCCCAGGTGGACGGCGAGAACTGCAGGCCGCCGTAGTAACCGTTGCCCGTGTTGGTGCCCCAGTTGCCGCCGCTCTCGCAGGCCGCGACCGCATCCCAGTTGTTGGCCGAGGCGGTGGCGGTGGACAGGCCGAACGGAACAGCCACCAGGGCGGCGGTGATCGCGGTCAGGCCGAGGGCACGCGTGCTGACATTACGCATAAACGACATAAGAGGATTCCTGCCCTGCGCGGAGCCGTCCCGGCGCTACGTCAGCCAGGTCTCCGCCCCCAGGGAAACTCGGGGATCCTCGTACCGCGGGGCGGAGATTCCGGTCGTCGGCGGTCGAGTCGCGACTCGTCTGTATTCGAGCCGCCAACGACCGTAGCCAAGAATCGCGGTCGGGTCATTTCCCGATTCTCCACGTTTGACGAACGCGAATTTCGGACATATCGGCATCGCCGCAAGTAGAGCCGCGCGGTACGCGAATTACATCAATGTCGTTATATGCTCGTTATGTGTACGAGATCACTGCGAGATAGTGACGGTCGCTACACCTCAATTGACCAGCAGGACGACCTTGCCCGGCCCGCGCCCCTGCTCCATCTCCTGCTGCGCCAGTCCGGCCTCGTCGAGGGTGAACGTGCGGGCCGCGCCCGGCAGCCGGAACTCGCCGGTGACCACACGCTCGGCGACCTGCTCGACCAGCGCGATCGGACGCGGCCCGGCCGAGCCGCTGGCGAAGGTGACACCCAGCTGCGCGGCCGCGGGGTCGGCGATGGTGATGACGCGATCGGTGCTGCCGCGCAATTCGATGGCGGCCGGCAGCGCGCCGTGCCCGATGTCGAAGACCGCGTCCACCCCGCGCGGAGCAATCGCCCAGACCCGATCCGCCAGCCCGTCGCCGTAGGTGGTCGGGATCGCGCCGAGCGAGCGCACCAGCTCCTGATTACGCGCCGAGGCGGTGCCGATGACCGTGACGCCCTCGGACAGCGCGAGTTGCACCGCCATCGATCCGACCGCACCGGACGCGCCGTTGATCAGCAGCGTCTCCCCGGAACGCAGGGCCAGCTGCTCGAGCACCTTGGCCGCGGTACTCACCGCGACCGGCAGCGCGACGGCCTCGGACCAATCCAGCCCCTCGGGCTTACGCGCGAGGGTGCTGCTCAACGCGTACTCCGCGTAGCCGCCGCTGCGCGCCCACCCGAACACCTGATCGCCGATGGCGTGACCGTGCGCGTCGGGACCGAGCGCGTCGACGAATCCGGCGATCTCCCCGCCGGGGAACTGCGGGAATCGGGGCTCGCCGAAAACCAGTGCGCCGGAGCGCATCTTCCAATCGGCCGGGTTCACCCCGGCCGCGCGGACCGCGACCCGGACCTCGTCGCCGGTGGGCTCGGGCACCGGGACCTCGACGACCCGCAGTACCTCCGGCCCGCCGAATTCGCTGTACGCAATCGCCCGCATAGCGCCCACCCTAGGCGCAGCCGGGACGTTTCCGCGGCCCGACACGGGAAGGAGTTCAATCCCGTTGCCCTAGTGTGCATTACGTTCACGATCCGGGTAGAACCACCGGTACCGGCGGGCTCGTCGCGCGCCTAATCTGGGCGCATGCAGATCCCCCGCCGGAGTTTCGCGGTCGACATCGCGCGAATCCGGAATATCGACCCCGATCCGATCGAGTACACGCCACCGCCCACGCCCGAGTTCCCGAAGCCACCGATCCGGCACCGGCCGCGCACCCGGCGTCCGGCCCGCGATATCTATCGGGGCCGTTTCGGCTGCGAACCCGAGGCCGCCTGACCAAGCACTTGCTTGGCAGCCTGCGCTCGGCTCACAATGACGCCCGGACCGCCGATCCGCGGCCGGTCCGAGGAAGGCAGCGACATGGACGATTTCGCGAACCGCACCGGCGCGGCGCTGATACTCGGCGCCAGCGGCGGACTGGGACAGGCGATCACGTCGCTGCTGCTCGAACGCGGCAGCGACGTCGCGATGACCTACCACCGCTCGGCCGGCCCGCTGGAATCCCTGCGGGCCACCGCCGCGCGGCACGGTCGCCGCGCGCCCGCCTGGCAACTCGACCTGTCCGACGCCGCGCAGACGGCCGAGGTCGTCGCCGAGGTCGCCGCGCGGTGCGCGGGGATACACACCCTGGTCTACGCCGCCGGACCGCACGTGCCCATGGTCCATCTGAGCCGGGTCGCCCCCGCCGAGTTCCGGCGCCAGCTGACCGACGACGCCACCGGATTCTTCAATGCCCTGCACGCCGCGCTGCCGCCGCTGCGCGCCGCGCGCGGCAGCGTCGTCGCCGTCACCACCGCCGCCACCGCGCGCTTCCCGGTGCGCGACAGCCTGTCCAGCGCGCCCAAGGCCGCGGTCGAGGCGCTGGTGCGCGCGGTCGCCGCCGAGGAGGGTCGCTTCGGTATCCGCGCCAACTGCGTCGGACCGGGCATGACCGCCGACGGCATGGCGGAACGGCTGTTCGCCTCCGGCGATCTCGACGAACACGCGCAGGCGGTGGCGCGCGGCAATATCCCGCTGCGCCGCTTCGGCACCGCCACCGACATCGCCGAGGCGGTGTGCTTCCTCGCCTCGGATCGCGCGGGGTACATCAGCGGCCAGAAACTGGATGTGGACGGCGGATACGGCGTATGAATCGCGCGGTCAATCCCGCAGCGCCTGTTCCCGCAACGTACTCAGCGTCTTGGACAGAATCCGCGACACCTGCATCTGCGAGACACCCAGTTGCTCGGCGATCTCGGTCTGCGTCTTGGACTCGAAGAACCGCAGGATGAGCACCCGGCGCTCCCGCTCGGGCAGGGCCGCGATCAGCGGCCGGACCGCGAGATAGTCCTCGACGTGCGCGTACTCCGGGTCGTCGGCGCCGAGCGTGTCCAGCGGCGTGAGCGGGCCGCCGTCGTCGTCGCCATCGGTCGTCGCGTCCAGGGGCGAGGTCTGATAGGCGTTGCGGGCGATCAGCGCCTGGGTCACCTCGACCAGATCGGCGCCGAGTTCCCCGGCGATCTCACTGGCCTTGGGCATGCGGCCCAGCCGCTGCGACAACTCCTCCACCGCCGGGCCGATCAACTGCTGAATCTCCTTGAGCCGCCGCGGCACCCGCACCGCCCAGGCATGATCGCGGAAATGCCGCCGGACCTCGCCCATGATCGTGGGGATGGCGAAGGACAGAAAGGTCGCGCCGTGCGCCGGATCGAACCGGTCCACAGCGGCCACCATGCCGACCCGCGCGATCTGCAGCAGATCCTCGAAGTTCTCGCCGCGCCCGGTGAACTTGCGCGCGATGTGCTCGGCCAGCGGCAGGCACCGCCGGATCAGCTCCTCGCGGACCTCGTGCCGACGCGGATCCCCGGGATCGAGTGCGGCGAGGTCGGCGAACAGCGGCTCGATATTGTCGTAACTGTCACCGCCGCGCCGACGAGGCGAGCGCGCCTCATCGCTCATCGCTGGCCCCACCCCGGAGCCAGGTGAAGACAACGACCGTGGGGTACCCGGAAACCGTTGCGTCGTAACCAGTTTGGGCAACCGAGAGGGTATCGGTCAGGGTCTGCACGATATGCCAGCCGAAATTGCCCCGATCCAGGGCAGTATCGTCGGCCGCGACGCCGGACACCTCGACGGAGATGGCGCCCCCCTGATAGGTGAACGTGGCATCGATCTGCGAACCCGGTACCGCGCCCAGCATCAGGGCGGTGGCGATCTCGTCCAGGGCGAGCCGGATGTCGGTCACCTCGTCGATCCCGAAATCCGCTATGAGCGTGACGGTTTCGGCCAGTGCGCGCAGCATGGTGAGCTGCTCGATCTCGGCCGGAACCCGGACCCCGATCGTGGTCGTCCGCGTCGCGGCTTCCGAAAGCTGCTCGTCCATCCATCACCGCTCTCTGAGATCGTCCGGCACCCGCGGCGGCCAGACTACCTCGAAATCGGGCGTGCGGCGGGTCAGGTCGGCGGGGCGATCCTGGTGATCACCATGGCGCCGTCCTCGACTGCCACCGTGACGAATTGACGGTATGTGCGCACCGAGGCATCGGGGCGCATATCGGTGATGACGACATCGAAGCGACCGTCGGGCATGGGGGTGATCAGCACACAGTGCCGAGTGCCCTCCGGCACCGATGCGATGCCCTTGTCGATCATCGCCGCGGCGGGCACGAGCGCGTCGGGCGCGGTCAGCGCCCGGGCGGCGGCGCCGGACCGCTGTACGTAGTAGGCGTGCTGGAAGGCCAGGATGACATCGGGACCGGACTCGGTGGAGCCGACGCCGTTGCCGCGCACGAACTCCCCGGTGCGGGCCGCCTCGCAGCCGGGCCCGCCGCCCAGCGCCGCGCCGACGACCGTGGGCGAGGACTCGGTCGGGCCGGAGGCCTGCGCGGTGTAGACGGCGACGACCGCGACGGCGGCCAGCGAGGCTCCGCCGGCCACCGACACCATGAACCACGGACGCCGGCCACGCTTGCGGTGACTGTGCGGACGGCTCGCCCGGGCGGGCCACAAACTCTGATGCGGGTCCACCTGCCGGACCGGCCGGCGCGGCTCGATGCGCTGCGGAGTCGCGCGCTGCGCGGTGGCGAACGGCTCCGCGCCCTCCCCGCGAACTCGTGCCGCGGCCGAGCGGGGCGGCACCGCACGCTGCCCGACCTGCTGGTGCAGCGGAATCATGCCCGGCCACAGGGGGACACCGCGGCGGGCCTGGCCGGCGCGCCCCCCGAATTGACGCGCGCCGGTTCGGCCACCTGGCTCGGATGCGTACGCCGACGACATGTTCGCCACACTCCCTTGACCGACGCCTTCACGGCGACCCGCGGCATCTCCTCAATGCCGTTGCGCAGTACCAACATTGCATAACTCGCGGGCAGATGGAGGGTGAATGGGGACAGCCGCCCGCACCGCCGAAGGATCTTCGGTGTGAGATCGGCGAAAGCGGCGTACCCGCAACAGCTCCGCCAACGCGCGGGCCACGGTATCCGCCGGTGCGGACCCGGTCAGCTAATGCCCTGGCAACTCGCCGGCTCAGATCACCGGGTGGCGCACCGGCCGTGGCGCACCCGGTGGATACACGGTGTCGTCCTCCTCCTCCGGCGGTGGCGCGGGCGGCGTGGCCACCCATCCCGCGACAATCGCCAGTCCGGTGGGCCGGTGCACCGCCAGGAAGCCGAACGGGCGATCGAAGGTGGCCTGCACCAGCCGAGTGGTGTAACCGGGCGGGGGTGGCATGCCTCCGGGAGCCATGGCGAAGGCGGTGACGGCCGCCGCCTTGAATCCCTTGGCCGAGAACCGCGCCAGCGCATCCTGCCTGCCCTGGCTGAGGAACAGTGGAATCGGGCTGATCGCCGGGAAGTTGTCGAGCTCGGCTCGGGTCGCGGCATCCAGGCCGAAGCGCCCGGGATGCTCCAGCAGATCATGTGATGATCGGATATCGAAGGGCGGCACGGTGATTCGGAGATAATCGAGCGGAGTCGCGCTGCTCTGCTCGAGGACGGTGAGCCCGGGCCCCTGTGTGCCCGGCGGCAACTCACCCCGGATCGGGACCGCACCGTGCAGGGCGGCCAGACCGGTCGCCAGCACCGCGCCCGGTTCGGCGGCGCCGAGCAGCAGGTGCACATCCAGATCATCGACGCCCTCGACCACGACCCGGGTCACCGGCGCCGGACCGTCCAGGATCGCCGCCGCGCCCGCATCGGCGGAATGCCGCGACAGCGCCACACCGCGATGCCCGGCCCACGGGCCCGCGACCGGCGCGAGTCCGGCGGGCTGGAACGGTGTGCGCCAGGCGGTTTCGGCGAACAGCGCGGTGGCCAGCACCAGCACGGTGGCGTCGGTGATCCGCAGCGGGAACCGCTCGATCATGCCGCGTGTGTGTGCACTCGCCCAGCGATCGAGCGCGTTCTGGCCACCGAGCCGCTGCACCACACCCGCGGGCAGGTTGCCCGCCCAGTCCGCGCGCAACGGCAGATCGGCCTTCGCCCACACACCGAGCGCGGCCGCCGTGGACGATGAAGTCGCCAGCACCTCGAGCAATTCCAGTGCCGATTCGCGAGCGGCAGTGACCGGAACCCCGATGACACGCGCGAGCTCGGCGCGGGCAGGACCCTCGGCCGCGTCGGCGAGGATCGCCAGCAGCGGCCACACGCCGACCCCGGACAGTACGAAATCACCAGCCGGCGCCGACGCGCACCAGTCGGCGGTAACGCGGTTCGAGGCAAGGACATTCGGGGCACGCACGGCCCCCACGCTAGCGCGGCTGGGCCTCGTCCTGTCGCCGTGCGGCCCGGGCCCGGCGCTTGCCCTCGTGCATGGCCTGCACCCGGGCCACCGGAATCGTGTGCCCCTCCGCCAGCAGATCCGCCGGAAGGGTTTGCGGAGCGGGCATCTCGCGTGCCCAGGGATCGTGGTCGCCGAGCAGGCCGGGCGCCGTGCGGATCGTGAAATCGGCGGGGGTGATGTCGTCCAGATCGGACCACGCCAGCGGGAAGGAGACGGGGACGCCCGGGCGGATCCGCGGACTGTAGGCGGCCACCACCGTCGCACCGCCCGCCCGGGTGGAATCCAGGAACACCTTGCCCGCGCGGTCTTCCACGATGAACGCGGTGGTGGCCAGCGCCGGATCCAGCCGTTCGGCACGCGCGGCGACCGCGCGGGTCGCGGCCGCGACATCCTCGATCGACAACCCGGGCACCAGCGGCACGAAGATGTGCAGCCCTTTGGCTCCGCTCGTCTTCACCGCACCGGCCAGCCCGTCGTCGGCCAGCGCCTGCCGGATCAGCCGCGCGGCCAGCACCGCCTGCCGGAACGGCTGCCCCGGCGGCGGATCGATATCGAGGATCAGATGCGTCGGGCCCGCGGAGTGATCGGCCGGTAGCAGGGTCGGGTGATATTCGATGGCGCGCTGATTGCCGAACCACAGCAGGGTGCGGGTGTCTTCACACAGGGCATAGGTGATCTCGCGATGGGAACTCTCCGCCCACACCCGCACCCGCGGCACCCACTCCGGGGTGTACTTGGGCAGGTTCTTCTGCATGAACGGCTCCTGGCCCGGCCGGATCCGGATGACCGACAGCGGGCGGCCCCGCAGCTGGTGCACCAGGCGGTCGCCGACGGAGTCGAGGTAATCGACCAGATCGCGCTTGGTCGCCTCGGCACCGTCGAACAGCGGCTTGTCGAGATTGGTCAGCTTGACGCCGGCACGTTCCTCGTCACCCATCGGCCTGCCTCTCCTGGAGTTCCTGCGGCGCACCCGAGACTACGACGCCGCCCCGACAAGTCTCGTCCGATCCGGAACGGCCGCTGTTCCGAATGTTGGTGTGTAAGCATCGTCGTTCGAATGAGGTCATTCATGGGCGCACAGTCCGAAGTCCCGGTCAGATCCCTCCGCGTCACGCTCACCGTCTGCGCCGTACCCCTGGCGATCGCGGTATTCGGTGCGGGCGCCGCGAGTGCCGAACCACCGCAGCCGAACCAGCAGGTCGCCGAATCCGCGCCCGCGGCGCCGGATCCACTCGCCTTCCTGCGCTCGTTCGTGCCCGCGCCGCCGCAGCCGGCGCCGGTGGCCGAGGTTGTCGAGCCGCCGATCATCCCCGAGCAGAACCGGATTCGCATCGGTGACACCCAGGTCGACCGGCCCGAGTGGCTGCCGGTCGAGACCGCCGCCCAGATCAACGGCGCGGCCACCGATGCCGAGGGCGCGCTCGCCGGCGCGTTGCAGTCGGCCGGGCTCGAACAGTGGCGGGCCGAGCGGGTCGCCGACGACACGCTGGGCTCGGCCGCCGTCGGCGCCGCGGTGGGCAGCGTGGTCGCCTCGCCGGTCGCGTCCACCGGTGCGCTGATCGGCGCGGTCGCCGGGCTGGTAGCGGGCCTGCCGTTCGCGCCGATCGGTTTGGTGGTGGTGCCCGTCATCGGCGCCGCCCTCGGCTACGCCATGGTCGCCGCACCGTTCGCCCTGGTCGGTGCGGCCGCCGGAGCCGCGGCGGGCGCGGTGGAGGGGATGACCGCACCGGCGCCCTGAGCCGAACACAGGTTCGGTCCCGGCGCCGATCAGGGGGCGCCGGGGCCGAACCGGTCTACCATCGATCCGAGGTTCGCCAACGTTCAGGAGGCAGCCATGGCGTTACCCGGACAGCGGATCGCGCTCGCCGCGACAGCGCTCACCCTGGCCCTGACGGCGGCCTGCGGTAAGTCCGCGCCGCCCGACCCGCCCCCGCTGCCCGCACCGGCCCCGGTGGTCGCCATGACCATCACCATCGACGAGCGCAGCTTCAGCGCGAGCCGGCCGATCACCCCCGGCGCGACAGTCACCGTCGTGAACAACGACCTGGTCCGGCACAGTGTCACCAGCAAACGCGCGGGCCTGTTCGACTACGAGATCCTCCCGCGCGAAACCGTGACGTTCACCGCGCCCACCGAACCCGGGGTGCACCCCTACTTCTGCAAATACCACGGCTTCATGTCCCAGGCCCTCACCATCCGGGCCTGAACTCAGAACAGTTCGTCGAACCGATCCGCCAGCCCCAGATACTCCTCGCCCCACCCACTCGACAGCGCGAGCTCCTGCAACGGCCCGGTGGCCAGGAACAACACCCGCAGCATCCGCGGCCGCCCACCCCGCTCGACCTCCCGCACCAGCCCGTCGAACTCCGCCAGCGCCTCATCCACATCATCCCAGGTGGACCAGGCGAAGTCGTTCCCCGGCAGCACCATGAACCGCCGAGTCTCCGCCAACAGCTCCAGCAAACTCACCCCCCGATGCTACGCCCCTGCGCCACTAGGGATTTCGCGCCGAAACCAGCGCGGCCAGATAGCGGCGGCGGTAGTAGCGCTGCGCGATGAGCAAGATCGGGAAGGCGGCCCGCCACGGGAGGGCGGGAGCCGCGCGAGTGAGCGAGCGGAGGGTGAACCGGATGGTGCCGTCGGAGGTTCGATGGACGACGAAGGCTTCCTCGCCGGAGACCGGATGGCCCGGCTCGGTGCCATAGGCGAAGCCACGACGCGACGCAGTGTCCACGACCGCGACGACACGCACCGGCTCGTGGACAGCGAACGGGCCGACGGCGGCCGTTACCCGGTACCTGGCTCCGAAGGTAACCGGCTCGGGCGGTGTCACACGAAACCCGCTGCGCCGCTTGACCGCCCAGTCCAGCACCGCTCGGCTCGCCGCATCCCAGTCGGCCGCGCCGTGCCCGATGACGACCGTGCGTTCGTACCGGCGGAAGCCCGGCGGGTGCGCGGTCCAGATCTCCTCCGCGGGCCGCGTGCGCCCCACCGGGCCGTAGCCGATGTCCTGCACGGCGGATCAGTCCGGGAGCAGGTGGGTGGGGGCGGCTTGGCGCCAGGAGTCGGTGACTATGGCGGTCAGTTCGTCGCGGTCGTCGAGGGCGGCCAGGCGGACGCGCACCCAGGCGTTGTTCGCCTCGTGGCTCGCGATCCAGAATTTCGCCGGTTCCGCGAGCACCAGCTCGTCGCGTTCCAGGATCGGGCAGCGCACCGCCATCGACGTCTCCTCCTCGGGCAACGTCAGGAACAGCCTGCGTGCCACCTTGAAGATCGGCATGCCCCAGGCGAATTCCTCCACCACCTCCGGCAGCGCCGAAACGACGGCCCGCACATCATCCCCAGTCGCACTCACCAGGCAATCTTCCCAACCCCTCTACTGTCGTCGCATGGCAACTCCCGACTTCATCCGCACCCTGCGCGCGTCCGCAGGTCAGCAGCTGCTCTGGCTCCCAGGCGTGGCGGCGGTGGTGTTCGACGACGCGGGCCGCGTGCTGCTCGGCCGCCGCGCCGATACCGGTCGCTGGGCGGTGATCGCGGGCATTCCGGAACCGGGTGAGCAGCCCGCCGACTGCGCGGTCCGCGAGGTGTTCGAGGAGACCGCCGTGCACTGCGTCCCCGAGCGCATCGCGCAGGTACTGGCCCAGCCGCCGCACACCTACCCCAACGGCGATATCTGCCAGTTCATGGACATCGTGCTGATCTGCCGCGCGATCGGCGGCACCGCTCGGGTCAACGACGACGAATCGCTCGAGGTCGGCTGGTTCGCCGTCGACGCCCTGCCCGAACTGGCTCCGCACGATCACCTCCGGCTCGAGCACGCGCTCGTCGCGGGGCCCACCTGGTTCGCACCCGCCCAGCAGGCCCGGCCGGTGCGTGGTTCGATGGAGTGATGACGGATGGGATCGATGTGCCCCGGATCGTGCTCGCCAGCCGGGAGATCGACGCGCCGGCGGCGGTGCTGTTCGAGCTGATCGCGGATCCGGCCCGGCAGCCGGAGTGGGACGGCAACGACAATCTGGCCGAGGCGTCGCCGGGGCAGCGCGTGCGGGAGGCCGGCGCGGTGTTCTCGATGACGCTCACCAACGGCCATGTGCGGGAGAACCGGGTGGTGGAATTCGAAGAGGGCCGCCGAATCGCCTGGAACCCGGCCGAACCCGGAAAGGAACCGCCAGGCCATCTGTGGCGCTGGGAACTCGAGCCGCTGGACGAGCGCCGCACGCTGGTCACCCACAGCTACGACTGGACCGGCCTCACCGACGAGACGCGCCTCCCGCGCGCCCGCGCCACCACCCCGGATACCCTGCGGGCCTCGGTGGATCGATTGGCGGAGCACGCCGAGCAGTCCTGACCGTCGCGCCCAGTAGGCTCCGCTCCATGGCCCTGAGCGCGACCCTGCACACCTTCACCGTCCACCTCGCCGATGTCGACCGCGGTGTCTACGAGGAGCTCGAGTTGCGGGTCGCCCGGCATCCGTCGGAGACCGCCGAGTTCATGCTGACCCGCCTGCTGGCCTACTGCCTGGAGTACACCGACGGCATCACCTTCAGCGAGGGCGGTGTTTCCTCCACCGACGAGCCGGCGGTTCTGGTGCGCGATCTCACCGGCCGGGTGACCGCGTGGATCGAGGTCGGCGCACCCGATGCCGAACGACTGCACCGTGGCAGCAAATTGGCCGGACGGGCCGCTGTCTACACCCATCGTGATCCGGCCAAGGTGCTCGCGCAACTGTCCGGCAAGCGCATTCATCGCGCCGCGGACATCCCGGTGTTCAGCTTCGACCGCACGTTCATCGATGCCGCGGTGCCCGCCATCGACCGACGCAACACCGCCACGGTCTCCATCACCGAGCGGGAACTGTTCCTGGAACTGAACGGTCAAGCGTTCAGTACCCCGGTCGAAGCACACGACATCGGCTGAATCCGGCAAATGCCGCGTACGAAACAATGTGCGCCGCATTGTGATAACACAATCGTTAATCCGGTTAATCAATTGACGGTCGCCGGATCCACGCATTCGGAATTACGCCGGAATCGATAGTGCGCGCGCGGATCGAGTCGTATCGTGGTTCTGCTCAGACCGCCGGGTCTGCGCTGTTGGATGTGGGCGGGGAGGCGCCAACTCATTCGCAGGATCGCAAAGGAGAAGCCCGTGAAATCAGAACTGTCCGCCGCACAGTGGTTCAAGAGCCGTCGCAGCGGCGCGTCCAAGGATTGCGTCGAAGTCGCGTTCCTCGAGACCGGGCGAGTGGGCGTGCGCGACTCGAAGAATCCGTCCGGCCCCGCCCTGGTGTTCACCCCGGGCCAGTGGACGGCGTTCACCGCTTCCGTCGGCTCGGGCGCCTTCGAGCGGTAGTGCCGGCGCGGAGATCCCGCGCCCGGCGGGCGCCGGATCTCCGCGGTTACCGCGTCGAATTCCGCTGCGCCGTCGGCCGATTCGGCGTCATACGCAGTTGATGCACACGCCGGCGCGGGGCAGCTGCATGTAGCACTGCGAGCACACCGCCGGGCGCGCGGGCTGTGCGGGCTCGGCGCCGGCGTGCGCGACCTGCGTGGTCATCTTGGCCGCGGCCGGGCGACGCCGGCTGGCGACCTTGGGAGTCAGCGGCGGAACCGTGAAGTCCTCGGGCATTTCCGCGCCGTGGAACTGGTAGCACTGCCAGCGCGCGTAGGCGGCATGCAGTTCCAGATCGTCCGGGATCGGCAGGGCCGCCAGTTCGAGCACGTACTTGTACGCCTCGCCGACGGTGTGGTTCTGCCGCACGCACAGCGCGGTCAACGGCGGTTCCCCGGCCTTGTGACAGCGGCGGGCCACCTTGCGCAGAATCGCCTCCATCCAGGTGCGGGTCGGGGCGGCGGTGTGCACGCCCGATACCTCCTGCACCTGTTCGGCCAATTCCGTCACGGTGATGAAATGCCCGTATCCGGTGGCGATCTCGGCGAGAGCGGTGTGTGCGGCCAGCGCCCAGGCCACGGTCGCGTCCTTCAATGGCACCGGGGTTCCGTCGCCTGCTTGCCAAGCCGCCGCCACCGTGGATACACCGCTCTTCGTCACCCGAACAAGTTAGCGCCTTACCCCGCCCTGGTACCAACGGCATGGGCGAGGCGTTGCGCGTGTCACTGGTGATTCCGGTTGGCTCTGACCTCGCCGGGCCGAAGCTGTCGGTCGGTTGTGGCAAGATTTTGCTCAGAAGCACTGCCCGGAGGACGCCGCCGAGTGAAGATGACCCGCCGCACCCGCCGCCGC
Organism: Nocardia sp. NPDC127579; assembly: GCF_042672005.1. NCBI lineage: Bacteria > Bacillati > Actinomycetota > Actinomycetes > Mycobacteriales > Nocardiaceae > Nocardia > Nocardia sp. NPDC127579. The sequence continues at coordinate 819,637 of NZ_JBHXVZ010000002.1, read as the reverse complement.
ACGTTGACCGCGGTTCAGCGCCAGGCCGCCCTGCTCCAACCGTTCGCACTGGACGAGTTCGGCGCGATTCTGGCCGCCGCCAGTGGAATTCCGGTGCGCATCCTCGCCAGCGATTCGCTTCCGCCCGCGGTGGCGGGTCGCTGGATTCGCACCGGCTCCGGCGACCTCATCGAATACGACGCCGACCTCCCGGATATCGCCCGGATCAATACCGTGCTGCACGAGGCAGGTCATATCCTGCACGGCCACACCAGTCTCGAGGTCGGCCCGGCGCTGTGCTCGATCATCAGTCCCGCCGCGATCAACAATTTCGCGCGGGTCCGCTATCGGTCCGCCTACGACTCCGCGAGCGAACGCGAGGCCGAGACCTTCGCCCGGCAGACCTTGCGCGCCATGCTGTGGAGCGATACCGATATCGGTGAGTCGGCGAATATCCGTGGGGCACTTGGCTTTCCCCGCACCCGGATCGGCTAGCCGATGGGGCAGTTCGTGGGGGTGATGGCCGTCCTGATCCTGGTCGGGGTGTGCGCTCTGCTCTGGCAGCTCACCCCGCAGGGCGCGCGCGGGCAGCGCACGCCCATCGGGATCCTGCTACTGCTCGCGCTCAGCTTCCTCTGCCTGACGCCGCCGGCGGAGGCGCTGTTCAGCGCGGTCCGCGTCAATCTCGGTTACCTGGTGGGTCATCTGGCCGGGTTGTCCGCGATCACGCTGACCACCCTGTACTGGGCGCACACAATCTCCGACGATCCGCGCGATCGGCGGGGTACGCCGATGCTGTACGGCGCGATCGGCGTCCTGCTGATCGCCCTGTTCCTGACCTCGCCGCAGCAACAGGGCGGTGTGGGATTCGCGCGCGAGTTCGCCGACAGTCCCCGGATCCAGCTGTACTGGATGATCCAGGCGCTGCTCATGATGCACACGCTCGGCACACTCGGCACAGCCGTCCTGCGCGCCCGGCGGCGCGAACAGCATTGGCGGCGCGCGCTGCTCGGGGTGCTACTGGGCGTGGTCGTGCTGTACGCGCTGTACGAAGCGTGGGTGATCGTCGTGGTCACGGTGTGGCCGACGATCCCGCCGCTGTGGGCGCGGGTGCTCACGGCGACGGTGCAGGTCGGCGCCAGTCTGCTGCTGGTGGCCGGGAGTATCGGCCCGGCGGTGCTGGGCGCGGTACGCGGTACCCGGCTGGCCCGGGCCTACATCGATGAGCTGACCCCCGTGCACGCGTGGCTGACTCTGCGCTATCCGCAGGTTCGATTCCGCGACCGGATGAGCCGCCGGCGCGAGACCCGGGTGACGGACATGCTGATCGAGATCAGCGACGCACTGCGCCTGTTGCAGCGGGAGGCGCCGGCGCTCGCGGCCGCCCATGGGCTCGACGATGCGGTGATCCGGGCCCGGGCTCGCCTCAGCACCCATTGCGCCGCCTACGAATTGGCGGCTGCCCGTTCGTTTTCGATGCTGTAGCATGACGCTCACTCGACGGTGAGCGCACGATACAAGGGAGAGCGGCATGGGGGACTCGGCCTTCTCGGACCGGCTGGAGTATCTGTTCCGCACCATGCCCAATTCCGACGGCAGGCGGTATACAGCCGATGAGATCTCGCGCCGGGCCAGCGCGCAGGGCTATCCGATCTCGGCCGTGTATGTGGCGCAGCTGCGGTCGGGGCTCAAGCAGAATCCGTCGCTCAAGCACGCCACCGGTCTGGCCGCCGCGTTCGGTGTGGACATCCGGTTCTTCACCGATGACGAGGCGTGGCAGCGTGGCCGCCAGGAGATCGAGTATCTGCGGCTGAGCACCGCGCCCGGCGTGGAGGCGGTGGCCTTCCGCGCGATGGATCTGTCGCAGCAGTCACTGGCCTCGCTGATCGACTACCTGAAGTTCCTGCGCGTTCAGGAAGGTCTTCCGGCGGACCCGCCGGACCTGCCCGAGGCGCACTCCTAGCCGGGATTCAGACCGGAGTTACCAATTCGTGACGCGAGTCACAATTTCGATCAGGTTCGGAAAATCGCGCGCCTACCGGCGGATCAGTCGGCACTTGACCTAGATCACAGTCCGATTCGGGCGCTTATGAAACTGTAAGTTACTTTTCAGCAACATTCTCTTGGACACTTGACCATGGGTACTCGGTCGAGGACCTGCGGCCCGCCAATCGGGACCGCGCCACTGAGGGAAAGCAAAGACATGAAGTTCAGCAAGCTCGCCGCGACCTCGGCTCTGGTTATCGCGGCTCTCGGCATCGCCACCGGCACCTCGCACGCCGAGCCCGCCCCGTCCCCCGTCATCCCGTCGTTCCTCGACGGCGTGGATCAGGGCATCAAGCAGGTGCTGCCCAATATCGGCTGGAAGACCTCGCTCGAGGGCGATTCCGTGGTCGTCGAGACCACCGCGGGCTCGCTCAGCACCGACAACGGCCAGTTCCAGGTGCGTGACAACGCCGGCAACGTGGTCGTCGGCCTCCCGCTCGCCTACACCCTGAACGATCTGGAATACCCGATCAACGCCAGCGTCGAGGGCCTGCGCGCCGTGCTGACCCCGGTCAAGGATCCCGGCGCCGCCACCCCGGTCGGCCTGCGCCACGACGTGGTGCGCCAGGACGCGTTCGACGACGCCGTGTCCGCCGCCGCCACCCAGTTCGGCATCATCACCTCTATCGGCACCCTGATCGGCACCATCGTCGGCGGCGGCTTCGGCTGCGCCATCGGCGGCGCGGGCGGCCTCATCCTGGGCCTGCCCGTCCTGGATCTGGGCGGCGCGACCGGTATCGCCGGCTGCCTCGCCGGTGCCGCGGTCGGTATCCCGCTGGGCGCCGCCGCCGGACTGGTGCTGACCGGCGTCCCCGCCGCGATCATCGTCGGCATCGGCTTCCACAACCGCATCAACGCGCCCGAGAACCAGTAGGCGCCACACGAATCCGGCCCGGTCCGCAACCAAGCGGACCGGGCCGTTCGCGTCTACAGGGCAGCTCGCGGTGGCACGATGACGCAGGTGCCCACGTTGCAGCCCGACTATCCGATCCGCACCGAACGACTGCTGTTGCGTCCCTTGGCCGACGCCGATATCGACGCACTGCTCAGCTACCGCAGTCGGCCGGAGGTGTGCCGATTCGTCCCCTTCGAGCCGATGAGTCGCGAGACCATACGGGAGCGCCTCGCCACGAAATGGGCGAATACCGGACTGAGCGACGAGGGGCAGGAGCTGACGCTGGGCGTCGAGTCGGCCGCCACCGGCGCACTGCTCGGCGATGCGGTCCTGTTCTGGCACAGCCGAATCCACGCCGGCGGCGAGATCGGCTGCATCATGCATCCGGACGCGGGCGGCCACGGCTATGCCACCGAGGCGATGCGCGCCCTACTCCGAATGGGTTTCGAGGATCTGGGGCTGCACCGCATCGTCGCCCGCATCGACGAGCGCAATACCGCGTCCGCCGCCGTAGCCCGCCGCCTCGGCATGCGCCAGGAGGCCCGCCTGGTGCACAACGAGTTCTTCAAGGGCGAATGGTCCACCGAACTGGATTTCGCCCTGCTCGACCACGAGTGGCCGAGCACCCGGTGATCAGTCCTGGACGTACCCCGCGACGAAAGCCGTGTCCGCCCCGACGGTCCCGAGCCGCGACGCGCCGCCGGGGTCGCCGAGTGCACTGTCTCGACCGGGCAGCACCTCGGTGAAGAACCGCGCGTTCTCGGCCACGAACACTTCCTGGCCGGCGGGCATATCGTCCTCGTAGTAGATCGCCTCCACGGGGCAGGCCGGTTCGCAGGCGGAGCAGTCGGTGCATTCGTCGGGATTGATGTAGGCCATCCGCTCGCCGATATAGATGCAGTCGAGCGGGCATTCCTCCATGCAGGCGCGGTCCAGCACGTCGACGCAGGCCGCTCCGATGACGAAAGTCATGATGTCTCCTCGGTTTTCGCTGCCCTGCGGGGGCAGAGTTCCACGATCGCCGCCGACCTCGGGATGCGGTAGACGCCGATCGCCGAGCACCTCATCAGCCGCACTTATGCCCGCTGTCGGATAATCGCCGCATGACCCTCCCACCCGGCACGCCCGACCTCGAGGTGCTCGACCTGCTGGTCTCGGTCGCCGAGCTGGGCAGTCTGGGCGCCGCCGCGCGCCGCCACGGCATCACCCAACCGGCCGCGAGCATGCGCATCGCAGCGCTGGAGCGGCGACTGCGGCTGCGCCTGCTCGACCGCGGCCCGACCGGCTCCGCCCTGACCGGGCCGGGACGAGCCGTCCTCGACCAGGCCCGCTCGGTCCTCGCCGCGGCGCACGCGTTCAATGCCGCCGTGTCGGCGCTGCACGCCGAGGACCGACCGCGGCTGCGCGTGGCGGCCTCGAAAACCATTGCCGACCACCGAATGCCGCACTGGCTCGCGGCCCTGCGCGGGACCCGGCCCGAGGTGACGGTGGCGCTGGAGGTGGGCAATTCCCGCCAGGTCGAACTGTGGGTGCAGCAGGGCCAGGCCGATATCGGATTCGTCGAAGGTCCGCGCGCGCCGGCCGAACTCGCGAGCCGGGTGCTCGGCGGTGACGACCTGGTGGTCGCGGTCGGGCGTGGTCATCCGTGGGCCCGCCGCCGGACACCGCTGACCGTGCGCGAGCTGGCCGCCACCCCCCTGCTGTGGCGCGAACCCGGCTCCGGCACTCGCGACACGGTGTGGGAGTTGCTCGCCGCCACAGCCGAACCACGGCCACCGGCTGGCGAATTCGGTTCCACCGCAGCCATTCTGACGACGGTGCGCACCGGGACCGCGCCGGCGGTGCTGAGCCGGCTGGTCGCCGCCGCCGCACTCACCACCGGCGACCTGATCGAGGTTCCACTCACAGATGCGGTGCTGACCAGGAAGTTTCGCGCCGTGTGGCGGCGCGGGCACCCGCCCGCGGATGCCGGGGAACTGCTGCTCCGATACGCCGAGCTCGCCGAACGGCGGCACCCGGATTGATGTGCCGGGTGCGGAGCGGGACCACGCGGACTACGGTGACCGGGTGGCGGATAACGCGGAAGCAGCTCGGAATCAGTTCGCGGCATTGATCATGACCCGACTACGGGCGCGCGGTCAGCGGGATGTGTCCTACGACTCGGACGAATTCCAGATCACCGCAGGCGATCTGGTGATCAATCTCGGCAATATCTACCGCGAGACGCGCGAGCTGTCGCCGGCCGAGGCCGACGAACGCGTCACCCGATTCCTCTCGGCGATGTCTGATCCCGATCCCGCGCCCGGGTGGCCGGAGGTACGGGCCTACCTGCGCCCGCTCCTGCGCCCCGCCACCTATGGGCTGGGCCCGTCCGAACCGCTGTCACGGCCGGCTTTCCCGTTCATCAACGAACTGGTCGCGGTGGACCGACCGAACTCCCGTTCCATCCTGCTCCAGACCAGCATCGAGGACTGGGGCGTCACCGCCGACGAGGTCTTCGCCGCGGCCCGGGAGAACCTGGCCGCCCTGGTCCGGCCGCACGAAGGCAGCGACGGCAATTCCATCGTGAACTACATCGACAACGGCGACGGGTACTTCACCTCCTGGCTGCTGGAGCCGGGCTGGCTCGCGTCCTTCCGCGCCCGCTACGGCCACCGCCGTCCGGTCGCCTTCATCCCCGAGAACGACAGGCTGATCGTGGTACCCGACGTGCCCGCGATCCTGGAGAAGACCTACGCCATGGTCGAGGAGGAGTTCCAGGCCGCGCCGCGCTCGCTGTCCCCGCAGGGGTACACCCTCGCCGCGGACGACACGGTGATCCCGTTCGATCAGGCCGGACCGCACGAGCAACTGCCTGCCGCGCATCGCGCCCGCTGCGGTCTGGCCGCCACCGAGTACGCCAGGCAGACCGCGTGGCTCAGCGAAACCTACGAGGAGCATTTCGAGATCCCCGCCTACGATCTGGAACCCGCCTTCGTCGCGAAGGTCTCGTTCCTGCTCACCGTGGACGGGCCCTGCACGCTGACGGTCTGGGGCGAGGGCGTGGATTACCTGCTGCCGGAGGCCGATTACGTCGCGTTCCTGCGCAACGACGAATCCGGTGAGCCGGAGCGGCTTTTCGATGTCCCGTTCGCCGCGGTCGCCGAGACCCTCGAGCTGACCCCGATACCGGGCATGAATCCGCCGCGCTACGAGATCCGCAGCTGGCCCAGCGCCGAGCAACTCACCCGGCTGTCCCAGGCCGCGGTCACACTACAGCCTGCGGACTGAGCCGCCCGCGCGCTTTCCGACCGCGAAACACACAGGATCTCCATCAGCGTGTGCTTCGATCAGCCGGTGAGCACCGACGGGATCGATACACAGCTCGCGCAGTGGCGGATCTTCCTGCGCGGCCAGGGCACCGCGGGCGAGGCACTGGATGCCCGGCTGCGGTCGGGCATCGAGGAATTGACCGCGACCGGTCTGCGACCGGACGAGAGCTTCCTCGTCGCGCTGAAACGGCTTGCCGCCGAGGACGGCCGGGCGCATGAGTTCGCTCGCACCCACTCGGCCAGGCTGTGGCGTGAACTCGTCCTGAGTGACCGTGCGGAGCGCACCGGCGACCGTCGCGCGCTGCTGACCATGCTGGTCTGCGCGGTGGCGGCGGCGATCGCGATCAAGCTGCCCGCCCTGCTCGGCGCCGATCTCGACGATCACGGCGAGTTCTATCTGCGTAACCTGGCGCTGTTCACCCTCGCGCCCCTGGCCCTCTATTTCGGGCTGCGCCGCGCGGTGTCGGTGACGACCGGCCTGGTGCTCACCGCGCTGTTCCTGCTCGGCGCGGTCGCCGCGAATGTCTATGCACTGGACACCGATTCGCAGTCACTGGCGCTGACCGCCATCCATCTGCCGGTGGCGCTGTGGCTGGTGGCCGGCGTCGCCTACGCGGGCGGCGACTGGCGCTCACACGAGCGCCGAATGGATTTCATCCGCTTCACCGGCGGCTGGGTGGTCTATCTGGTGCTGATCTATCTGGGTGGCGGCGTGCTCACCGCCATCACGGCCGGCACCTTCGACGCCATCGGCATCGAGGTCGAGACCTTCGTCGGCGAGTGGCTGGCGCCGTGCGGCGCGGTGGCGGCGATCGTGGTGGCTGCCTGGCTGGTGGAGACCAGGCAGGGCGTCATCGAGACGATCGCGCCGATGCTGACCAGGATCTTCACGCCGCTGTTCACCGTCGTCCTGCTGGCCCTGCTGGCCGGTTTCGGACTGAGCAGCACCGGCGTGGAGGTGGACCGCGATGTGCTCATCCTCTTCGACCTGTTGCTCGTGGTGATCCTGGGTCTGCTGCTCTACTCGATCTCCGCCGTCGACCGGCCCGAGCGGCCGACCCTGTTCGACCGGCTCCAGTTGGCGCTGGTGGTGAGCGCCCTGCTGGTCGATGTGCTGGTGCTGGCCACCCTCACTCTCCGGATCACCGAGTACGGCTCCTCCCCCAACAAGGTCGCCGCCCTCGGCGAGAACCTGATACTGCTCACCAATCTGGCCTGGTCGGCGTGGCTGCTGTTCGGATTCCTGCGCGGGCGTATGCCTTTCGCACGCCTGGAACGCTGGCAGTCCGGGTATCTGGTCGTCTACGCCGCCTGGGCCTGGATCGTGATCCTGGCCTTTCCCCCGCTGTTCGGCTTCCGCTGACTCAGGCGGCGGCGATGGCGATCACCGGCTGCCGCGCCGGATCCAGCCACCGCATGACCGCGTCGAGGTCGGCCGCGGGCAGGGCGACGCAGCCCGCGGTCGGCTCGCCGGTGGCCACATGCAGGAAGAAGGCCGATCCGCGGCCGGGCTGTGCGGGCCAGCGGTTGTAGTCGATGACCACCGCGCGGTCGTAGGCCCGGCCGACGGCCCCGAGGCGTTCACTGGCCCGTTCGTCGAACGGGCACAGGCCCGGCGGGCACAGGAAGGGCAGGTTGTAGAGCAGCGAGCGCGAATCCCCGACCCACCAATCCCACTGCGTCACTTGGCGATACGGTAGTCGAGTGCCGTATCCGGGCAGATTTCCGAATGCCTGGCTCAGCCCCCATACCCCCGCCGGGGTGCGCGCGATGCCCTCGCCCGCCGCGCCGACACCGTCGGCTCCGACGAAGCCCGAATAGGGTCCCAATGCGCGAATCCACCTGTTACCCACGCGATCCCATGCCGATATCGACGCGATGGTGGCACTCGCGCCGAAGGTGTGCACCGTGAGTACCTGACCGGCGGGTCCGTCGTAGCGGACGGGCATCTCCGCCGCGCGAGCGGGCGCGCTCGACAGCGCCAGCACGGCCGAGAACAGGCAGAACAGTGTTCGGAGTCGCGTCGCGATGGGCATCGGGCATTGTCTCCGGCCGGGCCGCCGGGCGGGCCGACCGCCCGCACGGGCGGCGTGTCTCCGACTCCGGTAGGTCCGAACATCGTCCCCTGGTAGGTGTCGCGGATCGCCGGCGGCGGGCAGATTGGTGCGATATCTCGATCGAGGGGGACTTCGCAATCATGCCAGCCATCTCCGCCCGCACATTGCGCGCGGGCCAGATCACCACCACCCTGCTGCACTGCGGCGATGCCGAGGCCGAGGAGGCGGTGCTGTTCCTGCACGGGTCGCCGGGTAACGCGGCGGATTGGCTGCACTTCCTGCCCCGGGTCGGCGAATTCACCCGCGCCATCGCCATCGATCTGCCCGGCTACGGCGCCGCCCGCACCTTTCCCGGTTTCGACCACCGCGTCGAAGGCGGCTACCGCGAGTTCCTGATCGCCGCGATCGAGGCACTGGGCCTGCGTCGAGTTCACCTGGTGGGCCACGACTTCGGCGTGCCGTGGGGATTGGCGTGGGCGGCTGCGCAACCCGAACGGGTCGCCTCGCTCACCCTGATCGACGCCGGCGCGCTGCTGGGCTACCGGTGGCACATCTGGGCCCGGATCTGGCAAACCCCGATCCTCGGCGAGATCACCCAGGCGGTGACCAACCGCACCGGCATGCGCTGGCTGCTGCGCCGCGCCAACCCGCGGCTGCCCCGCGATTTCATCGACCACCTGTACGCGGGCTACGACCAGCACACTCGCCGCACCGTGCTCGAGCTGTACCGGGCCGCGCGGGAGCCCTCCGGCATGCTCGCCGAATCCGCCTTCGACCTACCCCGCGACGTCCCGGCCCTGGTGCTGTGGGGCGAAGCCGATCCCTGGCTGCCCGCCCGGTACGCCGACGCCCAGGCCCGCATCTGGCGCACGGCCGAGGTCCGGATCCTCCCGGGCCTGGGCCACTGGCCCTTCGCCGAGGACCCCTCCGCCGTCGCCACCCACCTGCTGCCGTTCCTGCGACGGCACACGGGTAGCACCGTGGCGGGAGCCCCGCTAGCTCCGTAGAGCGATGTCGCACAACGAGTGCGCCACTAGGTTTTTCGATATGCCTGTCGTGTCGTCGTCGAAATCGGTTGTCACCGTGCTGCTGCTCGCCGTCGTCGCGATCCTGAGCGGCGGTGTCGCGAATGCCGCTCCGGCGGAGCAGGTTCCGGTGCGCCACGACGTCGAGTTCGACAGTCACGGGCTCACGCGCGATAACCATGCCTACCGCCCGGTTGTTCGCCGGAACCGGGCTGTTCTCCGAGGTGGATCACGACCCCGCGGCGGTGCTCGAGTCCGTGCGCGTACCGATCCTCGCGCTCTGGGGTGAGCGCGACACCCTGGTGCCACCGGCCGAAAGCGCGCGGATCTTCCAGGCGGCCGCGCGCCGGTCCGGAAATCATTCCATGACAACGCGATTCATCCCGGGCGGCGGTCACAACGGTCACCTCAGCGCCGACGGCTTCGCCTATCAGGGCGGACTCGTGCACAACGGCAAGCCCCTCGGCGCGCTCGGCCCCGGCTACGCCGACACCATCACCGCGTGGGTCGCGGCGGTCACCAGCGGCGATCCCCCGGCCTCGAGCGCCGAACCCGCACCAGTCCAGTCCTTCGACAGCCGCGCCGCGTCCACTGGGGTCTGGTACGAGGCGACCGGGCTGCAACTGGGCCTGCTCGCCGGCTTGCTACTGGCCTTCGCCGCGTACCCCGTCACCGCGCTCGCGCGAAACGCCCGATTCACCGCCGATACCGCGACCCGCCCGCTCCGCCGACTGGCCCGCTGGCTCGCCGGGCTCGGGTTCGTCACGGTATCGGGCACGGTCGCGTACCTGCTGTGGACCTTCACCACTGGCGGCAAAGTCGCGCCGCCCGTGGTCGGCGACCGCTCGCTGCCCTGGTCGCTGTTGCAACTGCTGGCGCTCGCGGCGGCTGTTGTGACGGTGACGTTCGGCGTGGCTGGGTGGCGAGCCCGGGCACTGCTGGGCACCAGGCTGCGAATCAGGCTGATGCTGCTGCTGTGCGCGGCCGTCGTCCTGCTGCCGTGGGCCGGATACTGGCGGCTGCTGGCGCCCTGAACCGGGAATGAGTAGTGACACCTAGTCGAATCGGGTAGGCGCACAGGTTCGGCGGGGCCGCTGTTCGGCGAGGCTTGACGCATGAACAGAACTTTCACCGGGGGAACGCGGCGGGCGACGGCGCGGGAGCGGGCGAGAAGCATCCGGCTGCGGACTGTTTCGGGGACACTGACGGGCGTCTACCACGCGGCGACGGCGCATCCGGCGCTGTGGCGGCGGATGGCCCGGACCTACCATCCGAGCCTGACCCGCCTGGCGCGGGCGCACGCCACGGCGGCCTGCCGCCTCGCGGCGGTGGAGGTGCCCGCCTACCGGGCCTTCCTCCAGCCGTCCGGCTCCGGAAACGCCAAGCGGCTCACCGACTTTCCCGAGACCGACAAGTCCAACTACGCGGGACGCTACGACGAGGAGAGCCGCTGCCGCCGCGGCCGCCTGCACCGCGCGGGTGTCATCGTCGACGAATCGTCGGGTTCGACCGGCACGCCGTTCAATTGGGCGCGCGGACCGAAGGAATTGCGCACGATCTACCGCAACGCGGCCGGCTACGTGCAGCTGGCATTCCCCGGCGATCGGCTGTTCGTCATCAATGCCTACTCGATGGGCGCGTGGGCGACCGGAACCACCACCGGCGCCGCACTGGCCCGGATCGCCATGGTGAAGAACACCGGACCCGACCTGGACAAGATCATCGACACCCTGCGGCATTTCGGCCCGGGCTACGACTACGTCGTCGCGGCCTACCCGCCGTTCCTCAAGCATCTGCGCGACCGGCTCGACGAGCTCGGGTTCGACTGGGACGCCTACCGTTTGCAAGGAATGGTGGGCGGCGAGGCGATGACCGAGGCGCTGCGCGACTACCTGGAGCAGCGGTTCACCCGGGTGCGCTCCGGCTACGGCGCCAGCGACCTGTCGATCGGCATCGGCGCGGAAACCGGCTTCACCGTCTGGCTGCGCAAGCAGCTGGCGACGGACGCCGAGCTGCGCCGCGCCCTGCTCGGCGCCGACGAGCAGCGGCTGCCGATGATCTTCCACTACAACCCGCTGGAGACCTTCCTCGAGGTCAACGAGCGCTCGGAACTGCTGTGCACCATCACCTCCCGGCACTGCCTGCAACCCAAACTGCGCTACAACATCGGCGACGAGGCCCGGGTGCACGCCCTGCCCGCGGTGCTGGGCGCCCTGCGCCGGGATCCGGAGCGCTGGGCCGAATTCCAGCGCCACCGCGGCGCGGACCGGATGAACCTGCCGCTGCTGTTCCTCTACGGCCGTGCCGACAGCACCGTCTCCTACATGGGCGCGAACCTCTACCCGCAGGACGTGGAATACGGCCTGTATCAGGACAATCCGCTGGCCGATCGGATCTCGCGGTTCTGTCTGTCGCTGGAGGAACTGCCGGACCTGGAATCGCGACCGGTGGTGAATCTGGAACTGCGCGACGGCGATCTGGACGCCGCCGAGCGTCTACGGCTGACCGAATCCTGCCGCGACGGCGTGCTGAGTCATCTCGCCCAGGTCTCTCGCGACTTCGCCGCCTCGCTGCGGGAAGACCCTACCGCCGCCGACCTGCGAGTACGGCTCTACGAGCCGGGTGCGGGCCCGTTCGCCGCCATGACCAAGCTGAAGAACTCCTACCTGGTGGAGGCGTCGTGAGAACCACCGATTTCAGTCTGGCTCCGCCGCAGGGGCAGGCGAGCGCCATGTTCGTCGGCGCCACCCGCTACCGTGGCATCCGCTCGATTCTCACCCTGACCCGCACCTGGGTCCGGCTGGTGCGGGATATGCGGCGGATGCGTGGATACCGTTGGCACAAGGTCTATTACGAGTTCCCGTTCACGCTCGGCACCATCGCGTTCTTCGCCGATCGCGACGCCATGCTCGCCTTCGCGCGCAGCCGGCACCATCGCGAGCTGATGGTCTGGGTCACCGACGACACGAAGAACGCCACCGGCGGCTTCATCCGGTTGTACTACGCCGATCCGACGGGCTACAGCAACGGGGTCTGGCGGGCCGAGGACCAGACGATGGCGCACATCCCGACCTTCACCCCGCTGTCCACGGAGCAGGCCGGACCGCCGGTGGTGCGGCGATGACCTTCGAACGGGTGTCGGATTCGCGTGCGCTGCGCAAGTTCCTGGCGCTGCCCGGGCGGCTGCACGATCATCGATATGTGCCGATCCCGCACCAGACCGTGCGGAGCTGGTACCGCGACGGCATCGGGCTGTACCTGCTCCGGGACAGCGCCGGCCGGGTGATCGGCCGCACCACCCTGCACACCGACGCCGCACTCGAGGCCGAACTGGGCAGTCGCGCACAGCTGTTCGGGCTGACCGAATTCCGGCCCGGCGCCGGCGGCGCACTGTTCGACGAGATCTGTTCCGCCGCCGCGGCGAACGGTCGCGCGTCGGTGTTCGGGCCGGTGTCGCTGCTGCCGAACCAGGCGGGCGGCGTCATCACGGCCGGGTTCGCCGAGCGCGGCTTCCTCGACAGCGCCTGGAATCCCGAGCACTATCCGACGGAATACGAAACATACGGATTCACACGGCAATTCGAATCCGATACCTGGATCTGCCCGACCACGGCCGAACCCGGCACGGTCTTCGACTTCGACGACAGCCGGTTGGCCACCGAAGGGCTGCGACTGCACCGGGGCGACAAGAGGCGGATCGCCACGCAACTGCCGATCCTGCGCGAGATGCTGAATGCCGCCTTCGACCGGCTCGGGTACTACACACCGATTTCCGCCGACCAGCTGGCGGCTCAGACCGACGGCCTGGCCTACCTGCTCGACGAATCGCTGCTGCTGTATCTGACCAAGGCCGACCGCCCGGTGGCGTTCGTCCTGTGCGTCCCGGATATCTCCGAGTTCCTGGTCGCGGTGGGCGGCGATCTCGGTCTGCGCAATCAGATTCGGCTGCTGGCCACCCGGTCGCGGTATCGGCGCGAGGCAGTACTCATCATCAAGGGGACGGTGCCCGATGAGCAGGGGCACGGCTATATGCGCTATCTGTCCCGGGAACTGCTGCGCAATCTGCGTGCGGGCGGCTATCAGCGACTGCGCAGCACCTTCGTCGAGCACACCAATCCCGCCTCGGCGGCGCACTTTCGCGCGATGGGCGGGCGGCCGCTGCACGGATACACCTTCTATCGCAAGGATCTCGCGTGAACATCGATGCCGTGCGTGCCCTGGAACCCGCGTTCTGGCGCGCGCCGAGTGCGCACAACACCCAGCCCTGGACGCTGACCTATCATCACGATCACGTCGATGTCGGCTGGGATCCGGCCCGCACGCTACCCGAGAGTGATTCCGGCGCACGCGATCTCATGCTCGCGCTGGGCGCGTTCGTCGAATGCTGTCTGATCGCGTGCGCGGATGCCGGGCTGGCGATCGACTACGAACCCGATCCCGGCGCCCAGCGGATCGGCCGCCTGGTCGCCGCCGGTCTGCCGTACGAGACGCCGTACACGATCGAGGATCTGTTCCGCCGCGCCAGCCATCGCGGCGCGTATCGGCCCGGCCCGCTGGACGCCACGCTGCGCTCGCGGATCACCGGCCTCGCCACGGCAGGTCACGCCGCGCTGCGCTACCTACCCGCCGACACAGCGAATCCGCTTGCGCGACAGGCAGACCGGCACATGTTCGACAACCCGTCCGTCGTCGGCGAACTGCGCGCCTGGCTGCGCCTTTCGGCCGCTCATCCCGACTATCGGCACGACGGCCTCACCGCCACCGCACTCGGCCTGACCCGGGTCGAGGCCAACGGCCTGCGCCTGGCACTCGCCGGCTACCCGGCGCTGCGCCGCCTCGGGCTGCCGCGTCTACTCGCCGCACAGAGCGGATTCGACAGCGCCGGAGAACTTTTCGTCCTCGTCGCGAATCCCGGAGAGCCGATCGAGGCCGGGCGCACGCTGTTGCGCATCTGGCTGGAGCTCGCGCGCCGCGGCCACGCCACGCACCCGCTCAGTCAGATCATCGATTCGCTGACCACCCGCGGCGTACTCGCCGACGCGCTCGGCATCGCCGATCCGGCCACCCTGCTGCACATCGCCCGAGTCGGCAGACCTGCGGCCACACCCGCGCCGTCCTATCGGCGCCGGACCGAGAGTTCCACTAGAAATAAAGTTAGGCTAACCTTCGGTTCGTGAGATTTAGCCTAACCCGAATGACGGCACGCTGGCGCGCCGCCCTCGCCCTGCTCCTGCTCGCGGCACTCGCGGTAGTCACGGGGTGCGGCAGTTCCGACACCGAAACCGCGGCCACCGGCGGCACCCGCGAGGTGCAGACCGCACGCGGACCCGTGACGGTGCCCGCCGACCCGCAGCGCATCGCCGTCGTCAACGGCTCGCTGGCCGGATACCTCTTCGACCTCGGCGCGAACGTGAAATCCGTCGACCCGCGCATCCTCGGCGTCACCCTGGCGCCGGGCGAATTCCCCGCGGCCTGGGCCGAGGACGCCAAGCGCCAGGGCGTCACCATCCTGCCCTCCGGCGACAACCTGAACCTGGAGTTCATCGCCGCCCAGCAACCCGATCTGATCATCGGCGGCGGCCAGGGCTTCCCCGGCCAGCAGTCCATCGACGCCTACGACAAACTGTCGGCGATCGCGCCCACCGCTCTGGTGCCGTCCAACCTCACCGCCTGGCAGGACCAGCTGAAATCGGTGGCCGACATCGTCGGCAAGGCCGACCGGGTACAACCGCTCAGCAACGCCTACACCGCCAAGGTCGCCGAGGTGAAGGCGGCCATCAAGATTCCGGCGGGGACGGTGTCGGTGCTCCAGTCCCGCATGGACGGCAAGCCCTCGCTGATCGCACCCGGCGGCCCGTTGGCGACCCTGCTCACCGATGTCGGTTTCCAGGTCGACGCCACGGTGGAGGCCAAGGCAGGTAACCCGGCCCGGCCCGCCGCGGCCGACTGGGTCACGATCAGCCCGGAAATGCTGTCCGTGGTCGCCGACGCCCCCTCGCTGTTCGTGGTGCGCCTGGACGGCGGCCGCAGCATCGAGCAACTGAAGCAGGATCCACTGCTGGCGGCGCTGCCCGCCTTCAAGTCCGGCCAGGTCTACGACATGCCATCGACCAGCCAGCGACCCGACTACCGCAACTCCATGGCAACCCTGGATCTGCTGCTGAAGCAGTTCGGCTAGCGCCACGGTGGCACTATGGATGGTCTGAGCTTGTTTCCACGATCCACTTCCGCCGACCAGGAGGACCGAGATCCATGGCAACACTTCAGAACATCCGCCGCCGCGCCCTCGTCGTCGCCGCTTTCGGCGCGATGGGGGCGGCTGTCGTCTCCACCGCCGCCCCCGCGCTCGCCGAGACCAGCATCGATGCCACCGCCCTGGGCCCGGAGAACGTCGCGGTCGACTACAGCTGCGATGCCGCCGCGGGCGTGACGGCCATCAAGGTGATGGTCGGCGAACCACAGGCCGACCGCCCCTCGGCCGGGGGCGCGCAATCCGACCTCACCTGCGACGGTGCCCGGCACAACACGGTGGTCATGCTGACCGGCACGCGCCTGGCACCGGGTCAGACCGTCCAGGTGCGGGTGGCGCTGGTCGACAGCACCGACAACGTCGTCACCGGCCAGGCCAAGGTCGCCAGCTTCTGACAATCGAGTCCCCATTTGCCGATAGTTAACTAGCATCGGCGCAATGACCGATAAACAGAAGCTGAGCACAAAGTTCGTGGCGGTTGCCGCGACGGCTGCGGCAGTGGGGTTGTTCGGTGCCTGCAGCAGCGACGACAGTGACGACAAGAGTTCCGTCACCACGTCCATGTCCACCTCCGCCGCGATGCCCACCTCCACGTCGGCGGCAGCGATGCCCTCGGCCGTGCAGCCGGGCACGCCCGCGGCCATCCTCGCCGCCACGCCGTGGGAAACGACCTCGGCGAAGAATGCCTCCGGGGCGGAGGTGCCGCTGACCAACGACAATGTCAAGAACTTCGTCGGCTACGCCTATTTCGAGCCCGACGGCACCTTCACCATGTTCAATCTCGACGACACGCCCAAGATGCAGGGTGACTGGTCGGTGTCGGCCGACGGCAAGACCCGCACCATCGTCGGCAAGAACGACGCGGGCGTGGAAACCAGCAGGCGCGTGGTCGACATCGTCACGCTGACCGACCAGGAATTCACCTACCGCGTCTACCCGAACAACGACGACAAGGCCGTCTACTACGACATCGTGCACACGCCGACGACCCATCCGGAACCCCAGTAGTCCGAGTGCGTGCCGGGTCCGACCGGGCCCGGCCTTCGGTCAGTCCGCGAGTGGCGGACGTCCGCCGTCGAGTGCGTGGGCGAGGGCGGCCTCCAAACCACCCAGCAGATAGATGATCTGCCACTCCACGAGTTCGGGGGTGGCAACTCCCATGGTGTGCGCGACGCGCGTTGCTTCGATCGCCGCGCCCCAGATCATCGCCGCGATCATCCGGCCCAGCGGCCCGGGGTCGCGGCCTTCGCGACGCAGCGTCTCCTCCACGACGCCGGCGATGGCATCGATCAGCCGCTCCAGCAGCGCGCGGCCGAGCGTCGGTTCGGGCCCGCGGCCGTTGATCGCGATGGCCACCACGCGCGCGCCCTCCGGGTGCGCCAGGCCGTAGCGGACGGCCGCGCCGAGCGCCACCTCGAGCATCTCCCGCAGCGGCCGGCCGGGCAGGTCGGCGTATACCGGCAGCAGCGCCGCCTCCATGATGTCGGCTTCGCGGCGGAACAGTCTGCCGAACAGTTCCTCCTTCGATCCGAAATGCGCGTACAGCGTCGGCTTGGTCGAGTTCGCCTCGCGGGCAATGGCTTCCATGCTGGCCCGGCGGTAGCCGGACGCGGCGAAGACGACGCGGGCGGCGTCGAGGAGCTGGTCGTCGGTCGGTCTGCGACGTGTCGGTGGCATCGGAACCAGGCTCTCATGCCGAGCTACCCGGCAGCGACCCACTCCCGATCCAGAGCTTTACTTTCAAGTAAAGCTGTGTCACCGTGTGATGGCTCCAGCAGACAAAGCAGTCACCACGGAGGGCTCGTGCCTCATCCTCAGAAATCCGCGTCCCGGATTCTTCGATTCGTCGCGTGCGCGGCCCTGACCGCGGGTGTCGCGGTGGGGGTTTCGAACGCCACCGCCCACGCCGATCGGTCCGCGACCGACGCGGCCTTCTATCAGCCTCCGGCCGGATACGAACAGACCAGGCCCGGAACGATTCTCGCCAGCCGGACCGTCGACCTGCCCGGACTGCGCACGCTGCCGGTGGCCGCGCGCGCCTGGCAACTGCTGTACCGGACCACCGCCTCGGACGGATCGCCGTACGCGTCGGTGACGACCGTGCTGGTCCCGGACGGCCCGAGTCGGCCGCGGCCGCTGCTGTCGTTTCAGATGGCCTACGACTCGATCGATCCCGACTGCGCGCCGTCGCAGACGCTGAGCCGGCCTGCCTCCGGCCTGTCCGGCCTCGAAATCGCCTCGGCGACAGCCGGATTGACGAAGGGCTGGGCGGTCGCGCTACCGGATCCCGGCGGCATCGACGCGCACTTCTTCACCCCGCGCGAAATGGGCTACGCCACTCTGGACGGTATCCGTGCGGCCGAGAACTTCGCGCCGCTCGGCCTGGCGGGTGCCGCGACGAAGGTGGCGATGTGGGGCTACTCCGGCGGCGCCATCGCCAGCAGCTGGGCGGCCGAGCTCCAGCCCGCCTACGCACCGGAACTGACCATCGCGGGCGCCGCCCTGGGTGCGCCGGTGGTGGATCTGTTCGGCGCCCTGCGCACCGCGAGCGGACAGGCCACCGCCGGTCTGGTACCGCTCGGCATGGCGGCGGTCTCCAAGGACGACCCCGAGTTCGCGGCCCGGCTCGATCGGTACCTCACCCCGTTCGGGCGTCAGGTCATCGCCGGTGTCGCGAATCAGTGTGTGCGTGATGTCGTGGGGCAGAATGTCTTCCGGCCCGTGGCCGAATACTTGAACGTGCCGATCGACCAGGTACTGGCGGATCCCGTGATCGCCGCCGCCACCGCTGCCCGTGGACGCGGCTGGCACGCGCCGACCGCCCCGATCTATGTGTACAACGGCACACACGACGAGGTCAGCACCATCGGCGGCACCGACCGCATGGTGGACGCCTACTGCGCCGGCGGCTCGTCGGTCACCTACGTCCGCGACGAGATGCCCAACGTCGGCAGCGCGCACGGCATCGTCGCCGTCACCGGCCTGGGCGGCGCCTTCGACTGGATCACCCGCGCTTTGACCGGCGACCAGCCGGTCCAGGCTCCCGGCTGCGCCATCCGGACCGTCGCCACCACCGCCACCGATCCGGCCAACGCCGCCGTGCTCCCCGGCTATCTGACCGCGCTGGCTCAGGTGACCCTGAGCTCGCTGGGCGGTAACCGCTGATCCGGTCGGAAATCTGAAGACTATCCGCAACGAAACTATGATGGGCGCATGACCGCACTGGCGCCCAAGCGCGACGAGCCCGATCTGTCCTACCTGCTCGACCACACCAGCCATGTGCTCCGCACCAGGATGGCGGCCGCGCTGGGCGAGATCGGGCTCACCGCGCGCATGCACTGCGTGCTGGTGCACGCGCTCGAGCAGGAGCGGACCCAGATCCAGCTGGCCGAGATCGGGGACATGGACAAGACCACCATGGTGGTCACCGTGGATGCCCTGGAAAAGGCCGGTTTGGCCGAGCGCCGGCCGTCCAGCACCGATCGGCGCGCCCGGATCATCGCGGTGACGCCGGAGGGCGCGAAGGTCGCCGCGCGCAGTCAGGCGATCGTCGACGGAGTACATCGGGAGACGCTGGAATCGCTGTCCAAATCGGGCCGCGACAACCTGTTGCGCGCCCTCACCTCCCTGACGGAAGGACACCTGGCCGCGGCCGTCGAGGCACCGGCGGCGCGTCGCGCCCGCCAATAATCCCCTTACATATTGTCTGCAACAGAACTATCTAGTACGGTCACTTCTCATGACCGGCTCCAAACGACTCGCACTCACCGTCTTGTCGGCGGCGACGCTGATGACCATCCTCGACGGCAGCATCGTGACCGTGGCGCTGCCCGCCATCCAGCAGGACCTCGGCTTCACCCCCGCCGGACTGAGCTGGACCGTGAACGCCTACCTGATCGCCTTCGGCGGACTCCTGCTGCTGGCCGGTCGGCTCGGCGACCTGATCGGCCGAAAGTCGCTGTTCCTCACCGGGAACGCGGTCTTCACCATCGCCTCACTGCTCGCCGGTGCGGCCACGACACCCGCCATGCTGGTGGCCGCCCGGTTCCTCCAGGGCGTGGGTAGCGCACTGGCGTCGTCGGTGGTGCTGGGCATCCTGGTCACGTTGTTCACCGAGAACGGCGAACGCGCCAGGGCCATCGGGATCTTCAGCTTCACCGGAGCCGCCGGCGCGTCCATCGGCCAGGTGCTCGGCGGAGTGCTCACCGACGCCATGAACTGGCACTGGATCTTTCTCATCAATGTGCCGATCGGGGCGCTGACCATAGCCTTCGCCATCAAGTCACTGCCCGCCGACCGCGGGATCGGACTGTCCGCGGGCGCCGACGCACTCGGCGCGCTGCTGGTGACCGGCGGTCTCATGCTCGGCATCTACACGGTGGTGCAGATCGAGCAGTACGGCTGGACCTCGGCGCGCACACTGGGCCTGGGCGCGATCTCGAGCGCGCTGCTGCTCGGCTTCGTCGTCCGGCAGCGGACCGCGCGCACGCCGCTGCTGCAGCTGCGAATCTTCCGCTCCCGCAGCGTCTCCGGCGCCAATCTGGCCCAGATGCTGACCCTGTCGGCCATGTTCGCATTCCAGATCCTCGTCGCCCTCTACATGCAGCGGGTGCTCGGCTACAGCGCGCTGGCGACCGGCCTGGCCATGCTGCCCGCCGCCGTCGCCATCGGCGGCGTGTCACTGTTCGCCTCGGCTCGGCTGATCACCCGGTTCGGCGCACGGACCGTCCTGCTGGCGGGACTGGTGCTGCTGCTGGCCGGAATGGGCTGGCTCACCAGGCTTCCGGTCGAGGCCTCCTACGCGGTGGATCTGCTGCCGATGATGGTACTGATCGCCGGCGGCGGGCTGGTGCTGCCCGCGCTGACCACGCTGGGTATGGCCGATGCCGCCCCCGCGGACGCCGGGCTCGCCTCCGGTTTGTTCAGCACCACCCAGCAGGTCGGCATGGCCATCGGCATCGCCGTACTGTCCACCCTCGCCGCCGCGCGCACCGGTACCGAATTGGTGGCGGGCGCTACCGAGGCAGCGGCCTTGACCAGCGGATACCGGCTCGCCTTCACCGTCGCCGCCGGACTGCTGGCCGCCGCCCTCGTGGTCGGACTGCTCGTGCTGCGCCGTCCCGCCCACACCACCTCCCGGCAACTCGCACCGGCCGCCGCCCACTGATTTCCCCTCTGCTGAACGGACTTTCGCAATGCGCTTCCTATCCGCCCTGATCGCGGTTCTATTCGTACTCGTCGGGGTCACGACCGCCCACACCGCTCCGGCGCAGCCGCCGGGCTGGACCAGCGCCTGGACGACTTCGCCACAGCTGCCCAGTAAGACCATGCCTCCCAACTGGTCTCAGGAGGGATTCACCGATCACACACTGCGACAGGTGATTCGAGTATCGAGCGGCGGCGCCACCACCCGCGTCCGGTTGACCAACCGATACGGCACCGCGCCGCTCACCGTCTCCGGAGCCACCCTCGCGGTGACCGCGGCCGGAGCGGAGATCCGCCCGGAAACCCTGCGCACCTTGACCATCGGCGGCAAGTCCGCGTTCGAGATACCGGCCGGAGCGGATCTCGCCACCGATCCGGCCGCCCTCCCGGTCGCCCCGTTCCAATCCCTGACCATCACCCTCTACCTCGCCGAGCCGACCGGCCCGGCCACCCAGCACGCCCAGGCATTCGAGACCAGCTACCGCGCCACCGGCGACCACCGTGCCGATCCGGCCGGCGCCGCGTTCACCGACACCACCCGGTCCTGGTACTACCTCTCCGGCGTCGAGGTCCTCGACGCGCTCCCGCACCGCGCCGGCGTGGTCGCGTTCGGCGATTCCATCACCGACGGCGTCGGCTCCACCCCGGACGCCGACAATCGCTATCCCGACGAATTGGCCGAACGGCTTGCCGCCGAGGGCAATCCGCGCGCGGTACTCACCCAGGGGATCGGCGGCAACCGCGTCACCGTCGACTCGTCCTGGCTCGGCGACAGCGGCCGACGCCGCTTCCGCGCCGACGTGCTCGATCAGCCCGGCGTCGGCACGGTCATCGTGCTGGCGGGCATCAACGACATCGGCCTGAGCACCGGGGGCGCCGATGCACCCGACACCGTGGTCCCCGTCACCGCCGACGATCTCATCAGCGGCTATCGGAACCTCATCGAGCAGGCCCGCGCCCAGGGTATCCGAATCATCGGCGCGACCCTCACCCCTATACAGGGCTCCCCGTACGACTCCCCCGCCGCCGAAGCGAAACGGCAGGCCGTCAACACCTGGATCCGCACCTCCGGCGACTACGACGCCATCGTCGATTTCGATGCGGCCCTGCGTGATCCGGCCGCTCCGGCCCGCCTGGCTCCGGCCTTCGACAGCGGCGACCACCTGCACCCCAGCGACGCCGGCTACGCCGCCATGGCGGCGGCGGTCGACCCCGCCGCCTTCGCCTGACCGGCTCGCGCGCACGGGCGGACTACTCGTAGGCGACTTCCCAGCGTTTGATGCCGTTGAGCCAGCCCGAGCGCAGATACTCGGGCTCGGCGAGTTGGCGCAGGCCGGGCATGGTGTCGGCGATGGCGTTGAAGATCAGGTCGATCACCAGCCGGGCCAGGTTCGCGCCGAGACAGTAGTGGGTGCCCGCGCCGCCGAAACCGACATGCGGATTCGGGTCGCGCAGGATATCGAAGGTGAACGGGTCGGTGAAGGCGTCCTCGTCGAAATTGGCCGAGGCATAGAACATCGCGACCCGCTGACCCTGCCGGATCGCCTGACCGCCGAGTTCGAGATCGCGAGTCGCGGTGCGCTGGAACACCGTGACAGGAGTGGCCCAGCGGACGATCTCGTCCGGCGCGGTGCGCGGGCGCTGCCCCCGATACAGCTCCCACTGCTCGGGGTGATCGACGAAAGCCTTCATGCCGTGGGTGATCGAATTGCGGGTGGTCTCATTGCCCGCGACCGACAGCAGGATGACGAAGAACGCGAACTCCTCCGAACCCAACTGCTCGCCGTCGATATCGGCGTGCACGAGCTGGGTGACGATGTCCTCGGCGGGGCAGCGCCGCCGTTGCTCGGCCAGCTTCCAGGCGTAACCGCTGAGTTCCATTCGCGCGGTGACCGATTCGTCGGCGAATTCCGGATCATCGGAGCCGATCATCGAGTTGGACCAGTGGAAGATCTGCTTGCGGTCCTCCTGCGGCACGCCCAGCAGTTCGGCGATCGCCTGTAGCGGCAGTTCCGCGGCGACCTGCTCGACGAAGTCGCCGTGCCCGAACTCCTTGGCTTCGTGCACGATTCGCTCGGCCCGCACCGCCAGGGCAGCGCGCAGACTCTCGATGGCGCGGGGCGTGAAACCTTTCGAGACGATCCGCCGGTTCTTGGTGTGCGCGGGCGGATCCATATTCAGCATGATCACCCGCTGCAGGTCCAGGTCCGCGCGAGTGGTGTCCGCGGTGTAGCGCACGATCGCGCTGTTCTCCGCGGAGGAGAACAGCTCCGGACGGCGCGAGATCTCCTTGATGTCCTCGAGTTTCGTGACCGCCCAGTACCCGCCGTCGGTGAAACCGCTGTCCCGCTGTTCACACCACCACACCGGCGCGACCCGCCGCAGCTCCGCGAATTCCGCGGTCGGGCGGCGCCGCGCCCACAGGTCGGGATCGGTGAAATCGAATCCGGCGGGTATCGACGGTGTGACCATGGCTATCTCCCACTGGTCCGTTGAAACACGTTCCAGGTTCGATTGAAGCACCGAACGCCGCGCGGCGGGCTCAGTTGGCCGAGCGCACCGATGCGATCTCGACCGGGATCTTCGGCCGGCCGTCGCCGGGGCCGTTGGAGTCGTCGGTGCCGCCCGCCGCGATTGTGTCCAGGGTGGCCATACTGCTCGCGTCGACGACACCGAACATCGTGTACTGCGGGGGCAATTGGGATTCGCCGTAGACGATGAAGAACTGACTGCCGTTGGTGTCCGCGCCCGCGTTCGCCATGGCCAGGACACCGCGTTCGTAGGCGATCGGAATCTGCGCCTTCGGATCGCCGGCCGGGTAGGCGTCGGTCGGATACTCGTTGGCGAATTCGTAACCCGGGCCGCCCATTCCGGTGCCGGAGGGGTCACCGCACTGAAGCACGCGCAGACCCTCGGAGGTGGTCATGCGGTGGCAGGAGGTGCCGTCGAAGAACTTCTGCTCGATCAAACTCATGAAACTGTTGACCGTGCAGGGCGAGTCGGCGTTGGCGAGCGTCATCGCGATCGGACCGGCGCTGGTGTCCATACGCACCAGGGTGTTCGCGCCCGTTGTCGGAACCAGGGTCCGGACCGGTTTGGTGACCGGTTTGTCGGCGGGGCGGGAGGCATCGTTGTAGACGCACGTGACAGTGGTCGCCTTGGGCGACGCGGACGGCAGGCCGGTCCCGAGCGAGGCGGGGGTCGACAGCGGGACCTTCGTGGTAGTCGGTGCGGCCGCGTCCTCGGCACCCTCGCGCGTCGTCAAGGCGACCGCCGCACCGACCACGATCACCAAAACCAGTACGGCAGCGCCGATTCCACACAGAATCCACGGCAGATTGTTGCGCGGCGGCGGCCCGCCAGGAAACTGCCCACCGGGAAATTGCCCGGCGTTCGGCGGTCCGCCGTACGGCGGATACGGCCCATTCGGCGGACCCCCGTATTGCGGACCTACACCGCCATGCCCGTCGTGCACACCTACCCCCAACCGCTCCCAGAAGCCGACTCGATTCCGCACAGCGTACCGGCGAGCCACCGACCCGGCAGCGGCACACGGACTTCCGCCCTCGTGCACGACACCGCCACCGGGTCAGGTCGGGGTGGGGGTCAGGGTCAGGGCCGCGGGGACCGCGGCGAATGTGGTGCGCAGGGTCGCGGCGAGGGTCGCGGTATCGGGGGTGGTCCAGGTGTCCAGCGCACGATGGAAGGCGGCCACCAGGATGTCGAGGGCCAGGCGGGGGCGGTGATCGGTGATCGGATCCAGGTCGAAACGCTGAGCCAGGATCGTCAGGGCGGCGCCGATCGTTCGATCGCAGAATTGCAGGTTGTGCGCGGCCATGGCGGGAGTGGTGGCGACGAGGCGATGACTGCGCTGGGCGCGGTCGGCCCAGTCGTCGGCGGGCATGCGGTCGAGAGTGGCCAGCAACGTGTCCTGCAAGGTCTCGAGCAGTGGCACCGGACGCAGCGGCCGATCGGTCAACTCGGCCAGGAAGGCGATCCACAGATCCTGGAGCGGGGCCATGGCCACATCTTCCTTGCTGGTGAACGTGCGGAAGAAGGTGCGTTTGGAGACCTCGACGGCGTCGCACAGCTCATCGAGCGTGGTGCGGTCCACGCCGCGCTCGAGGAACAGGTCCAGCGCGGTATCGATCAGCGCCTGACGCGTGCGCTGCTTCTTCCGTTCCCGCAGCGGCAGCCGGTCGGACGCGGTTTCAGCCATGGCCCGAGTCTAGCCCATGGGCCGCAATTGCCATTTGACAGCTTTTGCCACTCAGTGGCATATTAGCGTTCGTTCTCCTGGCCACCCCGAAAGGCATTCGCTCATGCGCGCATTGGTTGTCGACCACTCCGTTCCCGCCGGCCTGCGGGTCGCCGAGGCCCCCGATCCACGACCGGCCCCGAACCAGGCGCTGGTCCGGGTGACAGCGATCTCGCTCAACGACGGCGAACTCCGATTCGGGCTGCCGTCCGCGCCGGACGGGACCGTCCTGGGCTGGGATGCGGCGGGAGTCGTCGAACGCGCCGCCGCCGACGGTTCCGGCCCGGCGGCCGGCACCCGGGTGACCACCCTGGGCCCGGCCGGTGCCTGGGCCCAGCTGCGCGCGGTCGACACCGGCCTGCTCGGAATCGTCCCGGACGACGCGGATCTCGGTGCAATGAGCACGATTCCGGTCGCGGGCGCGACGGCGCTGCGCGCGCTGCACCGGCTCGGCCCGATCCTCGGCCGGCGCGTCCTCGTCACGGGCGCGACCGGTGGCGTCGGGCGTTTCACGGTGCAACTCGCCCGGCTGGGCGGCGCGCACGTCATCGCGACCACCGGTGATCCCGCCCGGCACGGCGACATTGTGCGGAACCTGGGCGCGGCCGAGGTGCTGACCGATCCGGGCGAGCTGACCGCGCCGGTGGACGGCGCGGTGGATCTCATCGGCGGCCCACAACTCGTGTCGGCCTATGCGGCGCTCGGTGAAGGCGCGACCGTGGTCGCCGTGGGGCACGCCGCCGGGCAGGACGAGATCTTCCCGTTCGGCACGTTTTTCGGCGATCAGGGACGCCATGACCGGTCGATCACCAGCTTCTTTCTGCTGAACTGCGCGAGCCTGGCCCCCGATCTGACCTGGCTCGCCGACCGGGTGGCGGCCGGGGTCCTCGATCCCGGTATCGCCTGGCGGGGTGACTGGAGCGGCGTCGCGGACGCTGCGGAGATGCTGCGGTCGCGACGGCTGCACGGCAAAGCGGTGCTCGACCTGAACTGAGACCACACGGCCGTAAGCTGGACAGATGGGACGCCTATTCTTCCTCGTCCTCATCGCGGTCCTGTTGGGGCTGGCTGTGTGGTGGATTTCGCGCGAATGGTCCGGCAACGCCGATCGGGTGGCCCGGGCCAAGTCGGAGGTGCGCGGCTATCTGGAGCGAATGGGAAGCGAATTGGTCCAGCTCGACACCGACGACGGCTCCGCGCTGGACGCGCTCGGCGAGGCGGTGGACCGGATGAATACGGCGCGGGCACAGCTGGCGGCGGCGACCACCCTCGGGCAGGTCCGCGTCGCTCGCGAAACCGCCCGGGGTGGCCTGTATTTCATCCGGAAGGCGCGCATGGCGATGGGTTTGGATCCGGGCCCGCCGCTGCCGCGCTGAATTCACCCGTCGAGGAACCGCCGTAGTTCCGCGAGCACGAACTCCGGGTTCTCCTCCACCAGCCAGTGCCCGGCGCGTGGCACGTCCACGGCCCGCACGATGCCGGTCATCCGCGGAGCCACCGTTGCCCGGACCCCGTCGAGCTGTCCCTGCGCGGTCATGAGCAGGGTCGCCACGGCGACCGGCGCCGCCGCCTCGGTGTCACGGACATCCTGATCGAGCGCGCGGTAGAGCTCGAAGCCGCCCGAGAGCACCTCGGGCCGCCGATAGGTCCGCGCGAATTCGTCGATCTCGGCATCGGAGAACGGGGACCGTTCGGCACTGCCGCCGAACGCCGAGCCGCCGAACGCCACCTGGGGATAGAACAGCGCCAGATAGTCGCGGACATCCGCACCCACCACCGTCTCGGGAATCCGCCGCTGGGAGTGGAACGCGATGTGCCAGCTCAGCGCGCGGTACATGGACGCGTTGACCGCGGGCCCGGGCAGCGGCAGGTCCAGGTAGCCCAGACGTGCGGTGTCGCCGGGGAATTGGCTCGCGTACTGGAAGGCGACGGCCGCACCGAAATCGTGTCCGACGACGCGGGCGTCGCGCACCCCGAGCCGATCGGCGATCAGTGTGTGCACGTACCGGGCCAGGGTCGCCTTGTCGTATCCGGTCGGCGACCCGCTGCTGTCACCCAATCCTGGCAGGTCGACGGCGTAGACGGTGTGGTTCTCGGCGAGCGCGGGCATGATCGGCCACCAGCCGTACCAGGTTTGCGGCCACCCGTGCAGCAAGACCACGGGGCTACCGCTGCCGCCCTTCACATAGTGCATGCGCACGCCGTCGATATCGGCGAACTCGTGCCGGAAAGTGTTGTCGAATCTCGGATCTCCTTGGGTGGCAACGGCATACGGGGCGATCGCGGGCGACTCCGCGCAGCCCGCGGTCCCCGCCGCGAGTAGCAGGCCGAGCACGAGGGCCGCCCAGGATCGAAGAACGCGAGGCGTGGTTGCGGTGATCATCAGGCCAGTCTCGACAGCCACTCGCGCGTTTGGCACGAGTTCTTGCCGTTCTGGCAAGCTGGTCAGCGTGGATCAGCTGACCGAAGCGGTACTCGATACGGTCGGAGGGCGCCTGCGTGCCTTGCGTCGCGACCGCGCGCTCACGCTCGCCGCCCTCGCCGCCACGACCGGAATCTCCGAGAGCACCCTGTCCCGGCTGGAGAGCGGACAGCGGCGCGCCACCCTGGAACTGCTGCTCCCCCTGGCCCGCGCCTACGACGTCCCACTCGACGATCTCGTAGGCGCACCGCGCACCGGGGACCCGCGCATCCATCTGAAGCCGATCCACCGATTCGGCATGACCTTCATTCCGCTGTCTCGGCGCCCAGGCGGAATCCAGGCGTTCAAGATGCTCATTCCCGCCCGGCCGGACCCGCTCGTCCCGGCACCGCGCACACACGAC
Source organism: Nocardia sp. NPDC127579 (assembly GCF_042672005.1). Classification (NCBI taxonomy): domain Bacteria; kingdom Bacillati; phylum Actinomycetota; class Actinomycetes; order Mycobacteriales; family Nocardiaceae; genus Nocardia; species Nocardia sp. NPDC127579. The sequence goes on along the minus strand of NZ_JBHXVZ010000002.1, from coordinate 791,786 downwards.
GGATTCGAGTGGCTCTACGTCCTGAACGGCCGCCTGCGGCTGGTGCTCGGCGACCGGGACCTGACGCTGCCGCCCGGCGAGGCCGCCGAATTCGACACCTCGCAGCCGCACTGGCTGGGCAGCGCCGACGGCGGCGCGGTCGAACTACTCATCCTGTTCGGCCCGCAGGGTCTGCGCGCCCACGTAGGGGCTGGTCCGAATCGCTGATACCGCGCAACCATTCAGCGAGTCACCACATGATCATCGTGCAGTCGCGGAGCGAACAGTTCGGGTTCTGCCGATACGAGCCGGGCGAAGATCTGCTGAGCGCGCTCGTTCGACATGGCAGCGGCGGATCGGTCGCGGCCGATCAGCAACCGCGCGGTGGTCTCCAGGATCTCGGCCTGTTCGGGAAGGTAGCGCAGCGGGACGGCCGCGACCGCCGACTCGATGAACTCCGAAGCCGCTCGGGCGATATCGATGGCGTCGTCGATACTGCCGGTCGCGGCCAGGTGGTTCGCGTGGTGGCGCAGGCATGCCGCCAGATCGGCACCGTACCTGTCCGGGTCCGATGTGGCGAGGGACTCGAACGACTCCACGGCTCGGTTCGAGATTTCGAGGGCCTCGGTGTGGCGCTCCAGCCGTGCAAGATGTCGAGCATGGTCGACCAGAGCACCGGCCAGGTACTCCTCCTCCGCCGGGTCCGCCTCGGCCAAGTCGGCATAGAGCCGCAGGGCTTCCTCCGAATCACGCAGTGACGCAGTAGCATCCGATCGAACTTCGGCCTGCCAGGCAGCATGGTGCCACAGCGACCACGCCAGCCGGCCGCGGTGGGCTCGGTCCTCGTCCGCGAGCTGACGCCACACTCCGAGAGCACGAGCGGCATGGGGCAACGCCTGGTGGAATCGCCCGCAATCGGCGAGTGCGTCGGCGAGCCAATCCAGCGCGTCCGCGAGCCGCGCGCGCAGGTCGTCCTCGCTGTCTTCGACAGCCGCTTCCACCAGCGCCAGGATGTCCTGCGCGGCAACGAGGGCGGCCTGACGCTGCCCGGAATCGGCTAGTGTGCAGGCATATTCGTCGAGCAGATCAACGACAGCCAGGCGCTCGCGCACATCGGTAGCCGAATCCGAGCACCTTGCCCAGTCGATGATTTCGCTCATATCGGTCACGGCGGCGGCGGACTCACGACGAGCGCGACAATAGTCGCCGTGCCGGCCGACGGTATCGGCGAGGTCCGGCAGATGACGGCGATCGTGTCCGGCAGCCTCCCACCACAGCCGCATCGCATCGATCGAACGTTGTCCGGCAGTGGGCCACTGCTCGTCCGCGAACAGCCAGGCAGCCAGCGACCGTGTGATGCCCGCGAGCTGCGGCAGGTAGGCGAGGCGTTCGTGCTCGGCCGCATGTTCGACGATTCGCAGCGCTCGTTCCTCCACCTCGACCGCCTCCCGGTGGCGGTCGAGTCCACTCAACGCCGCTGCTTGATTGCTCAGCGCGTAGGCGAACGCCGCCGGGGTTCCGCACGGGTCGGGTTCGTCGAACACGGCGACAGCGCGTAGCGCGGCCTCGAGCGCTTCCTCGGGCCGTTCGAGATCGATCAGCTGGTTCGCCCAGTTGAGCAAGCTGATCCCGACTTCGGGGCGGTGCTGCTCGTCGAGCAGAGCCAGCTCTTCGTTGAGGTCGATCGCCCGTGCTGTGCAGACCACCGCTTCCGCCGGACGTCGGGCATTGGCGAGCCGCAATCCATGGTTGTTCAGGATCGTCGCGACCGTGACGAGGTGCGCGCCGCGATCATCGGCCAATACCTGTTCCGCGTAGGTCAGCGCTAGCGCAGAGGTGTCCAGCGCGGCATCGTGGTCACCTATTCCCGTGAGCGCGCAGGCGTGCCGGTCCAGGATGTCTGCGCACCGATACAGTTCGCGCTCGGTTTCCGGCAGCTCGTGCAGCAAAGCTACCGCGCGCGTGCTGGTTTCGAGCGCTGCTCGCGCCGCACCCAGCTGCGACTGACGCCGGGTCAGCGTCGAGAGGGCGGCGATCAGCTCGGCCTGCGCTGTTCTGCCCTCGTCGACCATCCGCGCGACCAACTCGACCAGGGAGGTCGCGTACTCGAGTGCCGCCCGATCATTGCCGCTGTCCGCCGCGATATCCGACAGCGTACGCAGCGCGTGCGACCGTCGTCCGTCACGCTGATGACCTGGCTCGAGCCGGGCGCAGAGCTCGAGTGCCGCCGCACCGGCATCATGTGCGAGCGAATACGCGCCGACCCTGTGGTGCGCTACCGCCTCGAAGGTCAGCGCATGGGCATGCTTGCCCAGGTATCTGCCAGGATCGATGTCGGCGAGGTGCGCGAAGGTGGTCCGCGCCTGCTGAATACACGTGAACGCCGCTTCGTACTCGGATAGGTCGATGTGGTTCGCGCCCGCGGAACAGAGCACGTTCGCGAGTTCGGCCTGCACGTCGATTCCGTCGGCGGCGATCGTGCGGTACATCTCGACGGATCGCGACAGCAATTCCTTCGCCGCCGTGCGATTCCGCAGTCCCCCCACTGCCAGTGCCCGGTTGTACAGGGCATCCGCTGCGGCACACCGCTGCCCGGGATCGGCCTGCGCCAACTGCCCGGTCAAAGCCACTGCCTCTGCCGATCGCAGGTCGGCAGCAGACAGCCGGTGAGCGTCCCGCGCAAGCGCGGCAGCGCTATTGAGCAGCCTGCAGAGCGTCGCCCGGTGTTCGGCAGGGTCCTGCTCGGCCAGTATTCGTGCGTATGCGAGTCCGCGTTCGGCGGCCTCTGCGGCCTCGCGATCGAAGCCGACCGCATGCAGCCGCCACGCGTGGTCTCGCAGTTCGTCGACCAGAACAGCCAGCTCGGCATCCGGTTCCTGGACTCGCTCGGCGATCGCGAACCGCTCGAATTCGACTGCCAGCTGCGGGTTGTCGAGTCGAGCCGCCAACTGAACCAGTTGTTGGAATGCCGCCACGACGCTGTATTCGACCGCGTCCAGCTCGCCCAGCCGCCGCCTGACTTCGATGAATCGCCGCCAGGTCGACCGGGCGGCCGCACACCGACCGGCGCGGTAACGGAATTCACCATGCTCACGCAGCGCCGTTGCCAGAAGCTGCCACGCTGGAGCATCGTCGGCGACAGCGGCCTCGGTGGCCAGTTCGACGATTCGCCCGGATACCGTCACCGCGTCGTCCCAGCATTGCCGACGGCGCACGACAACCAGCACCCGTCGAAGATCCTGCGCCGTACCGGATTCGGCGATCTCGGCCATACCCGCGTGCAGGACGGCGCGGTGGTTGCCGAACGATGCCTCGGCTCGCGTACTGTCGCCGAATCGTTCGAGCAATCGATGATGAGTGGCCCACACCTTGTCGAGTGCGAGCACGGAATCGACGACCGGGCTGTGCTGGAGGTTTTCCTGGCTCAGGTGCACCCCGCGTTCCGATTCGGCCAGCGCAGACTCCGCCTCGTCGGCGTCTGCCAGAAACCTCGCCGCCGTTGCATGCGCGGCCGCGAGTCGCCCCCGATAGGCCGGCCGGTCCCGGGCGGTCAGTTCAACCAGAACAGCGACCATTCGACCTGACGTCAGAACTCCATGGGCGATCTGCCCGGCAGTCGGCACCTCTACCCGATCCAGCGCCGCGACCAGGTCTTCGAGCGCACGCACGTGCCACACGAGATCCTCGTCCGAGTCGGTGGCGGCCTCCGCGCACACAGCGACAGAGGCGGCGCGCAGTTCGACAACGACATTCTCGGCCTCCTCCTCGCACTCGCGGTTGGCCCAGTACCCCAGTATCCGTACGCGCTGTCGGCTATCCGGGTCCGCTTGCCAGGTCGCCTGCGCCGCACGTACCAGTTCCCGTCGCAACGGCTGCATCTCGAACCCGTCGAATGTGGCGACCGGGAACAGCAGCGCGGCTGCCCGCGATACGGCGGAATCACCGCGCCAGGCCACCAATGCCTCCGTCAGCTCGTCGACGGTTCGGGTATTTCCGTCCTGTTTCACTTCCCATACCGCGTCGGCGACCAGCAGCGGTAGCTGAACGGCGAACTCCGCGCTGTCCAGGCATCTGAAACCCATGGGCCGGAACATAACACCGGGCGAAATGCAATCTGCTCGAGAAATTCTTAATGGTGAGAACCCACTGTGGTCGCGTAGGTCCTCGAGACAGGTCGCGGCGATCCTCAGAACGTCGTCCGCGGAATTGTCGCCTCCAGCAGCGGCACTCCCCCGCTCGCCACCGCAACCGTCTGACCCGCATCGGGCAGCGCAAAAGGTAGTGCGCCCGGGTCGCGGTGTGCCGTAGCCTGACCGCACTGCTCGCGTGGTCACGCCACATTCTCGGGGGAGGAACCATGGTATTTCTCGCGATCATCGGTGCGATCGGAGTGATCGGGGCTGTTCTCGGCTTCGTGGCCGGAAATATCGGCTTCGGCTTCAGCTGCCTGGGGCTCGCGGCCGCCATGGCGATCATCGCCTACTTCGTGCACGCTCCCGACGTCGACAACGTCCGCGCGCGCCGCCGCCGAGGTTCGGAGTCCTGGAGCGCGGGTGGTGGATCCGTCGGGTTCGGCGGTGACAGCGGTTCCAGCGGCGGTGACAGCGGTTCCGGCTGCGGCGGCGGTGGCGGCGGGTGCGGTGGCGGTAGCTGACATCCCACTCAGTCGATCGATTCCGGCGAATCGCACCCGGCGATCGGCGATTCGGTCAATCTGTCCGGATGTCTCGATGCATGCAGCCCGGTAGCGAGCGTTCTGCGAGCGGGCCGGATGTCCGGCTCTCGGCGTTGGCGTTCGACGCCGAGGCGGTATCGCGGGTGGTGGCGTATTTCGACGGATTCGTCGAGTCCGGCGCGAATGCCGACGCGGTGGTGCGGGCGGCGGCGCTGCTGGCCGAATGTCCGGTGGGTGTGCGGTGGCCGTCCGGCGTGATTCGCTACGACGGGGCCGGACGGCCGATCGACGGTGACTGCGATACGGCCGCCGACGTGTGGCTGGAACGCCCCGCGAACCCGCATCCGCTGGACGGTGTCCTGGTGGACCGCCTGCGGCACTGTGTGCGCATGGCCGAGGCGCGCCGCGCGGCGGACCTGGGCCTGGGCGATCCGGCCCTGCTCGAAGTGGTGCTGTCGGAGCAGGCGGGACGCGCGGATCGCGGGCGGGCCCTGCGGCTCCTGGGCGTCGACCCGGCACGGGAGATTCGAATGCTGGCCGTCACCGGACCGGGCGCGGGCGAGGCGGTGCGGATCCTCACGCAGCGTGTGCGTTTCGCGCGATCGGCGGCCCTCGGACCGGTCACCGCCGTGCTGATCCAGGACTCCGGTGCCGGCGCAGATCTCTCCGATGCACTGAATTCTGCTGTGGTGCAGGCATTTCCGGTCGCGAACAACGACATCGCGGGACCGTGGACCGGCATCGGCGAACGCCTGCCCGCGCTCGCCGCCGCCACCTCCTGGGAGCAGGCGGTGCGGGCCCTGCGTTTCGCCTCCTCGACCTGGCAGGGTCGGCGTGTGATCGCTTTCGAGCGCCTCGGCTCGCTCGACCTGCTCGCCGATCTGCCGGTGCAACGCCTGCTCGGCACCGCCGACGTGATGCGGATCAACGACCTCGCCGCGACCGAGACCGGTGCGCTCGCCGTCGACACCCTCGAAGCCTTCTGCGTCTACGGCTCGTTGCGCCGGACCGCGGCCGAACTGCACCTGCACCACAGCACGGTCGCGGCCCGGATCGCGCACGTCGAGGCGGCGATGGGCTGGGATATGGGCGCGGCGATCGACCGGTTCACGGCGACCCTGGTGCTGACGGTGCGGCGCATCGCGCTCTCCGCCACCGCCCTGTCCGACGCGCGTCGGACGGACGGCCCCGTTTCCGCGACGCCCGGCGGGTGATCCAGGCCACAGCTTCGGCGAGGATCGATCACACCCGCTGGTACCGAAGGAGATTCACCGCATGGCCGTCATCGATCCCACTCGCACCTGGGCCCTGGTCGAACAGCGCCTGACCGCCACCACCGACGCACGACAGCGCCGCGTGCTCGGCATCGTGCTCGAACATATGAAGGCCGAGGCCGTGCCGGACCTGGACGGTCTCATGCGCACACTCGTGTCCGAACCGGCCTACCACTTCTGGAATGCCGGGCAGGACATCGGACCGAAGGGATACGACGGCGTGCGCGGCTACTACGCGGATTTCGTGGCCAGCCGCAGCAATGTGCTCGAATTCGAGATCGATCGTCTGGTCGTGGACGACGACTGCGTGGTCACCGAGGGCTATCTCAAGCAGATCTATCCCGGCGCGTACGCGGATCGAATCGGCTTGCCTGTGGACGATCCCGAAGCCGACTATCTGGTCGTCTTCCGGCAACTGCTGCTGTGGCCGGTGACCGCCGACGGGCTCATCCGCGGTGAGGACTCCTATCATTCCGGACCGGTCGAGGTGCGCAAGCTGGCCTTCGACGAATTGCCCGCCGAATACGTCGAACTCGTGCACTCCGGCACCCGCTGAGCGCGAGAATCGGTATCGGGAAGGCGAATTCGGCTATGACACTGGCAAGCGAGCGGCGCACGGACATCGCGACCATGCTGCTGGACCGGCTCGGCGATCAGCGGCCCGGCCTGCGCACCCGGGACGCGGACTGGACCTGGGACGAGGTGGTGCGGGAATCGGCCGCGCGCGCCGAGCTGGCTCGGAAGTTGCGGCGCGCGGGCCCCTTCCACATCGGCGTCCTGCTGGACAACGTGCCCGATTTCCTCTTCTGGCTGGGGGCCGCGGCCCTGGCCGGTGCGACCGTCGCGGGGCTGAACCCGACCCGCGGCGACGCTCAGCTCGCGGCCGACATCCGATTCGTCGACTGTCAGCTCCTCGTCACCGACGCTGCCGGAATGCACCGCCTGCGCACGCTGGATCTCGATCTCGATCTCGACGCGGATCGGTTACTGCTGGTGGATGATCCGTCCTACACCGCGCTGCTCGACGCGCACCGAGTGGAGCCGACAGCCGCCGCGGGCCCGGAAGCGCTACTGCTGCTGTTGTTCACCTCGGGCACCACCGGCACCTCGAAGGCCGCCAAATGCAGTCAGCGTCGGCTGGCCGTGATCGCCTACGCCGCCAGCGACAAGTTCGGCCACGTTCCCGGCGACGTCGACTACTGCTGTATGCCGCTGTTCCACGGCAATGCCATCATGGCGCTGTGGGCGCCCGCCCTGGCCAACGGCGCGACCGTCTGCCTGACACCGAAATTCTCGGCATCGCAATTCCTTTCGGATATTCGCTACTTCGGCGCGACGTTCTTCACCTATGTCGGCAAGGCCCTGGGATATCTGCTCGCGACTCCCGAGGCACCCGACGACGCCGACAACACCCTGGTGCGCGGCTTCGGCACCGAGGCCTCGGTCGCCGATCAGGCCGAGTTCCGCCGCCGCTTCGGCGCGGAACTGCTCGAGGGCTACGGCTCGAGCGAGGGTCCGGCCCTGGCGGCGCTCGACCCCGAGGCGCCGCCCGCGGCCCTGGGCCGCCCGGCCCACCCCGGTGTCGCGGTGGTCGACCCGCACACCCTGGCCGACTGCGCCCGCGCCCGCCTCGACGAGTACGGCCGGGTACTCAACCCGGACCAGGCGGTCGGCGAAATGATCGACCGCGCAGGCGCTCTCGTCTTCGAGGGCTACTACCGCAATGACGCCGCCGACGCCGAACGACTGCGCAACGGCTGGTATTGGACCGGCGATCTCGGCTATATCGACGAGTCCGGCTTCCTCTACTTCGCGGGCCGCCGCGGCGACTGGATCCGCGTGGACGGGGAGAACACCTCCGCCCTGCACATCGAGTCGATTCTGCGCCGCCACCCCGCCGTGCTGGCCGCCGCCGTCTACGCCGTCCCCGATCCCCGCTCCGGCGACCAGGTCATGGCCGCCCTCGAGGTGCCCGATCCCGCCACCTTCGACATCGCCGCCTTCGCCGAATTCCTCACCACCCAACCCGATCTCGGCGCCAAAGGCTCCCCCCGCCTGCTGCGCCTATCGACATCGCTGCCCGTCACCGGCTCCAACAAGATCCTCAAACGCGATCTGCAAACCCAGACCTGGCGCACCGAAGACCCCGTCTTCCACTGGCCCGGCCGCGGCGCCCCGACCTACCACCCCCTGACGCCGACCGCGAAAGACGCCCTGGAAGCCGAATACGCGACCTTCGCACGCCGGCACCTGCTGTAGCTCAGGTGGCGGCTGCCTGAGCAGGATTTTGCAGACCTTTGAGCCGGCCACACAGCATCTCGGACAAACCTCCGACATGCTGACCGGAGCGCAACCGAACTCGGCGAAGGGACGCGATGGGAGCAAGGACCTCGATACTGGTGCATGCCGATACCGATCCGATTCCGGTGCTGCGTTCCGGCCCGGCGCCGGATCGTGACGCCGCCCGCGCCGCGGTCGAACAGCTCTTTCCCGGCCGGGCTATCGAGGTGGTCGATGATGCCCCACTGCACGAGATCGGCATACCCGATGACGATCTGATCTACATCGGGTGCTATCCGGAGGTGCGGGTCGTGTGCGGGGTCTATATCGACCTCCCGTCCACCTTGGCACCACATCTGCTCGACGCGCGGCCGGGACGGCGGGTCTATACGCACTCGATGTACAGCGTGACCGACTCGCTCGCGGTCGGAGTATGGGAGAACAGCACACTGCGCCGGTCGCTGAGCCTATCGCCCGATACCGGAATCCGGGAGGAGTCCGGTATCCGGCTGCCGTTCGAAATCCCTTACTGGGAAGGCGCTTTCGGAGTCGACGCCGACTATCCACTGAACTTCCATCCACTCGAATTGGGCGAGGAGGCGCTGCGCGCCTTCTTCGGATTCGTGCTGGAAGGCTCGGCCGGACCCGAGGAAAGATTGGCCGCGCGGCTCACGCTGTGCGGATTTCGGCTCGGCCCACCCGGATCAGCGCCCGCCGCCGGTGCGACCCTGCGAGCCCGGAGTCAGAACGGCGCCTGCGTGGACGACCCGTCACCCGATACCGTGATCGAGATGCTCGGCGCACTCACCGCCCCGTACAACAACTTCCTGATCCTCGAGCGGCTGGATACCGCTCAGACCTTCATCCAGACCTACCGCCACCGCGGTGGCGAGTTCGACCTGGAGTACCGGGAGGGCAATGCCGACACCCACTTCCACACGACCGCGGCATCGTCGAACGAGGTGAGCGCCGCCCTGATCGGCTGGTCGACAGGCAGGTCCGCATGGCATGACTTGTTCGAGTGGACCAGGCTCGATGAGCTATGAACTGGCGGCTCGCCTCGTCCCCGATCTGCCCGCCATCGAGGTGACGGAGCAGCGCTACCCCGAGCTCGCGCTCCTCGGCTCTCGCGCGCTGACCAGCCCCGATCCCGCCAACTGTGGGAAGTCCGGGATCAGCCCGGTGGGCGATACTTGCGCGGTCAACGGGCGCGACAGCGCCGATCCACACCTTTGCCACGAGTAGGTTGCTCCATGAAGAAGTTCGGAATTGTCAGTGCCGCCACCATGGCCATCGCTGCGGCTGCCGTCGGCATCGGCGCCGGCAGCGCCTCCGCATGCGCCGACTGCGGCGGCGGACCGACGCCCGGTTCGTCGGTCACCGGATCGTCGGCCGGCGGGTTCTTCGACCTGCTGCCCATCCTGATCACCGGAAGTTCCGCCGGTAGCGGCATCCTCGCACCCTGATCCACCCGAACGGCCGAGCAGCACCGATCACCTTTGCCACGAGTAGGAAGCTCCATGAAGAAGTTCGGAATTGTCAGTGCCGCCACTATCGCCATCGCCCTGGGCGTCGTCGGCATCGGAGCCGGTGATGCCAGCGCGTGCGCCGACTGCGGTAGCGGGTCGAGCACCGGTTCGTCCACTGGGTCGTCGTCGAAGCTCCTGATCCTCCTGACACTGCTGGCAACCGGCAGCTCAACCGGTAGCAGCATCTTGGGAGATTGACACGAACACAAGGGCCGGTACCGCCTCTGCGGTACCGGCCCGATCCGCGCGCATCGGTGCCGATCAGACGGTGGCGGGGTGCCCGACGGTGATGTCGCCCTTGGTTGCCTTGGCGTAGATGTGCACGACGCCGCCCTGTTCGGTGGCCGGGGCGATCTGGTCGAGCAGGTTGCGCACGGTGCCGAGCACGGTGGTGGTCTCCAGGCGGACGGCGCTGCCGGGCCGGACGCCGACCTCGAGCGCGCCGAGCGAGGTCTCCACGCGAATTTCCCCGGCGACGGCCTCGCCGATCCGGATATCGCCCTGGGAGGTCTTGGCGGTCACCGAACCCTGCGGGCGCTCGACGACGATATCGCCGAGGGAGATTTCGAGCTCGCAGTCGCCGAGCGCGCCCGCGCCGAGCAGCCGGCCCACACCCGCCGAACCGGCGAACCGGGAGCCGGTGGGCGCCTCGATGATGACCTCGATGGTCGGATTGCCGCCGAAGGGGGCACTGGTACGCCAGGTCTTCGGAGTAATCACCGACAGTGTGCCGTCGGAGAATTCGACCCGGGTCTGCTCGGCGGTGCGTACGTCGGCCTTCTTGGCGGGATCGGCGGGCTCGACCCGGACGACGGTGTCGGCCCGGTCGGTGGCGACCACGGTGACCGCGGCGGAGAGCACGTCGACGGTGATGGCGATCGGGGCGGGGGTCTGGAAGGTGTACATGGGATTCTCCTTGTCGGCCGGTGCTGCGTTGCTGATGGGAGTACTTTCCCGAGCGCCGCTGACAGGGACCTGACATCGCGCTGACGTCCGCGCTGACGCGGGTGCGCGGTCGCCGTCCGGCGCACCGATCCGATGCCGGAGGCATAATCGGGCGGTGCAGATTGCGTTACTCGGACCGCTGGAGATCCGGTCGGCCGACGGCGGATCGATCGAGATCCCGGGAGCCCGGCTGCGATCACTGCTGATCGCCCTGGCACTCGAACCCGGGCGGGCGGTTCCGAAAGCGAAGTTGATCGACTGGATCTGGGACGAACAGCCGCCCGCGGATGCCGCGAATGCCTTGCAGGCCTTGGTTTCCCGACTACGCCGGGCCTTACCGGCGGGGGCGGTCGAGGTGCAGCCGACCGGCTACCGGCTGACCGTGCGACCACACGATGTCGACGCGGTGCGGTTCGAACAGCTCCTCGATCAGGCCCGCGGCGCCGCCGACGCTCACCAGGCCGAGCTGCTGCGCGACGCCCTCGAGCTGTGGCGCGGCCCGTTGACCGGGGACAGCGCCGCCTTCGACGCGGCGGTCACCCGGTTCGAGACCCTGCGGGTAGCAGCCATGGAGGACCGCTTCGAAGCCGAGGTCCGCCTCGGCCGCGGCCCCGACGTGGTCGCCGAACTGACCGAACTGGTCGCCGAACACCCGGTGCGGGAGCGACTGGCCGCCGCGCTCATGCGCGCGCTGGGCGCGGCGGGCCGCGGCAACGAAGCGCTGGCGGTATATCAGCGGGCCCGTGAGGCCCTGGCCGACGAACTGGGCGTCGATCCGTCACCGGAACTGTCCGAACTGCACGTCGCCCTGCTGCGTGGCGAGGTGGGTGGACGTCCACAGGAGCGCAGCACGAATCTGCGCGCCGAGCTGACCAGCTTCGTCGGCAAGCACACCGATATCGCGGTGGTCCGCGAACTCGTCGCGGCACACCGGCTCACCACCCTCACCGGACCCGGCGGTTCGGGCAAGACCCGCCTGGCGGTGGAGACCGCGCGCAGCATGCTCGCCGATCTACCCGACGGCGTGTGGCTGGTCGAGTTGGCCGCCACCGCCGTCGGCGGCGACCTGGCCCAAACCGCCTTCGCCGCCTTGGGTTTCCGCGATGCGCTGCTCGGCGAGTCCCCCAATGCCGAACCGATGGATCGGCTGGTCGCCGCGCTCCGCGATCGCGAAACCCTGCTGATCCTGGACAATTGCGAGCATCTGATCGAGGCGGCCGCCGCCTTCACCCATCGGCTGCTCGGCGAATGCACGCGGCTGCGCATCCTGGCGACCAGCCGGGAACCGCTCGGCATCACCGGCGAAGCCCTCTGGCAGGTCGCGCCGCTGGCCCTGCCCGCCGACGACAGGGACAGCGCCGCCGTCGAGGCGTCCCCCGCCGTCGCACTGCTGCGTGATCGTGCGAGCGCCGTGCGCGCGGACCTGACCGGGGACGCGGACACCCTCGCCACCATGGCCCGGGTCTGCCGCGCGCTCGACGGCATCCCCCTGGCCATCGAACTGGCGGCGGCCCGGCTGCGCACCATGACCCTCGATCAGCTGGCCCATCGTCTCGACGACCGCTTCCGTCTGCTGACCGGCGGTAGCCGCACCGCGATCGCCCAGCACCGCACCTTGCGCGCGGTGGTCGACTGGAGTTGGGAGCTGCTCACCGACGCCGAACGCCTGGTGCTGCGCCGGCTCGCCGTCTTCGCCGGCGGCGCGAATCTCGAAGCGGCCGAGCGGGTCTGCGCCGACGGCGACGTGGTCGAGCAGTGGGAGGTGCTCGAGCTGCTGACCGCGCTGGCCGAGAAATCGCTGCTGCTGGTCACCGCGGACGACGTCCCCCGCTACCGAATGCTCGAGACGATCAAGCAGTACGCGACCACCCGCCTGATCGAAGCGGAGGAGGGGGATGCCGCGCGCGCCGCGCACCTCGGCTACTTCATCGCATTGGCCGCCACCGCCGAACCGCACCTGCGTCGCGCCGAGCAGTTGGACTGGCTGGCGGTCCTGGAAGCCGAGCACGACAATATCGCGGCCGCCATGCGCGGCGCGCTCGCCGCGGCCGACGCGCCCGCGGCCATGCGGCTCGCGGCGGCCGCGGGCTGGTACTGGTGGCTGGCCGGATACAAGGTGGAGGGCACCGAATTCGTGCTCGCCGCAGCCGAATTGGCCGGCGAGGTGGATGACGAGACCAAGGGCACCGTCTACGGGCTGGTCGTGCATTTCCTGACCTCCGGTCACAGCGGCGAACACGAGGTACAGGACTGGATCCGCAAGGCGGATCAGGCCGCCCGCGAGGTGCTGGGCGCCCATCCCGCGCTCCGGTTCAGCAGAGTCCTGGCCCGCATGCTCGAGGGCACGGACGAGTACCTGCCCGCCTTCGAATCACTACTGCCCGACGAGGATCCGTGGGTGCGCGCACTGGCGCGGCTCCAACTCGGCAAGTTGCGCACGGTGCTCGGCCATCCGGGTCCCGAAACCGACGAGCACCTCACCCGGGCGGTCGCGGAGTTCCGGGCCATCGGTGAGCGCTGGGGCATCTCCTTCGCCCTCACCGAATTGGCCAACCGTACCGCTGTGCATGGTGAATTGACCTCTGCCATAGCACTTTTCGATGAGGCCGTGGCCGCCGTGACCGAGGTCGGCACGCTCGAGGACGCTGTCCGCATGCGTTCACGCCAGGCCCAGCTGTACTGGCTGCTCGACGACGCCGACGCCAGCGCGCGGGCCCTGGCCGACGCGCAGCGCTGCGCGGACCGCACCGGCTGGCCGACCGCTCTGGCCCAAGTCGCTTTGGCACGAGCCGAATTGGCGCGCTGGACCGGTGACGCGCCCCTGGCGCACGAACAGATCGACCTCGCCCGCAAGCTGCTCGGCGCCGATGCCGAGCAGCCGGTGATCATCGCCATGGTGCACGACATCCTCGGCTATCTCGCCACCGATCTCGACGCCGCCCGCGAACACCGGGCCACGGCCTACCGGGCGGCGTCGGCCGCGGGGCACGCGATGCTCGTGGCCCAGATCCTCGTCGGACTCGCGGATCTGGCGCTGCGTTCCGGCCGCGACGATCTCGCCGCGCGCCTACTCGCGGCGGGCGACACGACGCGCGGAGTGCCCGACCACGCCCAACCCGATACGCAGCGCATCGAACAGGAAGTCCGCGACCGCCTCGGCGACGTGGCCTGTGCCGCGGCCATGCGGGCGGGCGCGTCGGCCGACCGGGCGGCGCTGGTGGAACTCGCGCTCGCTCGCTGAGCGCGGCCCGCCGCCACCAGCGGTCGGGGTGCGGGCCCGCATCTGACACCGGTGCCGACAGGCCGCGCCAGACGGGTGTCAGGCCGACGTCAGGCCCACGTCAGCGCGTCAGGCGACGGTTCTACTCGTGAACAGCATCGCCTACGCCCCTTTCCGACCTGTCTTCGATTCGAAGCCGGCCCCGGACCTGTTCGCCCTGAGCGTCCGGCTCCGGCGGTTCCTGCGCGGCGATCACGTCCTCGTCCAGTTGCTGCGCTTCGCCCTGGTCGGCGCCGCCAGCAATATCGCCTACCTGCTCCTGTTCGTGCTCTGCTCCGGCATCGGCACGCTGACCGCCAATGTCGTCGGCTCGATCGTGAGCACCCTGATCGCGAACGAACTGCACCGCAGACTCACCTTCCGTGCCGCGGGCCAGGTCGGCTGGTTCGCGGCCCAGTGTCAAGGCAGCGGCCTGGCCCTGGTCGGCCTGGCCGTCAGCACCACCACCCTGGCCGTCCTGGAGTCCTGCGCCCCCGATCTGGCCGCCCTACCGCAGGCCGCCGCCATGCTCGCGGTCATGGCCGCCGTCGGCGGCGCCCGCTTCCTCGCCCTGCGCTACCTGGTCTTCTGAGCGCCTCCGACATCAAATACGCTCCGGCGCGGCGATTCCCAGCAGTTCCAGCCCCTGTGCCACCGTGTCGCCGGTCAGCCGGCACAGCGCGATGCGGTTACCGCGTACGGCCGGATCTTCGGCCCCGAGCACCGGGCAGGCCTCGTAGAAGGCGGTGAATGCCTGCGCCAACGCGTACAGATATCCGGCCAGGCGATGTGGTTCCAGCGTCTGGGCGACATCCGCTACGGCCCTGCCGAATTCGTCGAGCTGCAAACCCAGCGCCCGCTCCGCCGGCTCGAGCGGCACTGTCGAATCCACGCCCGGCACCGGCTCGTCGGCGACATTGCGCAGGATGGAACGGATTCGGGCGTGGGCATATTGCAGATACGCGCCGGTATCGCCGGCGAAGCTGACCATGCGGTCGACATCGAAGACGTAGTCCTTGATCCGGGAGCCGGACAGGTCCGCGTACTTGACCGAGCCGATCCCGACGGCCGCCGCGACCTGGTCCAGGGTGTTGCGATCCAGGCCGGGAGCCTTCTCCACCAGGATCTCGCCGGCGCGTCGCACGGCGGAGTCGAGTAGTTCACTCAGCGGAATGGTCGAGCCGGAGCGGGTTTTGAACGGTTTGCCGTCCGGGCCCAAGACGGTTCCGAAAGGCACGTGCACCGCGTGGACGTCGTCGCCGAGCCAGCCCGCGCGGCGGGCGGTGGCGAACACCATCTCGAAATGCCGAGCCTGGCGGGCGTCGACGACGTACAGGATCCGCGTCGCCTCGAGTTTCCGGATCCGATGCCGGATCGTCGCCAGATCGGTTGCGGCGTAACCGTAGCCGCCGTCGCTCTTGCGCACGATCAATGGCACAGGCGTGCCGTCGGGTCCGGCGAATTCGTCGAAGAACACGCAGAGCGCGCCCTCGCTGGGCACCGCGATTCCCGCGTGCGCCAACTCCGCGGTCACCTCGTCCAGGTAGGCGTTGTAGGTCGACTCCCCCGCGGAGTCCTCGGGGGTCAGCAGCACACCCAGCCGGTCGTAGAGCGCCTGGAACGCACGCTGTGATTCGGCGACCAGATCCGCCCAGACCCGCAGTGTCGCCGGATCTTCCGCTTGCAGGGCCACCACCCGGGCGCGGGCCCGGTCGGCGAATTCCGCATCGGTGTCGAATTCGGCCCGGGCGCGCCGATACAGCGCGTCCAGCGCATCGATCGTGGCCTCGGCGGGGTCGGCGAGATCATCGTGCCGCCACTCGAGTTCGGGATGTTCGTCGATGAACTGGATCAACATTCCGAACTGGGTTCCCCAGTCCCCCAAGTGATTCTGCCGAATCACCTGCGCACCGAGGAACGCCAGCACCCGCGCGAGCGCGTCCCCGATGATCGTCGTACGCAGGTGCCCCACATGCATCTGCTTGGCGATATTCGGCGAGGAGTAGTCCAGCACCACCCGCTGCCCGGCCAGCGGCGCGCCGACGCCGAGCCGGTCCGCACTCAGCCGCGCGGCCACCTGCGCCCAGATCGCGGAATCGGTCAGGGTGATATTGACGAAGCCGGGACCCGACAGCTCACCGGCGGCGATCACCTCGTCCCGCAACCGTCCGGAGATTTCCTCGGCGATAACCCGAGGGGTTCGGCCCAGCCGTTTGGCCAGCGGCAGCGCCACATTCGATTGGAAGTCGGCGTGCTCGGATCGTCGCACCACCGGGTCGGCTCCCGCAGCCTCGGCGGGCAACGCCGCCGTCACCACAGCCGCGACCTGATCCGCCAGGGAATGCACCGCTTCCCGCCCTTGTGCCACTACCGACCCTTCCGTTCGATTGCCTCCGATACGGACTCAGCGTACGAGCGACGTCCAGTCATTTCGGTGCCGGTGAGCGCCGCGGCCAGCGCGATGGCGGTCACGGCGACCATGGTGGTGAAAAGCCAGCCGAACCACTCCACGGCGGCTGCGCCGAACGCGGTCCCCAGGCTGCCGCCCACGAAGTAGACCAGCATGTACACGCTGTTGAATCGCGCCGGTGCCGCCGAATCGATGGCCAGGACGGTGCTCTGATTGGCCACCTGGGCCGCGAACAATCCGGCGTCGAACACCGCGAGGCAGATCAGCGTGACGGCGGTATCGGTGAGGCCGAACCCGACGACGGCCGTCGCCACCCCGGCGAGCACGAGCCCGAGCAGGATCACCCGCCGCGCGCCGACGCGGTCGGTCCATTGCCCCGCGACCCGGGTAGCGAGCATGCCCGACAGACCCGCCAGCGCGTACAGCCCGATCCGCTCCGCCGAGTACGAGAACGGCGGCGCGGACAACGCCACCGCGATACCGGCCCACACGGCGCAGAAAGCGAAGAACCACAGGGCGCCACGCAGCGCGGCGCGCCGCAACGCCGCGTATCGGACCAGTAAGCCGGGCAGCGACCGCACGGTGGCGAGATAGCCGCGCTCCGCCGTCCCGCGCTCCATGGGCATCACTACCAGACAGCACACGGCGACCAGGCCGCACGCGGCAGCGAACACCAATTGTGTTACCCGCCAGCCCAGTTCGTCGACCAGCCAGCCACCCACGATCCGCCCCGCGAGAATTCCGGCCGAGATACCGGCGGTCACCATCCCCAGCACCACCGCCCGGCGTCCGGGCAGCGCCAGCCGCCCCGCCACCGAACTCACCCCCGCCCCGACCGACGAGCACGCGCCGATCACACCGACCACCAGCGCCAGCGAGACCACCGTGGTGACCGCCGCCCCCGCCGCCAGCGCACCGGCCAGCACCGCGAACTGCGCGGCGAGCACACGGTGCGGCGCGAAGCGATCGACCAGCGGCACCAGCAGCGCCAGGCCCGCCATATAGCCGACGGAACCACACGCGAGCGCGATCCCTACAACGCTGATCGGCGCGCCCAGCGACTCCGCCACCTCCGCGATCGCGGGCTGCAACGGATACACCGCCGAGGTACCGAGACCCGCGGCGAGCGACATGAACAGAACAACAGGTCCGGAGAGTCCGGCAGGGAAGGGAATTCGCACCCGACCGACCGTATGGACGCGACCAGCGCACTACCGGCGGGAATCCGTCACGACCGTCCGAACCCGGGGACGCACGGCACAGCGGTCGAGCGCGACCTCAGATCGTGACCTCGCCCGTGCAGGCGGGCGCGGGCAGGCTCAGCAGCGGTCCGCGGTTGACACCGCTCACGGTGACGCGGACGCGCCCGGCGCCGGTGTCGAGCCCGCTGAATTGCATACCGTTCTCGGTGGCGATTCCCTGCCGATACGACCGCGTGACGGCACCGGCGGCCCCGGTATCCAGGTTCTGCCAGCTGACCGTCGCCTCGGTCACGTAACCGAAGACGCTGCGGATCGGCGACCCGATGCCGCCGACATTGAGATAGGCGATCCGACCGGGGGCGTTCGTATCGGTTTGAACGAGGAACCCGCCGTCGTAGGGCAGATCGACGATGTTCGGGCTCAATCCGAGGCACTGCACGCCGTCGACGCGCTGGGTGGCTATCGGCGCGGCGTCGGCGGGCGCCGCCAGCGCGGCTCCGGCCAGTCCGAAGACTGTAAGGGCGACTAGGTATTCGCTGGTCCGCACGGCTCTCCTTCGTTCGTCACGGTCTTTCGATCAGTGCCCCCGCACCGGCCTCAGCCTTTCACATCACGGCGGCCCGTCATCGGGAATACGGGTAGTCCTGTACCCAGCGGCAGGTGCACTACCGGCGGAAATCCGACGCAACCGTTGCCCGCGATGGCGCGACGTCAGCGAGGGCCGGGCGGTTGTTGCCCCGGCGCGTCACCCGGAACCGGGTCGCTCTGCTGGTTCTGCGATTTCTCCGCGACGCCGACTGTGATGGCAATCGTCATACCGGTCGCGGGTGTTCCGGTCACGGTGGCCATTTCGGCATCCCACCCGTCGCCGAAAACATTGTCGGTTTCGAGGGATATCCCGGACAGATTGGAGATGCTCTGCGCATAGCCGGAGTCGTGAGCGTAGACCTCGTCACATGCCGCTTTCGGCAACGCGATCTGAGAGGTGAGGCGGGCATCGGAACCCGCGACGGCCGCTTCGAGCGAATCGAATACCTCGAAATGGATATGGGGCCACCGCCCGGAATAGCAGGCCGGGAATACAGAAGTGAAGACCATCCTTCCCGCGTCGTCGGCGACCTGAACGCCACGCAGATAGTTCTGCTCGGTGATCTCCTTGCCGTACAAGGAGTACTCACCGTCGCGGTCGCAGTGCCAGACATAGACCGCCATACCGGAACCGGGTCCACAGTTCTCGGCCAGATCCTGGAAGGTGAGTTCGATCGTCGCGGGCACACCGTGCGCGGTTCCGGAGTACTGGCCGAAGCTGGTGGTGATGTCCTTGCGCACCACGCCGGACTCGATCAGGACATTCGGCCCGTTCGAGCCGTCGCCCGGGTAGGGCCCGGCGGTTTCCTGGGGCGCGGCGGCATGGCAGTCCGCCGCGGCGGTGCTCGTGCTCGCCGGACCGGCGGATGCCGGCTCCGAGTCCGAGGAGCATCCCGCCGCCACCGCGGCGACGCCCGCCGCTCCGAAGAGCAGGAGCGCGTTGCGGCGCGAACGCATCACCGTCAAATCATGGAGCAGGCCCAGATCATGCTCGTCGGCTGCATGTTCGCCACTGGTCGATTGCGCAGTCAATGAATTATCCTTTCCGCCCTGGCCCATGGTCGATGGCCACGATAATTCGAGCTCCTGTCACAATCCGAAAACGACACTGTGAGATTCCTGCCAGGCGGACATTGCCGCTGGCGACTGGAGCTTATCGAGTCCGACTTCCGATCGACCGACAACAGCTCTGCGAATTACAGTTCTTTGACCGGCCTACCAGTTGAAGCGCGAATCGCGCAGCTCGGTGATGGAGATCCCCCGCCGCCGCCGGACGAGAGCCCGCAACGTGCCCGCATTGAGGTAGCCGACCCGCGCGGCCACTGTATCGACCGTCATGTTCGTGGTGCGCAACAGATGTGTCGCCTGATCCAGTCGGATGTCGTTGACGAAATCCCGTGGCGACATGCCGAGCTCGGCATGGGTCGCGCGTTGCAGACTGCGTTCGGTGACACCGAGTTCGGCAGCAGCCTGCGAGATTCGAAATTGCTCGGACAGGTGGCCACGCACCCAACGCTCGAAGCCGGCGGTCAGTGAATTTCCGCGGGCGATCACCTCGGGTAGCGCGAAGGCGCTCTGGGTTGCCCGGTTGCCGACCGCCAGATACCGCACCACCAATTCCACCAGTGCCGGGCTGACCGAATGAACGAGCGACAGCGCGAGATCCATATGCGACAACGAGGCGCCCGCGGTCGTGACCCGCGGCCCTCGGCACAGGGTTCGGCCCTCGTCCAGGACAACCCGAGGATATCGGCGTCGGAAGGTCGGCCCGAGCCACCAGCTGGTCGTCGCGGGCGAGGCGTCCAACACCCCGGCTTCGGCCAGGAAGAAGGTACCCGTACACGCCGCGGCGAGATACGCGCCGGATTCGTGCACCTCCCGAATCTGTTCCAGGAGTGGTTGATTCGCTGGGGCGGAGACGAGACCGACCAGGTCGTCGGCGCCGAGTACGTTCACGGCGGGGACGATCATCATGCGCGGAACATGCGGAAGATCCGACAGCGGCGTGGTCGGTACGAGGTACCCGTGGCTGGAGCGGATGCTCGCACCGAGCGCGACGGTTCGGATGTGCCACGGCTCCGGTACAGGCGTCAATTCCTCCCGCAGGGCGTTGGCCATACCGAAGGTCTCGAGCAGCGCCGCCAGACCGAAATCCGCAACTTCGTCCATGACGAATACGGAAACATCCATGTCGGAAATGGTACCAAAATTGTCGTACCCGACACTCCCCGTCGACGTGGGACAGACCTAGGCTCGCTTCTACAGCGGCTCATTATGGAAGGCAATGGTCTGAGACATGACCGGTTTGCAAGTGGTAGCCATCGTCATCATCAGTATCGAGATGCTTCTGATCGCCACGGCACTGTGCTGGCCACGACGAGGTACGCCCGACCGAGACAAATCAACTCAGGCGTCGGAGCGCTGACGCTGCCACCCACAGCGGGCCCAGCACCTGAAGGAATTCGCACCTCCCTGCGGCGCAGCTATCGGAAGTACGGGTAATCCTGCACCCAGTGGAATCCGCGACTCTTCAGGGTGAAACTGCCCGGGTCGACCCGCTCCAGATCGACCGCGAGCAGGTGGCCACACAATGTCCCGCGCAGCGACAACCGGTCCGGCACCGCGCGTTCGGTGGACAGTGTCGCGAACGGTTGCCCGGATTCGTCGCGGAGTATCACCTGCCCACCGGGTCGGAATTCGGCGCGCGCCGCCACCAGCTCCCCGTTCATCCGCTGATAGGTCGCTGCCCCGGGATCATCGAAAACTAGTCGCTGCCAGCGATTCTCATCGGTGGTCAGCGGTAGCGACCGTTGCCCGTCGAGCGTGAACTCGCGCACCTCCCAGATCCCGTACAGCTCGGATTTCGGGCTGTCGGGACCGTACTGCTCCTGCCAGACCTGCCAGCGGTCGTAGCCACCGAGCACGACCCACAGGGCGACGGCGATTTGCACCCCTACCGCGATGCGGTTCCTGCGGGCATCGGCGAACAGCGCGGGCGTCGTCAGCGGCGGGCTCGGACGCTGCCTGAGGAACAGATCGAACAATCGCGCGCAGTACGGTCCGAGCAGAATCAGGCTGATCAGCAACAGGTGGCCGGCGAGCAGCTTCTCCGGAATGTCGAACGTCAGGTTCAACAGCAGGACCTGGGCCATGCCGAGCAAACTCGCCAGGGCACCCAGCACCGCGGTACGCGGCACGAACAACAGCAGCCCGGCCACGACCTCCACCGCACCGAGCGCCATTTCGTACGGCTGCGAGCTACCCACCTGGAGCCACAGCACCGAGGCGGGACTCAGCTCTCCGTACGGCTGCAACAGTTGCGCCAGTGTCGGGCCGGGCATCTGCGTCGGGATCAGCTTGGCGATGCCGAACCCCACCATCTGCCCGGCCAGGCACAGGCGCAGGAACAGGGTGAACCAAGCCCACAGACGCGGGTGCGCGGGACGACGATCGAAGGCGGTCCACACGATCGCGGCCACCGCCGCCACCACCAGAACGCAGAACGCCAGCATCCAATTGGCCGTCTGGTCACCGGCTCCGGAGTCCTGGTGCAGCACGGCGTCGACGCCGAAGAACCTCCGGCCCACCCACCCGGTGATCGGGTCGGCCGGCGCGACGGCCCATGTCCCGCCCAGCCGGTGCACCCAGCGGCCCAGCAGCCCCAGCAGCGTGAGCGGGATGAACGTGAGCAGCAGGCAGAACAGGCCGAAGTAGACGACACCGAAACGGAAGGCGATCCGGGTCGGCAGCCGCCAACCCTCGGTGGGTGCAGAATTGCCGGAGTTCACGCATACAGCCAAGACGGCACGGTGTCGTCCGGGCGTATGCGATTTTCGATACGCCGACGATATGCGCCGACTCGTACCCTCGTGTTCGACTTCCCCGACAGGAGTGCCATGACCACCGCACAGGGACCGATCGACATCACCTTCACCGCCGTCCTCGGAAAGGTGCGTGAGGGCGACACGTGGACCTGCGTGCAGCTGCCCGACTCGGCGCGGATCTTCGGCACCCGTGGTCTGGTCAAGGTGAAGGGGACGGTGGACGATGTCCCGTTCACGTCGTCGTTCATGGCCCTCGGCGACGGGACACACAAGCTTCCCGTCGCCGCCGCGATCCGCCGCCGGATCGGAAAGACCGACGGCGACGAGGTCACCGTCCGGCTGACCGAACGTCTGTCCTGATCATCGCGCTGCCGGGAGTCGCACCGTCACACGCAGGCCCCCGCCGGCACGCGGCGTGAGCGTGAGCGTGCCGTCGTGGGCGCGGGTGATGCTGTCGACGATCGCCAGTCCGAGCCCCACCCCGGCATGATCGGCGTGTATGCGTTCGGTGCCGCGCCGGAACGGCTCGACCAGCGTGGAAACCACGGGCGCCGAGAGCATTTCGCCGGTGTTCTCGACCGTCAGCACGACCGCGGCGGGCTGCGTCGTTGTCGTCACCCACACGGCGCCTCCGGCGATATTGTGGACGATCGCGTTGTGCGTCAGGTTCGTCGTCAATTGCAGCAGCAGTGCGCGAGAGCCGACGGTAGTGGTGATGTCGCCGAAGGTCTCTATGGTGATCCCGCGCGCCTCCGCGAACGGAAGCAGCGTCTCGACGGCATCCTCGGCCAGCAGGGACAGATCGACCGGCTCCCGGGTGAACGAACCCCGATCGGCGCGGCTGAGCACGAGCAGCGCCTCGGTCAACTCGATCGCCCGGGAGTTGACGATCTGCAAGCGTTCGACGAGTTCGCCGGTGCGGCGCGCCGGGTCGTCGCGGGCGACCTCGAGCAGGGTCCGGGTGATCGCCAGCGGGGTGCGCAGCTCATGCGAGGCGTTGGCGGCGAACCTGCGCTGTTCGGCGACATGCGCCTCGAGGCGGGCGAGCATGCCGTCGAAGGCGTCGGCGAGTTCGCGGAATTCGTCCTGGCGGCCCGGAAGCCGAATGCGGTGCGCGAGTGAACCATTCGCGGCCGCGCGGGTGGCGTCGGTAATGCGATCCAGTGGCGCGAGCATGCGCCCGGACAGAATCCAGCCGCCCACCAGGCCGAACATCAGCAGGAACGTCAGCACCGCCGCGACGGCCGTGCTGAACACGCCCGGGCCGAAGTTGGACGGGTCGAAAATGAGCGGGAGCTCGGCGGGATTCGGGACAAAATTGCTGACCGGCAGATCACGCAGCAGGAACACCCACACGGCGGTCAGCAGCAGAACTCCCGCGAGCATGAGGAATCCGGTATAGCTGAGCGTGAGTTTGAGGCGAACGCTCAGCCCCGACGCCCTAGCCATGCGCGGATTCATCGATCCGATAGCCGACACCGGGCACGGTGGCGATGAGCCCGGGTTCACCGAGCCTTTTCCGCAAGGCCGACACGGTGATTCGCACCGCATTGGTGAACGGGTCGGCGTTCTCGTCCCACGCGCGCTCCAGCAATTCCTCGGCGCTGATGACACCGCCCTCCGCGGCGACCAGCACCTCGAGCACAGCGAATTGCTTACGGGTGAGCGCGATATAGCGGCCATCCCGATAGACCTCGCGCCGGAACGGATCCACGCGCAGTCCGGCGAGCTCGCGCACGGGCGGCCGGCTGTGTGCGCGCCGCCGGTCCAGCGCGCGGAGCCGGAGTACGAGTTCACGGAGTTCGAAGGGCTTGGTGAGGTAGTCGTCGGCGCCGAGTTCGAACCCGGACACCTTGTCGTCGAGCCGGTCGGCGGCGGTCAGCATCAGAATCGGCATCCCGCTCCCGCACGCGACGATGCGCTCGGCGACCTCGTCGCCGGACGGCCCCGGAATATCGCGATCGAGAATGGCGATGTCGTAGCTGTTGATGCCGAGCAATTCCAGTGCCGCGTCGCCGTCGCCCGCGATATCGGCGGCGATCGCCGCCAAACGCAATCCGTCGCGAATGGCTTCCGCCATATAGGGCTCGTCCTCCACCACCAATACGCGCATGCTCTCGATGCTAGGAGCAGTGGTGTTTCGCCGGTGTATGCAAAACGGCTTACGGGCCGGCAACACCCCCGTGCCTTGACTTGCCGCATGACTACCAGACCTGTCACCCGAAGACTCGTGACCCTCGGCCTGCTCGCCGCCCTCACCTCGATCGCCGTGGCCTGCGGCCGCCCGGCCGTCGACGACGGCGGCCTCCCCCGCGACGCGACAGTTTTCGACGGCCGGTATCCCGGCGTCGCGAACCTCGCCCCCGACCTGCTGCACGCGCTGCGCCGGGCCGCGACCGCGGCCGCCGCCGACGGCGTCACGTTCTACGTCAACAGCGGCTGGCGCTCGCCGGACTACCAGAGTCTCCTGCTCCGTCAGGCGGTCGCGAAGTACGGTTCACCCCGGGCCGCCGCGCGCTGGGTCGCCACCCCGGAGACCTCGGCTCACGTATCGGGCGACGCCGTCGACCTGGCATCGGACGCCGCGGCCTGGCTGTCGGCCCACGGGGCCGCCTACGGACTGTGCCAGATCTACGTCAACGAGCCCTGGCACTACGAGTTCCGTGCGGAGGCGATCGAGAACGGTTGTGTACCCATGTATCCCGATCCGGCGCACGATCCGAGGATGCGGGCGTGAGCGCTATCGATCCGCGTCGGCACCGCGGTGGAGTTGCCGAACCTTCGGTTCGTGGCTGCTGGTGAAGTCCGGGTCCACATAGATATGGACCGCGCTGATGAGCGTGCCACGGAAGGTGAAGACATTGCAGAAGCGGCCCGTCGACACGCGCTGGTCCGGCCAGCGGCGCCCGTCGGCGGTGGTGCCCCATTCACGGCCTTCGACAATGATCCGGTCACCGGCCACCATGATGTCCAGGCCGTCGATATCGTGTTCCAGGCTCGACAGATCCGTCCACAGCCGCTGCGCGAACTCGGCCATATCCCGCTTGCCATGGCCGACACCGAATTTCGGAAAGTACAGCTCCACATCGTCGGTGTAGAGATCGAGCAGCGCGGGATCACCGGCATCGATCAGCTCGAAGGCGCGGCGCACGATCGCGATGCGCTGCTCGGTGTGATCGGGGGCGGTCGAAGTCATCGAGAAACTCCTTGGTGCGTATGAGATGCGGTGAAGAAGTGGCGAATTCCCAGCGCGAAGGCGCGCCGCAATCGGTCCGGGTCCACACCGGCCTGTGCGTCGACGCGCAGCCCGGAAATCACGGTCACCACGAGTAGCGCGGCATCATCGGGGTCGAGATCGCGCCGCAGACTACCGTCGGCCTGGCCTGCTCGAATCGCCTGGGCCAGCAGTGTCAATCGTCGCTCCAGCGACGAGTCCAGCGCCTCGGTTATCCGCGCGTCGCGCTCGCGCAGGCCCGGGGTCATATACGCGCCGACAACCATGCAACCGGCGGCGTGCCCCTGCTGTGCGGCGGCACGCTCCTCGGCCAGCACCAGCTCCGCCAACGCCTCGAGCCGTCCCCGCCCATCCAGACTCTCGTCGGCGAGAATCGCCGCCTGCGCTTCGTCCACGACCGACAGGTATCGCCGCAAGGCCAGGACGAACAGTTCCTCCTTCGAGGTGAATGTGTTGTACAAGCTGCTCCGCCGCACTCCCGCGACTTCACACAGTTGTTCTGTGGAGCTGTCCCCGAATCCGAACACTCGGAACTGCCCTACCGCCGCATCGAGAACCGCTGTCTCGTCGAATGCCCGTGGCCTGCCCATGGGCACGACCGTACCACGGTTTTGTATTTCAAAGTACAAAAAAGCTCGCCGCCGAGAATGCAGACCGGACGGTACGCTTGGCGGGTATGGGTCGACTACCGAGCAGGTCATCGGGACCGAACCACTCCGCGACGCCGGAGGATCGGCACCCACTCACACAGCCGATAGTGAACCGTCGAACCGTCATGCGAGGAACGCTCGCGGCGGCCGCGCTCGGAGCCCTCGGCGTGGCCGCGGCCTGTTCCGACTCCGCCGACACCCCGACGGGCACCTCCGCCACCCGAACGGGCCCCGCCCCCGCTCGACCTGGCGTCGATCTGGCCTACCGCGGTTGGCGCACGGGGTCGGAGCTGGCGGACGGTGACCTGGATGGCACGGTGGCCGAGTCCGACGCGGTGGTGTTCGATCGGCCGACCGGAACCCTCGAATACAACGGCACCCGGTACGAGTACGCCACCTGGACCTCCCCGGAGGTGGAGATCGACTTCTCCGCCACCGAACTGGTCGAATCCTGGACCGCCCGCACGCCCGGCAAATCCTGGATACAGCTGGAACTGCAAGCCGTCACCGATCGGGGCGACACCACCGGCTGGTACAACCTCGGACGGTGGGCCGCCGACGACAACGAGATCCGGCGCGCCTCCGTCGACGGACAGGACGACGCCAACGGCCAAGTCGTCCAGATGGCCTACGTCACCGATCCCGGAGTCGGCCTGCGCTCCTACCGGGTGCGCGCCCTGCTGCTCCGGCCGGTCGACGGAACCGACCGCCCAGCGCTGACCTCACTCGGCGTGGTCGCCGGTCCGCGCCCGGACAAGACCGCCGAGATCGCCCTCAGCGAACCCGGCCCGGCCAAGGGCAAGATCTTGGACGTGCCGCGGTACTCCCAGCTGCTGCACCTCGGCGAGTACCCCGAGTGGGGCGGCGGCGGTGAGGCGTGGTGCAGCCCCACCTCCACCTCGATGGTGCTCGCCTACTGGAAAGCCGGACCGAAACCCGAGGACTACGCCTGGGTGGTCCCCACCACGGATCCGGTCATAGATTTCGCCGCCCGCAACTGCTACGACTACACCTACCGGGGAACCGGCAACTGGTCCTTCTGCACCGCCTACGCGGGCCGCTGGGGTGTGAACGCCTTCGTCACCCGATTGCGTGACCTGCGTGAAGCCGAGGAATTCATCGCCGCGGGCATTCCACTGGTCATGTCGATAGCTTTCGAGCCCGGCGAGGTCCCCGGCCTGAACTACAGCACCGACGGCCACCTGCTGGTGCTCGTCGGCTTCACCGCCGACGGCGATCCCGTGCTCAACGACCCCGCGGCGCCGACCAACGACGCCGTCCGCAAAGTGGCGGGCCGCCGCGAATTCGAAACCCATTGGCAGCGTTTCGGTGTCGGCGGTGTGTACGTCATCCACCCGCCGTCGGTGCCGCTGCCCGAGCCGCCCGAACCCGCCAACTGGTGATCGTGCGCGCGGGAACCCGACAACACCGGCCCGCCCCGTTGAACGCCCGGCGGGCACTGCGACTTGACGCCGACCGAGCACGCAAACGCGCCTCATCGAGTGCGTCGACAGCAGAGGACCAAGTCAATCCACCGAAACAACATGAGTGCACAATGAGTGCACTTTGATAACATTGACATCATGACTACGAAAGTCCCCAAAGCCAAGTCCCGCAAGCCGGTCGGCAAAAAAACCACGGCTGCCGCATCGAACCTGAACGTCCGCAACCTCGACCCCGTTATCAAAGCCACCATCCAGCAGCGCGCCACCCGCCACGGCCGATCGATGGAAGCCGAAGTCCGCGACATCCTGACCCGCGTCGCGAACGAAGACGACGTACCCGGCGCGCTGAACCCACTGTCCGGGGCAGCCCTACTGGCACGTCTCGCAGTCCTGCGCGAAGCCCTCGACGGCAAGGCCCCAGAATTCGATACATCATTTCTCGAAGCGTCCGAAGGCCGCTAGATGCTGATCTTGGACACCAACGTGATCTCCGCCGCGATGGCTCCAGAAAAGCAACCCATCGTCGCCGGCTGGCTCGCGACCCAAAACAGCTACTACACAACATCTATCACCGTGATGGAGGTCGCGAACGGCATCGCCTCGCTGGACGAGGGCCGTAAACGGTCAACGCTCGAGGCTGCCGCCCTAGCGGTTTTCGAACCACTCGAGACAGCCGGGCGTGTCCTGCCGTTCGGACATGCTGCCGCCTATCTGTATGCCGGATTGATGGTGAAGCGCCCGAAGCCGACCGCCGCGGAGATCTTCGATGCCCAGATCTTGGCTATCGCGCTGACCCATGACGCGACGGTGGTTACCCAGAACGTGAAAGACTTCGCTGGGCGCGGCACAGCGATATTCAACCCCGCCACAGGCACCAGTCACTGACAGGCATGGGCCAAGCGGCACCTTATACGACACAATCAACCACACCGAGATCGGCTGGTGTTCCGTCATCCGCTGATCCGCGCGGCCGTCTACCGCAACGCACCGCATCATCTGCGGATCACCGTGCACGGCGGCTTCGCCCAGGTGCTGACCGCGGCCGCGGATGCCGACCGCCGCGCATGGCATCTCGCGGCGGCGACCACCGAACCCGATGAGAGCGTGGCCAGGGCGCTCGAGGAGACCGCGCGACGCCAGCAGCGCCGGGGCGGCGCGATGGCCGTGTCCGCGGCCTACGATCGCGCCGGACGGCTCAGCGTGGACCCCGAACGCAAGGCGCATCGGATTCTGCTGGCCGCCCGTGCCGCCTACGACGCGGGTAAACCCGACCGGGCGACCCGCCTGGCCGCCGAAGCCGAATCACTCACCGACGCGCTCGAAATCCTCGCCGACGCAACGCATATCCGGGCGCAGGCGGCGGACCGAGAACTCCTCCTGCGGGGCACCGCGATGCTGGATTCGCTGCGACTGCCACGCAACTCGCCGCTTATCCCCCATGTTGCCGCGCAGATCTCCTGGGCCGCAATGCTTATGGGAGAGCCCGAGCGGTCCGTTCCGGCGATGACAGCGCAAATCGCGGCGGCGCGGGATGATTCGGTCGATGACCTGCACAAGGTGGTCGCGGCATTCAGTGGGTTGATGCTGGCCGACGACGCGGCCGCGGCGACGATCATGGACGAGATGGTCACGGCCGCGCGCGCGATCGGCGAGTTGCAGTGGATCCCGTACGCACTCGAACTGTCCGCACTGGCCCACCTGTTCGACGGATCCTTCAACGAGGCGAGAGCCGATGTCGCCGAGGGCATCTCGATCTCGGAAGAACTCGGCATGCCGATCGAGGTCGCCGCGCTCGGCCGCCCCGCTCACACCGAGATCGAGAACCGCGTCATCGTCCCGCTCGACCTCCACCACACCCGGTGGCTCGGCGACTCCCCCACCATCCCGCACCCCCACGCCCGCGCCTACCAATTCTTCGGCCCCGGTTCCGAAGTCGACGTCACCGAGCAGCGCGCACTCGAACCGGAAAACCTCTCCTGGATCACCACCACCCAGGACCTGAACACCTTCTTCCGAGCGCTACTCGGCGGCCGCCTGCTCCCAGCCGACCGACTCGCGCAGATGCGACAAACCGTGCCGGTACGCGGCGACCTCGAAACCATGTGGCCCGGCGGCCGATACGGCCTCGGCCTCGCCGAACGCCCCCTGACCTGCGGCGGCACCTACTGGTCCCACGAAGGCGGCGACGGCGGCTACATCACCCTCAACGGCGTCACCAGCGACGGCACCCGCAGCGCGGTGGTCTCCATGTCCGAGGCACTCGGCGACAGCCCGGAACACATCCTGACCCAGGAATCCGCGGCCGCCACCTTGATCGATCACGCGCTGTGCCCGTGACCGCGATGTTGGTCAGAGCAGGGCGGCCAAGCCGTCATGGTAAGAGGGATAGCGGGGTGTCCAATTCAGTTCGTCGACGGCGCGCTGGTTGGACAGGCGGATGCGAGTGGCGACCATCAGGGCGTGTACATACGGCAGCGCGGCAAGGAGATGGCCGGGCACCCGGCGCGGCGGAGGCGCCTCTGCGGCTTGCGCTACGGCGCTGAAATAGGTCTCGAAATCGACCGGGTGGTGATCCACGATGTTGTACGACCGATCGGGTCCACCTCGGTGGAGAGCGGCGACAGTAGCCGTGGCGGCGTCGTGGATGTGGATGAGCGATACGGTCCCGCTGGGGCGTGGCGCGGGCAGCCGGCGTCGCCGGGCGAGGTCGATCAGCCGTCGGGTTGCGGGTTCCGGCCCGTAGAACATGCCGTAACGCAAGGCGATACCGTCGATACCAGGAGCATCGAAGACCTGTTCCTCATTGGCGCGCAGGGAGTTCATGTGCCGGTCGAAACCTCGGTGGCCGGTTCGGACGGCGAAGGGTTGGTCCTCGTCCAGCAACTGCTCTCCGTGATCGCGATAGCCGTACCCCAGGAAGAACGACTGGGTGAGAAAGCGCCGGGCGCCGAGCTCCGCCGCGGCGCGCAGCAGGTGGGCTGTGCCGCGCTCACGCAGTGCGTCGGTGGCATACAGGTGCCGATGCAAGAAGGGCACACCGGTGATCGAGGTCGCCTGGTGGATCACCGTGTCGGCTTGCCGACCGTCCAAGGCGGCCAGTAGATCGTCGGCGTTCATGAGGTCGGCCTGCACCGGCTGCACACCCGACGCGGCCAGCCGGGCTGCTCCGGCGGCAGACCTCGTCAAGGCGAGCACCTGATGCCCCTCGGCGAGCAGCAGTGGGATCAGGACGGAACCGAGCGTGCCGGTCGCACCGGCCAGCAGAACCCTCATGAGCCCCACCCCGCCCGGGCGCGCAGCTGCCGAATACGCACGACCAGGGCAGCCAGCGCTACCGCGGAGATCGTCAACAGCGTCCACGGGTCGGAGGCGTTGCCGCCCAACGGCAGATCGACGGCATGGTTGACGGCGTGAAAGGTATTGGTGAATACGAAACCCACCAAGACCACTACCAGTACGTCACGCCAGAACAGGGCGCACAGCATCATCAACCCGATCCCGATCTGGAACACTCCCGCATCGTGCAGAAAATGCACGTGTTCGGGCCAGTTGGCGAAGCGGGCGAAGCTCGCCGGATCCAGCCGGGCCCAGCTGCCGGCACCGAGCATGGTCGCCGCCGCCAGCACCACCGCGGCTTTGACCATTCCATCCTTGGACATCTCGCATAGTTCCTTTCCTTGCCTGTGCTCATGAGAGGCCCGCGCGTGGCCGCGATGTGACACGCGTCCATGTGACCCGGCGCACATGTCACAGTCGGCAGGGCGAATCGCCTCATATGGATGGAACATGGCATTCGAGGAGATGAATGGGCATCGTGGACAACACCTTCGAACAGCACCGGAACCTGCTGTTCACCCTCGCCTACGACATCCTGGGCAGCGTGCAGGACGCCGAGGACGTGGTGCAGGAAACCTGGCTCGCCTGGTCCGCCGTGGAGGTCGGCCGTCTCGACCACCCCAAGGCGTACCTGGTGCGTATAGCAGTCCGGCAGGCGTTGGCACGCGCGCGTCGCCTGCGCGCCGCGCGGGAAGACTACGTGGGGCCCTGGCTGCCGGAGCCTCTGCTCCCCACCCCGGACCCCGCCGAAACCACCGCTCGGGCAGAGGAACTGACATTCGGCCTGCTGGTGGTGCTGGAAACCCTCTCGCCATTGGAACGAGCCGCGTTCGTCCTGCGCGAGGGGTTCGGCTACGAGCACACCGAGATCGCCCGCATCCTGGAGCGGAGCCCCGCGGCGGCCCGGCAGTTGGTTCATCGTGCCCGCGAGCACGTCCAGGCTCGGCGCCCGCGATTTCCGGCAGACTCCGGCCTCGCACGCCGCGCCGCCGAACGCTTCCTAGCCGCCACCCTCGGCGGCGATCTCGGCGCTCTGATGGAAGTCCTCGCCCCTGACGTCGCCCTGTGGACCGACGGCGGCGGTGCGGTGCGCGCCGCCCTCCGCCCCGTGACCGGAGCGGCCAAGGTGGCACGCCTGCTCGCCACCATCGGCCCCCGCTACGAGCACCTGTCCCCACACTGGCTCCCCGGCAACCAACCCACCGCTCTGCTCATGGCCGACGGCGAGCTCCAGGCGGTACTGGTGTTGGAACTGGACGCGGTCGGCGCCAGGGTCGAAAACCTCTACGGCATCGTCAATCCCGGCAAGCTGACCCACCTGTCACCGGCTCGGTAGCCGACACGCGGGGCAGACACAGAAAAGTCAGGCCCGGTCCAAGACCGGCCCTGACCTGATACTTCTGTGGATCTGACGGACCAGCATACGAACCGGGCGGTGCTGGTCGACGGGCTGGACATCATGATCCGGGCAGTGGGTACCCGATCGCAGGCGTCGGTAGTTCAGTCGCCTTGGAGCACGAGCCGGAACGACGGATGAGTCGGCGTCAGGGGCCGCACGGCGCGAAAATCCTTCTCATCCAACGTCAGGATGTCGTTGGTGAGGTAGCGCTCGGCGAGTACGACCGTCACCGCGTCGGCCAGGGCGAGGCGGAAACCGCGATACTGCTCGATGATCTTCTGGGCGACCCGGAGGTCATCGCGGTCCACCTGCGGCACGAGCACCGCGCCCTCCTCGGCCGAGGTGAGCAAGTCATCGAGGACGAGATCGGCTGTGCGGCGGTCTTTTCCGAACCGGGCCACGAGCAGGTGATCGACCTCGTCCAGCACCAGTGGCGAGACAACCGCGACGGAGGTGGCGAGGAATTCACGCGCTCGCTCGTGCAGTTCCGCGGCACGGTCGTAAGCGGCGATGATCGCCGAGGTGTCGGCGATGAAGAAGCTCACTCGCCGTATGCCTCGCCGAGCAAGTCCCCACTGTTGGCGGCGAACCCGGGATCGCCGGAATCGAACGACGGCCACGGCCGGGTACGGCGAACCCGGTGCGACCGCAACAACACCAACTCGATCCCCTCGCGGATCAAATCAGCTTCCGATCGCCCCGCCGCTTCGGCCGCCTCCTTGAGACGGGCAGCCTGCTCGGGATCCAGGTACACGCTCGTTTTGGCCTTCATGAACGTAGGGTGCTACGTGGGGCGCCTTCCGGGTTCGCGCTTTGCCGGAAAAGTAACAGAGCCACAGGTCAATGACCTGCGGCTCTGTTGGGAAGTGGAGCTAAGGGGACTCGAACCCCTGACCCCCACACTGCCAGTCTGCCGAGACCTGTCCAGCGGGTGGGATTCGGTCTAGATAGTCCAGCTCAGGGGCATTTATCGTCCAGTCCGGTCGACTGAATACAGGCCGTTCGTGCGCGTCTTGGCAAGATGTTGGCAAGATGGCTGGTCATCGCAATTATCGCCTGACCTGCGGCGTAGCAGTCATCTCGGCAAGGCGTACGCGCCGTATCGCGGACGGCTCCTAAGCCCGTACCGCCGCTACTCCTTGGTTGGAATGGCGCGGCGTTGCTCAAGCGCTGAGGCGATCAGGCTGCGCGCCTCATCACCGCCAACCGATTGGGCCACCAGGGTATTGAACAGCCGTCCGTACACGGCGATCTCTCTGGGCTGGGTAATCGACAGTTCCGCGCTCGCGGTCTCGACTATGACCAGTCGCGTGTCGTACAGCACGAATCCGTTCGTGGCCGGTCCTTCATAGCGGGCATGCGCGGGGACGATGCGTAGCGTCACATGCGGCATGGACGCCATTACCGTCAGGAGCCGATCCAACTGGGCGACCATGACCGCGTTGTCCCAGGCAGTCGTCCGCAATGTCTGCTCAGCGATCACGAAGGCGAATCGGTGGTCACGCTGGTAGAGCACTTCTTGTCGCGCGATACGCGCGCTGACTCCCGCGTCTAGGTCGTCAGGGATGCCGTAGAACTCGATGATCCTGCCGAGAATCCACCTGATGTAGTTCTCGGTCTGAAGGAGTCCGGGAATGATCGAGGGTTCATACCAGCGCATGAGGGTCGTTTCGCCCTCGGTGCGTACCAGCGTGCGCTGACGGCGACGGGTGCCAGTGCCGAGCACCCGTTGAAACTCCAAGTACGCGGCCCGGATGTTGCGCACTGTGGCGATCAGGTCGGGTAGTTCGTCAGGGTGGCCCGTGTGGGTGCACCACGCCCGCAAATCGTCTTCGGACGGGGTTTGCTTGCCGTACTCGATTTTGCTGACCTTGGATTCGTGCCAGCCCGCCAGGTCGGCAATCTTGCGGCCGGTAATTCCGGCGTCGCGGCGAAGCTCTCGGAGTCGGAGTCCGAGAGCTTGCCGCGCTTCGTCTGCCGTGCTGGTCACTGTGGAGTAGACGCCGCCGCGTACTCCGTGAATGGGATTGCTAGGTTCCACACGTAGTCGCGAACCTCCTGGCACTGAGCGATGATTCGCGGGTCTGTCGTGAGCGCGCCGCCAGCGAATTGCCCTCCCTGGTCGAACACGGTGAACATGACGGCAGCGTCATCGAGCAACCACCAATCATCGGTTGTGAGCCGCCGCGCGTCCACCACGTGGCGAGGAACGTACCGAATCTCTTCCCCCGCTGCGATGTTCTGCCGCGACACTTCCAGCAGCCACCGCGTGTAGTCGGTGTGCGGTGTAGTCACGACCCGCGCGCGCCGCATCTTCCCGCCCCGGACGGTCAGGTCTTCAACTAGGTTCAGCCACCCGCGCAACCACGCGTAGTCGTCCTCGGTATTGCCGTCGAGCCACGCGCGGAAGTTCTCGTCACCGTCGGCGGTGTAGTCGTCCTGCAATTCCAGGTGGAAGGCTTCGCGCTTGCTAGCGCGGATGAGGCTTTCCAGCGACTCAATCGGCAGCAGTTGCACCGTAGAACGTCCTTTCCAGTTTGGGAACCTCGACGGCTGTTTCGTGCGCCGGTAGGTTCATCTGCGCCAACGCTTCCGGGTCGATGACTGGCTTGCCGACGAGCGTGAAGGTACCCCGCCCGGTATCAGTGAGCGCGGCACCGATGAACGTATCCGGTTCGGCGAAACCTGTTAGAAGATGCGGTATTTCGACAGCATCCGGCTGTCCAGTTATCCAGCCGCGGGCCACGTAGGTGCCGTGGTCGGTTGCGTACAGGGTGGGGCAGCCACCGGATGGCGAGCCGCCATTGCCTAGGAATTTCAGTCGCATGTCTTGGTTCCCGTCTAGCAGTGTGCGCGAACTTTCTTGCTCGTCAATGATGGGCCGTACAGCGGCAATTGGGCCAGA
Source organism: Nocardia sp. NPDC127579 (assembly GCF_042672005.1). Taxonomy (NCBI): domain Bacteria; kingdom Bacillati; phylum Actinomycetota; class Actinomycetes; order Mycobacteriales; family Nocardiaceae; genus Nocardia; species Nocardia sp. NPDC127579. The sequence continues at coordinate 756,851 of NZ_JBHXVZ010000002.1, read as the reverse complement.
TTGGCCCTTGTCGCGCAAGCTCAAGCAAGGTAGTGGAGCGCGGCAGCACGCACCGCCTACGGTCGCCGCATGGCGTTCAGCCAACCATCACCAACCGCGAGGGGGACGAGATGCCGCCAACCGAACTAGCAGAGTCCGAGCCCGTCGCGAGTCCTCCCACACTCGGAGGCGCGATTCGCGCGGCTCGCGAACTAGCCGGATTCACCCGCGCCGAACTTGCCGATTGGGTGGGTGTGAGCGGTAAGCAGGTCGGCAAGTGGGAAAACAACGCCGCGCGGCCGAACGCCTACAACGCCGGAGAGCTTTCGCGGGTGCTCGGTGTCAGCGTTGACGAACTCGGCTGGAGCGCTGAATAGTGTTTATTTGCAATACATCTGACGGTGCGATCTACCGGACTAGCGTTGCTAGCCAATCGGCGACGTGGGAGGTTCGCGACGGCGTTCCTCGTATGCTGTTCGTCAATGTCAACAATGGCCGACCGGCCTATCGGTGGCCGAATCTGCCGATGCCTAATTGCCACACCGGACATATCGCTTTCGGGCCGGAAGCTGACCAGAATCCGACCCTTGCCGAAGCGATCGACCGACTACCGGAGTATGAGACGACCTTGTGGGAGGCCGTTCGACTCGAGTTCCTAGCCACGGTCGGCGAGGCGCGGGCGTTCAGCGTCGGCAGGGCGGCGCATGCTGATTGACAACCAGGCCGATCAACTCGCCATCGCGCGGGCAGCAAGGGCAGGCTACCGGCTCGCGTCAGTCCAAGAACCGTGTGGCGGATGGGCGCTGCACTACGCCGACGATGGCACGATTGCCTTCGTGGCTGAGTCGCTTTAGCGACATCGCGCAGTGGCTCAGCGAGTAGGACGAATGGCCGGGACGGATCAGGTGGCCGCGCGTGCTCGAATCGGTGGCTTGCGGACTGGTAGCCTTGGGAGACGAAGGCCCCATAGGGGCCTGCTTTGGTCATGCGCAGGCGTATAGGTATTACTGCGGCGCGATGTGTCCAGTTGAATCCGATTGTGGCGGTGCAGGTTTCGGAAGGTTTCAAATTCCGGGAAAGAAAGAGCGAAGTCCCGCTCGCGCGTACGCGGGACTACTCAAAAAATCGCAGGTCACATCGTTGAATTGTCGGATGACGTGATGCCAACGGCACGGCGCGACACCATGTCCTGACAGTCGTAATGCATTCCCACGCCAGCGGGAACGCCGTCAAGTCCGCATTCGGGACACGTGAGCGAATCAGTGTTGATGTGAGAAGGCCCGGATGTGATGCCCGCACGCCCGCTGTGCCCGTCATCCCAGGTCAATTGGGTGTTTCCCGGCGGGCATGACGTGATTTGATGCCCGCCGCGATGCCCGCCATCGCCGCCGGGGGCCACGATGGGCGGGCAGACGACGCCCGCCGATTCCATACGCCCGCTGCCACGCCCGCCGAATTCGTCGCCGCTGACCAGGGTTTGCGGGCGATGCGGGCGAACGGGCGTCGAATCGCGGCCTTCTCGCGGCGGTGGGCTCAGTTGCCAACGGACTGTCTTGTTTCGCCCGCCCCGACCGAGATCTTCCAGCGTCCATCCTGCCGCGCGCAGTCCCGGCGCGTTGCGACGCAGCACCGACGACACTGCCCGCGCATCTCTTGGCCATCCGGACGGGGCACGCCAGCGCTCATCGGTTGGCGTGACCAGGCTCCGCAACTCAGCAGCAGTACCTGTAAACGCATCGGCCAGCCGATCGCGCAGCGCGACGACGAACGGGTCGGAATCAAGCGAGTCGACCGCGAGCGCGCGCGATTGATCCAGGTACCGCGCAAGGCCCTTGGTGTCGCCTACTCGATCAACAGCGGCGAGGATACGAGCGAAGTCAGCCATACGCGGACTCGAATCCAATATCACCGCAGGGAGTTCGGCCATCACCGATGCCGCGAGGTCCAACAGTGCGCCCAACACACGCGGGTATTGATCTGTCCAGTACCGAGCCAGCTCGGATTCGGTGCGTCGCGCGGCAGGGGCGATCGGTGCCAAGGTGGCTGGCAAGCAGCGTTCGCCATAGTCGCCGCGTGTCGCACCGACGTCAATTCCGTTGACCAGCAAGCATCGACGGAAAGCGAACACCGCTACGTCGCCATCGGTGTACAGCGCGCGGCGAACATCACCGTCACCGGTCACCGCGCGACACATCGAGTCTGACAACCATTCCGGGATTCTGGACAGATTGTCGATAGCGACCACCCACGAACTTTGTGCGGCCGTCACCCAACTTTCCATATCCTTCGGCGGTTTCCGCAATGGCACCGGGGAAGGATCAACCAGACCAGCTAGGATTCGCGTCGCCGACGATTTGCCCGAACCTTGCTCAGCGAACAGGCTCAGAATCGGGTGCGGGGTGTCGGGGCTGATCAACGCCGCGACCAGCCAGGCCAACACCAAGGGCCGGTCAGGTTCGGTGACGTTGACCACCTCCCATAGGGCCGATAGCGAACCGTTCCGCTCTGGTTGCGGGAACGCGCCGGTCAGTCGCGTGCGGTGAAACAACACTGGGACATCGGAACTCATCACAGACCAACCCGCCGAATCAATGCGGACAGCGTGTTCGCTGTTGTCGCCCAGGTCGATAAATGAGGTGTCTTCGTGTCTGGCGACGCGCAGGTGTATCGGGGTGGGTTCGGCCTCTCGGCACTTGCCCTCAAACGTGAGTAGCGCGTCAGTCAATGCCTGCTGTGTCGCGGTCTTGCCGTAGGCATCGTGGTAGGCGCTGGCCAGTTCCGCCCGTAGTCCGCTCTTACCGGCCCGGAGCATCCGCGCGAGGTGGCTACCACCTTTGCGCACCGCGAACCCGTCGCCGTCGGTGGTCACTCCCGCGTAGTACCGCGAGATTGCCAACTCGTACAACACCGTGGCGAGTGCCTTGCTGGACTTGCGATCTACGACGGCGGCCTTCGTATTACCGTCGTCGGTCGCGCCGTCGACGCCCTGATTGTCGCTGACGCGCGGGGGTTCAGGCCCCGATGCGTTCGTGTCGGGCAATCCGACGCCCAGAACAGCACGTAGCTCGGCGGGCAGCGTCGTGCGACTCATTCGGTCAGCCCTTGAGCAACGGCCAAGGCGTGTAGCCGGGTGAGCGATTGCACCAGCAGAGCCCACACCTCGCCAGCATCGCAACCGCTAGTAACGCTCGTCGCCAGCGATTCGCCGAAAATGCGTACGGCGCAACCGAACTCGTCCGCGCAATCCGTGTCTTGGCGAACTCGACGCGCGCGCTCTGGGTCGTACTCACCATGTCCCGGCAGCTGACCCGACATCGGCGGCAACTCCGTTCGAAGCCGTTTCGTCAGATCGTTGGCCGCGCGCCGCCGAACCGCGCGGCGCGCTCGCTCGATGCGCCATGCCGGATCGGAGGTCACCCCGGCTGTCTTGCGCAGGTGGGGCGCATCGGCGGCTTCCCGCGCGAGTACTCGTCCCGGTAGGGCCTTCTGAGTTGGTTCGTTCTGGGTTGTCATTACGGAACTCCTTATCTGACAGGGCGATTGATCGCAGCTAGGGATCGGGCTACTCAAGGCCGAGCATTCGCCGGAGAGCCGCCGATGGGACGCGCTTGCGTCGCTCGCCAAGCGGAACCGTGGGTAGCGCGCCCGACCGGGCCAACTCATAGGCATGTGCGCGGCTGATCCCCAGTAGCCGCCCGGCAGTCTCCACGGACACCGTGGCGTGTGACCGCACTAGCGCGAGGTCTGATTGTGAATCGTTGGTCTGATCTGTTGTCTTTTCCATATGTCTAAGAGTGCCGCAGTGCCATACAAACCACCAGGATGTATCGTTGCCATTATGCGGAAGCAAATACCCCCAGATACAACGTCCGGCCAAGTACCGCCAGTAGAACCGGGGCACAAACGCGGCGACGTGGCACACGTCGACCCGGAGGGCTACCCGTATCAAGCTCTAGTCACCCTGATGGGTCACGACCTGCGCTATCGCGCCAAGATCAACGGAAGCGATCGAGGACCGGTCGTGTGTGCACTCACCATCGAAAGCGAGTCTGGCCGCGAAATCACCGCCCAAGACCTACGCGCGATCCCGGTTCGCCGAATCGCGGCGGCGGTCGCGCAACGGTGTTCAAGGATGGGCATCGGCGAAATTCGTGAGGATGTCAGCTTCGAGGACATTCCCGACCAACTCAAGGTCAGCGACCTGCAACCCGTTGAGCCGCCACCGCCAGGCGGCAGGCGTCGCATGACCGACGAGTTCCTAATGGAGGTTGCCCAGCTTGCACGCACGGCTTTCGCGAGTGGGGAACTGGTTCGCCCAACGCTGGCGAAACACTTCTACAACTCCCCGTACACCGTCGACAAGTGGCTTGCCGCCGCCCGCGAACGGGGATACCTCAATCCTGGCGAGATCAGCCGAACTCGCAAGTAACACAAGGAGATTCAATGTCAGAACCGAAGAAGCGCGCTCGTCGAGCCGAGCCGATCAACACCTACACCGCCAAGAACGGCAAGAAATCATATTCATTTCAGGTAGACATCGGCACGCGACCGGACGGCACGCGCGTCCGGCAGCAATTCACCTACGACACTTTGAAGGTCGCTCGCAGCGAGCTACGCCGGATCAGCACAGCCGTCGCCGCTGGAACGTTCGTCGGCAGGGTCGACCTCACCGTCTCGCAGGTCGCAGACGAATGGCTCAAGTCGAAGCGAGATATCCGGGCGAACACGCTGCGCAACTACCGCGACTCGCTGAAATACGTCAAACGTGATCTGGGCAAGACGAAGATTCAGGCACTCAAACAGTCGCATGTGGACGAATGGGTGTCGACCATGCTCGAATCCGGTTCGATGGCTGGCAAGGCGTTGGCTCCGTCAACGGTTCGGCTGTCCTTGGTGCTGTTGCAACAAGTCACCGAGCACGCCACGCGGCAAGGACTCATCCCACGCGATCCGGCGGAATACGTACAGGCTCCCCGGCAGCGGCCTGGCAAGGTAAGCGCGTCGGATGTCTGGACCAAGGAACAGGTACATTCGTTCGCGGCGAAGGCCAAGACTGATCGCCTGTACGCGACGTTTCTCCTGGCTACCTACGGGCTGCGTCGCTCAGAGGTGTGCGGGCTGCGCTGGTCAGATGTCGACCTGGCACGCGGCACGCTCAGCATCGAACAGGGCCATGTCGAGGTAGACGGGTCCGAACATGTCGTAGACGAGCCCAAGACCGAACGTTCACGCCGAACGCTGCCGCTGCCAGCCGACGTGGCCACCGCGCTGCGCGAGCTGAAGACCAAGCAGAAGCGCGAACGCATCGCGCTAGGCAAGCCTTGGGACGACGACATGCACGTCTGTTCCACCATCGACGGTCAGCCGGTGCTACCCCGGACGTTCACGGGTTGGTTTCACCGTATCCGCATCGCTGCCGAGTTGCCCAGGATCACCCTGCGCAATCTCCGGCATACGTCGGTGTCGGTCATGCTCCACGCGGGCGTACCGGCGTCGACCTGCGCGGCCTGGCACGGGCACGACGTGCGGATGACTACCGCCGTCTACAACCGTGTTTACGATGAGGGGCTGACCGTCGCCGCGTCGGCGATGTTCGGCGAGACCGAAAAAGCCGTGTAGCGGTTCGGGCTGGTCGAAAATCGCCAGAGTTCTCCCACCCGTTGGCAAGTTCTTGGCAAGATGGGCCGCAAACGCAAAACAGGACCGCTACAAATACCGGTCCTGACCTGCGGTTTTCGAGTGGAGCTAAGGGGACTCGAACCCCTGACCCCCACACTGCCAGTGTGGTGCGCTACCAGCTGCGCCATAGCCCCTTGGTGGACGCTCCCGGGCTTCCCCGTTCGCGCTTGAATGAAGTTACACGAGAGGGTGTTGGTAATCCAAATCGCCTCGATATGAGCTGATGGGAGGGGGTTTCTACGACTTCGCGGAGGCTCGGGTCTTCCCATAAGCGATAAGCCCCAGTTAATGAGCCATCATTTAACGGTACATCAAACATTGATCGATACCTCGGCTCGGCCTGCGGATTCAGTGTCGGCGTGTCGGCGACGCAGATCAACGGAGGCTCCCGATGAACAGAACGAGGCTCATACACACCATCGCGCTGGCCGCCGCGCTCGCACTCGGCCCGGCTCTCGGTCAGCCGGTAGCGCTCGCGTCCCCGAGCGGAGACAGCGGTGCCGCCGCCGGCCCGAGCGATAGCAACACATCGGTCACCAGCGAGCCATCGAACAACGGCGCCGGCGAAAGTAGCCCGTCACCCTCGAACACCCCCGGCAACGGCAACTCCAGCCCAACGCAGAACGACAACCGCCCAGGCGACGACATTCCCGCCTTGGACATCCCGAGCTTCGATGGATTCGGCGACAGCACACCGAATCTCGGCGACGAACCGCCCCGCCCCGACAGCACGTTCCCGGGCGGATGGAAACCCGAACCGCTCCCGAATCCGGATCCCGATCCACTGCATCCGGGCTACGGTTGGCCGCACTACCCGGGCTGGCCCGGACATCCGCTCTACCCGGGTTACCCGCTCGATATGCCCGGCAGCGATCATTCGACCCCGCAGGACGACGAGGACTCCGACGACTGCGACACCGCGGACGCCGATCGGGGCGATAACAGGCCGCCATGGTGCGACCCGCTTCCGAGCCCTCAGACAGCACCGACGCCGCCCCCGGTCGGCATCGATCCGAGCCCGGTACCGGGCCGAGTGTTCGACCTTCCGTCGCTCGAGCTGGCGCCGATCCCCACGCCCTGGGGCCCGGTGCTGATACCGCAGCTGCGGGCCCACCAACCGCTGTTCACGCCGTGGAATTCGTTCGCGCCGAACTGAATTCGCAGCCGGTCACTACACTTTCCGCTCGGAGACAGTCGTCCGGAGGGGTACAAATGAATCTGAACGTCGAGCCAGACAAGCTACGTGCGCACAGCATTTCCGTTGCGACACAGACCGAGTCATTGGCCGAGGCGGTCGAGGCCGCGGCGTATCTGGCGAATGTGAACGATGGGTACGGCCTGCTCTGCCGGGCCTTCGCCGAGATGCTGCTGACCGGCAAGCACGAGGACACCGCGACGGAGTTGCGGCGCACCTTCGACGGCATGACGCCGCTGTCGAAGGCGCTGGAGAAGTGCGCGGACGAGTTCGACCGGGTCGACACCGAGCGATCCGGGACGATGGGTAAGCAGCAGGAACGGGTGGCCGCTGTCGACACCGATCCGAACAAACAGACCGGCACCACGTTCCGGCAGGGGGACAAATGAGCCAGAACTCGGTCGGGAAGTTTCTCAACGAGTCACCGATCAACCTGCCGAATCTGATCTTCAACGATGAGGCCGCCCCGGAGGGCAACGAGCTGATCGATGACGGCTCGGACTATCGGAACCAGTACTACCAGGAGTCCTTCTTCCTGGTCAGCAATGTCGGCAAGCCGAGTCTGGAAGAAGCCGGGATCCTCAAAGGCACTGTCGCCGGAGATGTCTGGGATCTCGCGGAAGCGATCAAAGAGAAGGACTACTCACTCGAGAACATATTCAAGGCCTACGAAACCGGCAGCACGCTGTTGGGCATCATCAAGATGGGCGGCTCGAGCGCGCAGGTCCTCAGCCAAGTCGCCGGGCTCATGTACTCCCAGATCTCGTCCTGGTTGATCGAACATGTCGAACCCGTCCGGAAGGCGGTCGACTCGATCCTGGGCAACCCGGACATGGTCGAGGCCTACGCCAACTCGTGGGGGAAGATCAGTGAGCGACTCGTACTGGTCCATTCCGAGTGGTCCAAGAAGATCGAATCCGAGGTGAACGACTGGACCGGTGCGGCCGGGACCGCTTATCGCAAGCGCGCGGAGGCACTGAAGCTGCGGGTCGCCACTCTGGGCGGCATCGCCTACGGCCTCCAGGAAGCGACCGGAAAGATGAAGGACATGGTCGAGAAGTGCCGTGATGCCGTGATCAGCTATTACACCGGCATGCTCGGCAAACTGGCGGAGTGGACCGTGCTGCTGGCCATGACGCGGATGGCCGCCCTCCCGATCGTCATCGGGGACGCGATCAAAGAACAGGTCAAGAACATCGCGAAGATCGCGATCCTGTTCTACCGGCTGTTCACGCTGCTGAACGACCTGATCCAACTGGCCAAGCCATTGGGTCAGGCGTTGCAGCAGCTGGCCGCCGAGGAGGTCGCGACCGCCTAGCCCGCGATCTCCACGACCCAGTTCTGGTTTTCCAGATCCACCCGTTCGGTGCCGGTGAAGAACGAAGGGGTGGCGACGGTTCCGTCGTTGATGCCCTTCAAGGTGTTCGAGGACGTGGCGGCGGTCGATTCGGCGGACTCGAGTTTCGCGCCGGACGTGATACACGTCAGGGCTTCAGCGGATGCCCCCGAGTCGCGGGCGAGGTCGGCGAGCTGCTGGTTGGAGAGGTCGTCGCCGTCTTCTTCGGGCTGTCTGTCGGTGAACAGGGCGTGCTGGAACTTGGAGTAGGCGGGGCCGGAACCGGCGGCGGCGACGCAGGCGTTGGCGGCGATGGCGCGGGTGGAGTAATCACCGCTGCCGGAACGGTCGTCGAGGAAGTTGAGGTAGTGGTAGCGGATGGCGAGCTTGCCCTCGTCGACCTTCTGGGCGAGCTCCTGGCCGTAGGCGCGTTCGATCCGGCCGCAGGCCGGGCACAGCGGATCCTCGTAGGCGTCGATGGTCTTGGCGGCGGCGGGGCGGCCGAGCAGCACGACACCGTCGGAGCCCAGCACCGAGATGACGGCGGGGTTGCGGACCGGGCCGTAGCCGTCGTTGCGGGTGGGCAGACTCTGCTCGCGCCCCATCCGGGTCATGAGGATGACGATGAGGACGACCACGGCGAGGGCGAGCGCACCGAGCGCGTAGGTGGTCGCGCTGGACATCGGCCGCGGGGTGTAGTTCGAACGCGATTGGCTCACCTCGCCTACTCTGCCCCACCCGCCGCGCGCCGCCGTCGCCGGGCCGCGCCGACACGCGCGGATCCGGTTATGTCCGTTGGGCTTGCACCAGGTCCGGTTCGCCGGCCGGATCGCCTTCGCGGCGCATCGGTTCGGGCACGAGCAGCCAGACGACGGCCGCGGCGGCCAGCAGCGCCCCGGTGACGGTCAAGGCCACCGCGTAGGAGGTGTGCTCGGCCAGCGCGCCGACGGATACCGCGCCGATGACGGTGCCGAGGTCGGCGGACATCTGGAAGCCGGCGAGGACGGGCCCGCCGCGCGCCTTGGGGCCGATGATGTCGGCCAGCGCGGCCTGCTGGGCGGGTGTCAGCATGCCGGACCCGAGGCCCGCGATCACCGAGGTGACCAGCAACCACAGCAGATCCGGTGCGAAGCCGAGCCCGGCGGTGCCGACCGCGCAGATCAGCGCGCCCGCGATCAGGAACGGCCGCCGCCCGAACCGGTCGGAGCCGCGTCCGGCCAGGAACAGCACCGCCACATTGCCCGCCGCGAACGCGGTGAGTGCGACCCCGGCCATGCCGCTGGGCAGTTTCAGCACTTCGACGACGAGCAGCGGCACCAGCGCCATGCGCACGCCGAAGATGGCGGCGCCGTTGGCGAAGTTGGACCACAGCACCGCCCGGTACTCCGATCGGGCCAGCGCCTGCCGGAACGACATGACCTGGAGCACACCGCCCACCTCGGGTGCGGCCAGGGTCGAATTCCGCAAAGCGAGATACACCGCGAGGGTGACGGCGAGCAGGGCGACCGCGTAGATGAGGAACGGCGCCCGCACCCCGAATCCGGCGAACGCGCCACCGAGCAGCGGCCCGCTGATCGAGCCGACCAGGAAGCTGGTCGACCACACGCCGGACACCCGGCCGCGCTGTTGCGGCGGCGACATGCGAATCACCAGCGCCAGCGCGGACACGGTGAACATGGTGGACCCGATACCGCCGACCGACCGCAAGACCAGCAGCTGCCAATAGCTTTGGGCCAGCGCGCTCGCGCCGGTCGACACCGCGACGATGAGCAACCCGCTCAGGTACACCCACCGCTCCCCCAGCCGCTGCACCAGCCGGCCGCTGAACGGCGCGAACAGCAACCGCATCAACGCGAAGGCGCTCACGATCGCCGACGCGGCTGCCACCCCGACACCGAAACTCCGTGCGAACTGCGGCAGTACGGGCGCGACCAGTCCGAACCCGAGCGCGATGACGAACGAGCCGCCGACCAGCACCCAGATCTCGATCGGCAGCGGCTCGGCGCGACGGCGTCCGCTTCGCACCGACACCGTGTGATCGACGAGGCGAGCCCCCGGCGTTCCTGCCGCATCACGCGCCGGACGCTCGGTCGTCGCCGCGCCCTGCGCCTCAGCCTCCGCGCCCTGCTCGTCGACCGCCGCGTCCTTGTGCAGCCGCTCCGGCAATCCCCGGGCGCGCTCGAGCACCGAGTCCATTTCCGAACCCGGCTCGTGTCTACTTCCCACCGGACAGCGCCTGCCCGACCATTTCCTCCGCGGCCGCCTGCACCTGGGTCAGGTGCTCGGGGCCGTGGAACGATTCGGCGTAGATCTTGTACTTGTCCTCGGTGCCCGACGGCCGGGCGGCGAACCAGGCGTTCTCGGTGATGACCTTGAGTCCGCCCAGCGGCGCGCCGTTGCCGCGGGCCCGGGTCATGACGGCGGTGATCGGCTCGCCCGCGATTTCTGTGCTGGCAATCATGTCCGGGTTCAACCGCGCGAGGCGCTCTTTCTGTTCCGGGTTCGCGGGCGCGTCGATCCGGGCGTAGGCGGGGCTGCCGTAGCGGCGCTCCAATTCCACGTAGCGCGCGGACGGGCTCTGCCCGGTGACGGCGGCGATCTCGGCGGCGAGCAGCGCCATCAGGATGCCGTCCTTGTCGGTGGTCCACACGGTGCCGTCGTGGCGCAGGAACGACGCACCCGCGCTCTCCTCGCCGCCGAAAGCCAGGCTGCCGCTGAACAATCCGGGCACGAACCATTTGAAGCCGACCGGTACCTCGTGCACGTCGCGGCCGAGCACGCCGACCACCCGGTCGATCATGGACGAGGTGACCACGGTCTTGCCGATCTTGGTGAGCGCGTCCCAGCCCATCCGGTTGGCCACCAGGTATTCGATGGCGACGGCCAGGAAGTGATTCGGGTTCATCAGCCCGCCGTCGGGGGTGACGATGCCGTGCCGGTCGGCGTCGGCGTCGTTGCCGGTGGAGATGTCGTAGTCGTCCTTGATCGCGACCAGCGCGGCCATGGCGTAGCGCGAGGACGGGTCCATCCGGATCTTGCCGTCGGCATCCAGGGTCATGAACCGCCAGGTCGGGTCGACGAACGGGTTGACCACCTCGAGCTCGAGGTCGTAGCGCTGCCCGATCTCCTCCCAGTAGTCGACGCTGGCCCCGCCCATGGGGTCGGCGCCCAGGCGGATGCCCGCGCCGCGAATCGCGTCCAGGTTCAATACGTTCGGCAGGTCGGCGATGTAGCGGTCGAGGTAGTCGTAGCGTTCGACCATGGCGCGCATGGCGTTGCGCAGCGTGGTGCGCCGCACGTCGGTGAGCCCGGCGCGCAGCAACTCGTTGGCACGCGCGGCGATGGCGTCGGTGGCTACGGTGTCGGCGGGCCCGCCGTGCGGCGGGTTGTATTTGATGCCGCCGTCGCGGGGCGGGTTGTGCGACGGCGTGATCACGATGCCGTCGGCCTGGTGTTTGGTGCGGCGCCGGTTGTGGCGCAGCACGGCGTGACTGAGGACGGGGGTCGGGGTGTAGCGGTCGCGGGCGTCGATCACCGCGGTGACGCCGTTGCCCGCGAGCACCTCGAGCACGGTGGTCCAGGCGGGTTCGGACAGCGCGTGGGTGTCGCGGGCCAGATAGACCGGGCCGGTGATCCCACGCGTGGCGCGGTATTCCACGATCGCCTGGGTGATGGCCAGGATGTGCGCCTCGTTGAACGCGGTGTCCAGGCTGGACCCGCGATGTCCCGAGGTGCCGAAGACCACCTGGTGCGCCGGATCCTTCGGGTCGGGTATGCGGCTGTAGTAGGCCGTCACCAGGTGCGCGACATCTTCCAGGTCGGTCGGACGCGCGGGACGCCCGGCTCGATCATGGGCCATGCTCGGGTCTCCCTTCAGCGTCGGCTGTGCCCGGCTCGTCATCAGGATCATGTCGACAACCCGCGGGCTGTCGACATGGCGGCGAAGACCGCGATCAGGCCGGCCACCACATTGACCACCACATTGCCCAGCGCGGGAGCGTAGGCGCCGTCGGTGACCAACCGAATGGTTTCGTACCCGAATGTGCTGTACGTGGTGAGCGCACCGCAGAAGCCGGTACCGGCGACGGCCAGCCAGGATCCGTCCACCCCGGCGCCGATGAGAGCGCCGAGCACCGCCGAACCGACAATGTTAACGGTCAATGTCCCCCAGGGCAGCAGAGATCCGAAACGGGCTGCCACGGCCCGGTCCAGGAGGTAGCGAGCCGGCGCGCCGAGCATGCCGCCGAGCACCACCAGTACCCAGGTCATCGGTTGGCCCCCTTCGCCTCTCGTCGGTTTCTCAGTTCGCTGCCCGTACCCGCTGTCATCTCGTCACCAGGCGCGCGGTCGTCATGCCGAGCACCACCGCGGCCAGCGCCGCCACCACCGTTCCCCCGAGATAGCCGAGTGCCACGGCCGTTTCATCAGATTCGAGCAGTCTACGAATCTCGAGGCAGTAGGTCGAAAAAGTTGTGAAGCCACCGAGGAATCCGACGCCGGCGAACGGTCTTAGCAGCCGATGAGCAACCCATACCTCGGTGATCAGGAACATCAGTATCCCGATCAGGAAGCAGCCAAACACGTTGATCACGAACGTGGACCAGGGAAAGCGTCCGGGCAGTACCGGCCAGAGTGCGCCGAGGCCGAAGCGCGCCAGCGTGCCGAGCCCGCCGCCGAGCGCGATCGCCACCAGCACCATCGGCTCGACGGCCGGGGTGCGGGTCCGTGAACCCATGTCCTGACCTCCTGCCGCGCCGAATGTCATCGCGCAGCATGGTATCGGTACGACCGCGCGGTACGGTCCCCAGGGGCAGCCCGCGCAGATCGTGAACAATGCCGTTCGCCGACTTGCGCGGTGTGGCCGCGCACGAATTCCCTCGATGGCTCGACCGATCCTCCACCCCTCATGCCGGGAGCGAAGATGACGGTACGACAGGCAGTTCCGAGCACATGTCAAGGCCGGGCGACAGCACGGCCGCAAACCTCCAGCGCGCGCGGGCTGCGCCGAGCGCTGACCCTGCTGGCCGCGACGGCGCTGGCCGCCGGCCTGACGGGCACACCGCCCGCGGGCGCCGCGATCTATCCGGTCGCCGATCCCGACGGGTTCTACTGGGCGCCGCCGGATCTGGCGAACTTCCAACCGGGCGACGTGATCCGGAGCCGGCCGGTGGCCACGCCCGGCTTCCTGGGCGCGACCGGTTACCAACTGCTGTTCCGCTCCAACGATTCCCACGACAATCCGATCGCCGCCGCGACCACGCTGCTCATTCCGGCGGGCGGCGCGGGCAGCAGCGACACCGGCAGCAGCGGCGGGCGTCCGTTGCTGTCCTATCAGCCGTTCGTCAATTCGCTCGGCACCCACTGCGCGCCGTCGCACAGCCTGTTCAACGGCGAGATGCAGGAGGCGGTGGCGCTGAACCTCCCGCTGACCCGCGGCTGGGCGGTGAATGTGCCCGATCATCTCGGCCCGACCAGCGCCTACGGCGCGGCCCAGCTGGGCGGCAAGATCACCCTCGACAGCATCCGCGCGGTCCGGCGTTTCGAACCGGCGCACCTCGCCGACAGCCAGGTCGGGCTGACCGGCTACTCCGGCGGCGGCATGGCGACCGGGTTCGCGGCCGCCCTGGCCCCGGACTACGCGCCGGAACTGCCGATCGTCGGCGTCGCCCAGGGCGGCGTCCCGGCGAATATCGGCAAGCTCGCCCTCGAGGTCGGGCAGACGCCGCACGCGCTGTTCGGGCTCGGCTTCGCCGCGGCGATCGGCCTGGAGCGGGAGTATCCCGCCGAGCTGAACATGGGCCCGCAGCTCAACGACTCGGGTCTGGCGCTGCGCGATCAGATCGCGAATGCCTGTGCGGGCGAGATCATCTCGGCGGGCGCGAACCGCAGCTTCTACGACGTGTTCCTGCCCGCGGCGGCGCAGGCGGGCCTGAACCGGACCGACCCGACGCTGATCCGGGTGCTGCACGAGAACAGCCTGGAGACCTTCCCCGGCGTGCCGCGCGCACCCGTCTACCAGTGGCACGGTGACGCCGATCAGGTCAATCCGGGGCTGGTGCGCGAGCTGGCCGGCCGCTATTGCCACGCGGGGACGCCGATGCTGCTGGAGATGGTGCCGGGCGCCGATCACGCGACCTCGGTGCTCACCGGCCTGCCGCACGCGTTCGCGTACATGTCGGATCGCTTCGCGGGCCTGCCCGCGCCGTCCAACTGCTGAGGCGCCGAGAGCGGAGGCCAACCCTCCGCTTAACCGGTTCCGGGGTTAGCATGAGGACGTGAACCCGGCCAGCACTCCCGCCCCGCCACGGCGCTTGCGCGCCGATGCCGCCCGCAACCAGCAGCGCATCCTCGCCGCCGCGAGCGAGTTGTTCGCCGAGCACGGGTTGGAGATCACCCTCGACGACGTGGCCGAGCGGGCCGGGGTCGGAGTCGGCACGGTCTATCGGCGCTTCGCGAACAAGAAGGAGCTGATCGGCGAGGTCTTCGCGCAGAAGATCGATGAGTTCGCGGTCGCCGCCGAGGACGCCACCCGGCACGCCGACGCCTGGCTCGGGGTGGTGCAGTTCTTCGAGTACGCGTGCACCCACCTGGCGACCAATCGCGGTTTCAGCGATGTACTGCTCGAGCTCGAGGACGATCTCGAGCGGTTCGCTCAGGTCCGGGACCGGATCAAGCCGACGGTCGGCCGGCTGATCGACCGCGCCCAGGCGGCGGGCGCGCTGGCGCCGGGTATCGAACCGTCGGATTTCTTCGCGCTCATCCACATGGTCGACGCCCTGGCCGAGTTCGCCCGTCCGGTCAATCCCGACACCTGGCAGCGCTATATGGCGATCGCGCTGAACGGCCTGCGCTCGGACTCGGTGCCGCGCCGTCCGCTGACCGTGCCGCCGCTGTCCGACGACGAGGTGGAGCAGGCCAAGGGCTGCACCGGCCGCCGCCGCAACCCGTAAACCCGAACTGGGGTAGCGCGCGTCACACTCATGGGCTTAGAGTTGGTCACATGACCAACTCGTGGGTGAACTGGGCCGGGGATCAACGCTGCACTCCGGCGGAGGTCGCCGCGCCCCGTAACCGGGACGAGATCGCCGAGCTGCTCGCCGGCGCCGCCGCCGCTGGGCGCAGGGTGCGCGTGGCCGGCGCCGGACACTCGTTCACCGATACCGTGCTGACCGAGGGCACCCTGCTCAACCTCTCGGCCATGAACCGGATCCTCGAGGTCGACAGTGCCGCCGGCCTGGTACGGGTCGAGGGCGGCATCACCCTGAACGCAGCCAGCAACGCACTGCACGCCGCCGGTCTGGCCTTCCCCAATCTCGGCGACATCGACGTGCAGACGATCGCGGGCGCAACCGCCACCGGCACCCATGGCACCGGCGCTGGGTTGCAGAACATCTCGGCGGCACTGCATTCGGTGGAGCTCGTGCTGGCCGACGGTAGCGTCGTGGAACTCGACGAGGCGAGCGATCCCGACGGTTGGCGCGCCGCGCGCGTCAGCGTCGGCGCGCTCGGCGTGGTCAGCGCGGTGACGCTGCGCCTGGTGCCGTCGTTCGTGCTGGAGGGCATCGAGCGGCCGGTCCCGGTCGAGGAGATCCTGGCGGATCTGGATGCCCACGTCGACGGCAACGAGCACTTCGAGTTCTACATGTTCGCGCACAGCCCGCTGGCGATGACCAAGCGCAACAACCGGACCGAGCTGGCCGAGGAGCCGCGCCCCAAGGCGGTCGACTGGTTCGCCGACATACTCATGTCGAACCACATGTTCGACGGCCTGTGCCGGCTCAGCCGCCGCCGGCCACGCCTGATTCCATGGATCCATCGCGGCGCGGCCTACGCGGGCAGCTACCGTCGTCAGGTCGACCGCTCGTATCGAGTCTTCGCCTCCCCCAGGCTGTTCCGCTTCACCGAGATGGAATACGCGATCCCCCGCGCACATTCGGCCGACGCGATCCGGGAGATCAAGGCACTCGCCGCCCGCTACGAGACGCCGATGCCGATCGAGGTGCGCTGGGTCGCCCCTGACGACGCCTTCCTGTCTCCGGCAGGCGGCCGCGACACCTGCTACATCGCGGTGCATCAATACCGGGGCATGGAGTGGGAGCCGTTCTTCCGCGCCTGCGAGGCGGTCTTCGACCGCTACGAAGGCCGCCCGCACTGGGGCAAGCGCCACTTCCAGACCGCCGACACCCTGCGCGAGCGGTACCCGCAGTGGGATCGGTTCGCGGCGGTGCGGCGTCGGCTCGACCCCACGGGACTGTTCGCCAACCCGTATCTCGATCGCGTCCTCGGCCCGGTCGACTAGGGGTTTCCGACACATTCGGCCAACGGCGGCCGCGCTCGGTCTAGAGAATGAGAGGATGTTGGTCTAATCTTCTCATTGTCTTGATGACGACGATCAAAGGAGATCGCGATGACCGCCGCCCTCGAAACCACGCAACGAGACCTACCCGACCGCAACCAGATCGGCCCCGGCACCCGGATGTGGGACGAGACCGGGCTGGTCACCTTCTCCCTGACCGCAGGATCGGCCTTCCTGCTCCAGACCATGGAACCCACCATCTCCGCGGTGGTCGACGCGCACTCCACCTTCCGCACCGACCCGATGGGCCGGGCGATGCGCAGCATCTCCTCGGTGATGATGTGGGTCTACGGTGGCGACGAGGCACTCGCCGAGGCCGACCGGCTGCGCGCCATGCACGCCTCGCTCAACACCACCGACGCCGCGGGGGTCAAGCACAAGGCACTGGCCTCCGGGCCGTGGGCGTGGGTGCTGCACACCGGCACCTTCGCCTTCACCGAGAACGCGCGCTACTTCGCGCGCCGGCCCCTGACCACCGCGGAGAAAGAAGCGTACTACCGGGAGACCGTGCAGCTGATGCGCAATTTCTCGGTGGCGCCCAAGGAGATTCCCGAGGACTTCGCCGCCTTCGAGGCCTACTTCACCGACATGGTGGACAACCACCTCGAGGCCACCGGCACCGCGCGCGACTATCTGCGTGTCATCCGGTCGGTGGCGCCACCCAAGCAGCTGCCCCGCGCCCTGGCTCCGGTGTGGCGGGCGGCGATCGCGCCGGTCGGTCGGCTCCAATACTTCGTCACAGTGGGCACGACACCGGAACCCGCGCGCCGCAAGCTCGGCCTGACCTGGTCGGAGGCGGACGAGCGCAAGCTACGGGCCCTGGGCTGGATGATCGCGCGCCTGGTTCCGCTGCTGCCCGAGCGGGTGCGCTACTTCCCGATCGCCTACGAGGCCCGGCGGCTGGAACGCGACCGCGCCCGCCTGCGCAAGATGATCGACCTGCGCCCGCTCTGACCGCGTGCCGGGCCCGTCGCGCGCGGGCCCGGTTGCCGGAACCCACATCCGGCCCTGCGGCAACCTTTCGGCAAGCAGACCCGGCGTCGGCGGAACGCGCCGGAACCGGCCCATCTGCATGAAGCGAACACCTGTATCCCTTACGCTACGACAGCGTTTCGGCCCAACACCCATCCGTTGGGCACGTGGCATAGCCCTGGTTCGCTCTCACTTCCCGAAAGGCGCTCGATGACCCACACACCCAGTGTGCTGTTCGTCTGCGTGCACAATGCCGGACGCTCCCAGATGGCGGCCGGCTTCCTGACCGCACTGGCCGGGGAACGCATCGAAGTACGGTCCGCGGGTAGCGATCCCGGCGAGAGAACCAACGCGGTCGCGGTCGCGGCCATGGCCGAGATCGGCATCGATATCTCCGGGGCAATCCCCACCAAGATCACCGACGAGGCCGTCGGCCTCTCCGACGTGGTGATCACCATGGGCTGCGGCGACGCCTGCCCTTACTTCCCCGGCATCAGCTACCGGGACTGGGTGCTGCCCGATCCGTCCGGGCAGTCCATCGAAGTGGTCCGCACGATTCGCGACCACATCCGGATTCTCGTCGAGAACCTCATCGCGGAGCTGGTCCCCGCGCCGCACTGAGTCCGTTTTCTTCAAGACCGGCGCCGGTGGCGGCTCCTAGGGTCGACACCATGACTCCGCACTTGGATTTCCTCAGCATCGTGGTTTCGGACCTGGCCGCGTCCATCGCCTTCTATCGGCGGCTCGGCGTGGACTTTCCGGAGCACACCGACGGCGAATCACATGTCGAGGCAACGATTTCCGGCGGCATCCGGGTCGCCCTCGACACCGAGGACGTGATTCGCTCCTTCTATCCCGACTGGCAGGCAACGCCCGGGAACGGCCGCATCGGGATGGCGTTCCGCTGCGCCGACGCCGCCGAAGTCGACTCGGTCTTCGCCGAGCTGACCGCAGCCGGATACAACGCCGAGCTGAAGCCGTTCGACGCCGTCTGGGGCCAGCGCTACGCCGTCATCCAAGATCCGGACGGCAACGGCGTCGACCTCTACGCCCCACTGTGACGACTCAGGCGGCGCGCCCCAGCAGCGCGCCCAACGGCATGCCCGCCAGCTCACGCACCTCACGGGACAGATGGGCCTGATCCGCGAACCCGGTCAGCGCCGCCGTCTCGGCGAACGATGTACCGGTACGCGCCGCCGCCAGCGCCCGCTGTAGCCGCAGGATCCGCGCCAGGGTCTTCGGGCCGTACCCGAAGGCGGCAAGCGAACGCCGGTGCAGCACACGGACATCCAGCCCAATCGCACGCGCGGTCGCCGCGACCGAGCCGCCGGCGGCGAGCGCGCGTACGACCTCGCGCAGCACCGGATCGGGCGGAGCGAGGCCGGCCGCGCACTCGACCGCGAGCGCTTCCAGCGCCGCCCGGCGATCGGCGGCCGCATCGACACGTTCGGTGAACTCGCGCACCCGCGCGGCGGGCCACAGATCGGCCAGGTCGACCCGGCGGTCGCGCAACTCGTGCGCGGGCACCCCGAGCAGCGCGGGCGCGGTACCCGGATAGAACCGGATACCCGCGACCCGGGAACCCACCGGCAGCGCTGGGGTGTAGGCGGCGGTATCGGGGCCCGCCACCACCAAGCGGCCCTCGCGCCAGATCAGATCCATGCAACCGTCGGGCAGCACCGGCATCGGCGCACCCGTGGCGACCATGGTGCGCTCCCACACCACGGCGCCGCCGAACCGCGACGGCCGCTCCCGGTACCCACTGTCCTCGGCCACGATCCCAGGCTACGTCGGGCGGGTGACAAGCTACCCCGGGAGCAGACCGCGGGGTGTGACACGCAGATAGTCGACCGCGTTCGCGTCGACCTTGGCTTGCGGATCCTTGCATCCGACGGTGACCTCGGTCGCGGGCGAGGAGGAGAACGTCCACAGCGTGAACCACTCGTGGCCCTCGAAGTTTTCACGTTTGCGCTGGTCACCCGAGCGCAGGTCCTCATTGCGGCCGGTGCTGTCGGTGACCGTGCAGCGCAGTCCGGCCACCGGACCGCCCCATGCCGCGGGCACCTTGATGTCCATGACCGCGTCGGCGGGAACGACGACCATCTCGGTCTCCCCCAAGGGAATTCGCACCCCCTCGACCACGGGCGGCGGCGGTGGCGCGGGCGTGCTCGTCGGCGCCACGGTGGTGCTCGTGGCGGGTGTGGCCTCGGTCGCGGTGTCCGCGCCGCACCCCGTCACCGTCGCCGTGAGCAGCGCCGGAACCGTCAGCCAGATCAGCCTCACAGATCAACCTCTCGTCACGCCCGCGCCCGCGGGCGCCGGGTCGGGATCCTTGGTTCGAACCGAGCATGAAACTTCAACAGCGAATGCAGACTACCTGGCCGCGATTATTCGGAATTAATTCCGACCCGCCACGGCATTCCGCGCCCACGATATCTCCCGAGGACGGCACGGGCGGGTAGTTACTCCGCCCGTGTCAGCTGCGGTGCAGATCAGCCCTGGTACGCGACACCGCGAAACGTACCCGATTATTCCGATCGACATGGAAACCATTGCGGCTGAACCTTTCACGACGTCCACACCGGAGCGGCCGCCCTCGGCAGTGCACGCAATTTCGCCCGAAGAAATCAGCGCGGGGACGGCGGCTTATCCGGATTATGTTGGCGCGTCCGAGATTTCTGCGACCCGGGCGCGCCGCGCCGACCGGCATCGGCGAGAATAGTCGGCGGGTCGAGCCACACCGAGGAGCACGATGGAACTGTCGTACGGGGATGTCAAGGCCGCTGCCGCCCGGATCGAGGGCCTGGTCCGCCCGGTCACGGTCGCGCCCGCGGAGGACCTCGGCCCAGCCGGCTCCGCGCCGTTCGCCGCCTGGTTCGCCCTGGAGTACCTACAGCACACCGGCACCTTCAAAGCCCGTGGGGCACAGAACTTCCTCCAGGCGCACCGGGAGGCGGGCGATCTGCCCGCGGCGGGGGTGACGATCGCCTCCGGGGGCAACGCGGGCCTGGCGTGCGCGTGGGCGGCCCGCCGACAGGGTGTCCCGGCGACGGTGTTCCTGCCTGCCACGGCGCCGCCGGTGAAGGTCGAGCGTTTACGCGGCTACGGCGCGCAGGTGCGGCTGGTCGGGACCGAGTATGCCCAGGCGCTGGAGGCGAGCCAGGAGTTCGCGGCGGCCGGCGGCGCGCTGCTGTCGGCCGCCTACGATCACCCGCTGATCGCGGCCGGTGCGGGCACCGTGGCCGAGGAGATCCATGCGCTGCTGCCCGCGCTGGACACCATTGTCGTGGCCGTCGGCGGCGGCGGCCTGTTCTCCGGAGTAGCCACGGCCGCAGGACATTACGGCGTGCGGACGATCGCCGTGGAACCGGCGAACTGCCGCGCCCTGCATGCCGGGCTGGCCGCGGGCGCACCGGTCGATGTCGAGGTGAACTCGATCGCGGCGGACTCGCTCGGCGCGCGCCGGACCACCGCGCTCGCCATCGCGGCCGCGCGGCGGTATCGCGCGGAATCGGTGCTGGTGACCGATGACGAGATCATCGCCGCGCGCCGTCAGCTGTGGTCGGATCGCCGCATTGTCGTCGAGCACGGCGCGGCGACGGCCCTGGCGGCGCTCACCTCCGGCCGTTACCGTCCGGCGCCCGGCGAGCGGGTGTGCGTGGTGCTCTGCGGTGCGAATACCGACCCGAGCGTGTGGTAGCCGTCAGGCGACGAGCGCGTTCATGATGGTGCCCGCGCTGGTGGCGACCACGCCGCCGATCATGGCTCCGGCCACCATCTTCGGCGACTGGAGGCCGCCGCCGCTCCACTTCTCCCAGGCGAATCTGCCGCCCGCGAAAACGATCGCCGTGATGCCGGCCAGCAGGACGAACCAGGTGAAATAGCTGACCATCTGCTGGAACTTGTCCGCGATCGGCGGAGCCAGCGGCTCCGGGTTGCCGACCTGCGCCAGCACCGCCGATCCGACCCATTCCTGCGTGGCGGCGAGAATGATGCTCACAGTGTTTCCCCTTCGGCCGGATCGAATACGCCGGACAAATCCTACTCTGCGACGACGGAAACCCATTGGGGGACAGGGGAACTCACAGAGAGTTCCGACCGGTCGGCTTGATTCTCGGAGTGTGCCCGCTCCGCGATTCTCAGCGGAAATTCATCGAATCACCTGCGCGAACTCAGACTCGGCCGGTTGAATGCCTGGTGGCTGCCCCGCCCGGATCACCTCCCGGGCGGTAGGCAGCGCCAAACCGCTCGCGCGCGCCGTTGCGAGGCCCTACGGAACCGGCTGTAGCCGCGTAGCTTCCGATTCGGCGGGCACCCGGGCCGAGCGCCGGGTCACCACCACGAACAGGATCACCAGGACCAGGCTCAGCCAGACATAGGTGTCGCCCTGGAGGTGTTGCCAGACGGTCCAGGACAATTCGCGGTCGTCGTCGCCCGGCAGCCAGTTCTGCGGGCCGTAGACGAAGACGGCGGCGGTGACCGCGGTGACCGCGAACCAGCGCAGGCGCCGGCGCAATGGGAAGCGCAGCGCGTAGCCGATCATGGCGAACAGGGCGGGCGCGATCATCACCCAGTGATGCGACCACGAGATCGGCGACACCAGCAGGGTGAACACCGCGTTGATCGCCAGTGCCAGCGGCGGGAAGTCGGCGGCGCGGCGCATCGCGATCACGACCAGTACCAGCAGCAGGGCGCTCAGCAGCAGCCACAGGATGGTGAACAGCGGTTTCTCGAACCCGAACCGGGCCAGCACCGCCTGGATCGACTGATTGGTCTGGAAC
The DNA here is from genome assembly GCF_042672005.1 of Nocardia sp. NPDC127579. Classification (NCBI taxonomy): domain Bacteria; kingdom Bacillati; phylum Actinomycetota; class Actinomycetes; order Mycobacteriales; family Nocardiaceae; genus Nocardia; species Nocardia sp. NPDC127579. The sequence goes on along the minus strand of NZ_JBHXVZ010000002.1, from coordinate 734,553 downwards.
GACGACCCGCTCAGCCCCGACACATTGCCCATGCCGTGGAACCAGTATTCGACCGAGGCACCCGGCAGGATCGCGAAGCTCAGCAGGGTCGCCACCGCGCCGGTCACGGCGGCCGTGGCGGCGGCCTTGTAGTCCTTCTTGACCAGGAAGTAGAGCACGAACGCGGCCGGTGTCAGCTTGATCGCGGCGGCGATGCCGATCAGCATGCCGCGCCGCCACCTGGGCTTGTGGGTCAGCACGTCGGCGGCGACCAGCACCATCAGCAGGAGATTGACCTGGCCGAAGTTCAGGGTCGCCCAGATCGGCTCCAGCAGCAGCGACAGCGGCAGCGCGACGGCGGTCGCGAACAGCACGGTCTGCCGCTGCGAACGCTGCGGCCAGATCCGGCGGGCGACCAGGTACAGCGTGATCGCCAGCGCGGCCACCGAGGACACGAAGAACAGGAACGCCGCCGGATCCCACGGCAGCAGCGCGAACGGACCGAGGACCAGGGCGGCGAACGGCGGGTAGATGAACGGCAGGCTGATACCGGCGTTGGTCTTGGGCAGCTCGCCGTACATGTTGCCGCCGTCCCGCAGCGCCTCGACACCGAGCCGGTAGACCTGGAGATCGATGTAATCGCCGGTGATCGCGACATCGCCGTTGGCTTGCTGGACGGGCCAGAGCGGGCCGGTCAGGAACAGGTAGGCCACCACGGCGAGGAGCGCCGGAAGCAGCCACATGACGGGCCGGAAACGGCGGTCCGGTGACTGGGATGCCTCACGCACGGTGGATCTATTCATCCGCGGCAACTATACCGATAGCGCACGATCGCTTCGAAAGGTGTCGCGGAGCTGGGCGAACCCCGTTGTTCGGCCGGAACGACGGGGTTCGCAGGGCGGCCGTCAGTGCGCGTGCACACCGTTGATCTCGTTCGGGGCGGCGGGCAAGGTGACGCTCGCGGCCACGGCGCCCGCGGCCAGATCGATGCGATGCACCTGCTTGCTGCCCGGATCCGACACGTACGCGGTGCCGCCGCGCACGAACAGCGCGGGGCGTGCCTGCTGCCACTTCAGCGGTTCGGTCCACGGGTCCAGGACCGGAATCGACTTGGTCACCTTCGCCGCGACCGGGTCGATGACGTGGAGCTTGCCGTCGGTGCCGAGTACCAGCGCCGCACCGTCCGGGCCGCGGCCCAGCGACCGGAATGTGTAGCTGGTGCCGAGATCGACCAGCTTCATCGTCGCGGTGGCGGTATCGATCAGCGCCACCTGGGTCGGACGCTCCAGCTCGGCGTCCTTGTCCTTCTTGTAGTCGCCGAGCACGATCGCCGAGACATCACTGCCGGACTGGTTGCCGATGCGACCGTAGGCGTCGGGGCTGGTCACCTTCGTGATCTTCCCGTCGCGGTAGACCAGGACGCCGGTCTGGCAGCCCACCACCACGGTCTCGCCCTGCGCGGTCGCCTCGCCGTGCACGCCGGGGCAGTCCTCGTTGCGTGCGATCTCCTTGCGGTCGCGGTCGAGCACCACGATGCCGGTCCGCTTCTCCTCGGTGCCCAGGGTCGTCACCAGCCGGCCGTCGGCGAGCTCGATCGCGACGCCGTGATGCGGTGCGGCGGACCGGTAGGTGGCGGTCTGTGGTTTGCCGTCGGCCACCTCACCCGAGGCGAAGCTGGTCACCTCGCCGGAGCCGTCCGCGAAGAGCACGGTGCGACCGGCGTGGTGCACCACGTGGCCCGGCTTCGCGGCGGGGAACTCGAGGTCGGTGAATTCTCCGGCGTAGGCATCGAACACCTTGAACGTGTCCTTGTGGGTGACCATCAGGTGGTGCTCGTCGCCGACCGGGTTGAGGCGGTTGAAGCCCTCGAGCTTCACATCCGCCCGCTGCGCGAGGCTCTGGCCGTCCAGGACCAGGATCCCGCCGTCGTAGGTGACGGCGATCGGCTCGGCGCCCGCCGCATGGCCGTGCTCGTCGTCGGAACCGCAGCCGCCGACCGCGACCACGGTGGCGACCAGACCGGCCAGGGCCACGGCCTTTCGGGACCGAATCATCATGTGCTACTCCATCTTTCTAGTGCGGCGTGAGGCCGCGGACGATGTCTTCGGTATTGGCGCGCGCCATTTCCAGGTAGCTGGCGGCACCGCCGCCGGGCGCGGTGAGCGATTCGGTGTGCAACCCGATGACCTGCACATGCAGGCCGGCCCGTTCGGCCAGCACCCGGGCCAGGCGGTCGGGTTGGGAGGAGTCCACGAAGATCGCGCCGACACCGGCGTTGCGGATGGCCTCGGCGAGGGCGCTGAGATCCGCGGCGCTGGGCGAGGCCAGGGTGGTGCCGCTGGGAATCACCGCGCCGATCACCCTGAAGTCGAAACGCTGTGCGAGATAGCCGAATACGTGATGGTTGGTGACCAATTTGCGCTGCGCGGCCGGAATTTCGGCGAACTGCCGTGTCATCCAGGCATCGAGCTGGTCCAGCTCGGCCAGGTAGGCGGTAGTGCGGCCCCGGACGGCTGCGGCGTCGATGCCGTCGACAGCCTCGAGCACCCGGACGCTGATCAATTCCACCGCGCGGCGCACCCGGTGCGGATCGGTCCAGAAGTGTGGATCCGGCGTGCCTTTCGACTCGTCGGAGGTGTACTCGATCGGGTCGAGCCCCTCGGCGACAGCCAAGGCCGGGACTCCGGCGTCCACCGCCGCCGCGACATTGCGTGCGACTCCTTCCTCCAGGCCGAGCCCGTTGTGCACCACCAGCGCGGCTTGTTCGAGCTCGGCGGCCTGGCGGGCGGAGATGCCGAAGGAGTGTGGGTCGGCACCGGCGGGCATCAGCACGGTCACCGGAGCGGCGTCGCCGACGATGCTGCGGGTCAGGTCGCCGAGGATATTGGTCGTGACGACGATGCCGGTGCGATCGCCTCCGTCGGAGGAGCAGGCCGCCAGCGCCGGTAGAACTACTGCGAGGCAGGCGATTACGCGGAGTAGATTTCTCATTGGCCCGTCTCCACCAGCAAGGTCGGCGTGATATCCAGCGTGAAGGTCCGTGCCACGCGCAAGTTGTCGTTGTAATCGATCTCGTGCACCGTACGAGCGGAGCTGTCGCCGCTGTAGGCGCGCGCGCTGTCGACGACCAGGGACGCCGCACCGGCAGGTTGCGCCAGTAGCACGGTGTGCGCTGTGCGAGCGCCGGTTCCGGGATCGAAGGCGTGCAGGCCGCCGTCGCGGGTCAGCGCCAGCAGCGGCGACCCCTCTCCCGCGGTATCGACAGCGAGCACCTCGGTGAGCGGGACCAGTCGCCAGGTCTTCGCGCGAATGTCGAGCGACCACACGCCTCGGGAACCGGCCTTCGCGGTGAGCGTCGTGCTGCCGGGGCGGTGCGTGAACTCGACGGCGCGGTCCGCCTCGGACACCGGGATCGGATAGGGGATCTTCGCACCAGCGAAGCCGTCCTCCTGCTTGCGCACCACCAAAGCGCCGTCCGCGCAGCCGAATACGAGGCCGCGGCGGGTGACCGCCTGCCCCTTGGGCTGCGGGCAGGATTCGGCGATCGCGGCGACCGGAGTACCCTCCCGGGTGCGGATCTCGACACCGGTCGCCGTCGCGACGGCCAGGTGCTCCGCGTAGGGAACCGCGACGCCGTCGACCCTGCTCAGTTCCCGGACGCTCCCCCGATCCAGTTCGGGCCGATCCAACAGTGTCGTAATGCCGTTCGCGAAGGCCAGCGCGACGACCGCCTTGTCGCTGTGCACGGCGGCGAGCTCACCGCCCCCGATCGAGCCGACCTCCCGGATCGGGGCCCGGTAGTAGTGGACGTGGTCTTCGTGGTCGACCATCCAGGCGCCGCTGTCGATGATCCGGACCGAATTCCCGTCCGCGGCATAGCCGTAGCGACCGTCGCCGCGCAGCTGCCGCAGCCCTTCGACTTTGCCCGCGTCGGTGACCTTTTCGCTCGTCAGGTCGAGCACCCGGAGCATGCCGGTGTCGCGATCGCCGAGGATCAGGCGCGCCTGCGCGTCGGCGGTCTCCTCCGCGCCTTCGACATAGCCGTGCGGCGCCTGCACAGGTTCGCTCGGAGCGGTCTGCGTCCCGCAGCCGCCCAGCACGGCCACGGCCCCCAGCACCGCGACGGCTCCCTTACCGCGGCGCAATCGATCCCGAAGCGCCGAGGCCAGGGCCGAGACGAAGAACGACGCCACCGCCACCAGGGCAATGGTCGCACCGGCCGCCGTCTGGGCGTGCCAGGAAATCAGCAGCCCCACCACGGTGGACAGCGCACCGAAAGCCGCCGCCAGCACCATGATCAGCGGAATCCGGTCGGCCCAGAAGGTGGCGGCGGCGGGCGGGGCGATGAGCAGTCCGAACACCAGCAGAGTTCCGACCACATGGAACGACGCGACGATCGCCAGGGTCAGCAAACCCACGAGCGCCACCTGGGCGAGCCCCGGCCGCAGACCCAAGGTGTGCGCCTTGCGCGGGTCGAAGGCCAGGGCCATGAACGCGCGGTGGCCCAGCGCGGCCACCGTCAGCGCGACCGCCAGCGCCGCGACCAGGAATCCGAGATCGCGCATCCGCACGCCCAGCACATCGCCGAACAGGAATCCGGTCAGGTCCACGGCGAACGACTCCGAGCGCGACACGATGATCACACCGAGGGCCAGCATGCCCACGAACAGCAGCCCGATGCCGGTGTCCGCCGCGAACCGCCGATCGCGGCTCAGCGCGGACACCCCGAATGCCATTGCCGCACAGCTGATCGCCGCGCCGATAAGCAGGTTGCCACCCAGCAGCGCTGCCGCCGCCACCCCGGGCAGCATGCCGTGCGCCATCGCGTCCCCGAGAAAAGCCATGCCCCGCACCACAACCCATGTCCCGGCGAGCGCGCAGACGCACGACACCAGCAGGCCGCCCCAGAGCGCTCGCTGTACGAAAGCCACCTCGAACGGGTCCACCAGCCACTCCATGACGCGAGACACTATGATGAAAACGATTATCGTTTCAAGTGAGGTGACATGCAACACACAGCGACCGCGGTTCGACTACACGCGGTGAGCGCGGGGTACGCCGGGACGCCGGTCTTGCACGAGGTGACCGCGACCATCCCGCGAGGCCAGGTCACCGCGGTGGTCGGTCCCAATGGCTCCGGAAAGTCCACCCTGCTCGGTATCCTCGCCGGGATCCTCGAACCGCTGAGCGGAGCAGTACACACGACCGTCCCCGGACGGCCCGCGCTCGTCGTGCAGCACACCGCGGTGCCGACCACCCTGCCGCTGACCGTGCGCGAGACCGTAGCCATGGGCCGCTGGAGTGTGCGAGGTCCCTGGCGTCGCCTTACCCGCGCCGATCGCGACCTGGTGGCCGGCTGCATGGACCGGGTCGGCGTCACCGACCTGGCCGCCCGCCGCCTCGACACCCTCTCCGGCGGCCAACGCCAACGTGCCCTGCTGGCCCAGGCGCTGGCCCAGGAATCCCGGCTACTACTCCTCGACGAACCGGCCAGCGGTCTGGATTCCGATGCGCAGGAGACAATTTCGCGCTGTCTGACCGAACTCGCGGCGGACGGGGTTACCGTGGTCCAGGCGACACACGACCCGGAGGAGGCGCGCCGCGCCGATCACTGCTTGGCTCTGCGCGATGGCCGTCTCATCCTCGAAAGACCCGGTGCGACAACAACCGCGACGTGAAATCGGGAGACCAAGTGAGCGACCGCGACCACAAGTCCCTGCCACCGTCCGTGCGGGCGGCACAGCTCATGTCCTGGCTATACGGAGGCGTCCCGATCGCCCTCGCGCTGCTCGCAGTCGCGACCGAAAGTACAGCGCTCAGCGCCTACGCGGCTGTCTTCCTGCCCGGAGTCATCCTGGCGCTCTTCGCCTTCGGCTTCACGCGCGGCAAGAACCTCCTGCGCGTCGCCGCGATCTACTGTGCGGGCATCGCAATTCTCTGGTCCCTCGGTGCTGTGGCACAGGGCCGACCGGCCGGATTGCTCGGCGCCGCCGCGAGCTTCGCGATCGTCGTCCTGCTCAACCAGCGCACGACGGTCGCCTGGTTCGCCCGCGCCCGCTGAAAGCGCGGCGACAGTGGTGTTTTCCGCTCACGGTCGCTGAGCGCGGTGATGGCGCTGGACGGCGGGCGAGGTACGGTGCGGCGGCCACTATCTTCGGCCGCCCACCGAGCCGCAGCGACGACTATCCGATGCCGGCCGGTCGGCGGGTCGCGATGCGGTGCAACAGCCGGGCGGCCGTGCGAGCGGTGCGGTTGTCGATATCGAGCGACGGGTTCAGTTCGGCGACATCGCAAATGGCGAGCTTGCCGCTGGCGGCCAGGCGGTCGGTTACCGCCTGGACGGTTTCCAAGGGGACGCCGTAAGCAGCCGGGGCGCTGACGCCCGGGGCGACTGCCGCGGGCAGCACGTCGAGATCGATCGTGAGGTAGACCAGATCGACGGCGGCCAGGAAGTCGTCGACGAACTTCAGCACCGCGGCGAGATTCGCTGTGCCGCAGTCATCGTCGAGCAGGTAGCGGACACCCAGCCGGTCGGCTGTATCGAACAAGGCCCTGGTGTTGCTGGGCTGGCTGATCCCGATTACCGCGTACTGCCAGGTATCGGCCCGCTCGCATTCCGCGATCTGCCGGAATGGGGTCCCCGAGCTGGGAACCGGGTCCGAGCGCAGGTCGAAATGCGCGTCCAGGTTGAGGATTCCGAGCCGCGCCCCGGGCCGACGCAGTTCCGAGCGAGCCAGACCGAGGTAAGTGCCGTAGGCGATTTCGTGGCCGCCGCCGAGGACGATCGGAAAGTGACCGCCGTCCAGGATGGCGCTCACCGTATTGGCCAAAGCCTCCTGCCCGGCCTCCAATTCGGTTCCGGTGACGATCACATCGCCCGCGTCGTAGGCGCGCAGCGGAGTGGGCAGTGCCATGGATGCCAGCGCACCGCGCAGCGCCCCGGGTCCGGCGACCGCACCGGTTCGGCCCCTGTTGCGTCGCACGCCCTCGTCACTGGCGAAGCCGACGAAGACACAGGCACCGGGAATGGCTGTTGCCGAATAGGGCTCGACCACCTGATGCCAGCGCAGATACTCCCCTGACGTGCCGTCGACCCGGCCGGTCCACGATGCCGCCACCGCACCCACCTCACTTTCCACCGCGCGATCGAACTCGGACATCACAACGCCACCTGCTCGAAGCGCGGAGTGCCGTCGACCCGGCCGGCCCATGACGCCGCCACATCACCACCCGGCCGACCGCTTCCGAGTGTGCCCTGCACCCACCGCACCATCCGCTCCTGCCGACATAGGGACCACTTTCTCCGCCGCATGAGCATTGCCTCCTACGCCCTCGGGCGCCACGAGGTCGCGACGACTCCGTCCTTCCAGACCTGCCGGACCAGGGGCACACCCGGCCGGTAGGCCAGATGCAAATACGACGGTGCGTCCAGCACGATCGCGTCCGCGCGTTTGCCCGGGGCGAGCACACCGATGTCGTCGCGGCGCAGGGCCCGCGCGCCACCGGCGGTAGCTGCCCAGACCGCCTCCTCCGGGGTCATGTGCAGGTCTCGTACCGCGAGCGCGATGCAGAACGGGATGCTGGTCGTGTAGGAGGTGCCCGGATTGCAGTCCGCGCCGAGCGCCACGGTGACGCCCGCGTCGATCAGCGCCCGGGCGTCGGGATAGGTGTTGCGCGTGCAGAAGTCGGCTGCGGGCAGCACGGTCGCCACGGTGGAGCTGCCCGCCAGCGCTTCGATGTCGGCCGGGCTGACATGGGCCACATGATCGACCGAGGCGGCGTAGTGCGCCACCGCCAGTTGCACTCCGGGCCCCTGGTGCAGCTGGTTGCCGTGCACACGCGGAGTCAATCCGGCCGCCGCGCCCGCGGTGAGTACGGCGTCGGCCTGATCCCGGTCGAACGCACCCTGCTCGCAGAAGACGTCGATCCATTTCGCGTGCGGCGCACAGGCTTCGATCATCTCCGCGCAGACCATGGCGACGTAGTCGTCGGCTCGGCCCGCGTATTCCGGCGGCGGCACGTGCGCCGCCAGCAGGGTCACCTCGTCGGTGAACTCACCGGCGATGCGCACACTGCGCAGTTCGCTGGACACCGATTGCCCGTAGCCGCTCTTGATTTCGACGGTGGTGCTGCCCGAACGCAGCGACTCGTCCAGCAGCCGAGCCACATTCGCGCGCAGGTGCTCGTCGGTCGCGGAGCGGGTGGCGGCAATGGTGGTGCGGATTCCACCGGCGGCGTAGGGCTTTCCGGCCATCCGGGCCCCGAACTCCTCGGCTCGATCACCTGCGAAGACCAGATGCGAATGGCTTTCGACGAACCCCGGCAGCACGGCCGCACCGTCCAGGTCGTGCCGTTCGTCGGCCGAGGGCGCCTGTGCCGCGGCGCCGACCCAGGCGACGGCGCCGTCGTCGAAAACCACGGCGGCATCGTGGATCACGCCCAGCGCTCCCGCTCCCGCGGCGGGATCGTTGGTCACCAGCGTGCCGATATTCGTCAGCAGCACCGACACGAATCAGCCTTCCGTCATGGGGACGCGCACACCACGTTCGCGGGCGACGTCGGCGGCGTGCTCGTAGCCCGCGTCGACGTGCCGGATGACGCCCATCCCGGGGTCGTTGGTCAGCACTCGGGTGATCTTCTCGGCGGCCAGTTCGGTGCCATCGGCGACGCACACCTGTCCGGCGTGGATGGAGCGTCCCATGCCGACCCCGCCGCCATGGTGGATCGACACCCACGACGCGCCGGAGGCCGTGTTGACCAGGGCGTTGAGCAGCGGCCAGTCGGCGATGGCGTCGGAGCCGTCGAGCATGGCCTCGGTTTCGCGGTAGGGCGAGGCCACCGAGCCGGAGTCGAGGTGGTCGCGGCCGATGGCGACCGGCGCGGACAGTTCACCAGAGGCCACCATCTCGTTGAATTTCAGTCCGGCCCGATGCCGTTCGCCGTAGCCGAGCCAGCAGATCCGGGCCGGCAGTCCTTCGAATGCCACCTTCTCCCCGGCCATTTCGATCCAGCGGCGCAGGTGGTCGTTGTCCGGGAAGAGTTCCAGGATCGCCCGGTCGGTGGCGGCGATGTCCTTCGGGTCGCCCGAGAGCGCAGCCCAGCGGAACGGGCCGAGCCCCTCTTCGAACAGCGGGCGGATGTAGGCGGGTACGAAGCCCGGGAATTCGAAAGCCCGGTCGTAGCCGCCTTTTCGAGCCTCGTCGCGGATGGAGTTGCCGTAGTCGAAGACCTCGGCGCCCGCGTCCATGAAGCCGACCATGGCCGCCACGTGCCGGGCCATGGATTCCTGCGCCTGCCGGGTGAACAGCTCGGGATCCTTCGCGGCGGCGGCCTTCATCTCCGCGAACGGGATACCCAGCGGCAGGTAGGACAGCGGGTCGTGCGCCGAGGTCTGGTCGGTGACGATATCGATGGGCGCGCCCATGGCCAGGAGCCGGGGGAAGATCTCGGCGGCATTGCCTTCCACGCCGATCGACAAGGGCCGCTTGGCATCCCGTGCTTCCACGGCCAGGCGCAGTGCGTGCTCGAGATCGTCGGCCTTGGCGTCGAGGTACTTGTGCGCGATCCGGCGATCGATCCGGGTGACGTCGCAGTCGACGCAGATCGCGACGCCCTCGTTCATGGTGACGGCGAGCGGCTGCGCGCCGCCCATGCCGCCGAGCCCGGCCGTCAGGGTGATGGTGCCCGCCAGCGTGCCGCCGCCGCGGCCCGCTGCCGCGAGCTTGCGCGCGACGGCGCCGAAGGTCTCGTAGGTGCCCTGCAGAATGCCCTGGGTGCCGATGTAGATCCAGGATCCGGCGGTCATCTGCCCGTACATGGTCAGCCCGAGTTCCTCGAGCCGCCGGAACTCCACCCAATTGGCCCAGTCGCCGACCAGATTCGAGTTGGCGATCAGCACCCGGGGCGCCCATTCGTGGGTGCGGAACACCCCGACCGGCTTACCGGATTGCACCAGCATGGTCTCGTCGGACTTCAGGGTCCGCAGCGTGCGCACCATGGCGTCGAACGCCGCCCAGCTGCGCGCGGCCCGGCCGGTGCCGCCGTAGACGACCAGGCTGTCCGGGTGTTCGGCGACCTCCGGGTCGAGGTTGTTCATCAGCATGCGCAGGGCCCCCTCCTGCTGCCAGCCCAGGGTGCTGAGTTCGCTGCCGCGGGGCGCGGATACGGGGCGGGCGCCGTCCAGGCGGTCGGACATGAGATCTGCTCCTTCGTGCTCGGGTGGTCGAATCAGGCTCGGGTGTCGGCCATTTCGGTGTCGGCCGGGTAGATCATGTGGTCGGGCGGATTGGCCGTACGCCGCGCGAGCGGGTAGTAGATGGCGGCGGTGAGCAGGATTCCGACGATCCAGGAGATATCCGCGCCGCCCAGCATGGTGGTGATCGGCCCGGTGTAGAGCTTCTGGGCCAGGAACGGGATCTGGGCGAGGACGCCGACGACGTAGCAGCCCAGCGCGGTCGGGTTCCAGCGACCGTAGCGGCCGTTCACGTCGTAGAGCGCCGGAATGTCCACGCGCTCTTTGGAAATCAGGTAGTAGTCGATCAGGTTGATCGCGCTCCACGGGGTGAACACCATGAGCAGCACCAGGACGAAGTTCTTGAAGTTGTTCAGAAAGTCGGCGCTGGCGGCGATCGCGATCACCATCGAGACCCCGGTGAAGCCGACGATGTAGGCGGTGCGCGCGGCGGTGGAGATGCGGGACCGGCCGTTGAACGCGGTCACCGTGGTCAGGATGGACATGAAGCCGCCGTAGGCGTTGAGGCAGTTCACGGTCAATTTGCCGACCACGATGACCAGGTAGATCAGCGTGGCGATCAGCGCGGGCCCGGCCAGTTCGCCGACGAAGCCGACCTGGTCGGCCAGGAATGTCTTGCCCGCGCACGCGGCGATCAGCACGCCGAGCATCATGGCCCACTGCGACCCGATCACCGATCCGGCGAAGGTGGACCAGAAGGTGGTGCGCTCGCTGGTGGCGCGCGGCAGGTAGCGCGAGTAGTCGGCGACGTACGGGCCGAAGGTCAGCTGCCAGCCGGCGCCCAGCGAGATGGCGAGCAGGAACGTCGCGGTGTCGAACGGCTTGGTGCCCACGACGTTCGCGACGTCGTACTCGGTGAACAGGCGCACGCACAGGTAGGTGAACCCGATGATGCCGACCACCGTGGCGATCCGCCCGACCACGTGGATCAGCCGGTAGCCGGTCACGGCGACGAAGGCGGTGAGCCCGCCGAAGACCAGGATGCCGACCACCGGGCTGTCGATGTGCAGGATCTTGTTGACGGCCTGGCCCGCGAGCACGGTGCCGGTGGCCGCGAAGCCCAGGTACATGAGGATGACCAGCAGCAGCGGCACCACCGCGCCCTGCACGCCGAATTGCGCCCGGCTCGAGATCATCTGCGGCAGTCCCATGCGCGGGCCCTGCGCGGAGTGCAGGGCCATGACCGCGCCGCCGACCACGTTGCCGATCAGCAGCCCGAGCATGGCCCACCAGGCGTCGGCGCCGAAGACCACGGCCAGCGCACCGTCGACGATGGCGGTGATCTGCATGTTCGCGCCGAACCACAGGGTGAACTGGCTGCGCGGCGAACCGTGCCGTTCGTGGTCGGGTACGACGTCGATGGTGCGGCGTTCCGGAGTAAGCCCCGCTCCGGACTGGTCTTCGAGTGTCGTCACTGGCTTGTCCTCATCCACTGTGTGCCGCGTCACGCTCGCGGCGCCTGAGGTGTATAGTCCTGTATATACAACCAGCTGTCAAGGGATAGACTTTCGGCCGCCGGTAGGTATCGGCATGACTTCAGGGATGGGTGTTGGACATGGCGGTCGACGCGGAACTCGGTGCGCTGTTCCGGGATTCGGGCCAGTCCGCGCCCGCCTACGAACGCGTCAAGAACCTGGTCATCACCCAGATCAAGTCCGGCAGCTGGGCCGAGGGCGACCAACTGCCGTCGGAGAACCAGTTCGTCGCCGCCCTCGGGCTCTCCCGTATGACGATCAATCGCGCGCTGCGCGAACTCACCGCCGAGGGCCTGATCGTGCGCCACACCGGGGTCGGCTCCTTCGTGGCCGGCACCAAGGCGCCCTCCCCGCTGTTCGAGGTCAGAAATATCGCCGACGAGATCCAGCAGCGCGGGCACCGGCACCGCACCCGGGTGGTGTCGGTCCGCGCGGAAGACCTCGATCGCCGCTCGGTCATGCGAGACCTGCTGCCGCGCACGGTCTTCCACTCCATCCTGGTGCACTACGAGGACGATGTGCCGATCCAGGTGGAGGACCGGCTGGTCAATCCCGCCGAGGCGCCGGACTACCTGGACCAGGATTTCACCACGCTGACGCCCAACACCTACCTGAGCAAGGTCGCGCCGCTGGAACGCGGCGAGCACATCGTCGAAGCGGTGCTCGGCTCCGCCGAGGAGTGCGAATTGCTCGGCATCGAGCGCGGCGAACCGTGCCTGCTCATCCGCCGCCGCACCTGGTCCTCGACCGGCCTGGTGAGCGCCGCCCGGCTGGTGCACCCGGGTTCACGCAATCGGCTCGAGGGCGTCTTCGGAAACCGGTGATCCACAGGTGAATTCGATTGCCCGGACCGCCCGCGATTCGGCAGGATCGACCCCATGAACGCTGACCGCCGCACCCGTGCCGTCGCGTCGCTGCACGGCGTGGCCGTGGGCGACGGATTCGGCTCCTCCTTCTTCGTCCCCGGCAACTTCCGGGGCCTGCACACCCGCACCCTGCCCCGCGCACCCTGGTTCTGGACCGACGACACCGAGATGGCCTGCTCGGTATACGCCGTCCTGGACCGGCTCGGGCGCATCGACCAGGACGCGCTGGCCGCGTCCTTCGCCGAACACCACGACTTCGACCGCGGCTTCGGCGCGGGCGTGAATCGCATGCTGCGCCTGATCCGCCAGGAGGGCGGCGATTGGCGCGCCCTCGCGACCGCCGCGTTCGACGGCCGTGGTTCCTGGGGCAACGGCGGCGCCATGCGGGTCGCGCCACTCGGCGCGTACTTCGCCGACGACCTCGATCGGGTGGTACGCGAGGCCGCGGCGTCGGCGGAGGTCACCCACACCCACCCCGAGGGCATCGCGGGCACCGTCGCGGTGGCCGTGGCCGCCGCGCTCGACCTGCGCGGCGCCGACCTGCTCGCGGCGGTCGCCGAGCACACACCGCCCGGCCTGGTCCGCGACGGCATCCACACCGCGGCCGGGCTGCTGCATCTGCGGGATTCCCGCAGTGCCGCAGCCACGCTCGGCACCGGACGCGAGATCTCCGCGCCCGATACCGTCCCGCTGTGCCTGTGGGCGGTCGCCCGCTACCCGGACGACTTCGCCGAAGCGCTGTGGGCCACGGCTGTCGCCTCCGACGATGTCGATACCACCTGCGCGATCGTCGGCGGCATCCTGGCCGCCCGGGAAGATATCGACATCATCCCGGACCAGTGGATCGGCAACTGCGAACCACTGCCGGCCTGGGCGGGCGTACCCGCCGGACGCGTCGAGATGTGGTCCGGCTGGGCCGCATCCGATGGCCGCTACCGCATCGACTGATCACGCCTGGGCAGTCGCTTCCGGCGCGGCGGGCGTGCCCGAATCATCGGAACCCCCACCGCCCCTCGATTTCCGGAACGCCAGCGCCAGCAGCGGCCACACCAGGATCACCACGATGATCACGTAAACGATTCTGGCGAACCAGGTGTCGACCAGTCCGCCGAGCGCGCCGTCGCTGATCTGCAACGCCCGGCGCATCTGCATCTCCGCGTTCGGCCCCAGGATCACGCCGATGATGGCGGGCAGCAGCGGTAACCCGAAGCGGCGCATCAGAAAACCGATCACGCCGATCACCAGCAGCAGCACCAGATCGACCACGTCACCGGACACCGCGTACGCGCCGACGCTGGCGAAGAACAGGATGCCCGCGTACAGGTAGGGCCGCGGGATCCGCAGCAGCTTCGCCCACACCGGCGCCAGCGGCAGATTCAGAACCAGCAGCAGCACGGTGCCGATGAACAGGCTGGCGATGAGCGTCCAGACCAGCTCCGATTCCCGTTGGAACAGCAGCGGTCCCGGCTGGATCCCGTACTGCTGGAACGCCGCCAGCATGACCGCCGCGGTCGCCGTGGTCGGCAGACCCAGGGTCAGCATGGTGGTCAGCGTGCCCGCGGCCGACGCACTCGCCGTCGACTCCGGACCCGCAACCCCCTCGATGGCGCCCTTGCCCCACTCGTCCTTGTGCTCGGACAGCCGCTTCTCGGTCGCATAGGACAGAAACGTCGGGATCTCCGCACCGCCCGCCGGCACCGCGCCGAACGGGAAGCCGATCAGCGGCCCGCGCAACCAGGCTTTCCAGGAGCGGTCGAAATCCTTGCGGCTCAACCAGGCTCGACCCACCGGTATCGCGCTGCCCGGATTGCGCCGGAGATGTGCGGCCACCCAGAGTGCCTCACCGACCGCGAAAAGCCCTACGGCGACAATGATCACGTCGATGCCGTCGGCCAATTGCAGCGATCCGAAGGTGAGGCGCTGCTGACCGGTGATCGGATCCAATCCGATCAGCCCCAGCGTCAAACCGATTCCCAGCGAAGCGAAGCCACGCACCCGGGAGCTGCCGAGCACCGAGGTGACCGCGATGAACGCCAGCAGCATGATGGCGAAATAGTCGGGCGCGCCGATGTCCACGGCGAACTCCGCCACCAGCGGCGCGGTCAGCACCAGCAGCGCGGTGCCCGCGATGCCGCCCACGAAGTGGCCGATGGCCGCGGTCGCCAGCGCCTGCGCGCCGCGGCCCCGCTTGGCCATCGGGTGGCCTTCGATCGCGGTGACCACCGAGGCGGTCTCACCCGGAGTGTTCAACAGGATCGAGGTGGTCGAGCCGCCGAACATGCCGCCGTAGTAGATGCCGGCGAACATGATGAACGCACCCGTCGGCTCCACGCTGTAGGTGATGGGCAGCAGCAGCGCGACCGCCATCGCCGGGCCGATACCGGGCAGCACGCCGATCGCCGTGCCCAGCAGCACACCGACCCCGGCCAGCAGCAGATGCACCGGAGTCAGCGCGGTACCGAACCCCGTGAGTAGATTGCCCAACGCGTCCATCAGAGCTCACCCACTCCGCCGACTCCTGTCCCCCAGGAAAGAACCCCTTCCAACGGCCCCCCGGGCAGCGTCACACCGAGCAACTCGCCGAACACCACGTAGGTGACCAGTGCGAGGATCACCGCGAGCAGCGGATCACGCACCCAGTGCCGACTGCCGAGCGCGAACGCCGCGCCCCAGAACAGCAGGGTGCCCGCGATCGGGAAACCCGCGATATCGATCAGCACGATGTTCGCGACGAACACCGCGACCAGCAGCGCGACCGTCCGCCATTCCGGCGGGGTGGACAGATCGACGTCCTCGCCGCCCTCGGCCTCGCCGCGGCCGCCGCGCAGCACATCGAAGGCGAGCGCGACGGCGACCACGACCAGCAGGGCGCCGACCACCAGCGGCATCGCCTTCGGGCCGACCGGCCCGCGCTGGGTGAAGGCGGTGGACATGCGCAGCGCGTCGGTGATCACCACCGCGCCCGCACCGGCCAGCATGACCGAGACGACCAGTTCGGAACGGTCCCGGAACCAGCCCGCCACACCGGTTCTCGGTGGCGGTGGCCCGGCGGCCTCCGCGTCGCCGGGCTCGGGAGCGGTGGAACTCATGCCAGCCCCAGATCCTTCAGAATGGCGCCGCACTGCTCGGTCTGCTGCTGGATGAAGGCGCCGAATTCGGCGCCGGTGAGGAAGGCGTCACCCCAGCCGTTGGTGCGAACCGCTTCCTTCCACTGGGCGGAGTCGTGCATGGCGGTGTAGGCGTCGATCAGGGCCTTGCGTTCGTCGTCGCTGATGCCGGGCGGCGCGACCACCCCGCGCCAGTTGGTGAATTCCACATTGATCCCGGCCTCTTTCAGCGTCGGCGCGTTCACGCCGTCGATGCGCTCGGGTCCGGTCACCGCGAGCACGCGCAGTTCACCGGCCTGGATCTGATCGAGGTACTCGCCCACGCCGGACACACCGAAAGCGATCTTGTTGCCGAGCACCGACGCCAGCAGTTCACCGCCGCCGTCGAACGGGACGTAGTTGACGGCCTTGGGTTCGATACCGATGGCCTTGGCGACCAGCATCGGGGCCAGATGGTCCGGGCCGCCCGGTGAGGAGCCGCCGCCGACCGGAACCGCGCCCGGGTTCGCCTTCCACTCCGCGACCAGCTGATCGATGGTGCTGTACTTGGAGTTCTTGGACACCACGATGATGTCGGGCTCGTCCAGCAAACGCGCGATCGGCGTGGTGTCGGTCAGCTTGGACGGCGACTTGTTGGTGTACACGCTGCCCACCACGCCCAGGCCCATCTGCATGATCAGCTTGCCGTTGCCCTTCTCCCCGACCAGGCGGCCCAGGCCCACCGTGCCGCCGGCACCCGGCAGGTTGAAGACCTCCATCGAGCGGGCGATGCCGGCGTCCTCCATGACCTTCGCCGAGGTGCGGGCGGTGATGTCATACCCGCCGCCGGGCGAATTCGGGACCATGATCCGCACGCCGGACAGTGTGTCGGCCGAACCGCCCGCGCCATTGCAGGCGGTGAGCGCGACCGCGGCGCAGACACCGACAACGGCAGTCAGCAACTTCCGAGTTTTCACTGGGGATCCTCATCTCTCCTCATCGAGTTGCACGAAAGTGTGAGCTGGACCACCGCAGCCTGTCTGCTTTGCGTCCACAACGTTTGTTGTGGTCATAGTGTTCACACCGAACACGGCCCATTTCGCCAGGAAGACGAGGACACTGACTGCGGGCCGGCGGCACAGGAGGTACACGTGGGCAAGAAGGGCTCACTGGCACGGCAATTGCTTGCCCTGCAATTGCTGATCGTCTTCGTCCTGCTCGCGGCGGTCGCCGCGGTGGTGGTCGCCCAGGTGAGCGAGACCTTCCGCAATACCGAATCCCGGCGCATGCTCGGCATCGCGGAGGACGTGGCCGCCAATCCGAGCCTGCGCGTGCTGCTCGCCGACCCCGCACAGCACCTGCTGCTGGCCCCGTTCGCCACCGCGGCGCAGGTCGCCTCCGGCGCCGACGAGGTCGTCATCGCTCGCGCCGACGGCAAGGTGCTGACCTCGCAGGATCCCTCCGAGATCAACAAGCCGCTGCGCCTGGCCGATTCGACGGTCACCGAGGGCCGGGCCTGGGTCGGCCGGATCGAGGACGAGGTCGTCGCGCACGTACCGGTGATCGGCCAGGGCACCCACGAGGTCGTCGGCTACGTCGCGGCGAAGAAGCAGCAGCCCGCGATCTGGCACACGCTGACCGACTCGTTCCCGGGTCTGCTCAGCCTGCTCGGCATCGCCACCGCCGTCGGCGTCGCCGGATCGCTGTCGCTGTCCTGGTGGGTGAAACGTCAGACCTTCGGGCTCGAACCCGCCGAGATCGCCGCGCTGGTCGAACACCGCGAGGCCATGCTGCACGGCGTGCACGAGGGCGTGGTCGGCCTGGATCAGCAGCACCGGGTCACGTTGGTCAACGACCAGGCCAAGGACCTGCTGTCGCTCGGCGATGTGGTCGGGTGCAGCGTCTACGATCTCGGCCTCAACGAACGCCTGCTCGACGTGTTCACCGGCACGGCGCAGGGCACCGATCTGATCGGCCTGCGCCGCGGCAAGGTACTGGTGATGAACCGGACCCCGATCCGGTGGGACGAGCGCACACTGGGCGCCGTGGTGACACTGCGGGACCGCACCGAACTGGTGCGGCTCCAGGATCAGCTCACCGAGAACCGCAATGCCGCCGACACCCTGCGCGCGCAGGCACACGAATTCAGCAACCGGCTGCACACGATCGCCGGTCTGATCGAACTCGGCGAATACGACGAGGTGGCGCGCTATATCACCAGGGTCAGCGCCAACCGGGACCAGTGGCAGGCCGAGGTCACCGCGCGGATCGGCGACACCGCGGCCGCGGCCCTGCTCATCGCGAAATCCAGTCTGGCCGCCGAACAGGGTGTGGGACTACGCCTTTCGGTGGACAGCTGCCTTCCCGAAGTCGACGCGGGACTGTCCGGCGATATCGTGACCGTGCTCGGGAATCTGGTCGACAACGCGCTCGACGCGCTGTCCGGACCCGGCTGGATCGAGGTCGACATCCGCATGCACGACGGCGCTGTGCACGTGGTGGTCCGGGATTCCGGGCCCGGCGTCGCGCCCGAACTCGCCCGGGAGGTATTCCGGCACGGATTCACCACCAAGGCCGCCGCGGGCGGTCGGCGCGGACTCGGCCTGGCCATCACCCGGCAGGCCTGTGTGCGACGCGGCGGCACCGTGTCCGTGCACAATGCCGACGGCGCGGTCTTCACCGCGACCCTGCCCGTGCAGGTGCGCGCGTGATCCGGGTGCTGGTCGTGGACGACGACTTCATGATCGCCAAGGTGCACAGCGGATATGTCAGCAAGACACCGGGTTTCACCGTCGCCGGCGTGGCCCGCACCGGTGCCGAGGCGCTGCGCCTGATCGGTGAGTTGCGCCCGGATCTGGTGCTGCTCGATATCTATCTGCCCGACCTGGACGGGCTGTCGGTACTGCGCGGCATCCGGGAAACCGCCGAGGCGACCGATGTGATCGTGATCAGCGCGGCCGATGATGTCGACACCATTCGCGCCGCCATGCGCGGCGGCGTCCTGCACTATCTGATCAAGCCCTTCACCTACGGTGCGCTCTACGACCAGCTCCAGCATTTCGCCGCACTGCACGCCAAGCTCGGCGAACTGTCCCGCGCCGCGCAGTCCGATATCGACCAGGTGTTCGCGGGGCGGCCGCGCACCGCCGTCACCCTGCCCAAGGGATTGACCGCACAGACCGCGCAACTGGTCGAGAACGTGCTCCGAGCAGCCGAAACCGACCTGTCGGCGCAGGAATGCGCTGACGCCACCGCGCTGTCGCGAGTCAGCGCGCGCCGCTACCTCGAGCATTTCGCCGAGACCGGCAGCGCGGAGGTGCGGCTGCGCTACGGCGGCACCGGACGGCCCGAACGGCGCTATCGCTGGACCGCCGCCTAGGTCCATTCCCGAATCACCCGGCGCGGGTGTTTGGCACCCGCCCACACCGGTGCTTACATGAGGCCACCTGGTGTACGGATTGGCAGCCGATTTCGCGAAGCACCGAGCGGAAGGGCTTTCTCCTCATGTCTGCACTGCGTCGCCGGGTCCGCGCCGCCATGGCGGCGGTGGCCGCCGGGATCGTGCTGGCCGCGCCCGCGCACGCGGAGACCGACGACGGGGCCGCCGCACCGGGCGGGGCCAACGACTGGGCGTGCGTACCGTCCGAGCGGCACCCCGAGCCCGTGGTGCTGGTGCACGGCACCTGGGGTAACCAGAGATCGTGGGACACGCTGGCACCGCAGCTCAAAAGAGCCGGAGCGTGCGTGTTCTCACTCAATTACGGCCGAAAACTGTTCAGCCTCAGAGGATCCGAGCCCGGCGTTTATGGCACCGCGGACATGCGCACCTCCGCCAGGGAGCTCGCCGCGTTCGTCGACCGGGTGCGTGCGGCCACCGGGGCCGCGCGCGTCGATATCGTCGCCCACTCCCAGGGCGGCCCGCTGACCAGACAGTACCTGCGCTTCGAAGGCGGTATGCAGCCGAAACCCGAAGTGCGGCACCTCGTCTCGATCGCCGCCACCAATCACGGCACCACCGCCGACGGCCTCGGCGCCCTGCTGCCGACCGGCAGCGCGGCCGCCGCCGCCGATATCGCGATCGCGAAGGTCCTGGGCACCGCCGCCGTCCAGCAGCTGGCGGGCAGCGAATTCCTGCGCCGCCTCAACGCCGCCGGCGACACCGAACCCGGCATCGCCTACACCGCCATCGCCACCCGCGTCGACCGCGTCGTCACCCCACCCGAAGCCACCTTCCTGCACCCCGGCCCCGGCGCCACCGTCACCAACCTGTGGGTTCAAGACCTCTGCCCCACAGACACTTTCCACCACGGCATCCTCCCCGATTCCCCCGCGGTGGCCCACCTCGTCCACGCAGCTCTCGGCCTCCCACACACCGGTCCTCGCTGCGCGTGATTTGACCTCGAGATTTGTTGAGGTTTTAGCGTCGTCTCCAGTCGTCGACAGGAGATGCTCATGTTGCTCATCACCGGAGCCACCGGAAATATCGGGAGCGCGCTGCTCCGCGAGCTACGTGCGGTGCAGGCGGGCCCGCTGCGGGCGCTCACTCGCGACGCGCGGGCCACAATTCCCGAGGCGTTCGAAGCCGACCTGGGCCACAGCGCGGGGCTGCGGCGGGCACTCGACGGAGTGCGATCGATGTTCCTGGTGACCGGGCTCGGACCGGACACCGAAATCATCTCCGCCGCACGCGATGCCGGAGTCGAACAGGTAGTACTGGTGTCCTCGATCACCGTACAGACGCATCCGCACCTTGGTCCCGCAGCCGAAAAAGCCGCCATCGAAAAGGAATTGATGGCCAGCGGGATGAAGTGGACCATTCTGCGACCCACCCAGTTCGCCTCCAACACCCTGCTGTGGGCCGAGGCGATCAGCAGTGGCCGACCGGTTCGAGCACCCTATGCCGACATCGCGCTACCCACCATCCACCCCGCCGATATCGCGTCCGTGGCGCGCGTGGCCCTGACCGAGCCCGGCCACCACGGCCGGACCTACGCCCTCACCGGCCCCGAGGCCGTCACCCCGCGCCAGCAGGTCGCCGCGATCGGCGCCGCAGTGGATCGCGACCTCCCCTTCACCGAGAGCACCCGAGACCAGGCCCGCGCCGACCTGCTGCCGTACTTCGGAGCAGCGGTGGACGCGGTACTCGACGTGACCGGCGGCGATATGACCGACGAACTGCGGCAGGTCCGCGACACCGTGCCCGCGCTCACCGGCCGCCCCGGCCGGACGTTCCGGCAGTGGGTCGCGGAGAACGCCCACCTCTTCCAGTGATGCCATCCCGCCCGGTCGGATCGCCGAAATAATGGGAATGAGTCGCACCCTCGAGAGTGTTAGCATGACTAGCCCGCACGGTGCGGGCACGTACGGGGCTGAACGGTTTCGACTGCGTACGTTGACTCAGGGGAAGCGTGTCGGTGCAGGCAAGAGACCACCGTAAGCGTCGTTGCAACCAATTAAGCGCCGATTCTCATCAGCGCGAGTACGCTCTCGCCGCCTAAGCCGCGAAGCGTCTCTGTCGGCCCGGGATATGCCCTCGATCCCGGTGCCGGCATCAGCTAGAGGGCTAACCGTCACACTCGGTCGCGGAGTATGACGGGACATCCAACAGCGACTGGGATCGTCATCCGAGCTTGTTCGCGAGACCCGGAGATCCAAGCAGAGACACAGCGAACTGCACACGGAGAAGCCCTGAAGACACGGCGGAGGACCCGGGTTCGATTCCCGGCAGCTCCACTCGAGAAATGCCCTCGTGACCAGCTGAAACGCTGAGATCGAGGGCATTTTGCTTGTGCACAGCGCTGACCGCTCCAAACCGAACGCTGAGTATAGTGCATCACGCTATAGTTGATACATGTCCAGTCGGAGTGACCTGCTGCGCGAAGTAATGCTCGAAACGGGCACCTCTCAGTCTCAGCTGTCCCGGGTAAGTGGCGTCCGTCAATCGAGTATCAGTCAGGCGTTGTCGGGCAAGCTGAATCTGAGCGACGATCAGCTCGAGCGGCTGCTCTCGTGCATGGGGTTCCGCTTGGAGGTTGTGCGGCGCCGCGTAGTCCCCGAGTTGACCCGGTCGGAGCGACGTTCTTGGCTGCTGCATCGCCGGCTCTCGACGCATTTGACCCGACCCCGTCTCGAATCGTGGCGACCACAGGTCGAGCGCAACCTAGGGCGGCTGCGCGATGGCGTATCCGGTCAACCGCACGTGCGAAATCTCGGTCGATGGGAGGTGTTGATCGAGCGCGGAGACCTGCCAGGGATCCACCGCGTACTGACCGGTCTCGATCGCGACTCGATCGGGATGCGTGAAGTCTCCCCCATGGGCGGACTACTGCCCCAAGACGAGCGCGCCGACGTACTGGGTTTGGCCGGCTGATGCGGCGCGACCAGTTGGAACACGCCATCCGGACGGCGTGTCAGATCATCGGTCATCCGGAAGTGATCGTGGTCGGATCCCAGTCGATCCTCGGCACGTTCGACGAATCTTGTCTGCCGCCGGACGCCACCAGGTAACTGGAGATCGACACCCCGACCGTTCCACCACACCATCGCCCGGCATCCGAGGTCGCGCTCGGATGGATCCGTCGGTGGTCGAAGTAGTCGTTTCCCGTTTCCTGACAGCTACCTTGCCAGCCCAGCCACACCGGCCTAGCATGTGATGCACATCACAAGAGAACAAGATGATGCGGACAGGCACTTTCGAGAAGTAGGTGGGGATAGAAATACGTCATGGCGGCGGCCGCGAGCGCTACGCAACGGGGAGCGTCTGGGGGTGAGCGAATTTCTGGCGATCGTCGGCTGTCGCGAACCGAGCTCAGGAGAACGGTCATGGCCGGTCTGGTACGGAGAACATTCGATTCACCCGATGAAACGCGGCCCTTCGAGCAGGGCAAGGGACAACTCGATCTGGTCAACCTCGACGGCGGCGCGGTCGGGCGCGCGGTATTCGAACCCGGTTGGCGCTGGTCCGAGCATGTCAAGCCGATCGCACAAACCGACAGCTGCGAAGCGGCCCACATCGGATACTGCGTGTCCGGACGAATCCATGTCGTCATGAACGACGGCGAGCAACAGGAGTACGGCCCAGGCGATTTCATGATCGTCCCGCCGGGACACGACGCCTGGGTGGTGGGCGACGAATCCTGCGTGGTGCTCGACTGGCAGGGTTACGACGACTACGCCAAGCGCTGAACTCGGCCACCCGGCCGCGGGCGCGTCCGCGGCCGGGGCGAGACACCGCCGTAAAGGTATGAACTACAGGGCCTTCGCGTTCAGCGGCGAGGCGGCCGACGTGACGCTTGCATGCGTACCCTATTTGTCGCAGGCGATTCCGTCGTTGTCGCGGTCCAGACCCTTCCGGTAGCCAGGCTCACCTCGATGCAGCGGTGCCGCGCCGGCTGCTCGGACTGCATCGCAATCCGCGTAGTACACATTCGGGGCGCTCGCGGTGGACGACGAGGGAACTGGTTGACGGGTAGCCGGCGGAGGCGCGAATGGCATCGGATCGGGGATGCGCGCCGTCGTCGGCGTAGGCACCGGTGGCAGTTGGGTCGCACTGTCGGGAACGACGGGAGCCGTCGATCGGCTTGGGACAGCGGGCGCGGCCACTGTCGAGGAGGTGCTGGTGGGCACGATCACCGTCGATGGGGTCGTCGGCGGCAGCGTCGCGGTGGAGGTGACTACGTTCCGCGGTCCCGTCTCACGGGCCGAATCGGCCGGAGAAAGGACGCCGATCAGTATCAACACGATGAACGACGCTGCTAGCAGCAGTCCGGCCTGCTTGCGGTTACGAATGCGGGCTGGACTCAGATGTCCCCGCACTAAACCGATAACCGCGATGATCACCATCACGAGCCATACCAGAACCAGCACCCCTGCTGCTGCGGACATCAACGTCTCCGACTTTCTGCCATCGAGACCGCCGAAGCGGCAGATAGCGGCCCCACCGGTCTCGTTCGATACCGCTCCTATCGGAATCGTCCGAGCTTCGTTTCAGCCTTTGCCCTGGCTAATTTTCGACTGCACGAAGCTGGTCGCCTCGATGATCCTTCGGTCGGCCCGAGGTGATGCAACGCTCATGGCGCTAGTGGCGATCATCAAGCCGTGCGAACGAATTCAAGTGTCTGCGCAACATCATTCGAAGCCGGGTTCAGCGCCTTCACCGTTGTCGATGTGGAGACATCAGGGCTACAGGCGGGGGCGCATCGGGTGCTATCGGTGGCCGCGCTGTCCTTGGATGCGGACGGGCGAATAGCCGACGAGTTCCATACCTTGCTCGATCCGGGGTGCGACCCCGGCCCGGTCCACATTCACGGGCTGACTGCGGAGATACTGCGTGGCTCACCAAGATTCGAGCAGGTGCGCGAAACACTGTCGACGCTGCTGACCGGGCGGGTGATGGTGGCGCACAACGCGCAGTTCGACTACGGGTTCCTGGCCAGCGAATTCGACCGAGCCGGCACGAATCTCCCGGTCAGCCGCAGGCTCTGCACCCTCGCGCTCGCCCGTCGGGTCGCACCGCCGACACCGAATTGCCGGCTCGATACCCTCGCCGCCTACTACGGCGTGCCGCGCACGAAAGCCCATGATGCGCTGGACGATACGCGTGTACTGGCAGGCGTACTGCGTGCGCTGGTCGCCGACGCGGCTCGGCTCGGCATCGCGCCACCGCTGCTGCGCTGTCCTCCGAAGGAGAACTATCAGAGCGCTTGGGGCCTGCCGACCGAACGCACCGGCCCGAAACCCCCGTGCCCGTATACGTATCCGGGGCGACTCGCTACCGGCGGCGGGCTGATACAGGGCATGAAAGTCGCCTTCACGGGGGACACGGCGACTGAACGAGAAGACCTGGTGGCTCGTGCCGAGGCGGCCGGACTCGAAGTCATGAGCGGGGTGAGCGGGCGCACCAGCCTGCTGGTGACCAACACACCCAACGCGGCAACTGGTAAGGCGCGCAAGGCGGCCGAGGTCGGGACGCCGATTGTCGCTGAGGGTAGATTCTTGTCCCTGCTCGAGAACGTGTTGCCGGGCCGACGTAAAGACGAAGCGAGGCCGGCACCGGTCCGCCAGGGCCCCGCGCCTACCGGCCCGTTGGCCGGGCGACGCGTTCTGGTCGTCGGCGGTACCCACGATCAAGCCGCCGAGGCACGCGCCCGCATTCTCGAACTCGGCGGGTCGGCGGCGGTGAACATGTCGGCCGGAGTCACCGATATCCTCGCCCTGCACGATGGACGGACCGACCGCCGCTGCAAAAAGGCCGCCGAGCTGGGGATACCGATTCACGGCGTCGAATTGCTCACGGCTACACCATCATCCGCGGCCGCGCCGACCGAGCTCGAGCCGGCGTCGCTGGCTCGCGGCCAGGTGATGGACCTTCCGATAGCCGACCACGGGGCGAGCTGGACGGTCCGGGCATCGTGGGTGCAGAACGGCAGCTGGGAAGTGGATCTGGTCGCATTCCTCGTCGATTGCGACGAGCGGGTCGCGGGCGACCACGACTTCGTCTTCTACAACCAGCCCGAGACCAGCGGAGCACGGCTGACCATCGACGGACCGAACGAACAGTCGATCTCGATCGGGGTGGATCAGGTGCCCGAGCACTGTCGTCGAATTGTGGTGGCCGCCGCCCTGGATGGCGTCGGTGTCACCTTCGGCGAGGTCGGCGCCCTGGAGCTGGAGGTCGCACCGGGCAACGATGCCGGTGTCATCGCCCGCGCGACGCTGGACGCGGCGACCGAGGAACGCACGCTTGTCTTGGCCGAGATCTATCTGCGCGGCGACGACTGGCGACTGCGGGCGGTCGGTCAGGGGTATCCGACCGACCTCGCCGCGCTGGCGTGCGCCTACGGAGTGCACATCGACGAATGACCCAGCTGCTCGACCCGAACAGCGCGAAGCCTGTACGTGTGGCCCCGGCCCGGCACCGCCGGGCCGGGGCTGCCTATTGCAGTGCGTGAATCCGCTTACACCACAGTGGCTTCGACCAAATCAGATGCCGGTGCCGCTGCCCGTCGAAGGGCCGATGCGCAGGGGCGGCAGGGCGCGGATCAGGGAGGCGATCTGTGCGCACATCTTCATCGTCGGCGGGGCGCCGATGCTGTTCACACAAGCGCCGGCGCCCGTCTTGTCGTAGACGTTCGTCTGCCAGGCCCGGCTGAGGTCGGGCGGAACGTAGAGCTCCCACACGATGCCGTCGGATGAAGGCCGGTATTCGCATTCGGCCTCGGATTTACCCTTGCACGGGCCTTCGATTCCCCAGGGGCCGACGGGGTATGCCTGTGCTGTCGGGGCGAGGGCGAGAGTGGCCAGCAGGCCCGTGGCGAGGGCGGTCGACACTCGAACTACTGAGAACATGTTTCCTTTCCGGTCGGGTTGGGTTCGCGTGCAGCACTTCTCGTGTTTCCTAACGCGAGTTCCCAAGTGAGCCATACGATCCAGTTCCCGATTTCGTTCACATCGAATCCTCGCAACGTGAGACTCACCTCAATGCGCTGTGCCGTCCGTCACATTCGCTTGAATCTCCACCACACTGGAGCTTTTAGCGTGGGGCAACCGACAACCGATCCATGGAGTGTGAATACGTGACCACCACGCAGGAAGAAATCGTCGCCGGCATCGCGGACATCGTGGAGGAGGTGACCGGCATCGACGCCGCCGAGGTGCTGTTCGAGAAGTCCTTCGTCGACGACCTGGATATCGACTCGCTCTCGCTGGTGGAGATCGCCGTGCAGTTGGAGGACAAGTACAGCGTGAAGGTTCCCGACGAAGATCTGGCGAGTCTGCGGACGGTCGGTGACGCGGTCGCCTATGTCCAGAAGATGGAGGCCGAAGCACCGGCGCTCGCCGCCGAGCTGGAGGCCAAATACAAAGAGGGCCAGGGAAACTAGAGCATGGTGATCGCTGATCCGCGGCTGGACCCCGCCGCGGTTGAGCTCGGCGCGTTCTTCGCACAGCCCGCTGCGGTGGTGTGGGACGCGTTGACCCGGCCGGATCTCCTGGAGCGCTGGCTGCTTCGGCCGACCGGCTTCGCTACCTCGGTCGGTACACGCTTTCGATTCACCGTGCCCACCACACCGGACGACACCATCGATTGCGAGGTCCTGGCGGTCGGGCCGCGCGAACGGTTGACCTACAGCTGGCGCTACCGCCACGCCCACTGGACCGTCGACTGGCGGCTACGACCTCAGGGCCGCGGTACTCGGCTGTTGTTGACCCAGACGGGTTTCGACATCGGCGACCGCCGCGAGAAGATGGCGCGCAACGCCGCCGAACGCGGCTGGAAACGCAATGTTCTGCCGCGTCTCGGCGAGGTCATCCATCATTGACGCTCAGAGCAACTGCGGCAGCATGATGATCGCGACGGCGAGCCCGAGCAGGGACAGGGCGATTCCCGCCGCGGCGAAACCCTTGCCACGGCGTTGGCCGACGCATCCGAGGGTGCCGAGCACCAGCCCGCACACGGTGAACGCCAAGCCGATGATCGGGCGGATGCCCGCCAGATCGACAGGCAGGAAGGGCAGAACGACGCCGAGAATTCCGAAGATCAGGGCGACCACGCCGAACGCCGCCCCCGACCGCTGCTCGGCGGGCGGCGGCCCGTATCCCCAGGATTGTGGCGATGGTGGACCGGGGACGGGCGGTCGCTGGGGCGGCGGGTAGGACATCGGAATTCTCGCTCACTAGGTAAGGCGGGCAGCGACACCCAACCTACCGACACGGAAGGGCCCGGTCCGCGCGGACCGGGCCCGGGTGGGTTCAGCGCACGCCAGGGCGTTCGGGTATCTGTTCGAGTTCGTCCAGAAAACGATCGATACCGGCGGTTCGGGCGTGCGGCACGGTGAGTCGTCGGCGCACCGTGTGTTCGGTTCGATCCAGCACGGCGGTGTGCAGGCTCGCCTGCAGACCGTCCACCAGTTCGCGGCGGAGCTGGTGGATCCGAACCCGGCCTCGGCGCCGGATCCTGGTCGCGGATTCCTCGGCTTCGACGCGCATGTCGTCGAGCAGGCCCGCGGCGGCGGCGTCGGCCTCCGCTTTCAGCTGGGCCTTGGCGAGTTCACCTTGGGCCACCGCCGCTTCACGGGCTTCGGCGGCCGCGACCACCTGGTTGGCGGCACGTGCGCTGTCCTCGAGCTGGGTTCGAATCGTGTTCTGCGCCTTGGACATTGCCGAGCGCAGCGGCGGAAGCACCTTGCGGACGAGGACGTGAACGACCACCGCGAACCCGAACAGCTGGCTGAGGAAGATCGGCCAATCCCAGATCATCGCCCCGCCTTGGTGATTTCGGCTCCGAGCACCCGGTCGGCCAGGGTGCGCGCCAGCGGATCGACGCTCTGCTCGAGCTCCCGGGTGACACGATCCGCGTCCGCGCGTAGCTCGGTGAGCGTCCGCGCGACCTCGGCGTCGGCCTGTTCCTGAGCGACTCGCTGTCGTTCGGCGACGATCGAGCGGCCCTGCGCCCGTGCCTGTTTGCGAATTCCGTCGGCCACCACCCGCCCTTCGGCGAGCGCCGCCTGGTAGGTGGATTCCGCCTCGGCACGGCCCTGCCGCGCCGCCGCTTCGTCCGCCGCCGTCCGGGCTACCCGGGCCTCGCGCTCGGCCAGGATCCGGTGGATCGGCGGAACGACGAAGCGCCAGATGACGCCGAGCACGGTCAGGAAGATCAGCAGTTCGGCGAAGAACGTGCCGTTGGGGAGCAGGAAGTTCTCTCCGGCATGGTTTTTCGTCGACATGGCCCGCTACTTACCTGGCGTCGCGAACACGAACAGCGCCATGAACGCGAGATTGATGAAGTAGACCGCGTCGATCAGACCCACGGCCATGAGGTAGTTGCCGCGCAGTCGCGACTCCGACTCCGGTTGCCGGGCAACGCCATTGATCAGCGCAGAACCGACCAGACCATTGCCGAAACCCGCGCCGATCGCGCCGCCCAGCAGAATGAACCCACCGCCGATGAGCGCGGCCATCTGGATCATGCCGGCGTCCGTGATATCAGCCATTGCTGTTTCCCTTCTCTGTGAAACTCGAGGTCTTGTGGTGCCGGTCAGTGTTTTTCGTCGGCACGGGTCATCGCCTGACCGAAGTAGAGGATGGTCAAGAGGGTGAAGATGAAGGCTTGGATGAACCCGACGAACAGGTCGAGCAGCTTCCAGACCGCGTTGGGGCCCCAGCTGATCCACGCGGGCAGCAGGGTGATGACCGACAGCATCACGCCGCCGGCGAACATGTTCCCGAACAGCCGCAGTGAGAGCGACAGCGGTTTCGCGATCTCCTCGATGATGTTGATGACCACCATCGGCCCCCAGCCGCCGTGGCCTTTCAGCAGCATTTTCAGGTGGGTCAGTGGTCCACGACGGACCACGCCGGCGACCTGGTAGCCCAGGAAGACGAAGACCGCGAGCGCGTAGACGAAGTTGATGTCCGCTGTCGGCGGGTGGATGAGTTCACCGTCGCCGTAACGCATCGGCAGGACCGCCAGCCAGTTCGACAGCAGGATGAAGGTGAACAGGGTGACCGCGAGCGGCAGCACGAATGGCGCGATCCGCATGCCGATGGCGGATTCGACCTGCTGTCGCATCTGCACCGTGACGGTTTCGAAGAACAGCTGAACCCCGTTCGGCACACCGGAAGTCACGGTGGCTCGCAGGTAGAACGCCAAAGCCAGCACGATCGCCGCGGCCACCGTGGTCGACACGATCGTGTCGATATTGAACTCCATACCGAGCCAGCGCGCCGTGTGGTGGTCGCCCACCTTGACCGTGGTCATGTCCGCACTCGAGCCACTCGAAGCAGAGCCATGGCCTGAAATACCGCCAGCCCCAACAGGATTCCGACTCCGCCCGGTCGAACCAGGAAGGCGAACGCGACCGACACGGCGGTCAGGACGAACAATCTGGCCAGCGCGAGCGCGGCGAGTGCGCCGACACCCCCGGTCGCCGAGCCCGCGATCCGGGCTACCGATAGCTGGGTGAAACGAGCATTCCCCCAGCCCAGCGCCAGTCCGGCGCAGATGAATACTGCCAGCGATATCGCCATGAGGCCTCCTCATCGAGGTCGTGATACTACGTAGCATAGTTGCTACATTTCATCGCAACAAGGCTATTGACTGCGGGGGGTGTTGTGCGGTGGAATAGAGAGATGCGCTCGGCGCGGGTACTGCCGCGCCCGCAGGCTGAGTAAGTTCGGCCCGGCCCGCTCGAGTAGTTGTGCTCAGCAATTCCGAGCCGCGCTCCAGCAGGCTCGCTGACATGGCATTTCACCCGCTCACCGCCCGCCGACTGGCCGCGGCCACACCCGATACCCGCGATCGCTACCTGGATCTGTTGCGGGTGTTCTCGCTGGCGACCGTGGTGCTCGGACACTGGCTGATGGTGGTCCTGATCCCGGGCCCCGGCGGTGTAGGCGTCGACAACGCGCTCGCGATCATGCCCGCGCTCCAGCCGTTGACCTGGGTATTCCAGGTGATGCCGCTGTTCTTCTTCGTCGGCGGCTTCGCCCATGCCGCGGCACTGCGGCGCGGCCCCGGCTATGCGGGCTTCGTGCGCGGCCGCGCGGCCCGCCTGGTGCTGCCGACCGCGGTGTTCGTCGCCGTCTGGCTGGCCGTCGGCCTACTGCTCGAGCTGACCGGATTCGACTCGGGCCTGCTGCGTACCGCGACCCGGCTGATCGGCCAGCCACTGTGGTTCGTCGGGGTATACCTGGGCATCGTCGCGTTGGCGCCGATCATGTGGGCGGCGCACCGGCGATTCGGGATCGCCGTACCCGGCGCGCTGATCGCCGGCGTCGCGGGTGTGGATCTGATTCGATTCGGCCTGGGGCACAACGGTTTCGGACTCGTCAATGTGGCGCTGGTCTGGCTCGCGGTGCATCAACTGGGCTTCTGCTATGCCGACGGCCGACTGAATCGGAGAGTCGCCGTCGCGCTCACGCTCGGTGGGCTCGTCGCGGTGGCAGCCCTGGT
Source organism: Nocardia sp. NPDC127579 (assembly GCF_042672005.1). Taxonomy (NCBI): domain Bacteria; kingdom Bacillati; phylum Actinomycetota; class Actinomycetes; order Mycobacteriales; family Nocardiaceae; genus Nocardia; species Nocardia sp. NPDC127579. The sequence goes on along the minus strand of NZ_JBHXVZ010000002.1, from coordinate 703,945 downwards.
GACGTTCGGCCCCTATCCCCTGTCCATGGTGGGCATGCCCGGCGCGGCGGTGTCCAATATGTCGCCGCCTACGGCCGCCCTGCTGGCGCACGCGCTCTGGTTGATCGGCGCGGCGCTGCTGCTGCGCGCACCGATCAGCCGATGGCTCGCCCGGCCCCGCGTGTGGTTCACCGTGGTGGCGGCCAACGGCATCGCCATGACCGCCTTCCTCTGGCACCTGACCGCGCTGTTCCTGGTCAGCGGCCTCCGATTGGCAATCGGCGGCACGACGCCACCGGTCGGCTCGGCCGCGTGGTGGTGGAGCCGACCGCTCGAGCTCGCGCTGTTCGCCCTCGCCACCGCCGGGCTGATCCTGATCTTCCGGCGCGCCGATCAGCCCAGGCTGCTCGGGCCCGCGCCCATGGCCACCGGCCGCGCGGCCCTCGGCGCCACCCTGTGCCTGTCCGGCACCCTCGGCATCTCCGCCGCCGGATTCGGCGGCGCGCTCGCGGGCCGCGCCGCTCCCCTGCTCATGTTCGAGGTCACCCCCCTGCGCTGCGCAGCCCTGCTCGCCACCGGCATTCTCCTGCTGCGCCTGCCGCTGCGCCGCCTTGACCAGAACCTTGGTCGAGGATGCATAGTGGAGGCATGAGCGTACCGTTGGAGACCTGGAATGCCGTGTACGACAACGACTCCGCGCCGTGGGTGATCGGAGAACCGCAGCCCGCAATCGTGGAACTGGAGCAGGCGGGCCGGATTCGGGGGCGGGTGCTGGATCCCGGCGCCGGGGCCGGGGAACACACTATTCTGCTCACTCGCCTCGGATACGACGTGCGCGGCATCGATGTCTCGCCCAGCGCCGTGGAATACGCGCGGCGCAACGCGGCCGCGCAGGGTGTGAGCGCCGCGCGGTTCGATGTCGCCGATGCGCTGCGCCTCGCCGACGCCGAGGCACTCGCCGACGACGGCGGCACACCGCAATTCGACACCATCGTCGACAGCGCGCTGTTCCACGTCTTCGGCGAAGACCCCGAATCCCGTGCCGCCTATGTGCGCAGCCTGCACGCGGTGTGCAAGCCCGGCGGGCTGGTGCACGTGCTGGCGCTCTCGGATCGCGAACCGGGCATCGGCCCTCGGATCAGCGACACCGTCATCCGCGAATCCTTCACCGACGGATGGGAATTCGAAGACCTGCAACCCGCGCGCTACATCGGCCGGGTGACCGACTCGGTGGCCGAACAGGCCGCCGGGCTCGAGCAGGTGAACGGCCGGGTCAGTGTCGCGGCCTGGCTGGCCCGCTATCGCCGGATCTAACGCATCCCCTTCACGCGGCGGCCGATCTCGCGGGTGACCTCGCGTTCGGCCGTCCGCTTGGCAATGTCCTGGCGCTTGTCGTAATCCTGCTTACCCTTGGCCAGAGCCAGTTCGACCTTCACCTTGCCGTCGGAGAAGTACATCGACAGCGGCACCAGGGTCTGATTGCCCTCGCGGGACTTACCGACCAGTCGCTCGATCTCCCGCTTGTGCAGCAGCAGTTTGCGGACGCGGCGCGGCGAGTGATTGGTCCAGGTGCCGTGACTGAATTCGGGGATGTGCAGGCCGCGCAGCCACACCTCGCGGTTGTCGACCGTCGCGAACGCGTCGACCAGCGAGGCCTTGCCTTCTCGCAGGCTCTTGACCTCGGTACCCACCAGCGCGATCCCGGCCTCGAAGGTCTCCAGGATGGTGTAGTTGTGCCGCGCTCGGCGGTTGGTCGCGATGACCTTGCGCCCCTTCTCCTTCATTCCGTCCACTTTATGTGACGCGGCAAGCGGTTATTTCCGCGGCCGGGCCGCGAGTCAGTGCAGGTTGAGGTACAGCACCAGCAGACCGACGAACAGGGCCAGCATCAGCAGCGTGGATACCCGGGGCCGACCGAGATGTCTGGTGTAGCGACGTCCAAGCCAGATCGAGTCCACCATCGAGTCACCTCTCCTGCGTCCGTCGGTGTCGGCATCGCCGCCCGCAGTGGGGTCGATACCGGACACCTCGGACTCGTCCTCGGATGCCATGCGATGAACGGTAGTGGGCCCCGGCAGCATCCCGCGCGGTTTGGTACGGGAACGGACGCGCCGTTGTGATTCGGTAATGTTGCGGCGCAGAGTTATTGCGGTCAGGTCAAGCGGCGGCGGAATGCCTCGGTGCCCGCGCCTGTCGCCGGGTCGACGGTGACGACACGCAGGTCGATGGCCTCGGCAGACAGGTCGAGCACCATGAATCCGAGCTGATGATGGTTCTCGAACAGCGCCGCGTTCGGGCCGGTGGCGGCTTCGTGACCCGAGGTCTTGGCGGCCGCGCCGGAAACCAGCTGGCGCGTGCCCTTGGATGCCGGGGTCGGGTCGAGCACCTGGAGGTCGTGGTCGTGGCCGGACAGGATGAGCTGCGCCTTGCCCGCGACATGCTCCTCGAAGAAGCGCTGAACGTGCACGCCGTTGATCGGTTCGATGGACAGGCCCTCGTAGCGACCGGCATTGCCGTGGTTGCCGTTGCTCAGATACGGGTGGTGGGTGCAGACGATCTTCCACGTGGCGGTCGATTCGGCCAGCGCCCGATCGAGCCAGGCGCGCTGTTCGTTCATGAAGGTGCCGTCGACCGACCAGTACTCCGACAGCAACGGCGGAATGTAGGAGGCGAGCGGATTGAGGTCGAGAATGAAGAACTCGACCACCGGGGTGGGGCGGATCGAGTAGTAGCGGCTCGGCATCCACCAGCGCGGCGAGACCGCGTGGTATTCGACCTCGGCATTACCGCGCAGCAGCCAGCCGCCGTCACCGGGGAAGACGGAGCTGTTGTCGTGATTGCCGAGCACCATGGCCCAGGGGAAATCCAGTCCGGCATTGGGGTTTTCGAACTTCTCGGCGAACTGGACGTCGTGCACGCCGTTCGGCCCGGATTCGTAGATATTGTCGCCGAGCCCGAGCGCCATGGTGAACGGCTCGCGGCGATGGAATTCACGCGCGGCGTCGGCGACCGCCCACTGGGTGCGGGTTCCGGTGCCCGCGTCACCCGTTACCAGGATGCGCGCGTTGTGCCCGCCGCTCGCGACGGCGAATTTGTCGACACCCGAGGCGACCGGGACCGCCTGCGCGGGTGACAGGCCGACCAGGGTCGCGCTCGCGGCCACCGCCGCCGCACCGGTCAGCAGTTCCCGGCGTCCGATGCCCTGTGCGCCACTCATTAGCTTGCCTCCAGCTGTCTCAGGCGACCGTCCCCGGACATCCTGGTCGATTGACCAAGAGCTGTCCAGGGGCGCACCGACCGTTCACGACTCGTACACCGACGCATCCTGCCGCACCGGCTCCGGCGCGGACGGGATATCGGTGCGCGCCATCCTCACTGCCCCTCGGCCAACACCTCCAGCACGCCCTCGCCATACTTGGCGAGCTTGGCCTCACCGACACCGGCGACCCCGCCGAGTTCCGACAGAGCGGCGGGCTTACGGCTCGCGATCTCCCGCAGCGTCGCATCGTGGAAGACCACGTAGGCGGGAACGCCCTGCTCCTTCGCGGTCGCGGCGCGCCAGGCCCGCAGCCGCTCGAACAGCGGCACATCGGCCGCGGCCAGATCCGGGGCAGCCTTGCCCGCCTTGGCTTTCGCCACGCGGGCCGGCTTCGCGGCACGTTCGGGCTCCCGGCGCAACCGCACCTGGCGGCCGTCGAAGAGCACCTCGTTGCCCGCTTCGGTCAGGGTGAGCACGCCGTAGTCGCCGTGCACGGCGAGCAGACCCTGCGCCAGCAATTGCCGCGCCACGCCGCGCCATTCGATATCACGTAGATCGCTGCCCACGCCGAACACCTTCAATTCGTGGTGATCGTATTGCAGCACTTTGGGATTGGACTTTCCGAGCAGAATGTCGATGACGTGCCCGGCCCCGAAACTCTGCCCGCGCTCCCGCTTGAGCCGCAACACCGCCGAGAGCATCTTCTGGGCGGCGACGGTGCCGTCCCAGGATTCCGGTGGGGTGAGGCAGGTATCGCAGTTCCCGCACGGCTCACCCGGCTGCCCGAAGTACGCGAGCAGCTGGGTACGGCGACAACTGACCGTTTCGCACAGCGCGAGCATCGCGTCCAGGTGCAGCTGCAACTGACGACGATGAGCAGCGTCGCCCTCGGAGGAATCGATCATCTTCCGTTGCTGCACAACATCGTTGAGCCCGTAGACCATCCACGCGGTGGACGGCTGACCGTCGCGACCGGCGCGGCCGGTCTCCTGGTAGTAGCCCTCGACGGATTTGGGCAGATCCAGATGCGCGACGAACCGCACATCGGGTTTGTCGATCCCCATGCCGAACGCGATGGTGGCGACCACCACCACACCGTCCTCACGCAGGAACCGCGCCTGGTTCTCGGCACGGGTGCGATTGTCCAGACCGGCGTGATACGGGACGGCGGCGATGCCGTTCTCGGTCAGGAAGGACGCCGTCTTCTCCACGGAATTGCGGGACAGGCAGTAGACGATGCCCGCATCACCCGCGTGCTCGGCGCGCAGGAATTCGAGCAGCTGCCGCTCGGGGCGGTTCTTCGGTTCGATCCGATACTGGATATTCGGCCGATCGAAGCTGGCCACGAACTGTTGCGCGGCACCGAGATCGAGCCGCTGCACGATCTCGTCGCGCGTCTTGCCCGTGGCCGTGGCTGTGAGCGCGATGCGCGGCACCTCCGGCCAGCGCTCGTGCAGCATGGACAGGGCCAGATAGTCGGGCCGGAAATCGTGGCCCCACTGCGAGACACAGTGCGCCTCATCGATCGCGAACAGCGCGATCTTGCCGCGGTCCAGCAGCTGCGCCGTCGATTCCAGGCGCAGCCGCTCGGGCGCCAGATAGAGCAGATCGAGTTCACCGGAGACGAACTGGGCCTCCACCATGCGGCGCTCATCCGGGTACTGCGTGGAGTTCAGGAACCCGGCCCGCACGCCGAGCGCGCTCAACGCGTCCACCTGGTCCTGCATGAGCGCGATCAGCGGCGAGACCACCACGCCCACCCCGGGACGCACCAGCGCCGGGACCTGATAGCACAGCGACTTACCGCCGCCGGTCGGCATGAGCACCAGCGCGTCGCCGCCGCCGATCACCTGCTCGACGATCTGCTCCTGCTGGCCGCGGAAGCTGTCGTAGCCGAACACACGACGCAGAACCTCTTGCGCCGCACTGGATTCCGCGCCCGGACGGGCGCCGTCATCGGTCACGGGGAATGCTTCGGAGAGGGTCACCCGGCCCATCCTACGAGCGGCGCCGGGACACCGCGCCGTCGTCGCGTAGGTCGTCCTGGGCGGACACCGAGGTTGTCCACATGTGGACAACCCGAATGCGGCGCGACACCGGTGTCCCGGCGGAAAGCCCGCCGGGACACCGCCTCCGGATCATTCACGCACGTAGTAGCGCAGCGTCGCGTAGGCCGTCACGGCCGCGACCAGCACGCCCACCGGCGCGATCGTCAACGCCACCACGGCGATGTCGTCGCCGGTGACGCGCGGGAACACATTGCTGTCGAACAGCGGGCCCAGCGCCCGATCGATCACCAGCGGCCGCGCGATCAACAGACCCAGGATCGCCATGAACGACCCGGCCAGCGCCGCCACCACGGCCTCCATCAGGAACGGCAGCTGCGTGTACCAGCGCGTCGCACCCACCAATCGCATGATGCTCACCTCGGTACGCCGGGTGAACGCGGCGATCTGCATCATGTTCGCGATCAGCAGCAGCGCGGCCAGCGCCATCACGATCGCCAAGCCGAACGCGGCATTGCGCAGGCCGTCGAACAAACGCAGCAACCGATCCACCAGTTCGCGATCGTTCGCCACCGTCCGCACGCCCTCCCGATCATGGAAGGACGCGTAGATGCGGTCGTACTCGCTGCCGTCACGCATCTTCACCCGCATGGACGCGGGCAGCGGCGTCTCGGAGATGTATTCCACCATCTCGGGCTGATCGGCGAAGAGCTTCTTCGCCTCCTCCAGCGCGGCCGCGCGATTGAGGAACTGCACGCTCACCACGCCGTCGGTGCTCTTCATATCGGTGAGCAGCGACTTGCACGGCTCGGCCGCGCAGTCCGGGTCGGTCTCGGAGACGACCTCGTCGAGATAGAAGCGCACCTCCAGCCGGCTGGTGAAGAACTGCTCGGTCTTGTCGGCCATCCGCACCGACAGCAGCCCGCCGCCGAGCATGGCCAGTGATACCGCGGTGGTCAGCACCATCGCGACCGTCATGGTCACATTGCGGCGCAGACCGGTGAATACCTCGTTGAACAGAAAGCTCAGCCGCATTACCGATCCACTCCGTAAACGCCGTAGGCATCGTCGCGCACCATGCGACCACGGTCGAGTTCGACGACCCGCCGGCGCATCGCGTCCACGATGTTGTTGTCGTGTGTGGCCATCACCACGGTGGTGCCGATCCGGTTGATCCGTTCCAGCAGCATCATGATGTCGGCGCTGGTATCCGGATCCAGGTTGCCGGTGGGCTCGTCGGCCAGCAGCACCAGCGGCCGGTTGACGAACGCGCGCGCGATCGCCACACGCTGCTGCTCACCGCCGGAGAGCTCGCCCGGCAGCCGGTCGGCCTTGCCGCCGAGCCCCACCATGTCCAGGGTCTCGGGGACGGTGCGCTCGATGAACTGGCGTCGCTTGCCGATCACCTCCAGCGCGAACGCCACGTTCTCGTAGACGGTCTTCTGTTGCAGCAGCCGGAAATCCTGGAATACACAGCCCATTCGCTGGCGCAGCTTCGGGACCTTGCGTCCGGGCAACCGGTCGACCTGGAAGTCGGCGACCTGGATCTGCCCGGTGGTCGGCGCCTCCTCTTTGAGGAGCAGTCGCATGAAGGTCGACTTGCCGGAACCGGAAGGTCCGATCACGAAGACGAACTCACCCTTGTCCACCTGGAGTGAAATATCCTGGAGCGCGGGCCGCGTCGACGTCTTGTACAGCTTGGAGACGTTCCGCATGGTGATCACGGGAAGCCAGTGTAGCCAGCAACGCCCGCGCACACACGGTGTGGCAATAGCTATCGACCAGCTGGCTCGGCGTTCTGCGTCGTAAAGACCGTGTCCACGAACAGTCCCGCACCCGGCTTGGCGGGTTCATCAGGCTTGACGAACAGCCACAGCGCGAAGGTCCCGACCCAGGCCGCCATCAGGATTGCGGTGGACTTTCGGGGTTTCATCTCGACCGTCCGCAGCTGCGCGATGGTCGGCGACTTACGAAGTTGAAGTTTCACTGATTCCCTCTCGTCGCAGCGCGGCGGCCACGCGCACCCGCAGCTCGCGACTGACCTCGAATTGCTTGCCCGGCAATGTCCGAGCAACCATTCGGATATTCATCTGCTCCATGGTCAGATCGTCCACACCCATCACGCTGGGCTCGTCGAGCAGCAGCTTCTCGAGCTTGCGATCACGGTAGGCCTCGGCGCCCACCTGATGCAGCACCTCGTTGATCCGGGTGATGTCGGCCGTGGCCGCCACCGGCACGTCGATCGCGGCGCGCGCCCAATCCTTGGACAGATTGGTCACCTTCACGATCTGACCGTTCGGGACGGTGATCACCTCACCGTCGGCATTGCGCAACGTGGTGATCCGGAGTGTGACGTCCTCGACCGTGCCCTCGGCCACCTCGGCCGAACCCGTCACCGAGATCCGCACCACATCACCGAAGCCGTACTGCCGCTCGGTGATCAGGAAGAACCCGGCGAGGATGTCCTGCACGATCCGCTGCGCACCGAAACCCAGGGCCGCGCCGAGCACGGCGGCGGGCGCGACCAAGCCGGTGACCTGGAACCCGAGCCGCCGTAACACCTCCATGCCGACCAGGACATAGACGATGGTCAGCACCACCCAGGTCAGCACCTGCGCCAGCGCATGCCGATGCTTGGCCGCCTCGGTGCGCACCAGCGCGTCGCTGCTGCGGAACCCGGCGTCGATCTTGCTGGTCACCCGGTCTCGCACGAAGGTCGCGAAGCGGCTGAACAAGATCGCGCCCAGGATGAGCAGCACGATCTCCAAGCCCTGCGACCGCAGCCAGTCCGTGGTGCCCGGGGCGATACCGAGAGCCATCACCACCGGCCTCCCGGCGCCAGATTCGTACCTTCCGAAACACGCACGCCAGACAGGCTACCGCGCAGGGGCGTCCGGCACGAGCGGCGTGGCGCAGTAGCGAAATCGGCGCTGGAGCGAAATCCAGCGAGCCACAAGCTAATTCGCCCGTGTCCGAAATCACGGGTCGAGCGGGCCGCGGTCAATTCGTCAGTTGCTTTCGCGCATCCGCCAGCGGATCCCGCTCTCGACGAAGGCATCGATCTCGCCGTCGAGCACCGCCGAGGGGTTGTTCACCTCGTAATTGGTGCGCAGATCCTTCACCATCTGGTACGGATGCAGCACATAGGAGCGCATCTGGTTACCCCAGGACGCGCCCTCGTTGGTCTTGAGCGCGTCCATCTCGGCGCGCTCCTCCTGCCGCTTGCGCTCGAGCAGCTTGGCCTGGAGCACCCGCATGGCCGAGATCTTGTTCTGCAGCTGGGACTTCTCGTTCTGGCAGGTGACGACGATGCCAGTCGGGATGTGGGTCAGGCGCACCGCGGAGTCGGTGGTGTTGACGCTCTGACCACCCGGCCCCGAGGAGCGGTACACATCGACGCGGATCTCGTTCTCCGGGATCTCGATGTGGTCGGTGGTCTCCACCACCGGCAGCACCTCGACCTCGGCGAAGGAGGTCTGGCGGCGGCCCTGGTTGTCGAACGGGCTGATCCGCACCAGGCGGTGCGTGCCCATCTCCACCGACAGGGTGCCGTAGGCGTAAGGGGCCTTCACCGCGAAGGTGGCGCTCTTGATCCCCGCCTCCTCGGCGTAGGAGGTGTCGTACACCTCGACGGAGTACTTGTGGCGCTCGGCCCAGCGGATGTACATGCGCATCAGCATCTGCGCCCAGTCCGCGGCATCCACGCCGCCCGCGCCGGAACGAATGTTGACCAGCGCGTCACGCTTGTCGTATTCGCCGGAGAGCAGGGTGCGGACCTCCATCGCCTCCACGTCGACGTGCAGTGCGGCGCGTTCGGCGTCGGCGTCGGCCAGGGCCTGGACCTGGGCCTCGCCCTCTTCGCCCTCGGCCAGTTCGTAGAGCACCGGCAGATCCTCCAGGCGCTGGCGCAGATCTTCCACGCGGCGCAGCTCACCCTGGGCGTGCGACAGCTCGCTCGTCACCTGCTGGGCGTGGTCCTGGTCGTTCCACAGCTCCGGGTCGGCGGCCTGGTGCTCGAGCTCATCGATGCGGCGGCGCAGTTCCTCGATGTCGAGGACCGACTCGACCGTCTTGAGCGTGGTGTCGAGTTCGGCGAGATCAGCGGAAACGTCAGGATGCACGATGTTCAAGACTAGCGGGCGTCCCGCCCCAGCGGCTCTTCAGGCCGGGTGAGCGGATGCCGCGTGCGATGCCTTCGAAAAGTATGTCGATTTCCCCATGTGTCGAGGGTAACGCTGGTGGCCGCGATCGGGCGAGCGGTTTTCCTCGCCGCCCATCCCCTACGCCAGCAGAGCCCAGCCGATCCGGCGCCCAGTAGCCTGGGCCGGGTGGAGGTCGAGAACGCACTCGGTGCGGGCTGGGATTTCGCGGGGCCGTACGCGGCCGCGCCGGACGCGGCGATCATCGGCTACCGCGACCTGGGTGGCACCGGGGTGGATCTGCGGGTCGCGGCGTCGACGGTGGTCACCGTGGTGATCGAGTTCGGGGGCCGCGAGCTGATCGTCGACGACACCGGCGGGCGACAGCACCTGGGGGCGTTCGCGGTGGGACTTCCCATGGCGGCCATGCGGGTTCGCGGCGAATACGCCGAATGCGTGGAGATTCGCATGTCGCCGATCCGGGCGCATTCGCTATTGGGTGTCGCCGCAACCGATCTGGGTTGTGGCGCGGTCCCCTTGGCGGAGCTGTGGGGGCCGGGGGTCGAGCGACTCCGTGAGCAACTCGCGAGCGCGGCGACCTGGGAGGAGCGGTTCGCGCTGACGAGATCGATGCTGGCGCACCGTGCCACGCCGCTGCGGGCGCCGGACCCCGAGGTGATCGCCGCCTGGCAGCGCATACTCGGCTCCGGTGGTCAGGCACGGGTCGGCGAGCTCGCCGAATCCCTCGGGTGGAGCCGAAAGCGGCTGTGGGCCAGGTTCGAATCCCAGATCGGCCTGACGCCCAAGCGGGCGGCGATGCTGGTCCGTTTCCGTCGCGCGGCCCGCGGTTTGCTGGAAGGCCGGCCGGGCGCGGAGGTCGCGGCGGTCTGTGGTTACACCGATCAAGCGCATCTGAGCCGGGACGTGGCGATCTTCGCGGACCGCACCCCGGGTGCCTTACACGCGGGCGATCTGCCGGGCATCGCCGTGGATCGGTACCGGGCCTGGGGAACATTTTTCCAATCCCCCGCGTGACCGGTCGGTCGATAGTGGGTGCCTACCCCGATCGACGACGAAAGGACACGTGTCGTGACCGACATCCTCAGCCCGGAAACCACCGCCCGAAGTAGCGAAAAACGCTCGGCGACAACGCGAATCCTGCTGGCCTGCGGCATCATCGCTCCGATACTCAATATCGTCGTCGTGCTGGTCCTCGGAGCACTGCGCCCGGATTACAACGCCATGGTGGTCCCCGACAGCAACCTCGAACTGGGGCCCGGCGGATGGATGCAGATCACCAACTACATCGTTACCGGATCGCTCCTGCTCGCCTTCGGCCTCGGCGTGCGGCGCATGCTGCGCACCGGGCGCGGATCTACCTGGGGACCGATCCTGGTCGCCACCTACGGCTGCACCTTCGTCGCGATCGGGCCGATCCTGCCGGACCCGTCGCTGGGATATCCGGTGGGAGAACCGGAGACGCTGACCGTGCACGGCGCCGTGCACACCCTGCTGGGCCTGGTCCAGTTCGGCTCGCTGACCGCGGTGGCCTTCGTGCTCGCACGACGCGGCGCGGCACTCGGCAGCGGCGGCTGGTCCTGGTATTCGAAGGTCACCGGCCTGCTGGTGCCGACCTCGTATGTGGCATTCGCCCTCACCGCCAAGCTGTGGGACGGCGGGCCCGCGGGCCTCATCGAACGGATCGGGATCGCCTTGTGCGGCACCTGGATTGCTGTGCTGGCGATCCGCCTGCTGACCGCCCGGCGCAGGTAGGCGGTCAGCCCGAGACCGCGCGCAGGCCACCGGGCTGGCGGCCCGCGAGTTTGTCCAGGGCCGTCGCGGTCGCCGCATCGGCCGGGAGATGGACGACCAGCTGCTGGTCGTCGTCCGCGGGCAGGTCGAGGGTTTCGTAGGTCAGGCGCAGCGGCCCGGCTATCGGATGCTCGATCCGGGTGGTGCCGGTCGCGGCGGGCAGGTTCGGCACGGTGGCGACCCGCTGGGTGAATTCCGCGCCGGCGACGATCTCGAGTTCGGCGGCGAGGGCGGCGATGGCCGGATCATTGCGGAACGGGCCCTGTTTGAGCGCGGCGACCTGCTCGTCGGCGCGATGCTCCCAGTCGGGATAGAAGTCGCGGGCACGGCTCACACCGAAGGTGAACCGTGCGAGATTGGCCGTGGCCGGATCGTCGAGCAGACCGGTCGACGACATCAGCCGGGCATACCCGTCGGTGTAGGCCAGCACATCGCTGAGCCGGTTCACCACCACCGCGGCGGCGGGCTCCAGATGCTCGAGGATCGCGCGCACCGACGGGCGAACCACCCGGGCCGGGCCCGCGGCGCCCATGCAGTTGAACCCGGCGTCGGCGGCTTTGGTCAAGCGGTGCAGGTGAATCCGCTCGCTCGGCGCGAGGTGCAGTGCATCGGCGATGGCCGACAGCACCGACGGTGACGGGCGGCGATCGCGGCCCTGCTCCAACCGGATGATGTATTCGACACTGACACCGGCGACGGTGGCGAGCTCGGCGCGCCGTAGACCGGGTGTGCGACGACGCGGCCCCGCGGGCAGACCGACATGCGCGGGCGTCACCGCCTCCCGCCGACTGCGCAGGAACAGGCCCAGTTCGTTGTCGCTCACGTGCCTCACTCCTCGTGGCGGGTCATTCCCGCACGCGTCGAACCTAACAAGAACCGGTGGCCGGATGGTGACCCTGGCACTACCACCCTCGCCGCGGTCTTCTTCGGCGCGGCGCGATACCGCAGATTCGAGGAGCGGCCGAATCACGGCCGGACAGTCAGGAGGATTCCATGAAGCTCGCAGTGATCATCGCCAGCGTCCGCGAGGGCCGCTACGGCCCCACCATCGCCCGCTGGTTCGCCGAGCGGACGGTCGCGCACGGCGGATTCGACGTCGACATCATCGACCTGGCCGACTTCGAGCTCCCGCTGGCGCTACCCGCCGTGGCGCCGATGATGGATCCGCAGGGTCCGCGCCCCGCCTCGATCGCCGCGCTCGGCGAACGGCTCGCCGCCGCGGACGCTTTCGTCATCGTCACCCCCGATTACAACCGCGCCTATCCGGCCTCGCTCAAGGCCGCCATCGACTGGTTCGTCACCGAATGGGATGCCAAGACCATCGGTTTCGTCGGCTACAGCGGCGCCAGCGGCGGGATTCTCGCCATCGAGGGCCTGCGCCAGGTCTTCAACGAACTCAACGCGCACACGGTCCGCGAGTACGTCTCGTTCCCGCGCTACTACCTGTTGTTCGAGGACGGCGAGTTGATCGAACCCGCCGGGCCGAATGCCGAGGCGGCCACCATGCTGGACCGATTGCACTGGTGGTCGACCGCTTTGACGGCGGCGCGCGGCGTGGCGGTCGGTTGATCGGCGGCAAGGGCGGGCGTACACGAGCGGTTCGGGCTAGCGTGGCCGACATGGCCGACATCTACCCGCACGATCTCGCCGAAGCCACTCTCGCCGTGCTGCGCCGCCGCGCGCGGACCGCCGGGCTGCCGCTCGGCGGTTACCTCCGCCAGGAGCTCATCGCCCTGGCCCGCCGCCGCAATTCGATCGACACCGTGGTGGAGTTCCTCGACGAGCAGGGGCGCGCCACCGCACCCACCGTCGATACCGGCGCGCTCACCTTGCTCCAGGTGTACGACCTGCCCAGCGATGTCCTCGCCATCTGGTCGCGGCGCGCCCTGGCCGCGCAACTTCCGATGGAAAGCTATGTCCACCAGGAACTGACCGCTTCCGCCCGGCGCACCACCCTCGAGGATTCGCTCACCGAGATCGCCGAGATCCAGTCCCGCAACCCCGAGGTGGACGTCGATCTGGCGGCCGTCGCCGCGGCCGTCCGCTACGCCCGGGGCATGTGACCTCGAGCTCGTGTGCCGAGCGGTGGCGGCGCGGTGCGAGCGGATAGGGTTCGGGCGTGGATGCGCACTCCTCTGACCTCGAACTCGCACTGCGGCTGGCCGACGAAGCCGACTCGATCACCACGGCACGGTTCGGCGCGCTGGACCTGAAGGTCGATTCGAAGCCGGACCTGACGCCGGTGTCGGATGCCGACCTGGCGGTGGAGCAGGCGATCCGGGGGCTGCTCGAGCATGCGCGCCCGGGTGATTCGGTGCTCGGCGAGGAGTTCGGGGGCGACGTCGAATTCACGGGGCGGCAGTGGGTGATCGACCCGATCGACGGCACCAAGAACTTCGTGCGTGGCGTGCCGATCTGGGCGACGTTGATCGCGCTGCTGGAGGACGGTGTCCCGGTGCTCGGCGTGGTGAGCGCCCCGGCGCTGGCCCGCCGCTGGTGCGCCGCCGCAGGCGACGGTGCCTGGTCGACGTTCGGATCACAAGCGGCGAAACAGATCTCGGTGTCCGCGGTGGCCGATCTCGGTTCGGCGAGCCTGGCCTTCTCCAGCCTGTCGGGGTGGCGGGATCGCGGGTTGCGGGAGCAGTTCATCCAGCTCACCGACGACGTCTGGCGGGTGCGGGGATACGGTGACTTCCTGTCCTACTGTCTGCTCGCCGAAGGGGCGGTCGACATCGCGACCGAACCCGAGGTGTCGCTGTGGGATCTGGCCGCGCTGGACATCCTGGTCCGGGAGGCCGGCGGAGCCTTCACCGCGATGGACGGCACACCCGGGCCGCACGGCGGTGACGCGGTCGCCAGCAATGGGCGGCTCCAGGACGAGGTGCTGGGCCGCCTGCGCTAGTCGCTCAGGTCCTTCTCGAACAGGACGACCGTGGCGGTGCCGCGAAACCAAGGCGGTAGCGGCGCTTCCCGGAGTTCGGTGAAACCCTGGGCGTTGTAGTACTTGCGCAGCACCTGGTTGTCGGCGGCGGTGTCGAGTCGCTGCCGGGTGAGGCCCCGCGCCCGGGTGTGATCGGCACAGAACCCGATGACGCGCGTCCCGAGTTCCCGGCCGCGCTGCTCCGGGGCGACCATCAGACCGTGGATGTATCCGGCCTCGGCGTCGTCGGCGCCCCAGAAATCCGGGTCACGCCAGATCAGCCGCACGGTGGCGATGAGCGCGCCGGCCTCGCGCCAGATGAACCATTCGCCGCGCGCAACCTCGGCGCGCACCATCTCGACCGTGTACTCGCCCGGCAGCCACTGCGCGATCGCGTTGTCGACCATCCACCGCGCCAGCCGGTCGCGCAGCGCGACGATATCGGCCGCGTCGCCTGCCCGCGCCACCTCCATCGGAGCCACTTCGACCATCACCTCTCCTTCCACCCGTGTTCGACAGTACCGCGCGTGGGATCGAACGAAAGCGGCTGGCGAAGGGCACATTTCAGCAGCCTGTCGCGTGGTGGCCGGATGAGCGTCCGGCTGTTAGGTTGACTCGCATGACACAGGGGCTGGGGAGACGCCGGATTCGAGCGATCGGGGTGGCGTGCGCGATGACTGTCGGATTGCTCGCCGGACCGCCTTCGGCGGTGGCGGATCCCGGAACCTGTTCGGCGGGTTGGACGGTCGATCGCGTCGTCAGTGGCATCGGTAATCTGGAGAACCTGGATTCCGACGGGGCGGGCGGCTTCTATGTGACCGGGATCGTCGATGGATATCTCGCGCACATCGATGCGCGCGGGCAGGTCGAGAAGCTGGTGACCGGACTACAGAATCCGGCCGGTGTGCGGGTGGCCGGGAAGTACGTCTATTTCGTGACCGGCGACGGACTGACCGCCGGTCCGGGCACCCTCGAACGCTACGACCGCGAAACTCGCGAGGTGACAACACTGCTCACCGGGCTGAACGGACCGAACGGCCTGCTGTTGCTGCCCGACGGCGACCTGCTCTTCACCACCATCGGTGTGACCGGCGTGCCGACCGGCATCTCGCGGTATCGGCCGAGCACCGGCGAATACACCAGGACCTGGGCCAATGTGCCACTGTCCAACGGTATCGCGCTCGCACCCGACGGCAAGTCCATCTTCACCGACAATATGACGTTGCGGATCTTTCGTGTCTCACTGGATCGGCCCGCCGAGCAGACGGTGATCGCGGGCGCGCCGCGCCTGATGGGCCTGTTCGACGATATGGAGGCCACCCGCGCGGGTCAGCTCTTCGTCGCCGACCACATGCAGGGCGCGATCTATCAGATCGACACCGCCAGCGGCGACTCCTGTTCGATCATCACCGGCCTGATCAAACCGGCCGCCACCCGCACTCCGCCGGACGGCGCGACCTCGGTGCGCATCGCGCGGGACGGCGACGCCTGGACCCTGTTCGCCACCAGCATGGACGGCACCCTCTACCGCCTGCGCCCGCCCGCGGGCCTCGACCTCACGCCCGCCACGCCGCAGCGTTAGCCGAGACGCCGGGCCCGGGGCCAGAGTTCGGCCCACGGCCCGCGCGGATCGCGGCAGATGTGGATGGGTTCGCCCTGCTCGTCGTTGTCGATGCCGAGCCCGTTGTCGATGTGGCCCGCGGGGCGACAGTCGGCGAAGAACTCGGCCAGCCGGACACCGTCGATGCCGACGGTGATCACTTCGACGGCGGCATCCGACGGCGGACCCCACCACCAGTAGGCATTGTGGCCGGAGTGTGGGACGGGCAGATCGTAGGCGGCGCCGAATCGCTCGATGGCGCCCGCCTCGCCGTAGTTGGCGGTGAGTACGGCGACCGACGGGCCGAGGTGAGCACGGACCGCACCGATCCGGCGCGTGAACTCGGGCCAGCCGATGGTTTCGCCCGCGTCGTAATTGAGCGCGGGCACCGGCGAATCGGCGAAGGTCGACAGGGGTAGGACCGGCAGGAACAGGACGGCCGACACCGTGGCGTTCGCGGCGACGGCCGATATCGCTGCCGCCCAGCGGATTCGACGGGAACCCAGCCGGGCCGCGACCGGCACCGCCGCGGCGGCCAACAGCACCGGGTACATCCCGCCCAGGTAGTAGGCCTTGCCGCCGGTCACCAGGAAAAGCGCGAACAGCAGCGCGTATCCGACCGCGAAGGCGCGATACCGGGGCGCACGCCACACACGCCACAATCCGAACACCCACAGCGGCACCAGTAGCGGCCCCATCAAACCGAACTGCGTGAGCACGAACTCGATCGGCGTGTCCGAGGTGCCCGAGGACCCGCCAGCGATCGCCCGGCTCAATTCCCACTGCGGCCAGCCGTTGCGCGCCTGCCACAGCGGATACGGCAGCCAGATCAGGCCCGCGATCGCGATGGCGATCGGAAAGTACCTGGTGGCGAAGACTTTTCGCGATCCGGCCAGCACCAGCGCGACGGTCAGCGCGAGCACCGGGAACACCAGCAGGACCTTGTTCTGCAACCCGAGGCCCACCGTGGCGCCGATCGCCACCCACCAGCGCGGGTCACCACCGTCGAGCAGCTTCACTACGAACAGGCTGATCAGTGTCCACGCGGCGAGGTCGAACACGGCCGTGCTCAGCGTGTGCCCCATCCCGAGCACCATGGCCGCACTCGCGACACAACCGGCGGACAGCGCCCGCGCCGCACGTCCGCCGCCGAGTTCGGCCGCCATCCAGCCCGCGCACAGCACCGCGAGCACGGCGGCCAGGATCGCCGGAAGCCGCAGCAGCACCAGGGAATCCGCGTCGATCGACGTCATCACCCGGGCCACCAGCGGAGTCAACGGCGGCTGATCGGCGTAGGCCCAATCCAGCCGACGTCCGGCCGCCACGAAATACAACTCGTCACGGTGATAGCCGTAGCGCCCGGCGAACACGGTCAGCAGAGCGGCGAAAGCACCTGCTACCCAGTACATTCCGCCAGGGTCCCACACCCCGGGGTGGCCCGGCGGCAGATCGCGGACTTGCCCTCGCCCGGCTCCGGTCCGAGGGTTTGCCCGGCGCTCGCCGACGACCGGGAACGGCGCTGGACCTCGGGCAACCAGCGCCGGCGTGTTAGGCCCGGCCACAGGTTCGGCCATCCCCCTGCCGTGACCGCGAACAACCACGTATGCTGCGGCTCGACGCTTTTCTTACCGAGGAGTAAGATAGACTTACTCCGCAGTAAGATAGCTGGGAACAGACCTCACCCACCCACCCGAGAAAACATGGTGATGATGAGCACTCGAGACAGCGCAACGACGCGACGTCAAGACACGTCCGCAGTCGGCCTCAGCCAGCCCAAGCGGGACTGGATGGGGGCGGCGATGCGGGTGATGACAACCCTCACCGGGTCCGAGCTCGCCGAGAAGTACAACCTGCGCAAGCCGATCGAGCGAGTCACCTACGAAGGCACCAAGACCGGGTTCCGCACCCTGGGCGCCGCCACCCGCGCGTTCAACAAGGTCGCCGGCGGCGGCGCGCCGAAGCGCCTCGCGGACAACGAGTCCAAGAGCAAGGATCTCTTCGACATCACCCCGTCCGACGAGCAGGAAATGATCGTCCAGACGGTCAAGGAATTCGCCGCCGAGATCCTGCGACCGGCCGCCCACGAAGCCGACGCCGCCACCAAGGCGCCGCGCGACCTGCTCGAGCGGGCCGCCGAACTCGGCATCACGCTGATCAACGTGCCCGAGGAGCTCGAGGGCGCGGCCGCCGAGCGCGGCGCGGTCACCAACTCGATGGTGGCCGAGGCCCTGGCCCACGGTGACATGGGTCTGGCCCTGCCGATCCTGGCGCCCTCCGGTGTCGCGGTCGCGCTGGCCCAGTGGGGCACCGACGCCCAGCAGAAGACCTACCTACCCGCCTTCACCGGCGAGAGCGTGCCGCAGGCCTCGGTCGTGATCAGCGAGCCGCGCGCCCTGTTCGACCCGTTCACGCTGCAGACCAAGGCCACCCGCTCCCCCAGCGGCTACCGCCTCAACGGCGTGAAGTCGCTGGTGCCGGCCGCCGCCGACGCCGAGTTGTTCCTCGTCGCCGCCGAGCTGGACGGCCGCCCGGCCATCTTCATCGTCGAGTCCGACGCCCCGGGTCTGGTCGTGGAGGCCGACCCGAGCATGGGCCTGCGCGCGGCCGGTATCGGCCGGCTGCTGCTCAACGACGTCGCGGTCGGTGTCGATGCCATCCTGGGCGAGGGCGACGCCAAGTCCCGCGCCGAGGACTACGCCGACGCGGTGCGCCTGGCGCGCCTGGGCTGGGCCTCGCTCGCGGCCGGCACCGGCCAGGCCGTGCTCGACTACGTCATCCCCTACGTGAACGAGCGCGAAGCGTTCGGCGAGCCGATCTCGCATCGGCAGGCGGTGGCGTTCATGGTCGCCAATATGGCCATCGAACTCGACGGCCTGCGGCTCGTGACTCTGCGGGGTGCGTCACGCGCGGAGCAGGGGCTGTCGTTCGCGCGCGAGGCGGCGCTGGCGCGCAAGCTCGCCACCGACAAGGGCATGCAGATCGGCCTGGACGGTGTGCAGCTGCTCGGCGGCCACGGCTTCACCAAGGAACACCCGGTCGAGCGCTGGTACCGCGATCTGCGGGCCGTCGGCGTCGCCGAAGGTGTCGTGCTCATCTAACCGGCTCGTTCCTTACTTCAGGAGACTTCCCCATGATCAATCTCGAACTCCCCAAGAAGCTGCGGGCCAGCGCGAACCAGGCGCATCAGGTCGCGCAGGAGATCTTCCGCCCGATCTCGCGCAAGTACGACCTCGGCGAGCACGACTACCCGGTCGAGCTGGACACCATGGCCGCCATGGTCGAGGGCCTGGCCGATTCCGGCACCCAGAAGATCGGCGGCGCGGCCGGCGGCCGTTCCGATGATGACGAGCACGCCACCGAGCTGCTCGGCAACAGCAACGGCGGCAATATGTCGGCGCTGCTCAACGCCCTGGAGACCTCCTGGGGCGATGTCGGCCTGATGCTGTCGATCCCCTACCAGGGCCTGGGCAATGCCGCGATCGCCGCCGTCGCCACCGACGAACAGCTGAAGCGGTTCGGTAAGGTATGGGCGGCCATGGCGATCACCGAGCCGTCCTTCGGTTCGGACTCGGCCGCGGTCACCACCACCGCCGTGCGCGACGGCGACGAGTGGGTGCTCAACGGCGAGAAGATCTTCGTCACCGCCGGTCAGCGGTCCACGCACATCGTGGTGTGGGCGACCGTGGACAAGAGCCTGGGCCGCGCGGCGATCAAGTCGTTCGTGGTGCCGCGGGATGCCCCGGGCCTGTCGGTGGCGCGGCTCGAGCACAAGCTCGGCATCAAGGCCTCCGACACCGCGGTGCTGCTGCTGCAGGACTGCCGGATTCCCGCCGACAATATCCTCGGCAGCCCGGAAGTCAACGTGGAGAAGGGTTTTGCCGGGGTCATGCAGACCTTCGACAACACCCGCCCGCTGGTCGCCGCGATGGCGGTCGGCGTCGCCCGGGCCGCCCTGGAGGAGCTGCGTGCCGTGCTGACCGCGGCCGGTGTCGAGATCTCCTACGACACCCCGCCGAACAACCAGCATGCCGCCGCGGCCGAATTCCTGCGTATGGAAGCCGATTACGAGTCCGCGTACCTGCTGTCGCTGCGCGCCGCGTGGATGGCCGACAACAAGAAGCCGAATTCGCTCGAGGCCTCCATGTCCAAGGCCAAGGCGGGCCGCACCGGCACCGACGTGACCCTCAAGGCCGTCGAACTCGCCGGCACCATCGGCTACTCCCAGCACACCCTGCTGGAAAAGTGGGGCCGCGACTCGAAGATCCTCGACATCTTCGAGGGCACCCAGCAGATTCAGCAGTTGATCGTGGCGCGCCGTGTACTCGGCAAGACCAGCGCCGAACTCAAGTGATGCCGCGTTCGATGGGTGTACAGTTATCCACGTCACGTAAGTGATGCTGGCGGTGGGACGCCGCGTCAACGACGCCCCACCTGATGGGTCCTACTGATTCCACAACCAGCGGACCAGTGCGATAGCCCCGGCGACCACGGCGCTTGCTACCAACAGATAGCCGTAGTCGACCGGGGCATCACGCTTTGCCCGTCGATGTTTGCCAGCCATTCCCATCACCTCCTACCTGGGCGCGATGTGTGGACCAGGTCCACCGCCCCTCGGCAGGAGGTTCAGGAAATATACCCAAGCGGGCCAACGACTTTCAGCCGAACTCGAAAATCCGTTCGAATATGGACATTTGTCGCTTATCGCCCATTCGTGCTGGTTGTCACTACTTCGGGGCGAGAATGTCCAGGTTCACTTCGGCGCCGGGCGGGAGGTCGGCGATCTGGTGGTGGATCTGGCCGGCGATGTTGACGCTGGCTACGAAATCGGTGACCTGGACGTTGGCCACCTCCAATTCACCGCCGAGGATCGGCGGGTGGGCGAAATCGTAGACCTCGTTGTCGGCGGGGACCAGACCGGTTTCGGCGGTGTCGGCGGCGAGCGTGGCGAGTAAGTACTGCTCCATGCCGTCAGGGGTGTCCAGGTCTTTTTCCAGGTCGTCGGCGTTGTCCCAGGGACGGGTGAGTTCGCCGTTGAGGGTATCGAGCCACCACAGGCCCTCTTCGGAATCGAAGAAGACATCGCCGAACAGCGACGCGCACAGCGGTGTTTTCCCCTCCAGGCCGATCCATTCCCAGGAGGCGAGGGCGGACTCGAATTGTTCGGTCGTGAACGACTTGATCAATTCCACGCCCACACCCTACAGACGTTGCGGCGATCGGCCACGATAAACGGCCGGAGGTCGGCCTGTCGCGGATTTGAAGTCCCGGGCGAAATGAGCCTGATCGGCGTAGCCGAGTTCCGCGGCCACCGTCGCCAGATCCACGTCGGCGTCCGCCAGACGCTGCGCGGCTTCGTGCAACCGGTAACGCTGAATAACCCATTTCGGCGTGACACCGACCTGCTCACGAAATAACTTCTGCAACAGACGTTTTCCGATTCCGAATCGGTCGACGAGGTCGTCCACCCGCAGGATGCTCCGGTCGATGAGCACGGTGTCGACGATCTCGTTGACCAGCGCGGCACGCGATCCGGGCGGGGAAAGATGTTGCCGGACGAACTCTTCGGCCACCGGGCCCCGATCATCGATCGGGGCGGTCGCGATACGGTCGGCGAATTCCAGTGCGGCGGAACCGAAGATGTCCGTTCCGGGCAGAACACGGTCGGTGAGCGCGGCGACCGATCGCCCGAATACCGCGTGGAATCCGGCCGGACGGAATGTGGTGCCGAAGATTTCCCCGCGCCCCGTCAGCGCATCACTGAATTTGCCGCGCAGCACGCCGTGCACTCGGCACCGGCCCTCGGCGACCACGAGCACGACCGCCGGATGCGGCAGTACTTCGACGACATGCGGCGCGCGACCACGCAGATCCCAGCGCACCGCCCAGTGGTGCGCGACGATTCCGGCCAGATCGGGAGCGGCCGGGATGAACGATTCCCGATACAACCCCTCCCCCGCCCGCGGATCGAGCAATCCGCGCGGCGGGCCGTGCGCGCTCGCATCCATCTCCCCATTGTGCTGCCCGTTCGCGTTTGTTCAAGACCGCCGCGGCACCCTGGAAATACCGTCGGCGCCATGACCGATACAACCACCGCTTCCGGCACCATCGAATCGAAGAGCTGGGAGCACAACGAGTACGCCGCCCTGGCCACGAACGGTCCGAGCCTGGCCATCGCGAAGGGCTTCGACCTGTACCGCGGCGACCTCGAGGGTGACGCCGACTGGCAGGGCCTGATGATCACCTCGGCCGACGGCAGCGGCACCTTCGACAGTGTGCAGCGCACGCGCGGCACCCTCGGCGGTCGCACCGGCACGTTCGTGCTCCGGATGAGCGGAACCTTCACCGCCACCGGCGATTCCCGCGCCGACTGGTCGATCGTCCCGGGTTCCGGCACCGGCGAACTGGCCGGGATCTCGGGTACCGGAGGCTATGAGTCACACGCGGGCGAGAGCGCCTACACACTGCACTACAGCTGCCCGGAAATGTGCCGATAGCTTCTGCGCCAGCTGGCTGCTGTGGGGTGGCTACCGGCCGCCGGGCACGGCAGATTCGAGGTACCGGCAGGTCGGGTTCTTCCGCCGCCGGCGGCTTTGGCCAGCTCACAGCGCTGAGCGCGGCCGCATCCGCGCCCCAGTTGCTCATCTGTTGCGAGACAGGGGGTTACGCCACCGCACCCGCCCTATTACCTTGGAAAAAGCCGTGCAGGAGGTGGTGGGGTGGCCAACGACGCGCATGTACCGAGCGATGGCGGGCCCGTGCAGTTCGATCCGATGGTCGAGGCTGCCGAACAGGAGCTCTTCGACCTGGTCAGCGCGACCGGATTCCGTGGTCCCGCATGGGACCTACTCGCCGATCGATTGGTTCGGTACGGGCTGGTGGTGCTGACCGCCTGGCTACGTTCCGGCCATATCTTCGCCGAGGCCGAGGAGATGGGGCGCGATCTACATCCGTCGAACCAGGAGCGCCAACTGGTGTCGGTGCGATTGAGCGAGGATCTGGCGAACGACACCGTGTCGGCCGCGCTGGTCAGTTTCCGGCGAAAAGCGCTGGCGGGTACGGGCTGGCGGAAGGACGGCGGCGCCAGCATGTCGGCCTATTTCATCCGCTCGTGCCTGTATGCCTTCGTCGACGCGTTTCGAAGATACCGGCGCACCGGGGAGCTGTCGGAGGTGTACGACGAGCCCGCGGGCGACTTCCGCGATCCCGGCAGCGGTACGGATCTGGCCGAATCCGTGGTGAATCGCCGAGTGGTGTACACGTATCTGGCCGAACTATCCGAGCGGGACCGAAATCTGGTTTGGGGAAAGGCTTCCGGATACACCGAGGCCGAAATCGCGGTGCTCTTCGATTGGCGTTCCGCGAAAGCGGTGGAGCGCCGCTGGGCCAGATTGCGGCTCGACTACGCCTGGATCAACCGCCTCGCCGGAAGGGAGCAGTGATGGCATTCGACGACAGCGCGGCCCGCCGGATCACCGATCTGATCGAGGCCTCCTCGATCTGCGATTCCACCATGTACCCAAGGCAATTGCGGATCGCCGCCACCCGCGTGCACGCGATCAGGCTGCGTGCCACCGCGCTGGAGCAGACCTACGACAGCGGCAATGTTCTCGCCTTCCCGGACGAAACCGACTCGGCCACAGAGACTCTGCCGAATTTCACTGTCCGCTTGAACAAGCTCTTCGAATCGGTGCGCGCGCCCGGGCGCAGGCTGTACACCAATGCCGAGGTCGCCGCGGCGCTCACGGCGTCGGGCCATCCGATCTCGAAACCATATCTGTCCCAACTACGTTCGGGACGTCGGCGGAATCCGTCGAGCGAAACCGTGGCGGCGCTGGCCCGCTTCTTCAAGGTGCGGCCGGACTATTTCTTCAACCACACCTACGCCGCGCAGATCGACCACGATCTGACCCTGCTGGCCATGCTCCAGGGCAACGGTCTGCGGCGGCTGTCCAGCCGGGCTTTCGATCTGTCCGAGGAGTCTCAGCACCTGCTCGCCACACTCGCCGAGCGCCTGCGCCTGAGCGAGGGACTGCCCGCCATCCCGCCCGACGGAACGGAATGACACCAATTGGATTCAGTCTGCTGTGACGCGAGCCACACACTGCTACCGTGTGGCTGTTGTTGGTCCGCCCACGGAGGGTGTTCGCATGCAGGCCGCACATGTGCTGGAAGTCGTGAAAGCACTTGGCGTGCTTCGCAAGCGAGGGGTGACCGATCCGAGCCGGCCACGCGAAACGCTGAAGACCATCCGGGATTCCCGAGTCTTCGGCCCGCAAGCCACCGCCATCCGGCATTCGGCGCGGACGGTTCCCGACCGGGTCGGCCTCGCCGACGAGCGCGGCGAGCTGACCTACCGGCAGCTCGACGAGGGGTCCAACGCGATCGCGCGCGGTCTGCGCGCGGCCGGGCTCACCGAGGGCATGGTGATCGGCGTGCTCGCCCGCGACCACCGCGGCCTGATCCTGGCCATGGCCGCCGCGGGCAAACTCGGTGTGCGGATCGCCCTGATGAACACCGGGTTCGCCAAACCGCAATTCGCCGAGGTGTGCGAGCGCGAACAGGTCCGGGCGATGCTGTACGACAGCGAGTTCCTCGACCTGCTCGACGCCCTGCCCGCCGACCTGCCGCGCTACCTCACCTGGGTGGACGAGGGCACCGCCCTCCCCGAGGACGCGCGAACTCTCGACGACCTGATCGCCGCCAACTCCGCCGCAGCGTTGCCCGCACCGAAGCGGCCGGGCGGGTTCATCATCCTTACCAGCGGCACCACCGGCCTGCCCAAAGGCGCACCGCGCAGCAAGATCACCCCGATCGCGCCCGCGCAGCTCGCCGACCGAATCCCGTTCCCGTACCGGGGCACCCAGGTCATCGTGTCGCCGATCTTCCACAGCACCGGCCTGGCCACCTGGATGCTCGCCGGATCCCTCGGCAACAAGGTCGTGGTGCGCCGCCGCTTCGACGCCGAGGCGACCCTGCGGATGATCGCCGACCACCGGGCCGAGATGCTGGTCGCGGTACCGACCATGCTGCACCGCATGGTCGAACTGCCCGCCGAGGTCCGCGCGAAGTACGACCTCACCTCCCTGAACGCGATCGTGCTCGCAGGCTCGGCGCTGGCGCCGGAACTGTGCCTGCGCGCCACCGAGGCCTTCGGCCCGGTGCTGTACAACCTGTACGGATCCACCGAATGCGCGGTCGCCACGGTCGCGACCCCGGTGGATCTCGCACTCGCGCCCGGCACCGTGGGACGCGCGCCCGTCACCTGCGAGGTCCGCCTCTTCGACGACAACGACCAGCGGGTCACCGCGACCAACACGACCGCGCGCATCTTCATCCGCTCCGGCGCCCCGTTCGAGGGCTACACCGACGGACGCCACAAGCAGATCATCGACGGCTACATGTCAAGTGGCGATGTGGGCCACTTCGACGAACACGGTCTGCTCATGGTGGACGGCCGCGACGACGACATGATCGTCTCGGGCGGCGAGAACGTCTTCCCCCAGGAGGTGGAGAACCTGCTGCTGGAACGACCGGACGTATTCGACGCGGCGGTGATCGGCGTGGACGACGTCGAGTTCGGCAAGCGCCTGCGCGCCTTCATCGTCCCCGAACCCGGACACTGCCCGGACGCCGACGAGATCAAGGCGCACGTCCGCGATACGCTGGCCCGCTACAAGGTGCCGCGCGAGGTGATCTTCCTCGACGACCTGCCGCGCAACCCCACCGGCAAGCTGCTGCGCCGGGTCCTGGTGGAGTACCAGGTCGAAGGCTAGATCGCGGTCGTCCGCGCCTTCCTCGCGGTCGGTATCCGAGCCGCGTGAGATACATGACACAGCCTGTTACAGATGCTTGCTACTGTTAGCGGCAGCACTGGATCTCGATGTTGCGGTCTACACCACTCCGCACCGAGTGGGATCGCGGAAGGTTGTACTCGATGTCTCTGTCCGGCACCGCCCGCAAGGTGGGCGACCTAGCTTCCGGCGTCAATGTCATGCGTAAGCGGGGGCTCTTCAATCCCCTCCGGCTCGATCACGCCGCCAAGTCCGCGATCAATGTCCTGAAGTTCGGCCCGTTCGCGGGCGTGGTCATGCACGCCGCGCAGGGCACCCCGCAGGCGGCGGCCATCGTCGACGAACGCGGCGAACTCACCTACGGTCAGCTCGACGAGCAGTCCAGCGCGCTGGCCCGCGGCCTGGCCGCGCAGGGCCTGCGCCCAGGTGATGTGATCGCCCTGCTCGCCCGCGATCACCGCGGCATGGTGCTCAGCCTGCTCGCCGCCGGCAAGCTCGGGGTGCGCGCGGTCCTGATGAACACCGGGTTCGCCAAGCCGCAGTTCGCCGACGTCGCCGCCCGCGAGCAGGTCAAGGCGGTGCTGCACGACAGCGAGTTCTTCGACCTGATGAGCGCCATCCCGGCCGACATTCCGCGCGTGCTGACCTGGGTGGACGCCAAGGACAACGCGGACCCCTCGATCCCGACCATCGAGTCGGTGTCGGCGGGCCAGTCCACCGAGACTCACCCCGCCCCGGAGAAGCCGGGCGGCATGATCATCCTGACCAGCGGCACCACCGGCACGCCGAAGGGCGCGCCGCGCGACCGGGTCAGCCCGATCGCCTCCGCTCAGTTCCTGGACCGGGTGCCGCTGCCGCAGGGCGGCACCATGCTCATGGCCGCGCCGATCTTCCACGGCACCGGCCTGTCCCAGTTCACCCTCGGGCTGGCGCTGGGCAATCGGGTCATCTTCCAGCAGCGCCGCTTCGATCCCGAGGCCACGCTCGCCAATATCCAGAAATACCGGGCGAATTCGCTGATCGTGGTACCGACCATGTTGCAGCGCATCCTCGACCTGCCCGAGGACGTGCTGGCCAAGTACGACCCGAGCAGCATCAAGGTGATCTTCGCGGCCGGATCGGCGATCGCGCCCGACGTGGTCACCCGCAGCCTCGACTACTTCGGTGACTCGCTGTACAACCTGTACGGCTCCACCGAGTGCGCCGTCATGACCGTGGCCAACCCGGCCGAGCTGCGCAAAGCGCCGACCACCGCGGGCCGGGCGCCGGTCGGCATCCGGATCGCGCTGCTCGATGAGAACCGGCAGCCGATCACCGCGCCGAACGTCACCGGAACCATCTTCGTGGACAACGGTTTCGCGTTCTCCGGCTACACCGACGGCCGCAACAAGGAAATGGTCGGCACCCTGATGTCCAGTGGCGATGTCGGCCACTTCGACGCCGACGGGCTGCTCTACATCGACGGCCGCGACGACGACATGATCGTCTCCGGCGGCGAGAACGTCTTCCCGCTCGAGGTGGAGAACCTGATCGCCGGCCGCGAGGACATCTTCGAGGCCGCGGTCGTCGGTGTCGACGACCGCGACTACGGCAAGCGCCTGCGCGCCGTCGTGGTGCCGAGCCCGGAGTCCAAGCGGGATCCGCAGGAGATCAAGGACTACGTCAAGGCCAACCTGGCCCGCTACAAGGTGCCCCGTGAGGTGATCTTCCTCGACGAGCTCCCCCGCAACGCCACCGGCAAGCTGCTGCGTAAGCCGCTGATCGACATGGACGTCGAAGGCTGATCGCAGGAACCTCGGCCGCGCCCGCACTCGTATCGAGTGCGGGCGCGGCCTGTTTCCCGAGCCGAGATCCGGCGGCGCGCGGGCGGGCTATCATCAGCGGGTGAACGAGTTCGGCCGGCCCGCTGCGGGGTCTCGCAGCGCCGTCGCGCGGGTGCGCGGCGCGGCGGCCGGATCGATCTCAGGGGCGATCGCTCTCGCCGCGCACGGCTGGGCGTCGGGTGCGATGCCGCCGGAAGGCAGCACGCTCATGCTGCTGGCCGCCGCCGCCGCGGTGATCGGCGCGTTGGTGGCCGGTCTCGCGCCGCTGCGCGACTCCGCCGGTGGGCTGATCGGCGCGCTGGTCGCGGGTCAGCTGCTGGGGCACGTCACCATGGGGCTCGGCTCCGGGCACGTCCAGCACGGCGACGCGCAACTCACCCCCGCCATGCTCGCCGCACACATCGTGGCGGCCGTTGTCGCCGCCTTCGTCATCCGAGGCGCGGAAGCGGCCTACCGAATCGGTACCGCCGCACTGGCTCGAGTCGTACCGGCCCGCTATCGCGCGCCGGCCATCCCCGCACCCGCACCCCTGCGGACCCGCCATCGCGACCACGTCATCCTGCGCGTACTCGCGGCCGAAACCCTCCGCACCCGAGGCCCGCCGCACACCGCTCGCATCTGATTCCCACTCCCGGTTCGACCGCCGGATGCCGCACTGGATCGACACGACCGTCATCGGCGATTCACGCCTGATCCACGGCGACCACGTCAGGCCACACCCATCGCAGATGATCCGCCCAGCCGCAAACATCGGCGGCGGTGCGACCATCCACGACAGCCCGTGACCGGCACGCTCATCCACCGGACAGCACGGCCGACCCACGATGGACCACGCCGGATCGACAGGTACAGCATCAGGTCGTACCTGTTGCAGATGACCTGTCGGCAGCTGTCGCGATTCGCGGCTGACGCGCATGGCTACAACGGTCCGTGCCCGCGACCGTGCTGTGGCGCCGTGCCGATCGACGGATCTCATGCGGCTTGGCTACGGCCACGTGCCCGCACAAGCCGCGGTTGGCGACGGGCTCGCGCATGGACCAGCCGCGCGATGTGCCGGTTCACGTATGCCGCTGCGCTGTGCCGACGGCGACCGGGGTTCCTCCTAGAACGAAACGAAAGACTGTGAGCACAACTGAAATTCTGGATGCCGACGATTCGGCGACGCCGCCCGAATCCGCGTCGGAGAGATCCGCGCCCGGACGTGGCTGGCAAGCGCTGGCGCTGCGGCTGCACTTCTACGCGGGAGTGTTCGTCGCGCCGTTCATCCTGATCGCCGCGGTGACCGGGGCGCTGTATGCGATCTCGCCCACATTGGAAGACATCACCTCACGCGAGCTGCTGAAGGTCGAGCCGCAGGGCGCGCCGCGCTCGCTTGCCGAACAGGTGAACGCGGCGGTCGCGACCCGGCCGGAGCTGGCATTGGTCGCGGTGTCTCCCGCGCCCGGGGCCGACGACACCACCCGTGTCCTGTTCAACGATCCCGCGCTCGGTGAATCCGAGCGCCGTGCGGTGTTCGTCGATCCGTACACCGCACGGCCGGTGGGCGACTCCGTCGTCTACGGCAGTTCCGGTGCACTGCCCATGCGCACCTGGATCGACCAGCTGCACCGCAGCCTGCACCTGGGCGAACCCGGCCGCCTCTACGCCGAACTCGCGGCGTCGTGGCTGTGGATCATCGCGCTCGCGGGTCTGGCGCTGTGGGTCCGGCGGGTGCGTGTGCGCCGTGGACGGAACTCGGCTGCCTGGCTGCTGGCCCCGGATCGCTCGCGGACCGGCCGGGCAAGGAGTATGAATTGGCATGGCGCCCTTGGCATCTGGGCGCTACCGCTGCTGCTGGTGCTCTCGGCGACCGGTATGACGTGGTCCACCTATGCCGGTGCGAACGTGACCGAACTGCGCGAGCAGCTGAGCTGGGTCACGCCGTCAGTCAACACCGAGCTGCCCGGATCATCGGCTGCCGCACCGGCTTCCGGCGGCGATCACCACCATGGCGGGCACGCCGCACCGCAACCGGAGAACCCGCGGCAGCGGATCGCCGAGCTCGACACCGTGTACGACGTGGCGCGCGCGAACGGCATCACGCAGGGCGCGGAGATCAGCGTGCCGTCGCGGGCGGGTCAGGCGTTCACCGTCAAGGAACGGCGGATGCCCGGCACCTATACCGTCGACGCGGTGGCGGTGGACGGCGCGAGCGGCACCGTGACCGACCGACTTCCCTATGCCGATTGGCCGCTCATGGCCAAGCTCAGCAACTGGGGAATCGCCTTCCACATGGGCCTGCTGTTCGGGTTGCCGAATCAGCTGCTGCTGTTCGCCGGGATGCTGGGCTTGATCGCCGTGCTCGGCTACGGCTATCGAATGTGGTGGCAGCGCAGGCCCACTCGCGGGTCGGCGTTCGCGCTCGGCCGCGCACCGCGCGGCGGCACACTGCGCGGTGCTTCGCCGTGGCTCAGCGTGCCGCTGATTCTCGCGGCGGTGGTCGTCGGCTGGTTCGCGCCGCTCGTCGGCATCAGCCTGATCGCGTTCCTGATTCTGGACCTCACGCTCGGCGTGGTCCAGCGCGCCCGTACCAGCTGATTCGCACGCGCCGAGCGCTCCCCTGACCGGGCGCGCTCGGCACACCCGCTGATTCCGCACGCGCCGAGCGAGATTGTGCTCGGCACCGACGGGGACCGGCATATTCGTGCACTGCGCCGCGCGAATGCGCTGCGCTGCCGTGATTCCCACGGTTCACGCACGAATATGCCGCCCCTCGAACCCCTACTTTTCGAGATCGGGCCCCTCGGCGGTCGGCCGAGTCTGGTCCGGAACCACCGGACGCAGCACCGCCCAGGCGATGAACGCCGTCCCGACCGCGAGCATGCCGAGCCCCGCCCACAGGTTGACGTTCCAGTCACCGGTCTTCGCCTTCTCCTCTGCGGTGTTGGCCACCAGACCGGTGATCACCAGAATGACCCCGTACAGCCCGAGCAGCGCGCCGACGATCGTGCGAATGTCGAAAAGCATCGCGGTACTCCTTATCCGGCGATCACGTTGAGGGCGATGACGAGTACCAGCGCGATGCCCGCGAGCAGGACCGGGCGCTGATACCAGGGCAGCGTGGCCTGCTCCGGGTCGGTGCGCATCGACTCCGGCGTCTCGGAGTAGACCAGGCCGACCAGCTCGGCGGCCGGCTTGGGCCGGGTCACCATGGTGACGGCGACGCTGACCACGATGTCGACCACGAACGCGACACCCGCGGCGACGAAGCTCGAGCCCTGACCGGACAGCGTGAACACACCGTTCTCGTGCAGCAGGAAGACCACGACCGCCGACAGCGTGCCGCACACCAGGCCCATCCAGCCGGCGGTGGGCGTCATCCGCTTCCAGAACATGCCGAGGATGAAGGTCGCGAACAGGGGCGCGTTGAAGAAGCTGAACAGGGTTTGCAGGTAATCCATGATGTTGCTGAAGTTTCCGGCGATCATCGCGGTAAAAATGGCGGCGACGGTGGCGCCGACGGTGGCCACACGGCCGACGGTCAGGTAGTAGTGATCGGGCCGATCCTTGATCACATACTGCTGCCACAGATCGAAGCTGAACACCGTGTTGAACGCGGAGATATTGGCCGCCATGCCCGCCATGAACGCGGCCAGCAGCCCGGCAAGGCCGACACCGAGCAACCCGTTGGGCAGTACCTCCTTCATCAGGTACAGCAGCGCGTCGTTGTATTTCACCTCGCCGCTGAAGTCCGGGTCCGCCGCCTTGGCCTGTTTGAACTCGGCCATCTGCGGGACGAGCACCGCGCTGATCATGCCCGGGATCACCACGATCAGCGGAATGAACATCTTCGGGTACGCGCCGATGATGGGCGTGCGCCGCGCCGCCGAGATGGAGTGGGTGGCCAGCGCGCGCTGCACCTCGACGAAGTTGGTGGTCCAGTAGCCGAAGGACAGCACGAACCCGAGACCGAACACGATGCCCAGCACCGAGAGGAAGTTGTCGGTGAAGCCGCTGAGCTCGTTGCCGGGCCAGGAGCTGAGCTGCGCCGCGCCGCCGGGTGAGGCGGACACGCGGTCCTTCAAGCCGTCCCAGCCGCCGACTCGATGCAGACCGACCAGCGTCAGGGGCAGCAGCGCCGCCACGATGACGAAGAACTGCAGCACCTCGTTGTAGATCGCCGCCGACAGACCGCCCAGCGTGATGTAGGACAGCACGATCACCGCAGCCACGATCACCGAGATCCACAGCGGCCAGCCGAGCAGCACATTGACGATGGACCCGAGCAGATACAGGTTCACCCCCGCGATCAGCACCTGGGCGATCGCGAAACTCAGCGCGTTCACCAGGTGCGCACCGGTGCCGAAGCGCCGCCGCATGAACTCGGGCACACTGCGCACCTTGGAGCCGTAGTAGAACGGCATCATGACCACGCCGAGGAACAGCATGGCCGGCACCGCGCCGATCCAGAAGTAGTGGAAGGTGGGGAATCCGAACTGGGCGCCGTTGGCCGACATGCCCATGATCTCGACCGCGCCGAGGTTGGCCGAGATGAACGCCAGGCCGGTCACCCAGGCGGGCAGCGAACGCCCGGACAGGAAGAAGTCGATGCTGTTGGAGACCCGGGACCGGGCCAGCAGGCCGATGCCGATCACGAAGACGAAATACAGGGCTACCAGTGCATAGTCGACCGGTGCTGCGTCCAGCCGGAGCTGGTCGGCGGCCAGCGGGCCGACGGTCGAGGCTACGGGTGAATCGGCAAGCGGCACAGCGTCGTCCCTCCTGGCGGTGAAACCTGGCGTGGAGCACATTGTCGGCTGCCATCCACTGTGCGCCGCAGCGCCGCGCCGCACGGCGTATTCGCGGATAAACCTGGTCAGTTGCTCAGAGACGCCCCGGGGCCCATCGCGCCACTCGAACAGACGTGCCGAAACGTGACCAATACCACATGAAATGCCAACGGCGGCAAGGACATCGGCATTCATTCCGGCGACACGCCGCACGCGTGCCGGAATCTCCGCGTCCCCATGCGCGATCCGACATCGTGACGCAGAGTCAATTTGACGCAAAAACGACCTGCAAATTGGGTCGGATGGTTCCGCGGGAGGGCACTATGATTCACACAACCCCACGCAGCGGCCTACTCAGGTTGCAGTGGATCGATCGACATTTACGCCCGCCCCTCGGCCGGAATCGCACGACGCATGCTGGTGCGCCGACGGATCGCGGGGTCCCACTGACGATCGAGATCGGCGCGGCGACGGGGGTCGGGCCGACGAGCCTGTCGGCGTTCGACGCGGCTTTGCGCGAGCTGGGAGTGGGTGATGCCAACTTGATTCGGCTGTCCTCGGTGATTCCGCCGCGCGCTGTCCTGCGCCGCGACATTCGCGTGCGGAAACCGATTCCCTGGGGTGATCGACTCTACTGCGTGTACGCGGCACAGCACGCGACCGTGCCCGGCACCACCGCGGCCGCCGGGATCGGCTGGGTTCTGCGTGACGACGGCTCCGGCGCAGGGCTTTTCGTGGAGCACGAGGCGGAGACGGCCGCCGAGGTCGAGCAGTTGATCCGTGCCAGTTTGCACGATATGACCGATAACCGCCCCGAAGGCTTTGGGCCCGTGGAACTGTCGACCACGGAGGCGGAGTGCACCGGCGCCCCGGCTTGCGCGCTGGTGCTGGCCGCGTATCACACGACACCGTGGAGCTGATATGACCGGGTCCGAGTTGCACGTCACCATCGATACCGAGATCCCACCGGATCAGATCGACCAGTTCCACAAGCTCTACGAGGAAGCTTTCGGCCCGATGCGCGTCCGGGCGGTGGCCCGGCAGGTCCTGCATCCCGAGGAATTCCAGGCCACGATGGTCGACCCGCGCGTGCAGAAACACGTGGCGCGCACCGAGACCGGCGAACCGGTCGGTCTCACCACACTGACCCGGCATCTGGACACCGTGCCCTGGATCAGCCCGGACTATTTCGCGGCCCAGTATCCCGAGCACGCGGCCCGCAACGCGATCTATTATGCGGGTTTCACACTAGTTGCCCCAAGCGCGCGACAAGGGGCCGCTTTTCATGCCATGATCAAGTCAGCTGTCCAAGTTTTGGTGGCCGACCGCGGTGTGGTCGGTTGGGACATCTGCTCATACAACAACACTCACCGATCGCTCTTCGCCCGCACGGTGGAGCAGTTGGATCGGCAGGCGAACGTCGAAGTCGCGGTGCGAGACTCTCAGACCTACTACGCCGCGCTGTTCACCGAGGATGGAGCGACCAAGGGGGGCTGATGAGCATCAGCGAAGAGCAGTCGACCAGCCAGCGGTTTTCCCTCGGATTGTCATGGAAACTGCTTGCGACAGCGATGTTCGTACTGATCGCACTGCCACCGTTTCTCGATATCCCGGCCTTCGCGCTGGTGAGCATGCTGGTCGTGGTGGGCGGCGCGCAGCTCATGATCGCGACCGGCCTGCGGCGGCATCGGCCGACCCAGCCGCTGCCCTGGTACCTGATCTCGGTGTCGGCGCTGCTGTCGGCGCTGGGCACCGCGCTGCGCGAATTCTCCGCCGATACGGCCAGCCCGTTCGACGATCTGTTCACGCTCGCGGGCTATTTCGGCATCGGCGTGGCCGCGACGCTGTGGCTGCGCCCCCGCCAGATGCGCGGCAACTACGATCTACTGCTGGATTCCGCCCTGATCGGCCTGGGTGCGCTGCTGGCATCCTGGACCTTCCTCATCTCCCCGATCCTGGAGGTCGGCGCGGCCACCACGAGCACCGTCGCCGCGGCCGTCTACCCGGTGTTGGACGCGCTGCTGCTCACCCTGGTCGCGCATTCGATGGCGACCTCGACGCGCTCGGAGACCTCGCTGCGGCTGCTGCACCTTTCGCTGTTCGCCGTGCTGGTGGGCGATCTCGGCTACAGCCTGGACACCGTCGGCACGGCATCCATCGGCCACGAGGTGCTGGTCACGCCGCTGCTGATCGGATATGCGACGGTCGGCGTGGCCGCGCTGCATCCGACCATGACCACTATCGGCGGCCCGCGCCGCATCCACCCGCACCACTCGCGACAGCGCGCCAGCTTCATCGCCGTCGCGCTGATCGTGGCCTCACTGGTGCCCGTGGTGGGTTCGAGCCTGGGCACGGTGGACCGGGTGGTGGTGTCCTCGCTGTTCGCGCTGCTGCTCATCGGTGTCCTGGTGCGCAGCGAACGAGCGATCCAGCGCAGTGGGCGCAGTGAACGGCGCGCGCAATATCAGGCCGATCACGACATGCTCACCGGATTGCTGAACCGATCGGCACTGCTGCGTGCGCTCAACCGCAACAGCGAGTACTGGGCCGGGCAGCCGCTGTGCCTGCTGTTCATCGACCTCGACGGTTTCAAGGGTGTCAACGACAGCTACGGGCACGCGGTCGGTGACGAACTGATCGCCAACGCCGCCTCCCGGATCCGGCGGGTGGTCCGTCGCGACGACGTGGTCGCCCGGTATGGCGGCGACGAATTCGTGGTGTTGGCCCCGCTGGGCCGCCAGGAGGCGGCGATGTTGGCCGAACGACTACTCGGCGCGTTCGTGCGGCCGTTCGAGTTGAGCGCCGGCGAGGTGCCGATCACCACCAGTGTCGGCATCGCCTGTACCGGGCCGCGCACCGCCGACGCCAGCATCTACGACCTGATCCGGGAAGCGGATTCGGCGATGTACCACGCAAAGGAGTACGCGCTGGGTTACGCCTTCCATGAGGATGTGCGCCATGGCGTCACACCGCCCAGCACCTGGAAGACCCAGTCGCATCGGGCCGCGCCCGCACCGGCCGATACCGGGCGCCGCACCTGGCACCCGGTCGACCGCACCACCAGTACCGCGGTCTGAGTATTCGATTCAGTCGGCGAGTTCGTCGAGCAGGCGGCGGGCCTGTTCGAGTTCGGCCTGCAAGGCCGCGACCTTCTGCTCCTGCAACTGACGGGCCGCGTCGAGAATGCCCGAAACCACCTCGGCCACTTCAGGGTGCAAGATCTTGGCGGCCTGCGCGACGGCGGAGCTCTGCACCGGCAGACCGCGCACCGTGCGCTTCTTACCGTTGACCACCTCGACTGTCCACTCGCCGTCGGAGGTGCCGTTCAGCGTCACGGTGACCTCGG
Source organism: Nocardia sp. NPDC127579 (assembly GCF_042672005.1). NCBI lineage: Bacteria > Bacillati > Actinomycetota > Actinomycetes > Mycobacteriales > Nocardiaceae > Nocardia > Nocardia sp. NPDC127579. Next base: position 668,501 of record NZ_JBHXVZ010000002.1, on the reverse strand, counting down.
GCGCCTTCGCCTTGCGCGCCGGGGCCGGCTTGGCCGCCTTGGCGGCGGGCTTGGGGGCGACCTTGCCCTCGGCGCTCGATTCGACCGATTCCGGCTGCACGGCAATCGGTTTCACCGCCGGTTCGGCCGGGGCGGGGACGGGTTGGGGCGCGACGCTCGTCATGGTCGACGGCTGGGTCACGGTGGATTCCTTCCTTGTTGTCGACTTCGGCTGAGCAGTTTTCGAGCCCGCCGCGGGGGTGCGCGGCGGCTTGGTCAACGTCACCTCGGTGGGAGAGAAGGACAGTACATCCTTCGACCCGGTCGGCCGGACCTGTAGGAAATCTCCGTCGGCCGGGTCGCCCAGCGCCACCACCTTGCCGGACCGGCCCGCGGGCACGCCCACCGCGGCGGCGGTGAACCACACCATCGGCGGGTGGCCACCCGCGATGTCCGTGGCGATCTGCTCGATCTCCGTGTCCGACAATGGCTTGGGTTTGGTCCTGGGGGACGGCATGGTGCGCTCCGAGCGTTTCGTTACTGGCGGCGTTCTCGTACAAGGCTGCGTGCACAGATGATGCCGCACCGCACCGACAGATTTGCACCGCGTCACCGAATCGACCTGTGCCACCTCGGTCCGAAAAGTTGCCGACCCACATATCCCCAGCTTCAGCAAATTCTCAGTTACATTCAGGTCGACCTGTTCGCCGCGCACCGAGCACGAGGAGTCCCATGCGCAGACTCGCCGCTGTCACACCCCTGGCCGCCGTCGCGCTCCTCGCCCTCGCCTGCACCCCGGATCGCAGCACCGCCAGGACGGCAGAACTGGTCGGCCGACACGACGCCGAAGAGCACAGCCCGGCCGAAGCGGCGCCGACAACCATGCCGGTGAGTTCGGTCCGAATCGCCAACTGCCGGCGCCAACCCCGGGTCCGGCCGAACGAGATCGTGCTCACCTGCGCCGACGCCAACATGATCATCGACCGGATCACCTGGGACAGCTGGACCGATACCGGCGCCACCGGTCGCGGCGTGGAATCACGCAGCGTCTGCCACCCGGATTGCGGCACCGCGCCACGCTTGTCGTTCCCGGTCGCGATCGAGCTGTCGGCGCCGCTGGACGGCGTGTTCACCACCCTGACCAAAACGCCCGATGGGGGCGTTTCGGAGGTTCTGCCAATTCCCCGCTAATCCGGCGCGCGCAGCGCGGGGAACCAGATATCGGTGAGCACCTCGGCCGCCTGCCCGGCGGTGACATCGATGGTGCCCTGCATGGCCCAGCGAGTGAAGAACCGCTCCAGTTGGGCCACAAGCAGTTCCACCCGCAGCTTGGCCTCGTCCTGCCGCCCGGCGGGCCAGCGCGCCAGATACGAGGGCATGGCATTGGGCAGCGCGAGAATGCCGCGCTTGGCGATCTCCCGGAATTCCGGCTCCAGCGCGGTGGCCTCGTCCCAGGCGGGCAGCAGGTCCTTGTACTCCTGGAACCAGTCGATGGCGCGGGTGACCCAGGCGACGAACTCCGCGCGCGAATCGGTGTCGAGTACCCGATCCAGATCCTCGTAGAAGTGCAGCGCGCTGGGCGCGGTGCTCTGCTCGGCGACGGCGCGCAGGATATCCAGCTTGCCGGTGAAGTGCAGATAGAAGGTGGCACGGCTACAGCCGACGGCGGCGGCGATGCCATCGACTCGCACCGAGGCGTACCCCTCGGCGCTGAACAGGGCTTTCGCGCCCTCGATCAGCTTGGCCCGGGTCTGGATCTTCTGTTCGTCCCGCAGGTTCGGCTTGCTCACACTAGACATCATGTCATTCACTAGACAGTGCGTCTAGCCAGTGTTACGTTGTTGCCTACCTCACTTTCCAGACGGGGATCGATACCTTGACTTCACGACATCTCCCCCGGGTGTGCGTCATCGGCGCCGGCCCCTCCGGGATCACCACCGCGAAACGCCTCCAGGAGTTCGGCATTCCGTTCGACTGCTTCGAGGCCTCCGACGAGGTCGGCGGCAACTGGTACTTCAAGAATCCGAACGGCATGTCGGCCTGCTATCAGAGCCTGCACATCGACACGTCGAAGTGGCGCTTGGCCTTCGAGGACTACCCGGCGCCCGCCGAGTGGCCGGACTTCCCACATCACTCGCAGCTGTTCGAGTACTTCAAGAACTACGTCGACCACTTCGGCCTGCGCGACAAGATCATCTTCAATACCGTGGTGACCGCCGCCGAACGGCGGCCCGACGGCGCCTGGTCGATCACCACCAGCGACGGACGCACCCGTGGCTACGACGCGCTGGTGGTCTGCAACGGACACCACTGGGATCCCCGAATCCCGGACTACCCGGGCGAATTCGACGGCACGCTGATCCACAGCCACGCCTACAACGACCCGTTCGATCCGATCGACATGCGCGGCAAGCGCGTGGTGGTGGTCGGTATGGGCAACTCCGGGCTCGATATCGCCTCGGAACTGTCCCAGCGCTTCATCGCCGCGAAACTCACCGTCTCCGCGCGCCGCGGGGTCTGGGTGCTGCCCAAGTACGTGCACGGCACGGTGGGTGACAAGCAGAGCGTCCCCGCGTGGATGCCACGGCCGGTCGCGCTCAAGCTCAAGCAGCGCTTCGTCCGGAAGTTCCGCGGCGACATGGAGTTCTACGGGCTGCCCAAACCCGATCACCGGCCGTTCGAGGCGCATCCCTCGGCCAGTGAGGAATTCCTGCATCGCGCTGGCTGCGGCGATATCGCCTTCAAGCCCGCAATCACCGCGCTGGAGGGGCCGCGGGTGCGTTTCGCCGACGGCAGCACCGAGGAGGTCGACGTGATCGTCTGCGCCACCGGCTATCACATCAGCTTCCCGTTCTTCAGCGACCCGGACCTGGTGCCCGACAGCGCGAATCGACTGCCGCTGTTCAAGCAGATGATGCGGCCCGGCGTGGACAACCTGTTCTATCTCGGTCTGGCCCAGCCACTTCCGACGCTGGTCAACTTCGCCGAACAGCAGAGCAAGCTGGTCGCCGCGTACCTCACGGGGCGCTATCTGCCGCCGCCCGAGCCGGACATGCGCGACCGCATCACGGCCGACGAGCAGCGCAAGCGCCGCCACTACTACGACTCGCCGCGGCACACCATCCAGATCGAATTCGAGCCCTACGTGCGGGACCTGGTCAAAGAGATGGCGCGTGGCGCGAAACGCGCCGCCGCCGTGGGGAACACGCTGCCGGTCCCCGCCCGCGTCCTCGAGCCGACGGAGTAGTCATGACCACGACCACCGCCACCACCTCGGGCTCGTGTGCCGAACGATTCGCCGGGCTGCGCCAGGAATTGGAACGCCAGCTGGCCTCCGGCGCGGAATTGGGCGCCTCGATCGCCGTCGTCGTCGACGGCGAACCGGTCGTCGATCTCTGGGGCGGACACCGCGATCCGGAGCGCACCCGGGCCTGGGAGTCCGACACCCTCGTCAACGTCTTCTCCATCACCAAGACGATGACCGCGCTGTCCGCGCTGCTGCTCGTCGATCGAGGCGAACTGGACGTGCGCCGGAAAGTGGCGCACTACTGGCCCGAGTTCGCCGCCAATGGCAAGGGCGACATCGAGATTCGCCACATCCTCGGACACACCTCCGGTGTCTCGGGGTGGCAGCCGCCGATGCAGGTGCCCGATCTCTACGACACCGAGGCCGCCGCCGCGCTCCTGGCCGCGCAGCCGCCGTGGTGGACACCGGGCTCGGCCTCGGCATATCACTGCCTGAACTACGGTCATCTCGTCGACGCCGTGATACGCCGGATCGCCGGTCGCAGCCTCGGCCTCTTCTTCGCCGAGGAGCTGGCCGGGCCGCTGGGCGCGGACTTCCACATCGGCACCGCCGCCGCGCACCGCGACCGGATCGCCCCGCTGGTTCCACCGCCGGCGCTGGAATTCGATCTGGCACAGCTGGATCAGGACAGCATCCTGGTCAAGACGCTCACCAGCCCGCTGCTGGATGTCGCCATGACCGCGACCCCGGGCTGGCAGCAGGCCGAGATCGGCGCGGTCAACGGGCACGGCAACGCGCGCTCGGTCGCGCGGGTGCAATCGCTGGTCGCCAACGGCGGCAGGTTGGACGGGCGACAGTTCCTCTCCGAGGAGACCATCGACCTGATCTTCGAGCAACAGTCCGACGGAATCGACCTGGCGCTCATGGTGCCGCTGCGGTTCGGCATCGGCTACGGGCTGCCGCAGCCGCAGACCGCGCCGGAAGTGCCGCAGGGCCGGGTGTGCTGGTGGTCGGGCTACGGCGGATCGATCGTGGTCAACGATCTGGATCGGCGAATGACCTTCGCCTACACCATGAACAAGATGGAACCGGGCATCATCGGCTCCGCGCGGGCGGATGCCTACCTGCGCGCCACCTACGCGGCGGTGCGAGGATGAGAGCGCTGCAACTGACCGGGCCGGGCACGCTCGAGCTGCGCGAGGTCCCGATTCCGGAGATCGGCCCGGCCGATCTGCTGCTGCGGGTGGGAGCGGCCGGTATCTGCCACTCCGATCTACATGTGCTGCACCTGCCGTTCCAGCTGCGGGAGGACCCGCTCACGCTGGGGCACGAGATCGCGGGCACCATCGAGGCGGTCGGGGCGAATGTCGACGGCCACACGGTCGGCCAGCGCGGACTGGTGTACCTGTGCTGGTCCTGTGGCAACTGCCGAGAGTGTGTGAGCGGCAACGAGAATGTGTGCCTGGCCGCGGGCCGCGTCGCCATGCCGCCGTGCCCCGGGCTGGGGCCGGACGGCGGCATGGCGGAATACGTACAGATTCCCGCGAGTTCGTTCGTGCCGATCGGCGAGCTGGACTTCCTCCAGGCGGCCCCGCTCGCCGACGCGGCGCTGACCAGCTATCACGCCATCGAGGGCGCTCGAGCGCACCTGCGGCCGGGCTCGACCGCCGTGGTGATCGGGGTCGGCGGGCTGGGACATGTCGGGGTGCAGATCCTGGCCGCCACCACCGCGACCCGCGTGCTCGCGGTCGACGTCTCGGCCGAGAAACTGGCGCTGGCGGCGGACTGCGGCGCGGCCGAGGGGCTGCTGAGCGAATCGGCCACGGCCGCGGCGATTCTCGAACGCACCGAGGGGCGCGGCGCGGACGCGGTCTTCGACTTCGTCGGCACCGACAGCACCGCCCGGCTGGCCGTCGAATCGGTCGCCCCGAACGGGGCGTACCGGATGATCGGACTCGGCGGCGGCGCACCGGAGCTCACCGCCGGACCGGCGGGCGGACCCGGCTGGCCGTGGGGCGCGTCGGTGCGAAAGTCCTACGGCGGCACCAAATCCGATCTGATCAACTCCGTGGCGCTGGCCCGGAGCGGCAAGCTGACGGTCGAGGTCGAGCGATTCGACCTGGCCGACGGGCGCGCGGCACTGGATCGGCTCGAGCAGGGCCTGATCCGGGGCCGGGCCGTTCTGGTGCCCTGACTCCACCCGGATTCGCGATGATGAGGAAGTTCCATGACCAAACCCGTTGACCTCCAAGCACTCGCTGCGCAGATCGCCGGGCGGCTGACCGGCCCCGGCGGGCCGTTCGAGATCACGCTCGAGCAGGTGCTCGGCGCTCGTATCCCGGTGCTGAAGCACCGCAAGACTTCGCTGGCGGCCGTGCTGCTGGACTCCGCGGCGCTCGGCGACCGCGAGTACCTGGTGTCGTCCGAGCGTCGAATCACCTATGCCGAGCATCGAACCGAAGCCGTCGCGCTGGCCTGGGCGCTGCGCGAACGCTACGACATCCGGCCGGGCGATCGGGTCGGGATCCTGGCGGCCAACACCGTCGAGTGGGTGCTCGCGTTCTGGGCGACCCAGCTCCTCGGCGCCATCACGGTCGGCTACAACGCCTGGTGGACGACCCGGGAAATCGAGTACGGGCTCGGGCACACGACCCCCAAGGCGCTCATCGTCGACGCCAAACGGGCGCAGCGGGTTTCGAGCGCCGAAATCCCGGTGCTGACAATGGAGCAGGACCTGCCCGCACTGATCGCCGAGTTCGCCGATCGCGCCGGTTCCGTGCCGGAGGTCCAGGTGGGCGAGGACGATCCAGCCGTCATCCTCTACACCAGCGGCACCAGCGGGCGGCCCAAGGGCGCGGTGCACTCGCAGCGAAACCTGCTGTCGGTCATCGACTATCACCGCTTCAACGACGCGATGGCGGCGGCGTTCGCCGGCGGCGCCGACGACGGCGCACCCAAGGGCCGCCGATTCCTGGTGACCTCACCGCTGTTCCACATCGCGAGCCTGCACAACCTGGTGTTGCCGCGCATGGTCACCGGCGATACCTGCGTCATCCACCAGGGCGCGTTCGAAGCCGATCGGGTGCTGCGGCTGATCGAGGCCGAGCGCATCACCAACTGGGGGGCCATGCCCACCATGGCAACCCGCCTGCTCGAGGTCGACCTGTCGGCCTACGACCTGTCCACACTGGCCGCGTTCTCACTGAACTCCGCGCCGTCCTCGGCGGCGTTGCAGCACAAACTGCGCGCCGAACTACCGGTGGCCAGAACCGCTCTGGTGACCAGCTACGGCATGACCGAATGCTCGACCGCCGCCACCATCGCCGCACCGCAGGAACTGGCCGCGTTCCCCGATACCGTCGGCCGGCCGGTGATCGGTGTGAGCCTCGAAATCCGGGATCCCGCAGGCGAACCCGTCGCCGAGGGGGTGGAGGGTGAGATCTGCGTGCGCAGCCAGTACGTGATGCTCGGGTACTGGAACGACGAGCAGGCCACCACGGCCGCCATCACCCCGGACCGCTGGCTGCGGACCGGCGATATCGGTGTGCTCGAGCAGGGTCGGCTCCGATTGTCCGGTCGCCGTTCGGATCTCATCCTGCGCGGCGGCGAGAACGTCTATCCGACCGAGGTCGAGCAGGTGCTCGACGAGCATCCGGCGGTCCTCGAATGCGCGGTCCTCGGGGTCGCCGATGCCGATCTGGGCCAGCGGGTCGGCGCGCTCGTCGTCCTCGACCGACTCGACGCCGTCACCGCGGACGAGCTGACCGAGTTCGCCGGGGAACGACTGGCCTACTACAAGGTGCCCGCCGACTGGCGGCTCACCACCACCCCGCTACCGCGCAATGCCACCGGCAAGGTGCTGCGCAAGGGCCTCGAAGTGTGAGAAGTCATGTACGACACCATTATCAAAGGCGGCCGCTGGTTCGATGGAACCGGCGCGCCCTCCGCGCTACGGCACCTCGGCATCCGTGACGGTCGCGTCGCGACCGTCAGCTCCGAGCCGCTGACCGAGCACGACTGCCCGAATGTCATCGACGCCACCGGCAAATGGGTGCTCCCCGGCATGCTCGACATCCACACCCACTACGACGTCGAAGTGCTGACCGGACCGGCGCTGGCCGAATCCGTGCGGCACGGCATCACGACGGTCTTCCTCGGTTCGTGCTCGCTCTCGACCGTGCACGTCGGCGCAACCGATGCCGGTGATCTGTTCGGCCGGGTCGAGGCCATTCCGCGCAAGCACGTCATCGAGGCGGTCGAGGCCGTCAAGAACTGGTCCGGCGCGGCCGAATACGTCCGGACGCTGGAATCGCTGCCGCTGGGACCGAATCTGGCCGCGTTCCTCGGCCACTCCGATATCCGGGCGGCGCGCATGGGCCTGGATCGCGCCACTCGTTCCGATATCCGGCCCACCGCAAGCGAATTGGATGCGATGGCCGCGGATCTGGAAGCGGCACTGGATGCCGGGTTCGTCGGCATGTCCTCCCAGCAACTCCTGTTCGACAAGGTCGACGGCGAGCTGTGCCGCTCGCGCACCCTGCCATCGACCTTCGCGACCAGCCGGGAACGCCGCCGCCTCAACCGGATTCTGCGGGAGCGGGGCCGCGCGCTCCAGGGCGGCCCGGATGTGGCGCGACCACAGAGCCTGGTCGCCATGGCGGCAGGCAGTCTGGGCCTGTTCCGCGCGCCGCTGAAGGTGAGCCTGCTCTCCGCCGCCGACATCAAGGCGATACCCGCTGTGGCCCAGCTCTTTCCGCTGATCGCCAAGGTGATCAACCGGCTCGGTGGCGACTTCCGCTGGCAGCACCTGCCGGTACCGTTCGAGGTCTACTCCGACGGCATCGACCTGCCGGTCTTCGAGGAGTTCGGATCCGGCGCCGCCGCACTGCATCTGGCGAACCAGCTCGACGCGCGGCGTGAACTGCTGCGCGACGAGGCCTATCGCCGTCGCTTCCGCAAGGATTACGACAAGAAGTACGGTCCCCGGGTCTGGCATCGCGACTTCTTCGACGCCGAGATCGTCGAATGCCCGGATCCCGCGGTCATCGGGAAGACCTTCGGCCAGGTCGGCGTCGACCGGGGCGGTCTGCACCCGGTCGACGCCTTCCTCGACCTGGTCGTCGAACACGGCGCGAAAGTGCGCTGGCGCACCACGATCTCCAATCACCGGCCCGCGGTGCTGGATCGCTTCGCCGCCGATCCCGGTGTGCAACTGGGCTTTTCGGATGCCGGAGCGCATCTGCGCAATATGGCCTTCTACAACTTCGGCCTGCGCCTGCTGCACCGGGTGCACCGGGCCGAACAGGCCGGACGGCCGTTCCTCACCCTGGAGCGCGCGGTGCACCGCCTCACCGGTGAACTCGCGGACTGGTACGGCCTGGCCGCCGGGCATCTGCGCCCCGGCGACCGCGCCGACGTGGTCGTGCTCGATCCCGCACACCTCGACGACACCCTGACCGCCTACGCCGAAGCGCCCGTCCCCGAATACGACAACCTGTCGCGCATGGTCAACCGCAACGACCAGGCCGTCAGCGCCGTGCTGATCAACGGCGAGTACGTCTTCGGGAACGGGGTCGCGGCCGACATCCTCGGACAACGCCGAACGGGCCGATTCCTGCGAGCGGGCGTCTGACGGTTTCCGCCGCCGCACCGGCAACCGCTGCCGATGCGGGGGCGATCGGTCTACCGTGGAAGCAGGGCGGGGCGCAGCGAGGCCTCCCGATCGCAAGGAGGCGATGTGGCCACTTTCGCGCACCACGGACGCAGCGTGGTCTACGACCGAGCCGGTAGCGGCGCGCCGGTCGTCCTGCTGCACAATGCCGGCGCCTCCCGCCGGATCTGGACCGATCAGTTCGACGAATTGCAGTGCGACCACGAGGTTTTCGCGCTGGATCTGCCCGGCTACGGCGAATCCGAACAGCCCGCCGCCGGTTACCGGCTCGACGACTACGTGCATCTGCTCGACGCGTTCCTCGCGGCTCATCGCCTGCGTGAGGTCGTCCTCGTCGGCAACTGCCTCGGCAGCGCGATCGCACTGAGCTACACCATGACCCGCCCGGCCGCGTCGGTGCGGGCGCTGGTGCTGATCAATCCGCTGACCTGGAACACCGTGTCCAAGGGCAGGCAGGCACCGCTGGCCTGGCTGTCGGCCACCCTGCCGCTGGCGCCGCTGGCCCGTCGCCTCACCCTGCCCGATCGGATCGCCGGCCTGATCATCGCCAATCAGCTGGGCCCGCGTGGCCGCGACCGCAAACTCCAGGACTCGCCCACACTCCGCGGTCCGTGGGGCGACACCGGACGGCTCCTTGCCCTGGATCGGCTCGTGCAGGACTTCCCGTCCTTCCGTGCCCTGGACAGCTTCACGCCCGGACCCGGCTTTCCGCCGATCTGCACCCTCTGGGGCGCGCGCAATCGCATCCTGTCCGCCACGGCGGGAGCCGAGCTCGGCGCGCGGACTCTGCACCCGCACACCAGCGTGGTGCTACCCGATTGTGGGCACCTGCCCATGCTGGAGGATCCGGCCACAGTGACCGCCACCATCACCGAGTTTCTCGCGGCCCTACCGGAGAAATCCGGATCAGCGCAGGTAGAAGCCGTGTCGTCCCCAGAAGATGGGGGCGTTTGACGGCAGAATGCGCGGGAACCCGACCATCAAGCCACCGAGGAAAGGGTTTGCCCGTCATGCTCCTGCGCCGACTAGCCCGACCACTACTCGCGACCACCTTCATCGTCGACGGTGTCGATACGCTCATCCATCCCGCGCCCCGGGCGAAGACCGCCGCCGCGCTCGTGCAGCGCGGCGAACGTACGCTGCCGGACAGGTACGCGGCCAAACTACCCGCCGATCCGGGCGTGTTCGTCCGGGTCAACGCGTTCGCTCAGGTCTCCGCCGGTGCGCTGCTCGCGCTCGGTAAAGCGCCGCGGCTGGCGTCACTGGTGCTCGCCGCGACCGTCGTCCCGGCCACGGTCACCGAGCAGAACTTCTGGGACGAACCCGATCCGGACCGCAAGGCCGCCAAGCGCGCCGCGTTCCTCAAGGACGTCAGCCTGCTCGGCGGATTGATGATCGCCGCCGCCGACACCGCGGGCAAACCGTCGCTGGGTTGGCGTGGCCGAAAGGCCGCCTCCGCCGCCGCGGCCGCCCTGCCGTTCACCGGTGGCGCGGATCCGCAGACCGCCGAGGTGCTCCGGGAACGCGCGCACGACGCGGCTCTGCGCGCCCAGCGTTTCGGGGCTATCGCCGCCGCCAAGGGCGGAGAGTTCGCCGAGACCGCTCAGCATCGCGGCGCCGAATTCGCCGAGATCGCCCAGCATCGCGGCGCCGAACTAGCCGAACTCGCCCGCCAACGCGGCCCGGAACTGGCCGAACGCGCCCAGCATCGCGGCGCTGAACTCGCCGACCTGGCCCGGCAACGCGGCCCGGAACTCGCCGAACGCGCGCGGCGGCGGGGGCCCGAGCTGGCCGAACGCGCGCGGCAACGCGGACCCGAACTCGCCGAGGTCGCACGGCGGCGGGGGCCCGAACTCGCCGAACGCGCCAGGCATCACGCACCCGAACTCGCCGCCTCCGCCCGCGAACACGGGTCCGAATGGGCCGAGTATGCCCGGGAGCACGGCAGCGAATGGGCCGACCTGGCCCGTAAACGCGGCATCGAGTTCGCCGAGCTCGCCCGGGTGCGCGCCGCTGAGCTCGCCGAAACCGCCCGCGAACGCGCCGAATCCCGCCGCCGCTGAGCGCCGGTAGCCGGGCTCGGATGTCGCCGTCCGGGCCCGGCTACGGCATCACTGATCCAGAAAGACTGTCACCGCGCTGATCCGGCGACCGCTCGGTGCGAAATCGACGAATGCCACTCCGCGTGCACCGTCGAGCTCGACCGACGAGGAAACGGTACGACCTGCAGCGATCAGCTTGTCCCACCGCATATTTCGCGTCCGATTGGTGAATTCCTCCACCGAAATGCCGGCGCCGGGGCTCAAGTGGACGGCAGCGTCGACGAGAAACTCCCGGACAGTGCTGATATCGGTGCTGGCTGCCGCCGAGAACAGCTGCACCACAGTCTTTTTCCCGGATCGCCCGACTCCGCGTAGTGCGCGCAGCAGCCCGAGCATGCCACCGACGCCCTGGTTGGCGATCAATTGCGGTCCGAGTTTCATCGAAGCGGTCAACCCGGCGATGCCGGTGCGCAGCATCAGCTGGGTGACCATGGCGGTGAACTCCCAATGCGCCGCCAGGCGAACGATTTTCCAGGCGCCGTCGATCTCGGCCAGGTCGTAGCGCAGGTGCATCGGCACCCGCACGACGGCCCCGGTGGACATGGTGGTCTCGATGAACAGATCACGCACCACCGTCTGCTCGCCGACCAGGTCACGCGCCACCTCGAAGGCGATGCCGTTGGGCGCGATGAAGGTGTCGTAGAAGCGTTCGATGGCGGCCGTGCCGTGGTGCGGGCGGGCGCCGACCGGGTCGTCGACTTCGGCGTCCGCGGCGAACAGATCCACCCATGCGGTTTTGTCGTGCGCCGCGACGGCGCGCGGTGAGGCCTGTACCGCTGCGAGCAAGGCCTCGGCAGTCGGGTGCAACGCCATGGGGATTCCTTCACGGTCGTGGTCCAGGACTGCGCCCCATGGTAGAACATGTTCTAATTCAGCGGCGAGATGTTTCACCTTTCAAGGATTTCGATGGACTGGTACACCGGGAACACCACCTACGACACCGTGCTCACGGTCGCCTTCGCCTTCGCCGCCTTCGTACTGGTCGGCGGCCTGTTCGCACAGAGCCCCTACGGTCGCTTCGCCTCCACGAAAGTCGGATTCAATCTGAACCCGAAACTGGGCTGGTGGCTGATGGAGATCCCCGCGACAGTGGTGTTCGCGGTGTTCTATCTGACCGGGCCGAACCGATTCGAGCCGGTACCGTTGGTGCTGGCCGCGATCTGGCTGCTGCACTACGGCAATCGCGGCTGGTTCTTCCCGCTCTCCATCCGGCAGGTGCCCGGCAAGCGCAGCAGTTTCAATGTCTCGGTCATGGCCGCGGGCATGTTCGTCACCAGTCTGCACGGCTATCTGAACGGATCGTTCTTCAGCCACGACTACCTGAACCAGTACGGCACCGAATGGCTGACCGATCCGCGCTTCCTCGGCGGACTGGTCATCTACCTGGGCGGATTCACCCTGCTGGTGCGCTCGGAATGGATCGTGCGCAACCTGCGCGACAAGAACAATCCCGGCGCGACCGAATACCGGATCCCGTTCGGCGGCGGCTTCCGTTACGTCACCAGCCCCGCCTATCTCGGCGAACTGCTGGCCTGGGCCGGATTCGCGCTGCTCACCTGGAACCTGGCCGGCCTGGTCATCTTCCTGATCACGGCGGGCAACCTGGTCCCGCGCGCCTTCGCCACGCACCAGTGGTACCGGGAAAAGTTCGCCGACTACCCGGCCGAACGAAAAGCGCTGATTCCCTATGTCATCTGACCCCACACCGCCCGCGAACCCGACTCACCGACCCGGTAGATCTGCACCGTGGCGGCGATGCTCACGACGATGGTGAGCACGGCGATCACCCAGACGATCTGGCGGTTCAACGGCTTTCGCCGCCGCTCCCGGATCTGGACCACCAGCAACGCCGCCGCCGCGACGAGCAACGGCGCCACGAAGTAGTTCATGGCGCCGCCGAGATCGGTGTGCTGCTGTAGCAATTCCGAAGGGCTGAACCGCTTTTCGAACGTCTCACCCGCCGCGATCGCGACCGGGGTCAGCGCCGCGGTCACGACGGCAAGAACGACCGCGGGCCCGATCAGGCGCTGACGCGCACCGGGCCAGACCGCGCACAGCACCAGCGTCAGCGCGGTCAGCGGCACGAAAACCACGATGACGTGCACCAGCAGTACATGGGCGGGCAGACCGTTGATCGTCGACATGTGGGCACTCCCCCTTCGGTTCGGCCTCGAGTATCCGCCGATTCGGCCGCTACCGTGCGGAATACGGCGCTCAGTTCATCGCGGGGTCCGGTAGCGCTCCTTCGGCGGCGCGGACACGCTCGCTGACTCGGGTGAGCAGGTCGATGGATTCATCGGAGAGGCCGATGGCCGCGCGGACGAGCCGGCGCAGCGGCGGATTGGACAGCTGCCGGACGAGGACGAGGTCATGATCGCGGTCGTGGCCGCGATGGTCGAGATCCACAGGGGTGCTCACAATCTGATTACTCAGGTGAAAAGACGCTCTGGTTGTAGGCGTGACGGGGGTAGTGAACTACTCCGCTAGGGGAATCCGGTCGCGGGCATGACATAGCCACGGCGACGCACACTGCCGCCCGCGGCCACCGTGGCCGCGAACCGATGCCGGGCGATGCCGGATCACTGCTTGGCGCCCCAGCCCACATGCGCCTCGGCGCGGTTGCGTTCGATCATGTGCGGGTAATGCAGATCGAACGCCGGACGTTCGGATCGGATGCGCGGAAGTTCGTAGAAGTTGTGCCGCGGCGGCGGGCAGGTGGTGGCCCACTCCAGCGAATTGCCGTAGCCCCAGGGGTCGTCCACGGTCGCGACCTCGCCGTAGCGGTAGCTCTTGAAGACGTTCCAGATGAACGGCAGCATCGAGGCGCCGAGCAGGAACGCGCCGATCGTGGAAATCGTATTGAGCGTGGTGAATCCGTCGCCGGGCAAGTAGTCGGCATAGCGGCGCGGCATGCCCTCGTTGCCGAGCCAGTGCTGCACCAGGAAGGTGGCGTGGAAGCCGAAGAAGGTGGTCCAGAAATGTAATCTGCCCAGGCGCTCGTCCAGCATGCGGCCCGTCATCTTCGGGAACCAGAAATAGATGCCGGCGAAGGTGGCGAACACGATGGTGCCGAACAGCACGTAGTGGAAATGCGCGACCACGAAATAGCTGTCGGTGACATGGAAGTCGAGTGGCGGCGAAGCGAGAATCACGCCGGAGAGGCCGCCGAACAGAAAGGTGACCAAGAAGCCGAGCGAGAACAGCATGGGCGATTCGAAGGTGAGCTGTCCGCGCCACATGGTGCAGATCCAGTTGAAGAATTTCACCCCGGTCGGAACGGCGATGAGGAAGGTCATCATCGAGAAGAACGGCAGCAGAACGGCACCCGTGGCATACATGTGGTGCGCCCACACGGCCACCGACAGCGCACCGATTGCTAGCGTCGCGTAAACCAGTGCGCTGTAACCGAATATGGGTTTGCGACTGAATACCGGGAAGATCTCGCTGACGATGCCGAAGAACGGCAGCGCCACGATATAGACCTCGGGGTGGCCGAAGAACCAGAACAGATGCTGCCAGAGCAGCACACCACCGGTGGCCGGATCGTAGATGTGCGCGCCCAGATGCCGATCCGCGAACAGACCCATCAGGGCCGCGGTGAGAATCGGGAAGGCAAGCAGCACAAGCACACTCGTCACCAGGATGTTCCAGGTGAAGATCGGCATCCGGAACATGGTCATGCCGGGCGCGCGCAGGCAGATCACCGTGGTGATCATATTGACGCCGCCGAGAATGGTGCCGACGCCGGAGACCGCCAGGCCCATGATCCACAGATCACCGCCCACGCCGGGCGAGTGCTGGATATCGCTGAGCGGGGTGTAGCCGGTCCAGCCGAAGTCGGCCGGACCGCCGGGGGTGAGGAAGCCGGCGGTAGCCAGGGTCGCACCGAACAGGTACAGCCAGTAGCTTAAGGCGTTCAGGCGCGGAAAGGCGACGTCGGGCGCCCCGATCTGTAGCGGCAGCACCACATTGGCGAACCCGAACAGGATCGGGGTCGCGTAGAACAGCAGCATGATCGTGCCGTGCATGGTGAACAACTGATTGAACTGCTCGGTGGACAGGAAATGTAAACCGGGACGGGCCAATTCGGCGCGCATGAGCAGCGCCAGCAGCCCGCCGATGAAGAAGAACGTCATCGCGGTGGTCAGGTACATGACACCGAGCACCTTGGGGTCGGTGGTGGTGATCATCTTCCACAGGTACGAGCCCTTCGGCCCGAGCCGGCGCGGATACGGCCGCACCGCCTGCACTTCTGCCACTGCCATGGTGGTCGCCACCTTCCGTAACGCCGACCAGCCTGTGACGGGGATTATGCGCCTTCTCGATCACCGACATGCGCGGTTTGGCGTGAACACATGGGATTACCGGGCGACCCGCGCCCACGGTAGGAGCGGATTCTCCGCCCCTGGTGTGATGTGGCGCGCGCGTGCCGCTCGTAGCGTTGAGCTGCGCCGACAGTGACGCGGCGCACTCGACCGACCGGCGGGGGCCGACAGTGCGGATGTGGATCCGATGGGCAGTCATCAACGGCGCGCCCGGCATCATGCTCAGAAAACAGGCGCGGAACGGCAATCCGCTCGCCCAATACCTCACCGATCCGGCGGCGCGGGAGAACCCCTACCCCTTCGGTGACCGGATCCGGGCACGGGGCCGGCTGCTGTCCGTGCCGTACGCGTATGTGTCGGCGGATCACGAAATCTGTCGAACCATTCTGCGGCACAAGGATTTCGGAGCCACCGCACCGGCCGCCTTCGATGTGCCCGCGCCGGTCAAATGGGTGATCCGGGCGACCGATCCGAAGCTGGCCAGCCCGGTGGAGCCACCCGCCATGCTCATGGTCGATCCACCCGAGCACACCCGTTACCGCAAGCTGGTCGCCCAGGCGTTCACGCCGCGCGCGGTGACCCGGCTACGGGACCGGATCGGCGCGGTCACCTCCGACCTGCTCGATGAGCTGGAACAGCGTGAAAATCCAGATGTGATAGGTGATTTCGCACTACTGCTGCCGATCGCGATCATCTCCGAGATCCTCGGGATCCCCGCCGAGAAGCGCGACGACATGCTCGAGGTCGGGCACGCGGGGTCACCGCTGCTCGATATCGGCATCCCGTGGCAGACCTTCCGCGACGCCAACGCCGCGCTGCGCGAGGCGCAGGACTACATGACCGAGCACATCGCGGCGCTGCGCGCCGATCCCGGCGACAATATCCTCAGCGATCTCGCGACCGGCGGTGAGCTCACCGATACCGAATTGCTGTACAGCGCTGCCCTTATCGCGGGCGCCGGGTTCGAGACCACGGTGAATCTGATCGGCAACGGCGTCATGGCGCTGCACCGGCACCCCGACCAGCTCGCGCTGCTGCGGGCGGAGCCCGCCCGCTGGCCCGCGGCCGTCGAGGAGATACTCCGCTACGACAGCCCCGTCCAGATGACCTCACGAACGGCCTTGCGCGACATCGAGATCAATGGCATTCGCATTGCCGAGGGCGAGATGGTGGCCCTGCTGATCGGCGCGGCGAACCGCGACCCGCGGGTGTTCGACAAGCCGAACGCCTTCGACATCACCCGCGGTAATGCCCGCGAGCACCTGTCGTTCAGCAGCGGTGTCCACGCCTGCCTCGGCGCCAGCCTGGCCCGGATGGAGGGCGCGATCGCACTGGGGGCCCTCTACGAACGTTTCCCCGACCTGCGCCTGGACGGCACCCCACAGCGCCGTGGACTTCTGAATCTTCGTGGGTACCAGCGTATTCCGATCTCGATCGGCACGCGGAGCCAGTTGGCCGCAGGATAGGTGATCACCGCGCGTTGACAGCCGCCACAACCCGACCTCGGGCGCGCGCTACACCACCACCACGTGGACCGTTCGAGTCGACGGCGCGCACGAGACCGAGACGACCCGAACTGTCAGCCACCAGGGCCCGAACGATTTCGTCTGCGACCTCACCCACGGCGCGCGCACCCGCACCGGCGAGGAGGATCCGGACGCGGCACGCGCATTCACCGGCGTGTGGGGCTACGACGCACAGAATCCCAGGACCGGCGCGAACACCTACCCCGACACCGGCACCAACCGAACCACGCCGCACACCGGAATCGTCGCGCTCACAAGTAATTACGGCAATCGCCTGACCGCGCACACCGACGACGGATGCGAATGGAGCATGGTGGCGCGCGGCACTACCGCGAAATTGGATCCGCCGATACAGACCTGCACGCTCGGCGACGCGGCTGTCACCCTCCGGTACTGGACCATCGCCACCGACGGGCAGGGCAGACATCCCTGCTGACCGACACCGACCGGTCCGGCAGTGGATTCGTGATCAACGGTGATCCGACTCGCCGCTAGCGTCGGGGTCGGGTTCCGGCTCGAGGGCGGCGGCGAAGGATTCCTCAGAACATCGGAGGATTACGGTACTAACAAAAGGCCCGGAACCAGTGGTTCCGGGCCTTTTCTTTGTAGCGGGGACAGGATTTGAACCTGCGACCTCTGGGTTATGAGCCCAGCGAGCTACCGAGCTGCTCCACCCCGCGTCGGTAAACACCAGATTACACACGTCTACGTATGGATTGCAAATCAGCGGGCCGGCGTGGCGCTTCGACTCACCGACATCGCGTTGACCTCGGCAGATCGAGCACCCGAGGCGGTTCGCCACCTCGCTCGCCGTCCGGGTTCGGATCCCGACTCGCGGCGCTCGCCGACTCGCACCCGAGGTTCGGCAAATCTAAAGGGTGAGCATTTCGGTTCGAATTACCCGTTTTGCGAGATTTCGAACAACCGCGCGCGCGTTTTCGATCTAGATACCACGATTCAAACGTGCCCCGCATCACATTTGCACTGTGACGCCCAGCACAAAGTGATGCTATAACCAACCGTCCAGAATCCGTTCATCGAGCATTGGCGACCTGCGCCAATACCGACAAACGCGTTATTCGCTTCATGCAATTCGCACGTTATCAAGACGTGATCTGCCGAGATTTGTTCGTTACCGTCGTGCTCGGCCCGGAGGCAATCTGCGGATGGGCTAGAACTCGAACCGTCGCACGCCGGCGACCCTGTCCCGCGGTTCGAGGATCCCCGACCTCCTGGGGACAGGGCCACGACGCAGCGCGTCGCGGAGGTGGGCACAGGGAGGGAATCGAACATGTCTGAGAACCGGAAGATCAACGCTCGCGCCCTCGGCCTCGCGGCCGTGACCGGCGCCCTGGTGGCCGTCCCGTTCACACTCGCCACCGGTACCGCGTCGGCGGCCACCCACAACTGGGACGGCGTCGCCCAGTGCGAAAGCGGTGGCAACTGGGGTATCAACACCGGCAACGGCTACTACGGCGGCCTGCAGTTCAGCCACTCCACCTGGACGGCCAACGGCGGCACCGGCTACGCCCACAATGCCAGCAAGGCCGAGCAGATCCGCGTCGCGGAGAACGTGCTGAACACCCAGGGTGTCGGTGCCTGGCCGGTCTGCGGCCAGTACCTGTCGCAGGGCGTCTCCTCCGATCTCGAGCCGGAACCCGCCCCCGAACCCGCGCCCGCACCCGACGTGCAGGCTGCGCTCCCGAACTCCCCGCAGGCCGCCATCGAGCAGGCCAAGACCGTCGGCACCACCGTCGCCGAGCAGGCCGGAGTCAAAGACCTCTACCTCCAGCTGCTGGACCAGCACGCCCCGCTGATCGATGCGCTGGGCGGCAACTGAGACCAGCTGAACGAGCCGCCGACCCCGGCCCGTCCAGCCACTACAGGAACGGCCTCGCTGATCACTGGGGATCAGCGAGGCCGTTCCTGCGTCGGCACCGTCTGCCAGGTCCCTGCCAACCTCGCCGGACACCCGTGCCGAACCGAACCTCCTTGGAATACCTTGCATTTGGACGCTGATGTTCAATCACGAAAGGGAGGGACAATGGGTTCTAAGGTTCGTTGGGCGATCGGTATCGCCGCCGCTGTCTCCGGAACGTTGCTGGTGGCGCCGGGGACGGCATCCGCGCAGGGCTGCTTCAACTCGGCCGACAATTCCTGGTGCAGCTATGACGACTGCGTCATCGCGGTGACCTCCGCGAATCCCGATTTGAAGAAGGACTACCGCAAGTGGGTGTGCTTCCAGAGTGCCGACAACGGCCGGTGGTACTACAACTGGAACGGCTGATCGGTTGAGGTGACCCCAGAGTCGCCCCGCTGAAACAGGGATGCGCCGCCACATCGATGTGGCGGCGCATCCCTGTTTCAGCGGGGTGGTTGCAGTAACTCGTCGAGCATCGTTCGGTCCTCGTCCGACAGCGGCAACCGTGCAGAGTCACCGGCGGATCGTTGCGAGGACTGGTCAGCGGGGACTCCACTCCCCACAACGCATACACCAGCGCCCCCACCGAATCTTCGCCGAGCCCGAACCCATCGAACGGATCACTGCCACGGCCCAGACCGTTGATCCGCCACACACACCGCCAGCAGCCATTCGCGTCGTCGTAGACGGGTCCAGACGGTAAGGGGCACTCCATCGCGATCGCCGTAGCGACGGGTAGCGATCGGGTCGGAGGCCAACCGGCCGAAGTCGGTCATCGCATCTGCTGCTTGCGCTCAGCGGTCACACGCATTCGTTGAACAGGAACGGCCTCGCTGATCACTGGTGATCAGCGAGGCCGTTCCTGCACTGAAGGACAACGTCACCGGACGTGGTGGCGCATCCTGTTCCGGTTGCTACCGTCCGGCGTCCTGGTAAGCCTTGACGGCGGCTTCCAGATCGTCCAGTGCGCGGCCGAAGTCGGAGAAGTTTCCGGTCTTCATGGCGGCGCGGACGGCCTCGATCTTGCGGTTCAGTTCCGCGGCGGCGGCTTCCTTGGCGGCCGAGGAACCCGCGGGCGGAGTCACCGTGCCGGGGATCGGCTGATTCGGACCCGGTTGCGGCTGGGTGGCATCGGGCGCCGGGGGGAGCACCCCGGCCTTGGGGCGGGTGGCCGGATCGCCGCCGAACGGCGTGGCCAGTGCGCCCGCTCCCGGTAGCACCTGGTTCAGCGCCGCCGCGAAGGTCGAGGCGTAACCGACCTTCACACTTCCGGCCTCGTCGCGATAGCTCACCAGAACGCGCAGCAACTGCGGGAAGGTAGAGGTATTCGGACCGGTATTGCGTTCGTTGTAGAACGGCTCCACATAGAGGATGCCGCCATCGGCGATCGGCAGCGTGAGCAGATTGCCGTACTTGATCTTGTTGGAGTTCGACAGCAGCGTCTTCTCGCGGGCGACCTCGTCCGCCGTGGTCATCCGGTTCTGTGTCTGCTGCGGACCCTGGGTCTGGGTGTCGGTGGGCAGACGCAGAATCGTGAACTTCCCGTAGCCATCGGGATCCGACCGCACGGAGATATAGGCCGAGAGGAACTGCCGGTTGCCGAAGCCCACCATGGCGCTGGTCAGATTGAAGACCGGCTTACCGGTGGTCGGATCGCCGAGCAGCACATAGTACGGCGGCTGATTGGCCGAGCCGCCCTGGGTCTCGATCGTCGGATCGTTCGGCACCGCCCAGAACGCGTTGTTGGTGAAGAACTCTCGCGGATTGTCGACGTGGTACTTGGTGAGCATCTCGCGCTGCACCTTGAACAGATCCTCGGGGTAGCGGAAGTGCGCGCGCAACTCCGGCGAGATCTCGCTCTCCCCCTTCACGGCGTCGGGGAACACGCCACGCCACGCCTGCAGAACCGGATCCGAGCTGTCGGTTTCGTAGAGGGTCACCGTGCCGTCGTAGGCGTCGACGGTGGCCTTCACCGAGTTACGGATGTAGCTGACCTCCTTGCGCGGCAACAGCCGACCGGTCTTCTTGTCGATGCTGTCCTCGACCGCGCCATCCAGCGAGGTGGTCTGCGCGTACGGGTATTTGTCGAGCGTGGTGTAGGCGTCGACGATCCACTTGATCCGGCCCTCGACCACGGCGGGGTAGGCATTGCCGTCGGTGGTCAGCCATGGCGCGACCTTCTGCACGCGGTCGCGCGGATCGCGATTGAAGATGATCTTCGAGTCGCCGCCGATGGCTTCCGAGAACAGCAGATTGCGCTCGGCGTACTTGGCGGCGAAAGCCAAGCGGTTGAACCAGTTCCCGATGGGCACGCCACCGGCGCCGGTGTAGGTGTAGGAGGCGGTGTCCGAATCGTATTCGCGCGGAGCCTGCCCCTCGATGCCGCCGACGATGGCGTAATCGGCATTGGACTGGGCGATCATCTCACCGAAGTAGATGCGAGGCTGGTCGACCTTGATGCGCTGCTTGTCCGGCGCGGTGAACAGGTCGCTCACCATGAAGATCGGGTACCCGCTGTCGCTGGCCCCACCCGAATTCACACTCGTGTTCTCCGACTGCGGGTGGTTCACCCGGTTGGCCGGCGCGGAGACGAACCCGTTGCCGTGGGTGTAGACGGTGTGCTGGTTGATCCAGTTCGTCTGCCCGCCGCTGAGCGCCTGCGGGTTCAGTTCGCGCGCGGCAACGATGTAGTCCTGCACGTCACCGTTGAGGTTGTAGCGATCGATGTCCAGCGACTCGGGGAAGCCGTAGAAGTTCTTCAGCTGCTGCAACTGGGTGAACGTGGGCGAGAGGATGTTCGGATCGAGCAACCGGGCATTGGCGATGGTGGTGTGGTCGACCGGGACCTCGAGCGGGCTCTTCTTGCTGACGCCCTGATAGTCCTTGTAATCGATCTTGTCCTTGGTGATGCCGTACGCCTGCCGGGTGGCGGCGATATTGCGCTCGATGTACTCGGACTCCTTGTCCGCGGCGTTCGGGCGCACCGAGAACTGTTCCACGATCAGCGGATACACCGCGCCGACCAGGATCGAGGACAGCAGCAGCAGCGCCGCCGCCATGGCCGGAACTCGCAGATCGCGCAGCACGATCCCGGCGAAGAACGCGATAGCGCAGATCACCGCGATCGACAGCAGGATCAGCTTGCCGGGCAGCACCGCGGTGATATCGGTGGCCGTCGCCCCCTGGAAGGTCGGCGCCTTACGATTGCTGGAGAGCAGCTCATAGCGGTCGAACCAGTAGGCGGCGGCCTTGAGCAGCACGAAGATTCCGGCGATGACCGCCAGCTGGATCCGGGCCGGCCGGGTCAGCACGCCCTCGCGGCCACTGAGCCGCAGACCGCCGAAGACGTAGTGGGTGACCAGGCTGGCGAAGAACGCGATCACGACCGCGACGAACAGCCAGTTCAGCACCATGCGATAGAACGGCAGGTCGAAGGCGTAGAAGCCGATGTCGAGATGGAACTCCGGATCCTGCTGGTTGAAGTCACCACCGTTGAGGAACAGTTGCAGCGTCACCCAATTCGACTGCGCCACCAGCCCGGACAGCAGGCCGAGCAGCACCGGGATACCGACACCGAACAGCCGCAGCCGGCCCATCACCGTGGTGCGGTAGCGCGCGATCGGATCGTTGGGCCCGGCCACCGGCACGAATACCGGCCTGGTCCGATAGGCCAGCAGCAGCGCCAGCCAGACCACCAGACCGACGAACAGGCCGATCGCCACGAAAAGAATGACGCGACTGCGCAATACGGTGAGGTAGACGCTGCGATAGCCGACTTCGCCGAACCACAGCCAATTGGTGTACGTGTCGGTCAGCCGCGGTCCGAGCAGCAGAAGCGCCGCCAGAACGATGGCCGCCACCAGCAGCACTCGGCTGCGGCGGGACAACGACAAGCTGGTTGGGGGCCGCATGCCCACGATGCCACGCTCCAAGATCCGGCGGCGCCCGCACCCGTCTCCGGAAGGCGCCGCAGTCCGAATGTTCCAGCGGTCCACATGTGCTGACCGTCTCGCGACCACTCTACGGAAACGGACACCGAATGGTGCCCACCGGTCTCCTGCGGTGTCCCGGCCCGAGTCCGGATAAGTGATGCGAGGATGTTTCGGTGACCGCAGACCTGCACGCCGAACTCGTTCTGTCCCGCGCCGTGCGCGAAGTAGCGGAATTCGCCGACGCCGAGGGGTGGGGGCGCCCACCGCAGATGTTCGCGCTGGTGCCCACCGCCGACCTGGTCGCCGCCGAACCCGGCCTGCTCGACCAGCTGGATCAGGGCAACGAACTGACTCCCATTGCCCAGGAAGCCTTCCCGGACGACATCACCGGCGGATCCATGGCGCTCGACGAATTCCTCGCCACCACCACCTGGCCGCCCGCCGTCAAAGGCTGCGTGCTGGTGCAGGAGATCGTGGTACTGCCGCCCACCGCGGAGAGCACCCTGGACGACGCGCTCGGCCCGCTGCTCGCCGACCACGAGGCGGCCGACGCCGCCGCCGCTGCCGCCGCGCGGGCGCACCCCGAACGCCGCGCCGCCCGCCTGTTCGCGGGTGTGCTGCGTGAGGGAATGTCGCTGGCGCTGTTGCAGCTCGCGCCCGAGGAGGACGAGAGCTTCCCGGCACTGGATCTGCGCACCTATCCGAACCTGGCTCCGAATGTGCTCGAGGCCCTGCACCACACCTTCGAGCAGGACTCCTTCGACTAACTCACCCGGCCGCGCAGCTCACCGGCTCGCGGCCCTCGTTGATGTCCGCCAGGGACTGCACCGCGCCGTCCAGGGTTTCGACCTTGACCAGGCGCAGGCCCTCGGGCGTGCGGGCCCGGGCCTCGTTGCAGTTGGCGGCGGGCACCAGGAAGGTCTCCGCGCCCGCCTCGCGCGCCGCGATCATCTTGTACTGGATGCCGCCGATCGGGCCGACCTTGCCGTCTCCATCGATGGTGCCGGTGCCCGCGACGAACTTGCCGCCGTCGAGCTCACCCGGGGAGAGCTTGTCGATGAGCGCGAGACTGAACATCAGGCCGGCGGACGGCCCGCCGATATCGGCGAGATTGAAGGTGACCTGCATGGGCGGGCGTGACGCCTCGGCCGGGGTGACACCGAGGTAGCCCTTGGCCGGGTCGTCGGGACGGGCGGCCAGGGTGATCTCGACGGCCTGCTCGGCGTTGTCACGGCGCACGACGACCCCCAGTTTGCTGCCGGGCGCCTGCCCGGACACCGCGGTCACCACATCCCGTGCCGTGGCGACGGGCGTGCCGTTGATGCTGACGAACTCGTCCCCCGGCTGGAGCACATCCTTGGCGGGACCGTCGTCGCCGACCTTGCGCACCAGCACCACGGTCGGCAGTTTCAGAAAGCGCAGCGCGGCGATCTCGGCATTGCCCTCGGAATCCTTGAAGTCCTGCTGGTTGGACTTGTCGATCTCCTCACGCGGAACACCGGGCGGGTACACCTCGGCGCGCGGGACCAGGCCGTGATCACCGCTGGCCCAGAAGCCGAATGCCTCGAAGAGGTTCAGGCCGTCGCGCACCGACACCGTGGTCATATTGAGATGCCCGGTCGTCGGATCGACCTCGGTGCCCTGCACGTCGACGACTTGCTTGCCGTCCACCTCACCGAGCGTATTGAACGTGGGGCCCGGGCCGAGTGCGACATACGGCACAGAGACGACGGTACCGAGCAGCCCGAGGACGAGCACCGGGACGAGGGCGGCCAGCAGGGTCCAGATCCGACGATTCACCCGGCCCACCTTAGTGATAGGCGCTGTCGTCGCGGCGGTGGAGGCGGCTTTCGGGGTCCGCGCGTCGATCACTGTTTCGCGGTGCGCGAACAGCGTCGGGCCGGGCGCAACGAGTAGCGTTGGAGGCATGAGTGACTTGCCGTTCGGCTTCTCGGACCGTGACGACGACGATGCGCGCAAACGTGGCGAATCGCAGGGCTCGGGGGCCGATAACCCGTTCAGCTTCGCCGTCGGCGGCTCCGGCGCGGGTTTCGACCCGTCGCAGCTGGGCCAGATGCTGACGCAGCTGGGTCAGATGCTGAGCGGTATGGGTCAGCCGGGCAGCGCGCAGTCCGGTCCGGTCAACTACGACGTGGCCAAGCGCCTGGCGCGCCAGCAGCTGGGCGCGAATCTCACGCCGGTCTCCGAGAGCACCGCCAAGGCCATCGCCGATGCCGCGCACCTGGCCGAACTCTGGCTCGACGGCGCGACCACGCTGCCCGCGGGCGCGAGCAAGACCGCCGCCTGGACCGCCAACGACTGGATCGAGGAGACGGTACCGACCTGGAAGCGGCTCTGCGATCCGGTGGCGCAGCAGGTCAACGGCATGTGGACGGCGCAGCTGCCGGAAGAGGCCAAGGATATGGCCGCGCCGATGATGGGCATGCTCAGCCAGATGGGCGGCCTGGCCTTCGGCTCGCAGCTCGGGCAGGCGCTCGGCCAGCTCGCCCAGGAGGTGCTGACCTCGACCGATATCGGCCTGCCGCTCGGCCCGAGCGGCACGGCGGCACTGCTGCCCGCGGCGATCTCGGAGTTCAGTGCGGGCCTGGAGCAGCCGGAGAGCGAGATCATGGTGTTCCTTGCCGCGCGCGAGGCCGCCCACCAGCGTCTGTTCGGCCATGTGCCGTGGCTGCGCCAGCAGGTGCTCGGCGCGGTGGAGAGCTACGCGCGCGGAATCAAGATGGATTTCTCCGCCCTCGAGGAGGCCGCGCAGGGCATCGACCCGATGGCGCTGAGCGATCCGGCCAAGCTGCAGGAGTTGCTGTCGCAGGGTGCGTTCGAACCGCAGACCAGCCCGGAACAGAAGCAGGCGCTGGAGCGGCTGGAGACGCTGCTGGCCCTGATCGAGGGCTGGGTGCAGGTCGTGGTGGCCGAGGCGGTCGGTGACCGGCTGCCGGGCGCGGGCGCACTGGCCGAGACGCTGCGGCGCCGGCGCGCGACCGGCGGTCCGGCGGAGCAGACCTTCGCCACCCTGGTCGGCCTGGAGCTGCGGCCGCGCAAGCTGCGCGAGGCGGCGGCGCTGTGGAAGCGGCTCACCGACGACGCGGGGATGGAAAAGCGCGATGGAGTGTGGGCGCATCCGGATCTGCTGCCCGACTCCGACGACCTGGATCATCCGGCCGGCTTCATCGATTCGGTGATCGGCGGCGGCGCCGGCGCCTTCGACGACCCGCTGGCGCAGCTGGCCGAAACCGAGGCGCGTGAGCGGGAATCCGGCGGCGCGGCCGAGTCCGAGGACAAGGGCGACGGCCCGGAGGACACCGGCAAGTCCTAGCGATCGTCATGTGAAAATCGGGAAACCCCTGTGTGCAACAGGGGTTTTCGTCATTCTCGGCCGCAGCCGGGCACCGATACTCGGGTCATGACATCGACACCTCTCGCCCCTACCGGACACCGCGGCCCGATGCTGCATCCCCGGGTCACCATTCTGGTCCGCCCGTCCGGCGCGGTGCAGCTGGGCTGGGATCCGGCCACCGCGGTCGTGCTCGACCCGGACGAGCTCGACACCTCCCGGGTGCTCAGCTTCCTCCGCTTACTCGACGGCATGCACACCCATCCCCAGATCCTTTGGCGCGCCGGGGAATCCGGGATCACACCGGACCAGGCGCAGACCCTGCTCGCCGCGATCGACGAAGCCGGTCTGCTCAGCCGTCCCGACCCGGCGGGCGGGCGGATCAGGTCGGTTCGGGTGCACGGTTTCGGGCCGCTCGCCGACGCGATCAGCAATGGCGTGCGGCGCTTGGGTATTCGCCCGGAGCGATCCCGCGGGTACACCGCGAACACGGCGGTCGGCAGCTGGACCTGCGGGCTGGTACTGCTCACCGATGACGCCGTGATCGACCCGCGCCTCGCCAACGACCTTGTCCTGCATGGCATTCCGCATCTTCCGGTGCGAATTCGGGACGGCCGCGGACTGGTCGGCCCGCTGGTGCTGCCCGGCCGCAGTAGCTGCCTGCGCTGCGCCGATCTGACCCGGACCGATCTCGACCCGGCCTGGCCGCATCTGGCCGCCCAGCTGCTCGGCCGGGTCGGGCAGGCTTCCACCCCCGCCGTCACGGCCACCGCGGCGCTGGCACTGGGCGAGCTGGAGCTGATCGCGCGCGGCTCGGCCGATCAGACCTTGGCCACCCTCGACTGCACCCTGGAGCTGGAGTTGGAGTCCTATCGGATTCGGCGCCGGGAGTGGGCGCCGCATCCCGCATGCGGTTGCCGCGCCGTTTGCCCAGGTGGACCCGATGAGTGACGTACGAGTCTCGAGATTGCCATGGCATACCCCCGGGTCCGTCGGCCATGATGGGTACGTGTCTGAGATTGTGCGCCGTCGCTCATCCCGAAATGCCAAGTTGGCCAAGATACCGCTGGGCATCGCCGGGCGAGCCGCCGTCGGATTCGGCAAGAAACTGGCCGGCGGCGACAAGTCCGAGATCAACGCCCAGCTCAATCAGAAGGCCGCGGAGCAGTTGTTCACCGTGCTGGGTGAACTCAAAGGCGGCGCAATGAAATTCGGCCAGGCGCTGAGCGTCATGGAGGCCGCGATCCCGGAGGAGTTCGGCGAGCACTATCGCGAAGCGCTGACCAAACTCCAGGCCGCCGCGCCGCCGATGCCCGCCGCCACCGTGCACCGCGTGCTCGATATGCAGCTCGGCACCGGGTGGCGGCAGCGATTCCAGTCCTTCGACGACACACCGGCCGCCTCGGCGAGCATCGGGCAGGTACACAAGGCGGTGTGGTCGGACGGCCGCGTCGTGGCGGTGAAGGTCCAGTACCCGGGCGCGGACGAGGCGTTGCGCGCCGATCTCAAGACCCTGTCGCGAATGACCGGCCTGATCGCGACGGTGATCCCGGGCGCGGACGTCAAACCGATCCTCGCCGAGATCACCGAGCGCACCGAGGAGGAGCTGGATTACCGCAATGAGGCGCGCCATCAGCGCGCCTTCGCACAGGCCTTCGACGGGCATCCGCGCGTGGTGATCCCCAAGGTGGTCGCGGGCGCGCCGAAGGTGATCGTCACCGAATGGCTGGACGGCACCCCGGTTTCCAAGATCATCGCCGAGGGCGCCGCCGATCCGGCGGGCACCCACGAGCTGCGCAACCGGGTCGCCGGGCTGATGGGCGAGTTCCACTTCTCCTCCCCCGAGATCGCCGGGTTGCTGCACGCCGACCCGCATCCCGGGAACTTCATGATGCTGCCCGACGGCAGACTCGCGGTCCTCGACTTCGGCGCGTGCGCGCCGCTGCCCGACGGCTTCCCGTCGATCCTGGGCCAGATCCTCGGGCTGGCCGTCGAAGAGCACTTCGACGAACTCACCCGTGTGCTCTACGACAACGGCTGGATCATCCCGGGCCGCACCGTCACCCATCAGGAGATCGGCGATTTCCTGCGGCCCTTCACCGACCCGATCCGGACCGAGTCGTTCCACTTCACCCGCAAATGGATGCAGCGGGTCGCGGGTAAGGCCACCGACATCACCAGTGCGGAGATGAAAACCTCACGGGCCATGCAGCTTCCGGCCGAGCACGTGATGATCTTCCGGGTGCTCGGCGGATCGGTCGGCATCCTGGCCCAGCTCGACGCGGAACTTCCGTTCATGGGCCTGGCCAATCAGTGGCTGCCCGGATTGCGCGAGGAGCGCGGCGAACTCACCGGCTGAGCGTCACGCCCCGCCCGGTCCAGCCGACACCCCGACGGCTGGACCGAGCGATACGCGCATCGCCTGTCCCACAACGCAAACGAACCGCCCACCCGTGAACACGGTGAGCGGTTCGTATGCTTTCTCGTTCCTGGGCGCGCCAGCGGACCGATACGGCCCGCGGGGCCACAGCGACCGGAGGGAGGTATGCCGTCGATCTCGGCACGAGGGGGCTGTCCCCGCTCATGCCGGGATCGCGACCTTGCGCGGGCGACCACGCGGGCGCTTGCGGGCAATCACGACACCCTGGTCGAAGATCTCACCGCCCCACACGCCCCACGGCTCGGCCCGATCGATGGCCGCGCTCAGGCAGCCCTTCCGAATGGGGCAGGAGGCACACAGCGCCTTGGCCTGCTCCAGTTGCGCCGGGCTCTCGGCGAACCAGAGATCGGGATCTCCGGCACGGCAAGGGACCGGGTTGGTGACCTCCCGGGAGCGAGTGGATCGTGCCACGGTGCGGCATGTCACATCGGTAGAAGCGGCTTGTGGCCACTCAGCGGTGAACACGTCGGTTCTCCTTCAGCTCGTTGTGCAGCGGTTCGTATTCTTTTTCCACGAAACCGGTTCCAAAGGGCTGAAGAGCCGCTTAAAAACAATGGCCACGGTTTCGCGTTGTGCGATCCGTGGCCAGAAGGTCTGGGGGTGTCCCCTACCTAGTTCGACATCTGTGTCGAATTCTGATCACGGTCGCTGGGTGTTCTGCGGTGCGGAGGCGGTTCGCCATATCGATTCCGGGAATCGCGACGGGGTTTGCACCCGACGGCTCATAACCGGCATCGGCGGCGAATGCACCGGCTGCTGCTTGGGCAGCTGCCGGATGCCAGGCACCGTTGGGCTTGTCCGACTGGCGCTTGCCGCCACCGGACAGACCGATCCCCTGCAGAGCGGAGATCCCCCGGGAGGCGGACATGACTGCGCCAACCGCGACGCTGAGAGCGTCGAAGCCGCGTACTGTGCTTGTGCTGTTCATTGGTCTGCCTCCCTCCTTGTCTCGTTCGATCCGTCAACAACTGTGCGCGCTGGGATCACCTCCCGGTGCGTGTTCCCACCATATGCAATGCGGCACGAACCGACAACCTATTTTCTACCTGCGGTTTTGGAGAATTCTCCGAGTCCGGCTCGGGTGCGGCCGAATTCGGACACGCGTGCGTTCGATCACTGCGCGCGGCTGCGCACCCGCGAGGCGACGATGGCGAGCACGTCCGCCCCGTAGTCGGTGATCTTCTTGGCTCCGATGCCCGCGATCGCCGCCAGCGCCCGATCATCGGCGGGCAACTGCTCGGCGATCGCGGTCAGCGTGGTGTCGGTGAAGATCACGAATTCCTTGACGCGCTGCGCCTCGGCCTTCTCGGCACGCCACTCCTTCAATGCCTCGAGCAGGACGGCATCCACCTCGGCCGGGCAGCGGCGACACCGGCCCAGCATGGTGGCATAGGTCCCGATCAGCGGTTTCGCGCAGACCCGGCAGGACGGGCGGATCCCGCCGCCCTTCCGCTCCGGCGCGGGCGCGGCGATCCGCGAGGCCGGCGAGTCATCGGGGACCAGGCCGTTCAGGAATCGGGAGCGCCGCCGGGTCCGGCGACTGCCCTGGTTACGCGACAGCGCCCAGGACAGGCGCAGATGTTCCCGGGCCCGGGTGACGCCCACGTAGAACAGCCGCCGCTCCTCCTCCAGGGCGGCGACATCGGCGACCGCGCCGTCGCCGGCGAGCACATGCTGGATCGGCAGGGTGCCGTCGACCAGTCCGACCAGGAATACCGCGTCCCACTCCAGGCCCTTGGCGGCGTGCAGCGAGGCCAGGGTGACGCCCTGCACGGTGGGTGGATGCCGGGCTTCCGCGCGAGCGGCCAGCTCACGCAGCAGACCGCCGAGGTCGAGTTCCGTCTCGACGGCCGTCAACTCCTCGGTGAGCCGGACGAGCGCGAGCAGCGACTGCCACTTCTCTCGCGCCTGCGCGCCCGCGGGCTCGGTCGCGGTCAGCCCGACCGGGGCCAGCACCGCCTGCACCAGGGTGACCAGGCCCGGGCCGCTGCGGGATGCCGCGGGGAGATCCTCGCGCGCGGCCGCTTGGCGCAGCACGGTGACCGCCTGCCTGACCTCGGGGCGGTGGAAGAAACCCTCACCGCCGCGGACCTGATATGGGATATCCCGCTCGGTGAGCGCCTGCTCATAGGCTTCGGACTGGGCATTGATCCGATAGAGCACCGCGATCTCCGCCGCCGGGACGCCCGCGGCTGTCAACGCCTTGATCTGCTCGGCCACGGCGGACGCCTCGGCCCCGGCGTCGTCGTATTCGGCGAAGCCCGGTTCCGGGCCGTCGGGCCGCTGGCCGATCAATTGCAGCCTGGTCCCCGCGATCCGGCCGCGCGCGGCGCCGATCACCCGGTTGGCCAGCGAGACCACCTGCGGTGTCGACCGGTAGTCACGTTCCAGGCGGACCACCGTCGCCTCCGGGAAACGCCGCGAGAAATCCAGCAGGAAGTTCGGGGTGGCGCCGGTGAAGGAGTAGATGGTCTGGTTGGCATCGCCGACCACGGTCAGATCGTCTCGATCGCCGAGCCAGGCATCCAGGACGCGCTGTTGCAGCGGGGTGACGTCCTGATACTCGTCGACGACGAAACTGCGGTAGCGACTGCGGAATTCGTCGGCGACGGCGGAATAGTCCTCCAGCGCGGCCGCGGTGTGCAGCAGCAGGTCGTCGAAGTCGAGCAGCAGACCGTCCGAGGAGGTCTTCAGACTCTCGTAGGCGGCGTACACCTCCGCGATCCGGGCCGGGTCGTACGGTGTCTCGCGCCGATGCTTGGCGACGGCCGCCGGATAGTCCTCGGGCGCGATCAGCGTGCCCTTCGCCCATTCGATCTCGCTGAGCAGATCCCGGACGCTGTCCGTGGCCGCCGACAGACCGGCCCGATGCGCGGCCTGCGCCACGATCGGGAACTTCCCGTCGATCAGCCGCCACGGCACATCGCCGACGACCTGCGGCCAGAAGTACTTGAGCTGCCGCAGCGCGGCCGCGTGAAAGGTGCGGGCCTGCACCTGATTCGCCTCGCCGCCGAGCCCGAGCTCACGCAGGCGACCGCGCATCTCACCCGCCGCCCGCGCCGTGAATGTCACCGCCAGCACCTGATCGGCCTTCACATGCCCCGCCGACACCAGATGCCCGATCCGATGCGTGATCGTGCGCGTCTTGCCCGTCCCCGCACCCGCTAGCACGCACACGGGCCCTCGCGGCGCCTGCACGGCGGCAGCCTGTTCGGGATCCAGGGCAGCGAGATCGAGTGGCACGCGCTCCATCATGACAGCCGGGTCCGACACCGCGACGCGCCCCGGCGCGCCGATCGCCACCGCCGACCCGCCAGGACTTTACTGATCACCGTGACCATCGCGACGCCACCGGAGTCGGCACAAACCCACGAGCGGCACGCCTCGTGGATGGAGTTGTTCTTCGATCTGGTCGCCGTCGCGGGCATCCAGCAGCTCACCCATCTGCTGCACCACGGGCCCACACTCGCCGACTTCGGCCTGTATGCGGTGCTCTACCTGGCCTTTTGGATGGCCTGGGCGGTCATCATGCTGTACGGCAATATCGCCCGCGATCACACCCGTGTACCGCTCATGCTGGCGGCGATGCTCGGGCTCGGCGTGATGGCGGCGGCCGTGGCCGGACTTCCGCAGCGGCACGCGACCGCGTTCGCCGCGGTCTACGTGGTCCTGCGGATCGCCTCGGGCTCGCTCTGGGGACGCGGCAAGGTCGTGGTGGACTGGCCGATCATCGAGATGGGCGCCGGCGTGGCGCCCTGGATCGTCTCGCTCTGGGTACCTGCACCGTGGAAGTACTGGTGCTGGGCCGTCGGATTGGCGATCGACCTGCTGATCATGTTCTTCATCAGCGGGGAACGGCTGCTCGCCGGGGTCCAGGACCAGTTCGACCGGCGCCTGAAACGGCTGCGCAAGCATCGGGACATCGATGCAGCCCAGGTGCCGAGTATCGAGGCGGTGCACGCCGATCCGGTGCACCTCGGTGAACGGCTCGGACTGTACGTGATCATCGTGCTCGGCGAGGGGGTGATCGCCATCATCGCCGCGCTCGGCGACCAGGCCTGGACGCCCCGGAATCTGGCACTGGGCTTCGGCGCCTTCGTGATCCTGGCCGGGCTGTGGGCGTTGAGCCTGCTGTACGGCGGCGTGGTGGCCCGGCTGCTGGGCGGTGCGATACCGGAAACCGTGCTGTCGCGGCGGCACCTGATGGTCATGCACTGCTTCCTCACCGGCGCGCTCGCCACCATCGCCGGCGGGCTCGGACTCACCATCGGCCACGCCGGGCA
The DNA here is from genome assembly GCF_042672005.1 of Nocardia sp. NPDC127579. Classification (NCBI taxonomy): domain Bacteria; kingdom Bacillati; phylum Actinomycetota; class Actinomycetes; order Mycobacteriales; family Nocardiaceae; genus Nocardia; species Nocardia sp. NPDC127579. The sequence goes on along the minus strand of NZ_JBHXVZ010000002.1, from coordinate 635,723 downwards.
CCTCGGCACCGGCATCGGCTGGACGCTGAGTGGTGGTGCGGCCGCGTACTTCGCGATCACCGCCGTCGTCGGGCTGCGGACACCGACGGGCTGGCGGTGGAGTGTGACCTGGCCGGTGCCGTGCACGCTGGTCGCCGTCGCACTCGGGATCGCCGCGCCGCGGCTCGGCGCACTGTGGCTGATCTACGGGGTGGCCGCGATCATTGGGTGGGCGCTGCTGTGGGAGCACCGGACCGAACGCGGGCTGCGGCGCGCGAAGCAGGAACAGGATGGGGGCGCAGGGCGTTGAATGGTTCCGTGACTGACTCGAAGGTTGACCTGACCATGTACTCGACCACCTGGTGTGGCTACTGCCGACGGCTGAAGAAGCAGCTGGAGGAGTCCGGCATCAGCTACGTGGAGATCGATATCGAACAGGACCCGGCCTCGGCCGAGTTCGTCGGCAGCGTCAACAACGGCAATCACGTCGTGCCGACGGTGAAGTTCGCCGACGGCTCCACGGCGACCAATCCGTCGCTGTCCGCCGTCAAGGAGCAACTGGCCGCGCTGGCCTAACCGTCCAGGGCAGCCCAGGACTCCACGATGGTGCGGGCGATGGAGATCGACCCGGGCAGCAGCAGGCGCTGCCCGGTGCGCTGCGCGGACCAGTCACCCACCGCCAGTGCGTCGCGGACCTCGGCGCGACTGAACCAGTACGCCTCGGCGATCTCGCCATCGGAGAACGTCAGCGGCTGGTCCGGGTCGGCGACCGCGGCGAAACCGAGCATCAGCGAGCGCGGGAACGGCCACGGCTGACTACCCAGGTAGTGGATGTCGCGCACGTCGACGCCGACCTCCTCCTTCACCTCCCGCTCCACACACCGTTCCAGCGATTCACCGGCCTCCACGAAACCGGCCAGCAGCGAGAACAGCGTCTCCGGCCAGGTGTGCTGTCGCGCCAGCAGCACCCGGTCGGCGCCGTCGTGGATCAGGCAGATCACCGCGGGGTCGATCCGCGGGAATTCCTCGAAACCACTCTCGGTGACCCGCGACCAGCCACCCTTCGAAGCCATCGTCACACTGCCGTCGGCGGCATGGAATCCGGCGTTGTCGTGCCAATTCAACAGGGCGACGGCGGTGGACAGCAGATTCGCGGTGTAATCGTCGACGTCGTTCCCGGCGGCCCGCAGATCACGCAGGGCGCCGGCGATCTCGTTGTCCCGCACGGCCCACACGTGCACGCCCTCGCCCCAGCCGAGGAACACCGCCGCCGGGCTCGGCTCGGCCGACAACTCGATCGCCGCGTCCAGCACCGGAACCGCATCGGTGAACCGGACCTGCCCGCGCTTGTTCACCCGGAGCAGCCGGGCCTGCGCCCAGCCTTCTTTCAGCGCCTGCTCATCGGCGCGGACCTCCTCGGCCCGATCGACGGCAGAACGCGACAGCAAGGGAACACCATTCAGCTGAAACGACACACCGCGAGCCTAGCCCCCGCGTCGAATCACTTCTGCGTGCGGCGAATGTAGAGCAGTTTGTCGCCCGCCTCGATCGCGTCGACCTCCGGCTCCCCCACCCGCACCAGCGTCCCGCCGCGCACCACTCCCAGCACGATATCGCTGAGATGCCGTGGTGAACCGCCGATCTCGGACGCCTCCACCTCGCGCTCGGCGACCGCGAAACCCTGCTCCGGGGTGAGCAGGTCCTCCATGATCTCCACTACATTCGGCGTGGTGGTGGCGACGCCGAGCAGACGGCCCGCCGTCTCCGAGGACACCACCACCGAATCGGCGCCGGACTGGCGCAGCAGATGGGTGTTCTCCGCCTCGCGCACCGCGACCACGATCTTCGCGGCCTTGTTGAGCTCGCGGGCAGTCAGCGTGACCAGCACGGCGGTGTCGTCGCGATTGGCGGCCACCACCACCGAGGACGCGTTCTGCACTCCCGCCAGCCGCAGCACGTCCGAGCGGGTTGCCGAACCGTGCACCGTCACCAGGCCCGCGCTGGCCGCGGCGTCCAGTACGTCCGGATCGGTGTCGACGACCACGATCTCGGCGGGCTGCACGCCGTCGCCGAGCATGGCGTCGATCGCGGTACGCCCCTTCGTGCCGTATCCGACGACCACGGTGTGATTACGCACGCTGCGCCTCCAACGCTGAATCTTGAATGCCTGCCGGGAACGTTCGGTGAGCACGCCGAGAGTGGTACCGACGAGCACGATGAGGAACAGCACACGCAGCGGCGTGATGATGACGATGTTCGCCAGCCGTGCGGCTGGTGACACCGGGGAGATGTCGCCGTATCCGGTGGTCGACAGCGACACCGTCGCGTAATAGAACGCGTCCAGGAACGACAGCTCGTCCTCGGAGACGTCCCGATAGCCGTGCCGCCCGACATAGACCACGGTCGCCGCGGTGAACAGCAGCGCGATCGCGAACAGCACCCGGCGGATCAGCTGGGTCCACGGGCTCGTCTGCACCTCGGGGATCCGCAGCAGACCGACCAGCGCGAAATGCGGGCGGGCCGAGACTCCCCGCTTGTTCGCACTGTCCTCGAACTCACTCAACACCGGATTTACCACCCCTGACATCCTGGACGCTGTTCACGACGCACTCCGGCATGACATCTCGCTCCGGCACGACACGGGAGCCTACCGCGAGTTCGCCGGGTTGGGCCGACTCGACGGGAGGCGCTACGGGGTGTCAGGGTGGGTCATGGCTCAGAACGACACAGACAAGCCCGCCCTGGCCCTGGCCGCCCTGCTCGGTGGTACCGGGGTCCTGCACTTCCTCATACCCAAGCTGTTCGACTCGATCGTGCCGCCCGCGCTGCCCGGCAGTGCCCGGAGCTACACCTACGCGTCGGGCGTGGCCGAGATCGGTGTCGCCGCCGCGCTGCTCGCCCCGCGCACCCGCGGCCTCGGCGGGCGGCTGGCCGCTGTGTTGTTCCTCGCGGTGTTCCCGGCGAATGTTCAGATGACCTACGACGTGCTCCGGAACGAGAAGGCGCCGCGATTCCTGAAAATCGGTACCGTGCTGCGGCTTCCGCTTCAGATACCGCTGATCACGCAGGCGCTGAAGGTGAGCCGCCGGGCTCGGTAGGCGGCGGGGCCGCGGTGCGAATGAGCTCGGCCAGCTCATCCGGGCCCGGCAGCCTGGCGGGTGCGACAGTGTGGCCCGTACGCACGTAATGGAAAGCGGCACTGATCTTTTCGAGCATGGCGGCCTCGGTCGCCCCGGTGCGGATCGCCATCAGGCGGGCCCAGGCCAGGCGGTAGATGGCCAGCTGCATGGCGACCGCCGGCTCGTCGGCGGGGGTCGGGACCGCGCCGGTTTTCCAGTCGACGACCACCCAGCCGCCGTCCGGTGCGGTGAACACGGCGTCCATCCGCCCTCGGATGACCGTCCCCGCGATCGAGGTCTCGAACGGGATCTCCACCTCCACCGGGGTGCGATTGGCCCACCGTGAATTCAGGAACGCGTCCTGCATTCGGGCGAATTCGGCGTCCATGCCCGCGTCGGCGGTCTCACCCAGGCCGGGAAGCTGATCCAATCCGATCAGCCGCCGGTCACTGAACCAGCGCTGCACCCAGGCGTGGAACGCGGTGCCCCGCCGAGCCAACGGGCTGGGCGGGAACGGCAGCGGACGGCGCAGGCGTCGCGCGAGTTTCGCCGGATCGGCGCGCAGCTCCACCAGCGCGGTCGCCGGAATCTGCCCGGGCAGCTCGACCTCCTCCGCAGCGGCCTGGTCGGCCTCGAACTCGGCGAGCAAGGCATCGACGTCGGCGGCCCAGCCATCCGGATCGTCCGGATCGACCGGCGGGACAAAGTCGTCCGGTGGCGGGACGAAATCATCGGGGAGAGGCGCGAATTCGTCCAGAAGCGGGGGGAATTCGTCCGGATCGGAGAATTCCACCAGTGCATGGGGGAAGTCGGCCGGCGGGGCCATGTCGTCCGGCGGGGGTACGAACTCGTCCGGCAGGGGCACATCGTCCGGTCGGGGTGCGAACTCATCCGGCAGCGGCACATCGTCCGGTCGGGGTGCGAACTCATCCGGCAGCGGCACATCGTCCGGTCGGAGTCGCGGCTCATCCGACAAGGATGCATCGATATGCCGCGATGCGGAGTAATCCGCCGGGCTCACGTCCTCGGCCGATGCGGAGGCGGGCTCGGCACGCCGGTGTGGATGACCTCCAGCAGCGCGCGCGAAACCAGCTGGAGGCGACGGTATCCCACGGTCGGTAGCGGTGCCGTCCGACACGGATGACGGATGGTCTGCGGGCGGGCGGCCGGAATCCTCGATCGGCTGTGCGGTGTCCTCACCCGTGTTCGCGGCCTCGGGGCGTACGTAATTCGGGGGCAGTGGGACCGAGACGGCGGTCAGGCGGCCGCGTTCCCACGGCGTGGGCGGACTGGGGCGCTGTACGGGTTCGTTCAGCACGCGGCGCAGGTCCGAGGTCGGCTGCTGTCGCTGACCCGGCTCACTCGGAACCGGCTGTCCGCCTGGCGACGGTAGGTTCGGCTCGCCGGCAATCGATGCCGAACCATGGTCGGCCGATCGACCGGATTCAGCGTCGGAGGCGGCCTGCGCACGACGATCGCGGCCCGGCTCCGCGGATCCGCGGCCAGTCGCCCGACCTGCTTCAGGGGCGGGCCGGGCGGCCTGGGCGCGGAGTTCGGCGAGGGCGGTGCGGACCATGGCGGCGCCCTGTTCGATGGGGTCGCGGCGTGTGCCGAGGGGGTCACGGGGCCATTCGGCGGTGGCGGGGTTGTCGGTGAAGGGGTTGACGGCGTCGGCGTCGGGTGGGTCGTCCCAGCGGGGGACGTCGATGCCGTCGCCGGCCTCGGCGGCGTGTTTCAGCTCGAGCATGAAGTCGGAGGGGCCTTTGGGAGCGGAACCGGTTTCGGCCCAGTAATGAGACGAAACCAGCAGTACGCGTTCCGTTCTGGTGAGCGCGACATAGAACAGTCGACGTTCCTCGTCCACGCGCCGACGCTCCAGGGCGTCCTTGTGCGCCTTGACGGCGCGTTCCAGATCGGCGCGGTCGTAGAGATCACCGAGGTCGAGTACCGGGACCCCCTCGGCGGCATCCTCCTGGATGCGGTCGCCGCGCAAGGTGGTGGGTAGCTCGGCCAGAGCGCCGAGCCAGGTGCCCGATGCGGTCCCCGAGGGAAAGACGCCGCGCACCACATGCGGCACCGCGACGATCTCCCACTCCAACCCCTTGGCGGCGTGTACGGTCAGCACCTGCACCCGATCCTTGGCCACCTCGACTTCGCCCGGCTCCAAACCGTTCTCGACGGATTCGGCGGCCGCGAAGAACGCCAGCAGGCCGCTCAGCGAGGCGCCGGTGTCGGCGGCATAACCGGCGACCACCTCGGCGAACGCATCCAAATGCTCACGCCCCGCACCGGTTCCGGCCATCGCGCGCCGGGCCTGCGTCTCCACGCCCACACCGATTGTGCGTTCCACATCGGCGACGAGCTCGGCCAGCGGCTGCCCGCTGCGCTCACGGAGTGCGGCGAGTTCCCGGCCGAGCGCTTCGATGCGCGTGAAACCGGACTCCGAATAGTCCTCCGCGTCACCGGGATCGGCGATCGCGTCGGCCAGGCCGGCCTGCTCGGCCGGTTCGGGAGCCACCTCGCGCAGCGCCGCGGCGAGCGTGGCGCTGTCGGTGATCTCGCCCGAATCGCCGCCGGAGAGCCGGCTGATCGACAGATCACGGGCGCGACGCGCTAGCGCCGCAATATCAGCGACGCCGATCCGCCAGCGGGCGCCGGTGAGAATACGCATGGCGGCGCTGCCCGCGGCCGGTTCGGCGATCAGGCGCAGGGTCGCGACGATATCGGCGACCTCCGGCGTGGCAAGTAGACCGCCGAGCCCGACGATCTCCACCGGAAGTCCCTGCGCGCGTAGAGCTTCCGCGAGCGGTGCGGCATCCGCGTTGCGCCGCACCAGCACCGCCGAGGTCGGCGGCGGCTCTTCCGTCGCGCGCCGCGCCGCCCATTCCGCCGCGATCCGCTCGGCCACCCACTGTCTTTCCACCGCAACGGTTTCGGTGAGCACCAGTTCGACGACGCCCTGCCCCACATCAGGTTTGGCCCGCAGTGCGTCCACCTGGACGCCCCCGTCGCGCCGCAGCGGCTCGGCGACCAGATTGGCCACCGCGAGCGCCTCGGGCGGATTCCGCCAACTGGTCAGCAACGGCAGTGTCGGCGCGGGAACAGCGGGCGCACTGGGAAAGTCGGTCGCGAACCTGGGCAGGTTGGCCGCCGACGCCCCCCGCCACCCGTAGATCGACTGCATCGGATCGCCGACTGCGGTCACCGCCAGCCGCGCCCCACCAGCCGAGGCCCCCCGGGTGGACGCCGCCGGCTCCAGCGGCGGGGTGGGGGTGCCGCCGAAAAGGGCGGCCAACAGGACGCGTTGGGCATGGCCGGTGTCCTGGTACTCGTCGAGGAGGACCAGGCGGAAGCGAGCGCGTTCGGCGGCGGCCACCTCGGCGTGTTCGGCGGCGAGGCGGGCGGCGAGGGACATCTGGGCACCGAAATCGAGGGCGCCGCGGCGGCGCAGGGCCTCGGCGAGCCGGTGCACCAGCGGGAGCAGGGCGACTCGTTCCTCCTGCACCGCGAGGATGCCGCGCAGGGTTTGACTGGGGCCGCCGCGCTGGCGTGGGCCTGCGGGCAGCGTGTAGACCAGTTTCTCCAGCTCGGTGTGCGCCTCGGCGAGTTGCTCGGCCTCCACCAGATGCTCCGCGAGCTGACCGGACAGCGCGAGCACCGCCTCGGTGACCGATACCGGGGTGCGTTCGGTGTCCAGATCGCCGTCCCAGCTGCGCACCACCTGATGGGCGAGCTGCCACAGCTGGGTTTGCGTCAGCAGTGTCGCCGATGGTTCTACCGGCAGCAGCAGACCGTGTTCGGTCAGCAGCCGTCCAGCGTACGAGTGGTAGGTGCTGATCTCCGGTTCGGCGCCCGCCAGCTGGGCCCGCAGCTCCCCGGACGAATCCAGCTCACGTAGCAGCGGCGCACCAGCCAACCGCGCCAACCGCGTGCGGATCCGAGAAGTCAACTGCTGCGCCGCTTTTCGCGTGAATGTCAGCCCGAGCACCTGATCCGGCAGCACCAGCCGATTGGCCACCATCCACACCACTCGCGCGGCCATCGTCTCGGTTTTGCCCGCGCCGGCCCCGGCCACCACCAGCGTCGGCCCGGCCGGCGCCGCGATCACCGCCGCCTGCTCGTCGGTCGGCGTCGGCAACCCCAACGCCTCGGCCAGCTGCTGCGGCGATATCCGGCTCATTCGTCGGTCACCTGACGCCCGGTGTCCTGGACGGGGCAGCTGCCGGCGACGGCGCAATGGCGGCAGCCGTCGTTGCGCATGGCCAGGTAGCTGGGGCCGCGGGTGGCGGAGGCGGCGTCGTGGATGGTGGTGCGCCACTTGTCGAGAGCTTCGGCATCGAGTGGGGGTTGCAGGCGCTGGGTGGCACCTTCCTTGGTGCTGGGTTTGGCGACGTAGACCAAGCGGGCGCCGCCGGGTTCGACGCTCGGCGGAGCCTCGTCCGGTCGCTGATCGCTCGGATGATCGGCCGCACCAGCCGGATTCGACGCGTCGACGTCGGCCGACCGCGTCGGCGTGCTGTCCTGGTTGGCCGGATCCGGCTCGGAGTCGAGGGCGCCCAGGGCGGCGGCGACCTGGTAGGTAGCCAATTGGGCGTGGTCGAGTGCGGCCTGCTTGGTGATCGGGGATTTGCCGGTCTTGACGTCGATGATGACGAAGCGGCCCTGGGCATCGCGTTCGAGACGGTCGACGCGCCCGCGGATGCGGACCGGACGCTCCTCGGCGGTGCGGGCAGGAAGTTCGCAGTCGACCGGGATTTCGACACCGGCCTGGGTGAGTTCGCCGCGAGTATTGCGCACCCAGGCCATGAAGGTCTCCAGCATCGCCGCGGTGCGGCGCAGTTCTTGCCGGGAATGCCAGCCGGTGCCGGGATCGATAGCGCGCCAAGCTTTGTCGAGCGCCGCGCGCACCTGGGCCTCGGGGACCCGGCCCGCGAGCGCCTGCACCAGCGTGTGCACCAGATTGCCGGTGACCGCATGCGGATTGTCGCCGTCGGTGCCGCCGTGGCGTTCCAGCGCCCAGCGCAGCGGGCAGGTGCGCAGTAGTTCCACCGTCGACGGCGACAGCGCGACCGCGCCGTCGTCATCGGCCCACAACGTGTCCTGTGAGCTGAGATCGCTTGTGCCATACCAGTCTTCGGGATGTGTGCCGGGCACGCCGGCCTGGGCGAGCCGGGCCAGCTGGTGCGCGGCACGACCTCGACGCTCGGGATCGGCGTCGGGATCGCAGACGACGCCACGCAATTCGGCCACCAGCGAGTGCATGACCAGGGCGCGGCCCGGGTCGGCGATCGGCAGGACACCGGGTTCGCTGTCGTCGTCGTGGCCGAGGAGTTCGGCCAGGAAGCGGGACGGCACGAGATCTCGTTCACCCGAGACGGATTCGACCGCGGTGACGAGCAGCGAGCGCCGGGCGCGACTGCACGCGACCAGCAGCAGACGGCGTTCCTCGGCGAGCAGGGGCGCGGCCCGGCTGACCTGTGCACCCAGGTCGATCCCGGCGGTGAGGTCGACGAGATCCTCGGTGTGCAGCAGGGTGCCGCGCGGGCGGGTATTCGGCCAGATGCCCTCCTGCACGGCCGCAACCGCGACGACCTCCCACTCCCGGCCGGCCGCCGCGTGCGCACTGAGCAGCGCGACGGCCTCGCCCGGCGCGGTCAGCGGCGTGGTGTCCTGCGGAATCTCCTGCTGCACAAGGTATTCGACGAAACCCCCAATACTCGCGCGCGGCAAGCGGTCGACATAGGCGGCGGCCGCCTCGAACAGGCCGACGGTCGCGTCCAGATCCCGGTCGGCCTGCATGCCGACCGGGCCGCCGCGCTCGGACTGCGCGACCCAGCGCCGTTCCAGCTGCGAGGCGCTCCACAGCGCCCACATGACCTCCTCCAGGCCCGCGCCGCCCGCCCGGGCCGTGCGCGCCTGGGCCAGGGCGTCGAGCACCCGCCGCAGGGGTCTGGCCTCGACATCGGTGAGCTTGTCCACGAGCGGGTGAGCGATCTCGCCGATCAGCAAGCCGCGCAGCACTTCCGCGGACGACAGGTCGACGAGTTCCACGATATCGCCGCGGTCCGCCGGGGTTTCGTCGGTGACTCGCTCCGGCTCGGCGGGCGCGACCTGCGGGCGAGGACGCCTGCTGTCGTCCGCGTGCTCCGCGACCTCCAGCCCCCAGTCCAGATCATCGCCGTACCAGTCGGATTCGCTGACCCACTGTTCCGGATCGTAGGAACCCAGATCCGGATCATCGGAATCCGCCGCCCGGAGCGAATCGGACTCACCGGGTTCCGGTGCGGTATCCGAATCGCCTCGGAGCGAATCGGATTCGGCGATCAGGTCGGCGGCTTCACCGGGCACGCCCGGCAACTCGGGCCCGGCCGCATCGTGCGCGTCGAGGTAATCCTCGGGCGGTGGGCCGATTTCATCGGAGGGCGGCTCGTCGTCACGGTCCGGGGACTCGGTTCCGGCGCGAGCGGGTTTACGCTGCGATTCCAGCACCCCGCGGCGCAGACCGCGGCGCAGCCGCCGCAGCGTGATCTGGTCGGCGCCGCCCAGCGGGCCGCCCAGCAGGTCCAGCGCGTCGTCTGCGGTGAACAGCTCCGCGGCGGCCCGGCGGGAACGTTCCGCGGCGAGCAGGGCACGCAGGGCCAGCAGCATCCAGGCCGCCCCGCGCCGGCGCGCCAGCGGCAGATCGAGTGCGGGCTGCTGCACCGGAACACCGGCGGCGAGCAGGGCGCGCCGCAGCGGGGCGAGCGACAGCGGCACCGAACGCACGATCACCGCCATCCGCGACCACGGGACCCCCTCGGTGAGGTGGGCCCGGCGCAAATGGTCGGCGATCAGCGCGGCTTCCTTGGCGGGGGTGGCCAGGACCCGCACTCGGACCGTAGCGGCGTCGGCGTCGGGCTCGTCGGCGCGTCCCGGCAGGGGGAAGCGGTGCGGCGCACCGCCAGGCAACTTGGCGGCGACCCGAGCGAGCGCGAGGTGCACCGACGTACCCGAACGCTGATTGCGCCGCAGCACGACCCGGCGTTCGTCCGGCACGTCCAGGTCGGTGACGAAGCGGGAGTCCGCGCCGCGGAAGGTGAAGATGGCCTGGTCCGGATCGCCCGCGACCACGGCGGTGTGCGCGGCCGCGCCGATCACACGAACCAGTAGCGCGGCCTGTGGGTCCAGGTGCTGTGCGTCGTCGACCAGTAGATATCTGATGCGGTTACGTTCGGCGGCGAGGAGATTCGAGTCGGCGGCGAACGCGTCCAGGGCCGCGCCGACGAGTTCGGCGGCATCCAGCGCGGGCGCGGTGGCCTCGGGCGCCTCGACACCGACCGACCAGCGCAGCAGCATCGCCTGCTCGTAGCGCACCGCGAACCGGCCCGCCGCGACCCATTCGGTTTTGCCGTGCTCCCGCCCGAGCTCGATCAGATCCTCAGGGCCTATGCCGCGTTCGGTAGCCCGCAGCATCAGACCCCGCAACTGCTCGGCGAATCCGCCGAGGCCGAGCGCCGGCTGTAACCGCTGCGGCCACAGCGCGTCGTTTCCGTCGGCGATGTCGGTCAGGTCGCCACGCAGCATCTCGCGCAGTACCGCATCCTGTTCGGCACCGGTCAGCAAACGCGGCGGCGGGTTGCCGTGTACCACCGCGTGCCGCCGCAGGACCGAGAACGCGTAGGAGTGCACGGTTCGTACCAGCGGCTCGCGGGTGGCACCGGGCACGCCGCCGTCGGCGCCGCCCGGCCCGGTCAACCGCGCGGTGATGGCGTCGCGCACGCTGCGTGCCGCGGTCTTGGAATGCGTCAGGAGCAGCACCGATTCCGGGTCGGCACCGGCCGCGATCCGCTCGGCGGCCAGGTCGATCAGCAGCGCGGTCTTGCCTGTGCCCGGGCCGCCGAGCAGCTGCCACGGCTGCCAGCCCGGCCGCGGCGCCACCGGCCCGGCGTGTGCTTCGAACAGCGGGCGCACCTCAGCGCCCCAGAGCCGCGCCCCGGGTGTCGCTGCGTTCCGGCGAACAAGTCGCACCGCGCTATCCGATCGCACCACGCGGGCTATTGCAACAGACACGACCGACACACCGAACCACCACTCCGGAAGGACGTAGTCGATATCACTGTCACCGAGCGTTCACTCGCTGGTTCCGCAGGGCCGCGGAATCGAGTTGGGATGCCGTCGAGGATATCGGTCGGCCGAGCCTTGGTTTTTCACAGCGGCCCTGTGGGACGGTGCCCGCCGGGCCGGGTGCCGATAGGTTGGGCGCATGGGAGAGAGACGAAGCCGGTTTCTGGGGGTCGCCGCCATTTCCGTTGTGCTGGCGGGGCTTATCGTGGGGTGTGGATCGGCGGAGGAAGCCTCGCCGGGGCCCGGGCCGACACCCGCATTGCAGCCCGTGCGGTCGGCGAAGATCGCGTTCGATGATTCCGAATCGGTCTTCGTCATGAATCCGGACGGTTCGGGAGTCACCAAGATCGCCCCGGGCACCGATCCGAGTTTCGCGCCCGACGGCACCACACTGGTGACCGGCGGCGGCTGGATTTCCACGGTGTCGGTGGACGGCAGCGGCCTGCGCAAACTCGCCGAGGGCGGATACACCCCGGTCTTCTCCCCCGATGGCACGCGGATCGTCTTCGTGCGCGGGGGCGATCTCTTCGTGATGAACGCCGACGGTGCCGACCTGCGTAAACTCGGTGATCTGCCCGCACCCACCGGGCCCAATCAGGATTCGTCCCGCAGTCCCGCGTACTCGCCGGACGGTTCGAAGATCGTGTTCTGCCGTGGCTCGGCGATCTGGGTGATGGGCGCCGACGGCGCCGACGCCCGGCCACTGCTCGCCGACAAACACTTCAACAGCGATCCGGTATTCAGCCCTGACGGTACGACGATCGTCTTCGCCAGCAATCGCGGCGGCAAGAACCGCTCCGAACTGTACGAGATCGACGCCGAGGGATCCGCGGTGCGGCCGCTGACCGACGACTGGACGGTGGGCCCGGCCTTTTCCCCGGACGGCGCCAAGATTCTCTACACCCTGGCGCGCAGCGCGCCGGACAGCGGTGCCGAGATCTGGGTCATGAACCGGGACGGCAGCCAGCCACGTCGGCTCACCGAACCGAGTCAGGTTGCGCAGCACCCCAGTTGGGGCGCCGACCCGAATTCCTGATCCCCGCAGCGTGCGGACCTGGGATCCAGCCGACAGAATAGGCGGGTGTCGAGATTGCATGTTCATCGGTTCGGACCCACCACGGGCCCCGTGGTCCTCGCGCTGCACGGGCTGACCGGGCACGGCCGGCGCTGGGCGCAACTCGCCGAGGAGTACCTCGGCGACGTCCGCGTGCTCGCGCCCGATCTGCGCGGGCACGGACGCTCGACCTCGGTGCCGCCGTGGGATTTCGAGACGGTCGTCGCCGACCTGGTCGAGCTGCTGGCGGCCGAGACCACCGCCCCGGTGCTGGTGGTCGGTCACTCGTTCGGCGGAGCGACCGGGCTGCATCTGGCCCGGCGCTACCCGGAGCTGGTCCGCGGGCTGGTGCTCCTCGATCCCGCGATCGCGATCGATCCCGACCTGCTGTTCGACATCGCGGAGCGCGGCATCACCCACCCCGACTACGCCGATGTCGAGGACGCCCGTCAGGACAAACTGGCCAGCGCCTGGTACGAGGTCGAATCCCGGCTACTGGAAGCCGAACTCACCGAACACCTGGTGCCGACCGCGACCGGCCGGGTCGGATGGCGCATGAGCCTGCCCGCGATCACGTCCTACTGGGGGCAGCTGGCGCGCGAGTATGTGCTGCCGCCCGCCGAGGTGCCGACCGTGCTGGTGCAGGCGATGAAAGTGCAGCCGCCGTTCGTGACACCCGCCTTCCGTGCCGCGCTCACCGCGCATCTCGGCCCACACCTGACGGTGCACGAGTTCGACTGCGATCACATGGTCCCGCAGGCACGCCCCGCCGAGACGGCGGCGCTCATCCGGGCGGCGTTGTAGCGATGCCCACCTCCGACGCGCAGATCGAATCGGTTCGCGCTCTGGTGGCGCGGATCCCGCCGGGCCGCGTCGCTACCTACGGCGATATCGCCGAGGCGGCCGGGCTGTCCACGCCACGTACCGTCGGCTGGATCATGCGGACCGATTCCGCCGACCTGCCCTGGCACCGGGTGCTCGGCGCGGGCGGTAAGCCCGCCGCACATCTCGCCCAGCGCCAGCTCCAGCGGCTCGCCGAGGAGGGCGTGCCGATCCGTGCGGGCCGAGTCGACTTGCGTGGCGCACGTTTCCGGTTTGCTGAACTTCCGGATTAGCCAAGCCGATCACGCTACCGTTATCGAATGTCCACTCGACTGGCGTGTGTCGTGTTCGAGGCAGACCGACCACGAGCGATCGCGGATTTCTGGGCCGAATTACTCGGCTGGGTGGTGACGCTGGACCGGTCCCACGAGGTGGATGTGGCGGCGCCCGACCCCGCAGGGCTGGACATCGCCCTGACCTTCCTACCGGCCACCCGCACCAAGCTCGGCAAGAACCGCATCCATCTCGATCTGGCCAGCCGATCAATGGATCATCAACGCGTACAGGTGGATCGGGCACTGTCCCTGGGCGCCCGCCGGATCGATATCGGCCAGGGCAGCGTGCCCTGGGTCGTTCTCGCCGATCCCGAAGGCAACGAGTTCTGCGTCCTCGAGCCCCGCGAACACTATGTCGACACCGGTGCGGTGGCCGCCATCGTGGTCGATACCCATGATCCCGCCCGGCAATCCGAGTTCTGGGCCACCGCCTCGGGCTGGCCGGTCGCTTACACCCGCCCCGAGGTGGCCGGGCTGCGCTCGGCCACCGGTCTGGGCTGCTGGCTCGAATTCGTACGCACACCGGATGAGAAGTCGGGCCGCAATCGACTACGGCTCGAGCTCGCCTGCCTGCCCACCGGCAATCCGGTCGACGATGTGCGCCGGCTACGCGCGGCCGGAGCGACCCCGTTGATCACGGCCGAACCGGAGTTCTCGACCGACGCCTTCACCCTCGCCGACCCCGAGACGAACGAATTCAGCATTCTGACAACCACTTCCGATTACACCCCGGTCTGACCGCACGCCACCGCCGACCTGTCGGTTCCTCGACGATGAGCTGTGGCGGCGTGCCGAGAGATGCCCGGCTGCGCGGGGCCGGGCGGCCGGACGAATTAGCATGTCGCCATGTTGTCTCCAGCCTCGATTCGCCTACCGTGACCGCCGCCGACGCGATTGTGCTCGCCGGTGGGCGGGCCAGCCGGATGGGCGGGGTCGACAAACCCGCGATCGTGATCGGCGGCCGCTCCATGCTGGACGCGGCGCTGACCGCGGTGGCCGGCTGCGCGCGCACCGTGGTGGTCGGGCCGCATCGTCCGGAATTGAGTCCGGCCATCACACAGGTGCGGGAGGTACCGCCGGGATCGGGCCCGGTCGCGGCGATCGACACCGGACTGCACGCGCTGCAGCCGGATCCCGCACCGCTGGTGGTGGTGCTGGCCGCGGACATGCCGTTCCTGACCGACGCCGCGATCGCGGAATTGCTCAGACAGGAGGCCGAGACCGGGGCGGACGCGGTATTCGCGGCGGACAGTTCGGGTCGCCCGCAGTATCTGATCGGGGTGTGGCGGCGCACCGCGCTGACCGCGGCGCTGGCCCGGCTGGATTCGCTGGTCAATCAGCCGATGAAAGCGCTGGTCCCCGATGAGACGGTGACCGTGCACCTGGCGGGGGTCGCGGACTGCGATACCGACGAGGAGGTGCGCCAGGCCCGCGCCGTGGCGCAGCGATCCCACCCGGGCTCGCAGACGCCGCCGATCCGGCCGCTGCCGCTGGAAGAGGCGCGCGGGGTGTTGCGCGGCAGGCTGGCCCGGCTCACCGCCTATCGGACCGAACTTCGAGCCGTGCGCGGGGCCGCGCTGGCGGCGCCCATTCTCGCGGCCGGGGCGCTGCCACGCTTCGATGTCTCCGCCATGGACGGTTACGCCGTCTGTGGCGACGGGCCGTGGCAGTTGCGCCGTGATGTCGGCTTCGCGGGCGGGCAGCGACCGGTCGGCCTGCTGCCCGGCGAGGCCGTGCGCATCGCCACCGGCGCGCATGTGCCGGACGGCACCACCGGCGTGCTGCGCGACGAATTCACCAGTGTGACAGCGGATAACGTACTGCACAGGCTGCCGGACAGCCCGCGGCGCGACGATATTCGGCGCAGCGGCGAGGACCGCCGCCCCGGCGATCTGATCGCCGCGGAGGCCACGCCGGTCACCGCAGGATTGGTCTCGGCGGCGGCGAGCGTAGAGGTCACCGAAGGGCTGGTGCGCGGGCCGGTGCGGGCGCGAATCGTGATGACCGGCGACGAGATTCGCAGCGAGGGCCCGCTACAGCTCGGTCAGACCCGCGACTCGATCGGACCGATTCTGCCGGATGTGCTGTCCTGGTACGGGATTCACGTTGTCGATCGCGTACACCTGCGGGACACACCGACCGGGTTCGACGATGTGCTCGCCGCCACCGGCGAATTCGATGTGCTGGTGATCGTCGGCGCGACCGGCGGCGGCGCCGCCGATCAGCTGCGCGGCGCGGTCGCCCGCGCCGCAGCCGAGATTCTGGTGCCGCGGCTGGAGCTGCGTCCGGGCGGCTCCACGCTGGTGGCCGAATTGCCGGATCACACCACGGTTCTCGGCCTGCCCGGCAATCCGTTTGCCGCCATCGCCACCCTGATGGCGCTGGCTCCGGCCCTCGTCGAAGGGCGCACCGGCGCCCATCCCGGACGCCCGTATCTCGGTCCGCTGCACAACGCGGCCTCGGTCGCGGGCCCGGTCCCCCGAGTACTGCCCGCGCGCCGCGCCCCGTTCGGCGGCTTCCTGGCCGAACCGCACCGCTCCACCGCGCATCTCGGCGGCCTCATCGACCGCGACGGCCTGGTCGTCGTCCCGGCCCACGCCACCGATGGCACTCCGGCCGAGTTCCTGCCGCTACACGGCTGATCCCCCGATATAACCCCTACCGACGGCACTCCGGCCGAGTTCGCGCCGCCACACAGCTCATCGCCCGACATAACCCCCACCGATGACACCCCGGCCGAGCTCCCGCCGCCACACAGCTCATCGGCCCGGCATTACCCGTGAGGTAATTGCCCGGCCTCCGAATGCGGACATACGGTCGTACAGGTACCGATTCGGAAGGAAGAGCCGATGCCCGCCTACGGTTTCGCGCACCTTCACACGCGTCGCCCGCACCCCGAGGTTCTGGAATACCTGGAACGCGTGCAGGACACCCTCGACCCGTTCCAGGGCCGCTTCCTGGTCCACGGCCCGCCGCTCGAGGTGCTCGAGGGCGAATGGCCGGGCAGCATGGTGCTCATCGAATTCCCCGACCTGGAGCAGGCCCGCGCCTGGTATCACTCCCCGGCCTATCAGGCGATCCTGCCACTGCGCGCCGACCATATCGACGGCAATCTGGTCCTCGTCGACGGCGTCGGCCCCGGCTACGACCCGCGCAAGCGCGCCGCCCAGCTCCGCGCCGAACTGCCCACGGTCTAGCCGAATGCCTTACCGCCGTACGAGTTCCGAGTCCAGCATCAGGACGACGTCGAGCCGGGCCCGGAAGGAAGGTGGCGAACAGCGAACTCACGGGCTGGGTTTCGACCGATTGCCCGGAGGATTTCGGCCTGCACGGTGACGTCCGAGGCCGTGGTGGGTTCGTCGGTGCGGAGTAGGTCCGGGTTGCCGGACGGGCTATGGCGACGACCAGCAGCACCCCCGGCCAGGCCCTGCCCCCTGCGCAGGGCCTGCCACGGCTGCCGGCCGGAATCACGCTCGGAGCCAGCCGCTTCCAGTGTCTGTGCCATGACGCGCCTCCGAGGCGAATTCGCCGATCCGTTGCCGCGTGCGCGACTTCGGTGACTAGCGAGATGGCGCTCCGTCCGGGATGAACCGGCCGGGTGCCGGCGGCGCGCACAGCACCGGGTCGTCGGTACCGATCAGGAGGAGCGGGCGAAACCCGGCGGAAGCCCTGTGTGCGGGCGGTATCTCCGTGCTCAGGTCGAGCCGCGGCCCGGGCGAGAAAGGCGAACGGATGCGATCGTCGCCCCGGTCCAGCAACAAGCGGAGTCGGATTCGATCGGGCAGGGCCGGTCGGATACCGTTTACCAGGCATTATGCGGGCTTTCGGATAGGGACGGCGATTGACGACTGACAGTTCACTGAGCTGGGACGACGGCGTACTGGTCACCATCGATCAGCGCGGTCTGCCGCACGAGGTGCGGGAACTGCGGCTCTCGACCGTCGATCAGGTCATCGATGCGATTCGCACACTGGCCATCCGCGGCGCCCCCGCGATCGGGATCGCGGGGGCGTTCGGCGTGGTCATCGCCACCGCCGCGCACACCGTCGACGGCGTGGTCGACGTGGCCGCCGTCGAAGCCGAGGCCGCGCGGATCGCCGAGGCTCGCCCGACCGCGGTGAACCTGGCCTGGGCCGTGCGCCGAGTGGTCCCGAAGATTCCGGGCGGCGCCGAGGCGGTGCTCGCCGAAACCCTGGACCTGCTGGCCGAGGACGGCCGGGTCAACCGGGCGGCCGCGACACATGCCGCCGACCTGATCCAGCGGCTACTGCCGGACCGCCCGTTGCGCCTGCTCACCCACTGCAATACCGGCCGCCTGGCGACCAGCGCATTCGGCACCGCGATCGGCGCGCTGCGCATACTGTACGAGCGCGGCGCGGTCGCGGACGTGCTGGTCGACGAGACCCGTCCGCTGCTCCAGGGCGCGCGCCTGACCACCTGGGAGCTGGCCGAAGCGGGCATTCCGCACCGCCTCACCATGGATTCCGCGGCGGCCTGGGCAATGGCCACCGGCCAGGTCGACTGCGTCGTGGTCGGCGCGGACCGGGTCACCGCCAATGGCGATGTGGCCAACAAGATCGGCACCTACGCGCTTGCCCTCGCCGCCGGCCACCATGGGATTCCGTTCGTCGTGGTCGCACCGGAGTCGACCCGGGATCTGGGCATGGCGACCGGCGCGGAGATCGTCGTGGAACAGCGGGCCGCCACCGAAGTCATCGAGTTCGGCGGTGTCGCAACGGCTCCCGCGGGCACCGAGGTCTTCAACCCCGCCTTCGACGTGACACCCGCAGAGTTGGTCACGGCCGTGGTCACCGAATCAGGGGTCGTCTACGAGAACGGCCGCCTTACCGTCCACCCGAGCGACAGCACCGAGGCCACCGACGTCGCCCGCCACCACGACCGCACGGTGGTGACCAACACCGGCACCCCTCAGGAGTCCGCCGCGAACGCGGCCGACGCGGGAGCGACCATCGCGGGTATCGCGCGCGACCTGTACCAGCGCGGCTGGATGCCGGGTACAGCAGGCAATATCTCGGTGCGGCAAGGTGATTCGGCCGTCGTGACCGGCAGCGGCTTGTCCAAGGGGGAACTCACCCCGGCGGACATGGTCACCGTAGCGATCTCCGACAACCAGCCCGCGCCGGGGCAGCCGCGGCATCCGTCGGCGGAGACCTCCATCCACACCGCTGTCTACCGCAGCACCGGTGCACAGGCCGTCGTGCATGTCCATTCCCCTTACGCGACAACCATTTCCACCCGATCCGGCGCTCGGGACACCCGAACCACCTTGCGTATCACCGACTTCGAGCTGATCAAGGGTTTGGGCCGCACCGACGCCATCGATATCCCGGTGTTCCCGAATTGGGCCGAGGTTCCCCGCATCGGCGCCGACATCGAACGCTTTCTCACCGAGAATCCGGACGCCCCACCGGTATTGGGCATCGCGGGCCACGGCATCACCGCGTGGGGGGACAATCTGTCCACGGCCCGCGATCGCGCCGAATGCCTGGAGGCGCTGTGCGAGCTGGTGGCCCGGACCGGCCGCCGGCACGCCTACGACCAGCCCTCCCCGCTCCCAGAGATTGGATAAGACAATGACTCTGCTCCAGATCATGGCCGCCACGGACGCCGCCGAGGTCACGGTACGCACCACCGACGACGCGGTGATCGCCGCCGAACTGGCCCAGCGCGGCATCACTTTCGAGCACTGGCCGACGCTGTCGAACGCGGCCGCCATCGCATCGGAGGATCTGCTGGCCGAGTACGCGGACCGCATCGCCACGCTCGATGCCGGTGGCCGCTACCGCCACATCGACGTCGCCCGGATCCACCCCGACGAGAGCAACCCGGAATGGCCCGCCCTCGCCGAGGCCGCGCGGGAGAAGTTCCTGGACGAGCACCGCCACGCCGAGGACGAGGTCCGCTTCTTCGCCGCCGGCCGCGGCTGCTTCTACCTGCACATCGGGGACGAGGTGCTGGCCACGGTGTGCGAGGCGGGCGATCTGGTATCGGTCCCCGCGGGCACGCTGCACTGGTTCGATATGGGCAGCCGCCCCGATTTCGTCGCCCTGCGCTTCTTCGAGGAGGAGGACGGCTGGATCGGCGATTTCACCGGCGACAAGATCAGCGCCGGATTCCCGACCCTCGACGAACTGCTGGCGGCTCGGTGAAATCTCGGGAACAGCAGGAGGCGCAGCCGACGGGGCGGGTCAGCACGGTCGTCGTCGATATCGAGGGCACCACCAGCCCGACGAGCTCGGTCCGGGAGGATCTCTACGGCTACACACGCGCCCGGCTGCCGCAGTGGCTGAGCGAAAACGCCGACGGCGCAGCGGCTTCCGTCCTCGCCGAGACGCGCGAGCTGGCCGATCGCCCCGAAGCGGATCCGGCCGCTGTTGCCGAGATCCTGCGCGGCTGGCTGGATTCGGATGTGAAGGCCGAACCCTTGAAGACCGCGCAGGGCGTCATCTGCGCGGAGGGTTTCCGGTCCGGCGCACTGCACGGGGAGTTCTTCCCCGATGTCGTTCCCGCATTGACCCGCTGGCACGACGCCGGACTGCGGCTGTATGTCTATTCGTCGGGTTCTGTTCGCAATCAACGGGATTGGTTCGAGTTCGCGCGGGGCGGATCGCTGAGCCCCCTGGTCTCCGGTTATTTCGATCTGTCCAGCGCGGGACCCAAGCGCGAGGCCACGTCCTACGACAAGATCTCCGGTGCGATCGGTGTCGCACCGGAGCGAATCCTGTTCCTGTCCGACCATCCGGACGAGCTCGACGCCGCCGTGGCGGCGGGCTGGTCGGCGGTCGGTGTGCACCGGGCGGGCGAGCCCAACCCGGCGCGGGCACCGCACCGCTGGGTCGAGACGTTCGCCGAGGTGCGGCCCTAGCCCACCGGGACGGGCTGGCGGATGCCGAGGAAGAACTGCATCCGCCCCGGATGATTGGTGGAGTCCACCCGGAACATCTGCACGGACAGGCTGTAGGACTCCCCGGTATTCGGGTCGCGCAGCCGCATGTCGGGGGTCTCGCGACCGTAGGCGGTGCCGCCCGTGGCCCACATGCTCCGGAACTCGGGGTAGCCGCCGAGCTCTTCCAGCAGCGTGCTGGACCAGGCGGTGTCGCCGGTCTGGCCGATCAGTCCGCGCAGCCAGTTGACGGTGTTGCCGGCCTCGCGCTCCCACTCGACCATCACCTGTTTGGACATCTCGTTGCCGAAGAACCAGCGCAGCACGTTCACGTCCTCGACCAGGCCGGGGAACATATCGGCGTAGACGTCGTTGCAGGACAGCACGTTCCAGCGGGTGTCGATATAGCCGGCCGCGTTGGGCCGGTGCACCAGCAGGCCGCGCCGCATATCGTCGTCGATCGATGAACGCAGCTGCTCGACACTGGGGAAGGCGTCCTCGACCAGTCCGGCCAGATCGTAGAGGTGCCTGCGCTCGACGGGGAGCAGTGGACGAATGCCGTCCAGGTAGCCGATCAGCGCGTCCACCACGGCCCGGGTGGGATGCTCGCGATCGCCGCCCTCGAGGTGGGTGATGTAACTGGCGCTGACCCCGGCGGCGAAGGCCAGTTTCTCCCGGGACATATGGCGTTCGTCCCGGAGTCTGCGGAGCAGGCCGCCGAAGCTCGGCGGCCGCAATAGGTGATCGTCGGCGATGTCGGTCGTTTTGCGTGGCACGGAACGGGCTCCTTCAGCTAGACGCGGCGACGGCTTTCTCGATACGACGGTTCCGGGTGCTCGGCCTGCATGAGTGCAGAATAATCTGCCCGACCCGAATATTCGGCAAACCTAGAGCTAATAGATAGAAGATCGATAAACTCGGCCTCCGAACCGGGTAATCATGACCCGGTCGGCACGCCGTCAGGGCGGCCGCGAAGGCCCGCGGGTTGTGTAAACAAATATTAAGCAGCCGAGAACCCCCGGTTTCCAAAGCTTCACCGCCAAGCCCCCGAAACATCTGCCGGACGCGATGTTTCACCCGGTCAACCCGCATATAGCCAGGTCGCACCGCGCCTCGGTGACCTACGTCGCAACCATGCAGTGACCGGTGTGTTGCGCCGTCCTCACAACGCACAGGCGGCCGTCGCGAGCTGTGAGAGAATCATTTGGCCGCGCGCCCAAGCCTCCTTACAGTCGGAGCCAACAGCCCGATTCACTCAGCCGAAGGGGCGTCGTGGTTAATTCTGCAAGCCTGCCATCCGCCGCATCTGGTGACGCGCTCCTCGCCCTGGGGAAGTACTTTCAGCGCGGCGAGATCTCCACCGACCAGCGCAGCCTGCACAAGGTCGGCGGTCGCGGCGCCGACGAGTTCTACCGGGACCGCTGGGCGCACGACAAGGTCGTGCGCTCGACCCACGGCGTGAACTGCACCGGGTCCTGCTCCTGGAAGATCTACGTCAAGGACGGCGTGATCACCTGGGAATCGCAGCAGACCGACTACCCCTCGGTCGGCGCGGACAAGCCCGAGTACGAACCGCGCGGCTGCCCACGCGGCGCGTCCTTCTCGTGGTACACGTATTCGCCCGCGCGCGTCCGCTACCCGTATGTGCGCGGCGTGCTGCTCGAGCTGTATCGCGCGGCCAAGGAGCGGCTCAAGGATCCGGTGCTGGCCTGGGAGTCCATCGTCGAGGACCCGGAGCAGGCCAAGCGCTACAAGGCCGCGCGCGGCAAGGGCGGCCTGGTCCGGGCCGAATGGTGGGAGGCCGCCGAGATCGCCGCGGCCGCGCACGTGCACACGATCAAGAAGTACGGGCCGGACCGGGTGGCGGGCTTCTCCCCCATTCCGGCGATGTCGATGGTCAGCCATGCCGTGGGCGCCCGGTTCATCTCGCTGCTCGGCGGCTCGATGCTGTCGTTCTACGACTGGTACGCCGACCTGCCGGTGGCCTCACCGCAGGTGTTCGGCGACCAGACCGACGTGCCGGAATCGGCGGACTGGTTCGACGCGGGCTACCTGATCATGTGGGGCTCCAACGTGCCGGTCACCCGGACGCCGGACGCGCACTACATGACCGAGGCGCGCTACCGCGGGCAGAAGGTCGTGGTGGTCTCCCCCGACTATGCCGACAACACCAAATTCGCCGACGAATGGGTGGCCGCGCGACCGGGTACCGACGCCGCGCTCGCCATGTCGATGGGCCACGTGATCCTGCGCGAGTTCTTCGTCGAGAACCAGACGCCCCGCTTCCTGGACTACATCAAGAAATACACCGACCTGCCCTACCTGGTCTGCCTGGACGACCCGCAGGGCTGGGACGGCTCGGGCGAATACCACCACGACGGCGCCCTGGCCGGAAAGTTCCTCACCGCGGCCGATCTCGGCGCCGCCGACGACACCGCCGCGCACAAGCCGGTGCTGCTCGACGCCGCCGGGCAGCCGGTGGTGCCCAACGGCTCGCTGGGACATCGCTTCACGCCCGAGGACGCGGGCAAATGGAACCTGGACCTGGAGGGCGTCGACCCGCTGCTGACCCTCTACGGCGCGGCCGACGCGGAACCTGTCGCGGTGCGCATGCCGCGCTTCGACACCGACACCGCCGGAGTGCTGCTGCGCGGCGTGCCCACCCGGCTGGTCGCCGGTCGCCGGGTGACCACGGTGTTCGACCTGCTGCTCGCGCAGTACGGCGTGGGGCGCGCGGGCCTGCCCGGCGACTGGGCGACCGGCTACGACGACGCCACCCAGCCCTACACCCCCGCCTGGCAGGAGACCATCACCGGCGTTCCGGCCCAGCAGGCGATCCGGGTCGCGCGCGAATTCGCCGACAACGCGGACCGTTCCGGCGGCCGCTCGATGATCCTCATGGGCGCGGGCACCAACCACTGGTTCCACTCCGACCAGATCTACCGCGCCTTCTTCACGCTCACCCTGCTGACCGGATGCCAGGGCGTCAACGGCGGCGGCTGGGCGCACTACGTCGGCCAGGAGAAGTGCCGACCCGTAACCGGTTGGTCCACACTGGCATTCGGCCTGGACTGGCAGCGTCCGCCGCGCCAGATGCAGGGCACCGTGTTCTGGTACCTGACCAACGACCAGTGGCGCTACGACCCGTTCACCTCCGAGTCCTTCGCCTCGCCGCTGGGCGCGGGCACCTTCGCCGGGCGCACCGCGGCCGACAATATCGCGCTGGCCAGCCGCCTCGGCTGGATGCCGAGCTACCCGACGTTCAACCGCAATCCGCTCGACCTCGTCGACGAGGCCGAGGCAGCGGGCACCTCGGCCGCCGATCATGTGGTCGCGGGCCTGAAATCCGAGGAATTGCGGTTCGCCTGCGAGGACCCCGACGCACCGGAGAACTTCCCGCGCGTGCTCACCGTCTGGCGGGCGAATCTGCTCGGGTCCTCCGGCAAGGGCAACGAGTACTTCCACAAGCACCTGCTGGGCGCGGATTCCAATGTGCAGACCACCGACGCGACCGGCGTGCGACCGCAGGAACTGGTCTGGCGCGACGAGGCACCGACCGGGAAGCTGGATCTGCTGCTGTCGCTGGACTTCCGGATGACGAGCACCACGCTGTTCTCCGATATCGTGCTGCCCGCCGCCACCTGGTACGAAAAGCACGACCTGTCCTCGACCGACATGCACCCGTTCGTGCACGCGTTCTCCCCGGCGATCTCGCCGCCGTGGGAGGCCAAGACCGACTTCGAGGCCTTCCACCGGATCGCGCGCGGCTTCTCCTGGATGGCCGAGAAGCACCTGGGCAAGCGCAAGGACATCGTCGCGGTGCCGTTGCAGCACGACTCCCCGGACGCGCTGGCCCAGGCCGGTGGCCGGGTGCTGGACTGGAAAGCCGGTGAGTGCGAGCCGATTCCGGGTAAGACCATGCCGAAACTGGTTGTGGTGGAACGGGATTACCCGAACATCGCCGAGAAGATGGCCGCGCTCGGTCCACTGGTGGAGACGCTCGGCGTCACCACCAAGGGCATCACCACCTACCCGGAGAAGGAAGTCGCCTACCTCGCCGGGGTGAACGGCACCGTGGTTTCCGGTGTGGCGCAGGGACGTCCGTCGCTGGCCAAGGACACCCACGCCGCCGAGACCATCCTGGCGCTGTCGGGCACCACCAACGGCCGTCTGGCCGTGGAGGGCTTCGAGGCACTGGAACGGCGCACCGGCACCGAACTCGCCGACCTGGCCGCCGAGCACGAGGGCAAGCAGATCACCTTCGCCGACACCCAGGCGCGGCCGGTGCCGGTGATCACCTCCCCGGAATGGTCCGGCAGCGAGACCGGCGGCCGCCGCTACTCGCCGTTCACCATCAATACCGAGCGGCTGAAGCCCTGGCACACGCTCACCGGTCGCCAGCACTTCTACCTCGACCACGACTGGATGATCGAACTCGGCGAGCAGCTGCCGATCTTCCGGCCGCCGCTGGATATGACCGCGCTGTTCAGTGAGCCGGGCGTCGGCGACGTCGGATCGAACGGGGTCACCGTGCGCTATCTGACCCCGCACTCGAAGTGGTCGATCCACTCCGCCTACCAGGACAACCTGCACATGCTCACACTCTCGCGGGGCGGACAGTCGATCTGGATGTCGGACCGGGACGCCGCGAAGATCGGTGTGTCCGACAACGATTGGATCGAGGCGATCAACCGCAACGGCATCGTGGTGGCGCGCGCCATCGTCTCGCACCGGATGCCCGAGGGCACGGTGTTCATGTATCACGCGCAGGACCGGGCGGTGGACGTGCCGCGCATCGAAGGCGCGGCGGACACCAAGGCGGGCAAGGGCAAACGCGGCGGCATCCACAATGCGCTGACCCGGATCATGATCAAGCCCTCGCATCTCATCGGCGGATACGCCCAGCAGTCCTTCGCCCTGAATTACCACGGCCCCACCGGAAATCAACGCGACGAGGTCACGACCATCCGGCGTCGCTCGCAGAACGTGGAGTACTAGCTATGCGCGTTATGGCTCAGATGGCCATGGTGATGAACCTGGACAAATGCATCGGCTGCCACACCTGCAGCGTCACCTGCAAGCAGGCCTGGACCAATCGCGGCGGCACCGAATACGTCTGGTTCAACAATGTGGAAACCCGCCCGGGACAAGGGTATCCACGTCAATACCAGGACCAGGAGAAGTGGAAGGGTGGCTGGACGCTCACCAAGCGCGGCAAGCTGACCCTGAAGTCGGGCTCGCGCATGAAGCGGCTGCTCAATATCTTCGCCAACCCCGATATGCCCACGGTCTCGGACTACTACGAACCGTGGAGCTACGACTACGACAACCTGCTGGCCAGCCCGCCGATCGACACCACACCGGTGGCCCGGCCGAAATCGCTGATCACCGGCGAGGACACGCAGGTCACCTGGGGCGCCAACTGGGACGACGACCTCGGCTCCGGCCCCGAGCAGGTCGGTAAGGACCCGCTGCTCGGACGCCTGTCGGACAAGGTGAAACTGGAGTTCGAAGAGACCTTCATGTTCTACCTGCCGCGAATCTGCGAGCATTGCCTCAATCCGTCTTGCGCGGCCTCGTGTCCCTCCGGCGCCATCTACAAGCGCGCCGAAGACGGCATCGTGCTGGTCGATCAGGACAAGTGCCGCGGCTGGCGGCAATGCGTCACCGGCTGCCCGTACAAGAAGATCTACTTCAACCACAAGACCGGCAAAGCCGAGAAGTGCACCTTCTGCTACCCGCGCGTGGAGGTCGGCATCCCGACCGTGTGCTCGGAGACCTGTGTGGGCCGGCTGCGCTACATCGGCGTCATGCTCTACGACGCGGACAGGGTGCAAGAGGCGGCCTCGGTCACCGACACCAAGGATCTGTACCCCTCCCAGCTCGGGGTCTTCCTGAACCCGCATGACCCGCGCGTCATCGCCGAGGCCGAACGCGCCGGGATCTCGCCGGAGTGGATCGAAGCCGCGCAGAACTCGCCGGTCTACAAGCTGATCGTGGACTACCAGATCGCGCTGCCGCTGCATCCGGAATACCGGACCATGCCCATGGTCTGGTATGTGCCGCCGCTGTCGCCCGTGGTGGACGTCCTCTCCGAGACCGGGCACGACGGCGAGGACGCGCGGAATCTGTTCGGCGCCATCGACGCGCTGCGAATTCCGGTGGAGTACCTGGCCGAACTGTTCACCGCCGGAGAGATCGGGCCGGTGCGGGCCGCGTTGCAGCGCCTGGCCGGGATGCGGTCGTTCATGCGATCGGTCAACCTCGGCGTCGAACCGGATCCCTCGATCGCGCCGAACGTGCGGCTCGAGCCGGAGGAGATCGAAGCCATGTACCGGCTGCTCGCCATCGCGAAATACGAAGACCGGTACGTGATTCCGACCGGAGCGGGGTCCGAGGCGCACCAGCTGGACGCGCTCGCGACCGGATGCAGCCTGGACAACGACGGCGGGCCCGGCATGACGGCGTTCGATCAGATGGTGGAGAAGTTCCATCTCACCGACACCAATGGCGCTGCGCCGGAAGAGAAGTCGAATCGGATCAATCTGTTGAACTGGGACGGCAAGTCGACCAGCGGGCTCCTGCCGGCGCAAGGGGGACGGCAGGAGCCGGGGTCGGCGAACGGGGCCAACGGCGCTACCGGCAACGGCAGCAACGGCGCTGCCGCGAACGGTTCGACGATCCCGGCAGGCAACGGCGCCGCGCCGGGATCGTCGTCCGTGTCCGCGCGGGGAGCCGCGCAATGAGTCTGCTGAAAGTGCGGCGGCGCCCCGAACCGGCCGTCCGGATGTCCGAGCACGAGCGCCGGCTGATCTGGCGGATGGCGGCGCTGCTGCTGGACTATCCGAACGAGTCGGCGCTCGCGCTGCTGGACCAGTTGTCCAGCGCCACAGCCGAATTGCCGGAGCAGGTGCGACCGCAGTTCACCGGACTGCTCGAGCATCTGCGCGCCACACCGCCGCTGGAACTGGCCGCTTCCTATGTCGAGACCTTCGATCTGCGCCGCCGCGCCAGCCTGCACCTGACCTTCTACGCCTACGGCGACACCCGCAAGCGCGGTATGGCGCTGCTGCGGTTCAAGCACGCCTACCGGCACGCGGGCGTCGAACTCGGCGATCACGAACTGCCCGACCACCTGCCGGTGCTGCTGGAATTCGCGGCCACGATCGATCCGATCGGCGGTGAACGCCTGCTCGGCGAACACGTTCCGGTCATCGAACTGCTGCGACTGTCCCTGTCCGACACCGGATCTCCGTACGCGGGCGTGCTGGGCGCGGTGGTGGCGACACTGCCGCCGCTGACCACCGCCGACCGCCGCAAGATCGCCGAACTCGCCGCGCAGGGTCCGCCGGAGGAGGAGGTGGGCCTCGAGCCCTTCGCCATGGACCCCGCCATGTTCGATTCCGCCGGAGGCCGTCGATGAACTATGTACCGCACCTGCCCACCGAACTGTGGCTGATCCTGCCCTACGTGGCGTTCACCTCGTTCGTGCTGGGACATGTCTGGCGCTACCGCAACGACCAATTCGGCTGGACCACAAGGTCTTCCCAGATCTACGAGAGCAGACTGCTACGGCTGGGCAGCCCGCTGTTCCACTTCGGCATGGTCGGAGTGTTCGGCGGCCACGTGCTCGGCGTGCTCATCCCGGAGTCCTGGACCACCGCGGTCGGGATCTCCGAACACACGTATCACATCATCGCCGTCGGCGCGGGATCGGTCGCGGGCCTGTCGGTGCTGGCCGGCGTCGGCATCCTGCTCTATCGGCGGTTCACGGTACCGGCGGTTCGCAAGGCGACCACCCGCAACGACAAGCTCATGTACGTCCTGCTGACCGCCGCGCTGGTCACCGGACTGCTCAACACCTGGGGCAGCAACCTGCTGTGGGGCACCTACAACTATCGCGAATCCGTATCCCCGTGGTTCCGTAGCCTTTTCACGCTCAACCCGCAGCCGGAACTGATGGTCGACACCCCGTGGACCTTCCAGTCGCACGGCCTGGTCGTACTGGTCCTGGTCGCCCTGTGGCCCTACACCCGCCTGGTCCACATGTTCAGCGCCCCCGTCGGCTACCTCACCCGCCCCTACATCGTCTACCGCGCCAAGGAATCCAACGCCGCCGACACCCGCCGCTACTCCCGCGCCTGGGACGCCCCAGTCACCCCGGAACGCTGGCGCTCCTGACCTAGCGAATGCGTTCGACAGGCTGGCCGGTCACCCGCGCGATCGTGTCGAAATCCCGGTCGGCGTGCAGCACGGTGAGTTTGTGATGTACGGCCGTCACGGAGACCAGCAGGTCGACCGGTCCGGCACTTTGGTGCCACCCCTGGTCGGCGAGCTGGTGCTGCAGGTCCGCGGTGTCATCCCACACCGATTCCCGCATGGCGAAGTACGGAAATATCTCCTGCAGTAGCGCATCGGCCTCGTAGTACGCGGGGCGGCCACCGACCGCGCGGAGATACTCCTGACGCACCGGCTCACAGATTCCGACCAGACCCGCGTCGAAGACCTGATTCCATTCTGGGCCGGTCTGATTCCGGAAGAACCGGACGAGTGCGCTGGTATCGGCAAGGAACAGCTCGCTGCGTTCGCTCATGCGGCGCCGCCGATTTGCCCCTCCTCGTCGCTGCCGGCTAGGTCGATCTCACCATCGGCGACCATTTCGCGCATCCGCTGGATCGCCGCGGCTCGGCGCCGCCGATCGGCCACCTCACGCAGGGCCGCGTTCACGGTGTCCTTCTTGGTGGTGGTACCGAGATGACGCGCGGCGAGAGCCAGCGCATCGTCGTCTACGTCGATGATCGTGCGGGTCATGGCCACCTCCGACAGTGATATCAAATCTAAGAAGATGATATCAAGCTGGTTTACCGGGACATGCGAGCCAGACGACGCCGTCGGGCTTGCTACCGCTTCTTCGGCGGCAGCGAACGGGCGTAGGCGACGCTGCGGGCGACCCAGTCCCGGAGGGACTGGTCGGTGGCGAGACCCTCGGGGCGGACGCGCAGCCAGCCGTGGGCCTCGCGGCCGGCCATGATCATGATCTCGACGTGGTCGGCTTCGAGGAGATCGTCCTCTTCGGCCGGGTCGACGCGGGCCAGGAGGCCGCCCTGGCCGCTGGCGGCGACGGCCATGTGGCCGTCGACCATGAAGCCGAGCCCGCCGAACATCTTCTTCTCGACCAGGTGCGGGCCGGGCTCGATGAGCTCGCGGATCCGCTCGGCCAACTCTTCGTCGTATGCCATGGACCCAGTGTGGACCCCGGCACCGACGAATTCAGGACGCCGCCCGGACCAGATTGCGGGCCGCCGCGCGGTAGCGATCGGCGATCAGCCGCACGACCGCCGGATGCACGCCGATCGGCTCGGCGACGCCGTCCGCGCCCGCATCGTGCAGGCGCTGCTGGAACAGGCCCTGCGCCAGCAGGTAGGAGGCGATGAAGACCCGCCGGGAGCCCGCGGCCCGCAGTTCGGCCACGACCTCGGGCACCCGCGGCGCACCGGTCGCCACATAGGCGATCCGGACCGGCACGTCCAACTGCTCGGTGAGCATCGCGGCGGCACGGCGCACATCGTGGCGCGCCCGGGCATCCGAGGAACCGGCGGCGGCGAAGACGACCGCGTCACCGCGCCGCCAGCCCGCCGCGCGCAGGCGCAGCGCCATGATCCGGGCCAGCGCGGGATCCGGGCCCATCGCGGGTGTGACCACCACCGCGGGATGCGCGCTCTCGGCGACCTCGCGCGGCACATCCTGATAAACGTGGAAGCCCGACGCCAAGAACGCCGGAACCACCACGGCCGGAACGGTTTCCGCCTCCGCAGCCAGACTGCGCAGCACTTCCGACGGCGACGGGCCGAGCACATCGACGAACGCGGTGCGGACGACAGGATGCTCCGGCTCGCGCACCACGGCGCGAGAGTCGCGAGCCGGAACACCTGTCGCAACACCCGCGCCATGCCCCGAAACCGTGGCGCCGAGCTCTTCGGAAAGGCCCCCGACGGACTCCAGGCACGCTGAACCCACTGCGGCAGAGCCTAATTCGGCCGCTACCGCCTCGGCGAGCGCGGCGATCATCTCGACGCCGCGCGCATTGCGAGTGCCATGCGCGACCAGCACCAGCGCCGGGGTGCTCACAGCGTCCCCGTCACCTGGGCGTACCGCGGGGCGCGCACCGGCGTGGTGATGCCGTGCGGCCGCGCCACCGGGACCGGACGCGCGGCGTCGTCGGCGCATTCGGCGGCATCCAGCGCCAGCCGGTAGCCCCGTTTCACCACGGTCTGAATGGCTTTGGGCGTACCGAGGCCGGCCCGCAGGCGCGCGATCGCGGTTTCCACGGCGTGCGTGTCGTCGCCGCCGCCGGGCAGCGCGGCCAGCAGATCCTCGCGGGACACCACCCGGCCGGGCTGACGGGCCAGCGACCGCATCAGCGCCATCGGCGCGGGCGCCAGCTGGCGCACCGTGCCGTCGACCACGACACACGCACCGCGCACACTGATCTGGTGCCCGGCGGCCTGAATCCGGTTGGCGCGCCTGGGCAGTTCCTCGGCGACATGTCGGGCCAGCGCACCCAGCCGGGCCCGGCCCGGCATCGAGGTCGGCACGCCGAGTTCCTCCAGCGGCGCCGCGGTGATCGGGCCCACGCAGGCCGGCAATACCCGGCCGCGCAGCGCGTGCAGCACGCCCTCCAGCAGCCCGGTTTCCTTGGCGCGCATCAACAGTGACGCCACAGCGGGCGCGCTGGTGAAGGTGACGCAGTCCAGATTGGCGGTGACGATCGCCTCGATCAACTGATCCATCGGCGTCTGATCCGCGGGCGGCGTCCACCGGTACACCGGCACCGGCACGACATCCGCACCGGCGCAGCGCAATACCTCGCAGAAGTCCGGAACCGGCTCCCACTCGGTGGTGGCGCCGTGCAATTGGACGGCGATCCGCACACCCTCCACGCCCTCGGCGAGCAGGTGATCGAGCACCTCGGCCGAGGACTCCGAGGCCGGAGACCACTCCTCGCGGAGTTCGGCGGCACGAATGGCGCCCTTGGCTTTCGGGCCGCGGGCCAGCATCCGGGTCGAGGCCAGGGTGGCGCGCAGGTCCTCGGCCAGACCCCAGCCCTCGGCGGCCTCCATCCAGCCGCGGAACCCGATGCCGGTGGTGGCGACGGTGATCTGCGGCGGCTGTTCGACCAGCTTGCGGGTGACCCGCTCCAGCTCGGTGTCGTCGGCCAGCGGAATGATCCGGATGGCCGGAGCCGACACGATGGTCGCGCCACGGCGGGTCAGCAGCGTGCCGAATTCCTCGGCGCGTCGGGCCGCGGTGATGCCGATGGTGAAACCGGCCAGGCAGGCACCCTGGTCGGCGGCCGTCATGGCGTTTCCGCCGGTTCGTTCGACACGGAGACGATGCCGTCTGCGACCCGCACCGCGAACACCGGCAGCGCGGCCGTCTCGTCATCCAGGCAGCGGCCGTCCAGCAGCGAGAACGCCTGCTTGAGCAGCGGCGAGGCCACGACGGGAACCCCGCCGCGATCGCCGACGAGCCCGCGCGACATCACCGCGGCCCGCCCGAACGGGTCGATATTGCCGACGGCGTACAGGGTTCCGTCGGTATGCAGGAACAGTGCGGCCTGGCGGCCGCCCTTCAGCAACACCGCAACGCCGCGGCCTGGGATCAGGTAGTCGAGCCGGCAGGCCTGCGTGAATCCGGTGCTGGTCGCGGTGGCAATGCCGGGGGTATCGATCACGGTCATCGGTGTCATCCTCCAAACGCCTTACCTATTGGTACCGGCGTCCTGTTTCTATGCGGTTAAGCGGTCATTTCCCGGGCGTAGCAGCGGGGAATTGCGGTGTGCCCAACAACACAGGGACCTTCCGCTCGCCGCTGTCGTCGAAGGAAATCGTCGGATCCGCTTCCGCGGGGGCATTGACGAAGGACACGAAGCGCGACAGCTTCTGCTCGTCGTCGAGCACGGCGGCCCACTCGTCGCGATAACCGTCCACGTGCTTGGCCATGGCCGCTTCCAGATCCGCGGCGATGCCGAGACTGTCCTCGCAGATGACCTGCTTGAGGTAGTCCAGGCCGCCCTCCAGCGCCTCCTGCCACGGGGCGGTGCGCTGCAAACGGTCGGCGGTGCGGATGTAGAACATCAGGTAGCGGTCGATGTACTTGATCAGCGTCTCGTCGTCGAGTTCACCAGCCAGCAGCACCGCGTGCTTGGGCGTCAGGCCGCCGTTGCCGCCGACATACAGGTTCCAGCCGTTCTCGGTCGCGATCACGCCGACGTCCTTGCCGCGCGCCTCGGCGCACTCGCGGGCGCAGCCCGAGACCGCCAGCTTCAGCTTGTGCGGGGAACGCAAACCGCGGTAACGCTTTTCCAGCAGCACGGCCATGCCGACCGAGTCCTGCTGCCCGTAGCGGCACCAGGTGGAGCCCACGCAGGACTTCACCGTGCGCAGCGACTTACCGTACGCGTGACCGGACTCCATACCGGCGTCGACCAGTCGCTTCCAGATCAGCGGCAGCTGCTCCACCCGCGCGCCGAACAGGTCGATGCGCTGGCCACCGGTCACCTTGACGTAGAGACCGAACTCCTTGGCCACCTCACCGATGGTGATCAGCTGCTCGGCGGTGACCTCGCCGCCGGGCATCCGCGGCACCACCGAGTAGGTGCCGTTCTTCTGCAGGTTGGCCAGGAAGTGATCGTTGGTGTCCTGCAGCGCCGCCTGCTCGCCGTCGAGAATGTGATCGCTGGAGGTGGACGCCAGGATCGAGGCGACGGTCGGCTTGCAGATATCGCAGCCGGACCCGGCGCCGTGCTTGGCGATCAGCTCGGAGAAGGTACGGATACCGGTGGACTGCACGACGTGGAACAGCTCGGCCCGCGACTGTGTGAAGTGCTCGCACAGCGACTTCGACACCGCAACACCGGACTGCTCCAGCAGCTTCTTGAGCATGGGAACGCAACCGCCGCAAGAGGTTCCGGCATTGGTGCAGCTCTTGATGGCGGGCACGTCGCACGCACCCTCGGCGATAGCGCCGCAGATCGAGCCCTTGGACACGTTGTTGCAGGAGCAGATCTGAGCCTCGTCCGGCAGCGCGTCCGCCCCGAGCTCCGCACCGGCCGGGGAGATCAGCGAGGCCGGATCGGCGGGCAGCGGCGAACCGACCAGCGGACGCAGCGCCGCGTAGGCCGACGCGTCACCGACCAGGATGCCGCCGAGCAGCGTCTGCGCGTCATCGGAGACCACGAGCTTGGCGTAGGTGCCCTTGGCCGCATCGTGCAGCACCACCGACAGCGCGCCTTCGGTGGCGCCGAAGGCGTCACCGAAGCTGGCCACGTCCACGCCGAGCAGCTTCAGCTTGGTCGACAGGTCCGCGCCCGGGAACTCACCCGCACCGCCGAGCAGCCGGTCGGCCACGATCTCGGCGGTGGTGTAGCCCGGAGCGACCAGGCCGTAGCAGACACCCTCGATCGCGGCGACCTCGCCGACGGCATAGATGTTCGGATCCGAGGTCTGCAAACCGAGGTCGGTGATCACACCGCCGCGCGGCCCGACCTCCAGTCCGGCATCACGGGCGATCTGATCGCGCGGGCGGATACCGGCGGCGAAGACCACCACCGCCGCGCGCACCGCGGTCTCATCGGAGAGCGTGACCTCGAGCCGCTCGGCCGGCGGGGCGTCGTCGAGCACGGCGATCGCCGAGGTGCCGACGCCGGTGTGCACGTGCAGCCCCAGGTCGGTGACCAGCTTCTCCAGGATCGCGCCGCCGCCCTCGTCGACCTGCACCGGCATCAGCCGGGGCGCGAACTCCACCACGTGCGGGGTCATGCCGAGCAGCCGCAGCGCGTTGGCCGCCTCCAGACCGAGCAGACCGCCACCCACCACGATGCCGACCGCGCCGGGTCCGGCCGCCTCGGCGGCGGCGCGGATGCCGTCCAGGTCCTCCAGGGTGCGGTAGACGTAGCAGCCCTCGGAGTCGTGGCCGGGCACCGGCGGCACGAACGCGTAGGAACCGGTCGCCAGCACCAGGGCGTCGTAGCCGATCACCTCACCGGCGGAGGTGGTCACCTTGCGGGCGGCGCGGTCGACGGTATCGGCCCGCACGCCGAGGCGCAGGTCGACCAGCTGGTCGCCGTCGTAGGTATTGCCCGCCAGCGCAAGCTCTTTCGGGTCCCAGGCGCCGACGTAGGACGACAGTCCGACGCGGTCGTAGGCGGGCAGCGGCTCTTCGCTGAGCACGATGACCTGCCACTGTCCGGCATCGTCGCGCGAGCGCAGTGCTTCGACGAAGCGGTGCCCGACCATGCCATGGCCGACGACCACCGCGGTCTTGCGGATTGCGTTGTTCATGAGGTGTCCTCTCTGGACGGGTCGGGGCTCAGGCGCGGGCCGACGAGCTGGCGTTGGTGGTTTCGGCTTCGAGGACCAGGGCCTCGGCCTCGGCGACGATGTCGGGGTCGGTGGCGGAGGGGCGGCGCAGGAAGACCAGCCACACCACCGCGGCGCAGGCCACGTAGAAGGCCAGGAACACCCAGAACGCGGTGGTCGCGGAGTTCGTCGCGGCGTAGGAGGAGCGCAACGCCAGGTTGATGCCCACGCCGCCGAGCGCGCCGATGGCGCCGACGAATCCGATCAGCGCGCCGGAGCAGTTCTGCGACCAGGCGGCCCGGGCGGACTCGGACAGGTCCAGACCGCGGGACTTGGCGTCGAACACCGACGGGATGATCTTGGTGACCGCTCCGTTGCCGAAGCCCGAGAGCACGAACAGCAGGATGAAGCCGATGACCAGGGTGATCATCGCGCCGCCGGAGGGAACACCGCCATTGCGATCACCGAGCGTGCTCGCGGCGACCACCAGCACCGTGGCGGCCATCATCGCGCCGAAGACATACAGCGTGACCTTGGAGCCGCCGATCCGGTCGGCCCACTTGCCGCCGTAGGGCCGGGCCAGCGAGCCGAGCAGCGGGCCGAGGAACGCGATCTGCGCGGCGTGCAGCGCGGCCTGCGCGGCGGTGTCGCCACCGGCCTTGAAGCTGAGTTGCAGCACCTGTCCGAAGGCGAAGCTGTAACCGATGAACGAGCCGAACGTGCCGATGTAGAGGAAGGCGATAGCCCAGGACTGCGGCACTTTCAGCGCCGAGACCATGTAGGACAGGTCGGCCTTCTGATTGGTCAGGTTGTCCATGAACAGCGCCGCGCCCAGACCGGCCACCGCGACCGCGACCAGATAGATCGCGCAGATCAGCGAGGCGTAGCCGTTGCCGAGCGTCGCGATGACCAGCAGGCCGATCAGCTGGATGACGGGCACGCCGATATTGCCGCCGCCCGCGTTCAGGCCCAGCGCCCAGCCCTTGAGCCGCTGCGGGTAGAAGGCGTTGATGTTGGTCATCGAGGAGGCGAAGTTGCCGCCGCCGAAACCGGCGAAGGCCGCCACGATCAGGAAGGTCGTGTACGAGGTGCCGGGCTGATTGACGAAATACAGCGTGAGCAGCGTCGGAATGAGCAGCAGCAGCGCCGAGAAGACGGTCCAGTTGCGCCCGCCGAACTTGGCGGTCGCGACGGTGTAGGGGATGCGCAGGACCGCGCCGGTCAGCGTGGGCACGGCCATCAGGAAGAACTTCCCGGCGGCGTCGATGCCGTACTTGTCGGTGGGCATGAACAGCACCATCACCGACCAGATGGACCACACGGAGAACCCGACATGCTCGGCCACGACGGACCAGATCAGGTTGCGCTTGGCGATGTCCTTACCACCTGCTTCCCAGGCGGCGACATCCTCCGCATCCCAGTGCTCGATGTTGTGATTGCGTGTCAACATGATCAACGAGGGCCCTCCGCGGTGTCTTCCAAAGAAGTCGGTTAGGCCCAACGGTAGGAAAAAGGTATTGCCGGAATGTCGCCCCGAATTGCCGTCAAATCAACGGTTCCTCACGAATCTCCGGTCAGGAGGGTGAGTTTCTCCGAAATGTTTCGGGCATGTGACACAAGGGTTTCCGTGAGTGAAGAACACCCGAAATCGACGCGGAAACACCGTGAGGTGTGACGCGCACCATCATGCGGTCACACCTCACGATGCGCAACTCGAAATCAGTTCCAGGTGTCCTCGAGCATTTGCGGCTTGCACGCCTGCCAGGCGCCGGCCAGCAGCACCAGCACCGCGACGGTCAGCAGCGCGAACGGAATCGCCCAGCCGCCGGTGGCCGTGTGCAGCAGACCGAACAGCAGCGGACCCGAGCAGGCCACCGCGTATCCGACGCCCTGGGTGAAGCCCGACAGCACGGCCGAGCCGCGCTGGGTGCGGGTGCGCATATTGATCAGCGTGAGCGCCATCGGGAAGGTGCTCGGGCCCAGACCCAGCAGCACCACCCACAGCAGCGGCACGCTCATCGGCGCCAGCAGCAGGCCCGCGAAGGAGACGAAGAAGCACGCGGCGAAGGCGAGCACGAACGGGAACGGATTGCGCACCCGGGCCACCAGCGTCGGCGCGGTCAGGGCTGCGGTCAGGCCGACCAGCGCGAACAGCCCGACCATGGTGCCGCCGAAGGCGTCGCTGGCGCCCGCGTCCTCCAGGATGCGCGGCAGCCAGGCGAACATGGCGTAGGTGATCAGCGAGGTCATGCCGAACATGGCGGACATGCCCCAGGCCAGCGGCGAGCGCCAGGCCCGGCCGGAGTCCGCGGCCTCGGCGGGCAGCGCGGTGGTGTCGGCCAGGTCGTGGCCGCGGCGCGCGCGCAGCACCCAGATCCAGGGCAGGGCGGCGGCGAATCCGAGAGCGGCCCACAGGCCGATCGACACTCGCCAGCCATGCCCGTCGGCAACAGGCACCGCGATCATCGCCGGGATCACCGTGCCCAGCTGCACCATGGTGATGTAGAGCGAGCTGATCACCGCGAGCCGATCCGAGAAATACCGCTTGACCAGCGGCGGGATCACGACATTGCCGATGCCCATGCCGGCCAGGGCCAGCGCGGAGAACACCAGCAGTTCACCGGTGTTCGGGACGACCGCGCGGATCAGCATGCCCCCGCCGGCCAGCAGCATGGCCGTCATGGCGGTCCGCTCCAGCCCCATCCGGCGCACCATGATCGGGGTGAGCACGCCCGACAGCGCGAACATGGCCGCCGGGATCATGCCGAAGACGCCGATGACGGTGGCCGAGAAGCCGATCTCGCCGCCGATCCGCTCGGCCAGTGGACTGAACGCGGTGACGGCGACGCGCAGCGTGAGCGCCGACATGATGATCGCCACCAGGACCAGTAGCCGCCCCTCTACCAGCCCGCGTCGTCGCGTAACGGCACTCGCCTCGACCGGGATCGGGTCGGGGCGAGTGGTGGCGATTTCGGCGCGGGTGGCGGTTTTCGAGAGGGTTGCTGTCACCCGGAAATCATAGGATGACCCCATGATGGGAGGCAACAATTTGTGATGGGCGGTACTCTGTTTCGGTGCAACCAGTCCGGCGCACCAGCCTCATCGCCCAGGTAACCGAGCAGCTGCGTGCCGAAATCCGTTCGGGGCGTTGGCCAATCGGCTCTCGAATCCCCACCGAACCGGAGCTCACCGAGCTGACCGGTACCGGCCGCAATACCGTGCGCGAAGCCGTCCAGGCGCTCGTGCACGCAGGCATGCTCGAAAGGCGCCAGGGCTCTGGCACCTACGTCATCGCCGCCTCCGAGGTCGGCGGCACACTCGGCAAATACTTCGCCGACGCGGAAGAACGCGACGTACTCGAGCTTCGATTGGCGCTGGACACCACCGCGGCCGCGCTGGCCGCGCGGCGCCGCGACGACGCCGATATCGCGACCCTGCGCCGGTTGCTCGCCGAACGCAGCGAGAACAAGTGGGACGAGGACAACCACGCGGCCATCAACGCCGATGTGGAACTGCACCGCGCCATCGTGGTCGCCAGCCACAACGCGGTGTACCTCGAGTTCTACGATTCGCTGCTGCCGACCATCGAGCAGGTCATCCGGTCGCGCACCTCACGCGCCGACGACTCCTACGACGCCGAACACAACGAACTCGTGCAGGCGATCGTGGACGGCGACCCGGACGCCGCCGCACAGGCCGCGCGCTGCTTCCTCGCCTCGCTGATCGCCGAATATCCCGACCGTTAGTAACCAACCGGTCACCGAGGGCAACTCCCCTTTGTGAGTCCGAATTGCCGGGAACGTCACCGACGGCCACGACGACGCAACAACCGGCTTCTACCTTTTGACTCGACCCACCAGCGAGGCAATCGAGAGGAAGCCGATGACTGCCACAGTTGCTGCCACCGGCCAGCAGTCCGAATTCGACCATCAGCGCCGCGGGCGCTGGCTCGACCACTGGGAACCCGATAATCCGAAATTCTGGGCATCCGGCGGCAACCGGACCGCCCGAAAGAACCTGATCCTCTCGGTATTCGCCGAGAACCTGGGCTTCTCGGTCTGGGTCATCTGGGGCACCGTGGTGACCAGCATGGGCCTGGCCGGCTTCGACTTCCTGGCCGGCCTGGGCAAAGGCAACCCGGTCGCGGTGAGCAACGCGCTGCTGCTGACCTCGACCCCGACCCTGGTCGGCGCGGCCCTGCGCATTCCCTACACCTTCGCCATCCCGAAATTCGGCGGCCGGGCATTCACCGCGTTCAGCGCGGCGATGCTGCTGATTCCGACCCTCGG
Source organism: Nocardia sp. NPDC127579 (assembly GCF_042672005.1). Classification (NCBI taxonomy): domain Bacteria; kingdom Bacillati; phylum Actinomycetota; class Actinomycetes; order Mycobacteriales; family Nocardiaceae; genus Nocardia; species Nocardia sp. NPDC127579. The sequence continues at coordinate 596,758 of NZ_JBHXVZ010000002.1, read as the reverse complement.
GCTGGCCTATTTCGTCAATCAGCCACAGACCCCGATGTGGGTGTTCCTGGTGCTCGCGGCGCTGGCCGGATTCGGTGGCGGTAATTTCTCGTCGTCGATGGCCAATATCTCGTTCTTCTTCCCGGAAGGGAAAAAGGGCGCGGCCCTGGGCATCAATGCCGCGGGCGGCAATCTCGGTGTGGCGCAGACCCAATTGGCGCTGCCACTGCTCATCACCCTCGGCACGCATCTGATGGCGAAGGACCCGGCCGGCTATCGCTTCGGCATCACGCTGTCGGTGCTGGTCTGGGTGCCGTTCATTCTGATCGCCACCGTCGGCGCGCTGCGCTACATGGATTCGATCAGCACCGCCAAATCCGATGGCAAGTCCTACCGGCTGGCGCTGACGAATCGGCACACCTGGGTGATGTCGTTCCTGTACATCGGCACCTTCGGATCGTTCATCGGATTCTCCTTCGCCTTCCCGACCCTGATCAAGGCCAACTTCCCGCACCTGGCCGGCATCGGCTGGATCACCACGCTCGGTAACCTCGCCTTCCTCGGCGCGCTGGTCGGCTCGTTCAGCCGCCCGTTCGGCGGCTGGGTATCCGACAAGGTCGGCGGCGCGAAGATCACCGTGTACGTCTTCGCCGGCATGTCCGGGGCCGTCGCCCTGATCGTGGCCGCGCTCGAATTGAAGAGCTTCCCGCTGTATCTGGCCGCGTTCCTGACCCTGTTCGTGCTCACCGGCATCGGCAACGGCTCCACCTACCGCATGATCCCGTCCATCTTCTCCGCGGTCGCCAAGAAGCACGCCTCCGAACACGGCCTGGAACTGACCGAGGCCCTGGCCTCGGCCAAACGCCAGGCGGGCGCGGCCATCGGTGTCATCGGCGCGATCGGCGCCTCCGGCGGCTACGTCCTGCAGCAGGCACTTCGCCTGTCCAACACCAACTTCGGCAGCATGACCCCGGCCTTCTGGTCCTATGCCGCCGCGTTCCTGGTCATGGCGGCCACCACCTGGTTCTTCTACCTGCGCACCAGTTTCGCCACCACCCGGGTCCCCTCCCTGGCCTACGCGAACGTCTGACCCCGCAAGACTCGAATGCCGCGCCGAGACCCGTTGTCTCGGCGCGGCATTCGGCTCTCGCGGGACCTACACCATGAGGCGCACCATATCGGCGGTGCGGGCCAGGCCGGGAAACGCTTCGGGTGTCGAGCGCGGGTGTAGCGCGTGCACCGCGAGTCTGAACATCACCGCGCGCAACAGCATCTGCGGCCACTCGGGCAGTTCCCGCCAACGCTCCAGCAGACCGTCGTCGGCGCCGCCCCACGCGAGCGCGTCGACCACGATGACACCCGCCGCCCACGCGGGCGGTCGCCAATACGGGGTGATATCGGACAGGCCGGGGGTGAACACACCCGCGAACAGCACGGTGCCGAACAGATCACCGTGCACCAGCTGCGACTGCGCCTGCACCGGCTTGCGCAAAGTGGCCAGCTGACCGATCAATTCGATGCTGCGCTGACCGTCGGGTGAGGTGGTGGGCAGGGTGCCGCCCGCGCGCAGGCTGCGCAGCGGCACCGGCTCCCAAGCCGCGCGATCGGCGGCCACGAACACATCCACGTCCACCCACGGCGCTACCGGCGGCTGCACCAGGAACCGCGGACGATCCAGTTTCGCGGTGGCCTGGTGCAGCCGCAGCGACAGCGAGACGACCTCGTCGTGCCGCGGCTCCGGCGTGCCCTCCAGATAGGTGTCGGCCCGCCAGCCGGACACCACATAGCGGCCGTCGGTGGCGCGCACCGGGCGAGCCACCCGCAGCCCGTCCACCTTCAGCGTCTCGCGTATCTTGGCCGACCATGCCGCGCGGGCGTGATCGGCCACCGGACTCAGCACGACATCACCGCAGCGCCAGCCGCCGTCCCAGTCCCCCAGCGCGACCGGTGTCACTTCGCGCAGACCGAACGTGGCACGTACGTGCTCGGGAGGTTCCACAGCAGTCACGGCCGTACGGTACCGCCGAGTCCGGTTCGACGCGCCGGTGGCGCGCCCAAAGGGCTAGTAAACCGGCAGGGAAGGATCGACCTGGTTGGCCCACGCCACGATTCCGCCCTGCACGTGGGTCGCGTCGGCGAAACCCGCCTGCTTCAACGCGGCCAGCGCCTCCGCCGAGCGGATACCGGTCTTGCAGTGCAATACGATCGGCCGGTTCTGCGGCAGATCCGAGAGCGCCTCACCGGAGAGGATGCGGTCCTTCGGAATCAACTTCGCGCCCTCGATGTGCACGATGTCCCACTCCACCGGCTCGCGCACATCGATCAGCTCGATCTCCTTGCCTGCGTCGATCAACTCCTTGAGCTCACGCGCGGTGATGGTGGAACCCGCGGCCGCGGCCTGCCCCTCCTCGGAGACCACACCGCAGAACGCGTCGTAGTCGATGAGTTCGGTGATCGGCTGACGCTCGGGATCGCGGCGCAGCTTGATGGTGCGGTAGCTCATGTCCAGTGCGTCGTAGACCATCAGCCGGCCGAGCAGCGGGTCACCCATGCCGGTCAGCAGCTTGATCGCCTCGGTCACCATGATCGACCCGATGGACGCGCACAGCACACCGAGCACGCCGCCCTCGGCGCACGAGGGAACCATGCCCGGCGGCGGGGCCTCGGGGTAGAGGTCGCGGTAGTTCAGGCCGCGGCCGTCGGGGGCGTCCTCCCAGAAGACCGACACCTGGCCCTCGAAGCGGTAGATCGAACCCCACACGTAGGGCTTGTGCGCCAGCACCGCGGCATCGTTGACCAGGTAGCGGGTGGCGAAGTTGTCGGTGCCGTCGACGATCAGGTCGTACTGCTCGAACAGCTGCACCGCGTTGTCGGGTTCGAGCCGGATCTTGTGCAGGTTCACGGTGATTCCGGAGTTGATCTCCAGAATCGAGTCACGCGCGCTGTCGGCCTTGGAGCGGCCGATATCGGATTCGCCGTGGATGACCTGGCGTTGCAGATTGGAGGCGTCGACCTCGTCGAACTCGACGATGCCGAGCGTGCCCACGCCGGCCGCGGCCAGGTACAGCAGCGCGGGCGAACCGAGGCCGCCGGCACCGATGACCAGGACCTTGGCGTTCTTCAGGCGCTTCTGCCCGTCCATCCCGAGATCCGGGATGATCAGGTGACGGCTGTAGCGGGCTACCTCGTCCCGGGTCAGCTCCGCGGCGGGTTCGACCAGCGGCGGGAGGGACTTTGCTGTGCTTCCCAAAGACATGGGTCCGGACACTCCTCGAATCAGTGGGCCTGCGGGCTCAGCGTGTGCAACGCCGGGAGCCGGGCCGTTCTTCCCACTCCATCGTCGCCTACGGCCGCGAACCTCAGCCGCGCGGGTAGGGCCAGGGATTGAACCGGCAGCGCTTGCCGTCCATCGGCACCACACCGAACGGATCGAGCGCCGCGATGTCGTTGTTCTTGGTGCCGAAGGTCTGCTGCATCATGATCGGCGCCAGCCCGCCGTCGGTCTCGCACGGCTGATGCTCGTGATAGCCGATGGCGTGGCCGACCTCGTGGTTGATCTGGTACTGCCGGTAGGAGCCGATATCGCCTTCGTAGGCGAGCGCGCCGCGCACCCAGCGCACCTCCGAGAGCAGCACCCGGCCCGCGTCGGCGTTGTAGCAGGAGGAGTCGATCGGAATATCGAAACCGCAGGATTTGCGGGTGGTCTGGCGCGAGGTGAGCGAGATCCGGAAATCGGGTTTGCCCTGATCTATCCGGCGGAAGCCGAACTTCTTGTCGTGCGCCCAGCTCTTGGGATTGGCCAGGGTGGAGTCGACCATGGTCGCGACCGCCACGTCACCGCCGATGCCGGAGGTGTCGATACCGTCCTCGATTTCCACGGTATAGGTGAAGACGGTGGCGGCGTCGGCACCGACCTCGGCCTGGCCCGGGATCACCCGCCAGGTGCCCGCGCCCGCGTCGGTGAAGGCGCCGCCCTGCGGTAGCGCGCCGGTGGGCAGGTCGGTGGGAAACTGGCCGTCGCCGGGCGGTGCGCCGATGATGCCCGCGGTGGCGGCGCGTGGGCTGAGCGCGCCGAAGCCCGGATTGGCGCCGCTGACCGGCTCGCTGCCGCCGCGCACCGCGTCGACCACGACCAGCACGGTGACCACGGCCAGCACCGGTAGCGCGTAGGCGCGCCAGCCGTAGGTGGAGACGAAGCGGCCCAGTCGGCTCTGCTTCTTCACCACCCGGCCCGGACGGTGGGCGCGGTTCTTGCCGTCGGCGGGCGCGGTCGGATCCCAGCGCGCGCGTAGTGGCTGGTGGGAGCGATCGGTCTGGTCTTCTTCCCCAGACGTCTTCAGGCCGAGGGGGTCGTAGATCTCTACACCGTCACGCCCGCCTCCGGACGGAGTTTCCGTTCGGTCGGTCACGGCTAACAGACTCTCACAGTGGACAAGTGCCCCTTCTCGCGAGTACGAAAGACTCGCTACGAGATGCGGCAGGCGTTCGCTGTGCGATATCTCATGCGCGGGCCCCGAGTTGCGGAACCCGCCGCCAAGTGTGACCTACGACCGGGTATCGTTGCTGGGATACCCGGTGTACTTCCCCTTCAGCCGGGGCTTCAACTGGGAGAGCCGAAATGACCGACCTCGTGGACCGGATGCCGTCCCGTAGATCATCGTCCGAGGCCATGGCACCTGCGAAACGCGGTACCAGGCTGCCCCGGGATGAGCGGCGACAGCAGCTACTCCACGCGGCGAGTGAGGTTTTCGTGCTGCGCGGCTACCACGCGGCGGGTATGGACGAGATCTCCCAGTGCGCCGGTGTGAGCAAACCCGTGCTGTACCAGCACTTCACGAGCAAACTCGAGCTGTACCTGGCGGTACTGCAGAACTACGTCGACATGCTGGTGTCGAGCGTGCGCCAGGCGCTGCGGTCGACCACCGACAACAAGCAGCGCGTGCGCGCCGCCGTCGCGGCCTACTTCGATTTCGTCGACAACGAGATGCAGGGCTTCCGACTGGTTTTCGAGTCCGACCTGACCTCGGAGCCGCAGGTGCAGCGCCGGGTCGAGCAGGCCACCGAAGCCTGTGTGGACGCGGTCTTCGATCTGGTCGCGCACGACTCCGGCCTGGACCCCTACCGGGCCCGGATTCTCGCGGTCGGCCTGGTCGGCGCCAGCCAGACCACCGCCCGCTACTGGCTGGAAGCGGATCGCCCGATCCCCAAGGACGACGCTATCGACACCACGGTCACGCTCGCGTGGGGTGGTCTGTCGCATGTGCCGCTGCATCCGATGGACGGTGTGCCGCGCAGCCTCGGCTCCTGATCCCGGACAAACGACGAGCCCCCCGCCGCACAGCGGCAGGGGGCTCGTCGTTGTTTCGAGGTCAGACCGCGGCGAAGCCGACGCGACCGCTGGCCGGGGTGCCGATCTCCACGTAGGAGACCTTCGCGGCCTGGATCAGGAACTTGCGGCCCTTGTCGTCGGTCAGCGACACGATGCCGCCGTCGCCGGTCAGCGCACCGGACACCAGCGCCTCCACCTCTTCGGGAGTCTGCGAGCTGTTGATGATGAGCTCACGCGGGCTATCCGAGATACCGATCTTGACCTCCACGGCCAACCTCCGAACGTAGTGTCCTGTGCTGTCGAAACCAGGCTAGTCCAGGGCGGGTGGGCCGGGGCAGCAGCCTGTCTGCGCTGACAGCGAACACCCCGGCGGGCGCGGCTACTTGGGCTCGATCAGCTCGATGTCGAGTTCGATCTGCACCTTGTCGCTGAGCATGCCCGGCATCGGGCCGCCGACGCCGAAGTCGGTGCGCTTGATGGCGCCGGTGGCCGAGAATCCGGCGTGCCGTTCGCCCGCGCCGGGGAACTCCTGCACACCGCCCCACTCGACCTCGAGCGTGACCGGCTGGGTGATCTGGCCCAGGGTGGCCTCGCCCTCGACGGTGAAGGTCTCGCCGATGGTGACCGGGGTGCGGCCGCGGAAGGTCAGGGTCGGCCGGTTGGCCACATCCAGGAAGTCGGCATTGCGCACGTGGGCGTCGCGGTCGACGTTGCCGGTGTCGAAGGAATCCAGGTAGATGGTGGCGCCCAGGGTGGCGGCGCCGGACTCGTCGACGACGAACTCGGTCTCGAACTTGGTGAAGCCGCCGCGCACCTTGGAGATGCCGAGGTGACGCACGGTGAAGGAGACGGTGGAGTGCGCGGTGTCCAGCGCCCAGACGCCGGGCTTCAGGGTCGCGGTGGTGGTTTCCGAAGTTGTCATGGCAACCACGATCACGGCTGCGACCGGCGCTAACCAGACCGCCGTTATCCGGGCTCTGGCAGGTCCAGGATAAAAATCAGCGGGCAGGGCACCATGGAGTCGTGGCAGAGGACAACCTTTTCGCGGCATTCCTGACCGCCCGGCGCAAAGAATTGCGCCCGGCCGATGTCGGGATGCCCACCGGTGGTCGCCGGCGCACTCCGGGACTGCGGCGCGAGGAGGTCGCCGTGCGCGCCGGTGTCAGCGTCGACTATCTGGCCCGGCTGGAGCAGGGCCGCGACCGGAATCCGTCGGCCGCGGTGATCGGCGCGCTCGCCGATGCACTGTTGCTCGATGAGACCGACCGACGCCACTTCACCATGCTCGCCCTGGCCGCCGACGCCGCCTCCAAATGCAGCGACGACGCCGGCCTGTGCCCGGGCGCGAACTCGCCGCAGGAGCAATTGCCGCCGAGCATCGAGACGATTCTGCGTGCCCTGAACCCGACGCCCGCCTTCGTGGTCGGCCGTCGGCTGAATGTGCTCGGCTGGAATTCGGCGTGGGCCGATTTCGCGGCGCCGCTGGGTTTGCTGGACGGCCAGCACGAGCCGAATCTGGCGTGGTTCACGTTCAAGAATTCGAAGGCGCGGACGGTGATCCACGATTGGTCCGCCGCGGCCGATCATTTCGTGGCCGCGCTCTACAGCGCGAAATCCCGCTGGCCCGCCGACGACAATCTGCGCGCCACGATCGACGCGCTGCGTCGCGAACCGGAGTTCGCGCGGCGCTGGCAGGCCCAGCCATTCGGCGAAGATGCTTCCGGCACTTTGTATTTCGATCATCCCGAATACGGATCGGTGGCCGTGCCGTTCGAAATGCTGTCCGCGGACCGAGATCAGAGCGTGGTCGTCTGGCTGACCGACAAGGTCGAGACCGCCGCGCGCGGACTGCGTCTGGTCTCCGGCGACTGATCGACATCGGCCCGTAACGCTGGTTCGCCACGCGACGACATGGGGTGCAGGCGCTGCACAAGTCGCCTGCACGGCGCACTTGCGAACCGGTTGCCCGACGTTGTCGGGGCATGGGTGACCCCGCTTCCCGGCGCCGGAAGCAACGTAATGAGAGGGTCATTCCTGATGTCGGAGCGTTCTACAGTCATGCCCGGAGCACGGCGGTTGGCGACCATGGGCACCGTGCTGGCGCTGGCCACCGCGGTGGCCGGTCCGATCGCCGCGGCCGAGCCGGCCACGAGCTCACCGGAGCCGACGCCGAGCACCACCGCGCCGACCTCGAGCGCACCCGCGCCGGGCCTGGGACTGGAGCTGGAACTGACCGCGCCGGATCTGCCGGCGCCCACCGTGACGCTGCCGGTTCCGGCGGTACAGGTACCGACCATTTCCCCGGCGGTGCCGCCGGTCCCGACCGCGCAACTGCCGGCGGTCCAATTGCCGTCCGCGCCCGCGGTTCCCACCGTGGCGCTGCCCAGCGCTTCGGCGCCGCCGGGCCCGGCACCCGCCGCGCAGGTCGACGTGGCGGTCGGCGCGCAGGTCGACGCAGCCGTCGGCGCGGAGGCGAGCGCGTCGGTCGGCGCGGCGGCCCAGGCCAAGCTGGAGGCGAGCGCGGCGGCCGAAGCAGCGGCCGCGGCGCAGGCGGCGGCCGAAGCCGCCGGTACCGCACAGGCTTCGGCCGAGGCCGTGCTCGAGGCCCGCAAGAACGCCGCCCGCGCGGCCGCCGCGGCCTCGCTCGCGCTGTCGCACCAGCTCGGCGCCGATGTCATCGCCGCACGCGCGGTGCTGGCCGGGACCACGACCGAACTCGCCGAACTCCGGCTCGCCGCCAAGGCCGCCCTGGACGCCGCGGCTGCGGCGCGGGCCGGCGCCGACACGGAATTGGCGCTGCGGCTACAGCTCGACTCGGACGCGGCGGCCGCGCTGGTCACCGACTGGCAGCTGAAGCTGGAGAGCGCGAATGTCGCGCTCTCCGCGGCACTTCAGGCCCAGGCCGATCTGAACGCCCAGCTGGCCGCGGCCCTCGCCGCGGGCGTCGCGCTCATCGCGACACTGAATCTGGGTGGTCAGCTGTTCACCGGCATCGAGCTCACCAAGCTCACCGAGACCCTCGTGGTCGTGGGCGGGTCGGGCATGAAACTCGTCGGAGTGTTCACCGACACCGGGGAATTCACGGTCGTGGACTACGTCCGGACCGAGGCGAACGGCGAGGAAACCCTCGCCGGTGGCCTGCCGCCGGTGGATCTCGCACTCGGTGACACCGCGGCGGACGGTTCGTCGCTGCCGATACTGGCCATCGGCGCCGGTGTCCTGGTCGCGGCCGGAGCGGGCGCGAGCGCACTGATCATGGTGCGCCGCAAGCGGGTTCGCGGGTCCGCGGATGCGTGATGCGCGCTACTGGCTGATGAGCGCGGCCGTGGTAGGCGCGGTCGCGGGCTGTGGCGGCGACGAGGTGTCGCTGCCACAGCCGCAACGCACGCCGGTCCCCGCGCAGATCGGCGCGGCCGGTCCGGGTGCGGTGATCGCACCGGCCGAGCCGACGCACCTCGAACTGCGGTCCGCGACGGGCGTGACCTACCTCAGCAGTCCGCTGCATCCGGAGAAGCTCATGCGCGGCGGGCCGAGCGGCCAGCAGCTGAATCCGGTCGACGAGTTGCCGGTGTGGTGGGGCGAAAGTGGGCTGCCCGGAACCGAAACCGCGCAGACGGTGCTGGTCGCGGGCCACAACTACAGCAAACGCGCGGCACCGTTTCGGGCGCTGCGGGTGGTGCGGCCCGGTGACGTGGTCGCGCTGCGAACCCCGAACGGCGTGCTGGAGTACGAGGTGCAGCGCGCCGAGCCGCTACCGAAAGGGTCGCTGCTCGGCGCGCACGAGCTTAGGCAGGCGGTGCCGGGGCGGCTGATCCTGGCCAACTGCGATGTGGTCGGCGGCGAACCCACTGCCGACAACTACCTGGTGATCGCCCAATTGGCGCGGCCACCGGCCTGATTCAGAGGCCCAGTACGGCCATGCGCTTGGCGTGGCTGTCCTGCATGCGCTCGAACAGGGTGGCGATGCCGTTGAGGTCACCGGCGGAGCCGAGCACCAGATCGGTGAGCTCGTCCCGCTGGGCCATCACGTACTGGGCCTGGGTGATCGCCTCGCCGAGCAACCGACGGCCCCACAGGGTGAGCCGGTCGCGTTCGGCGCGGCTGGTCTCGACGGCGCGCCGGACCTCCTCCACGACGAACTCGGAGTGGCTGGTCTCGGCGAGCACGTCGCGGACGACGGCGGCCACCTCGGGGGTGAGCGCCCCGGCGATCTCGGTGTAGAAGTCGGCGGCGATGCCGTCACCGACGTAGAACTTCACCATCGACTCCAGCCAGGTGGAGGGGTCGGTGGAGTCATGGTAGGCGTCCAGGGCGCGGACGAACGGCGCCATCGCGTCGAACACGTCGGCGCCGCGGTCGGCCAGGGCCGCCTCCAGGGTCTGGAAATGGCGCATCTCCGAAGCGGCCATCTTCGCAACCGCGACGCGGCCGCGCAGTGTCGGCGACAGCTTGGCCTCCTCGGCCAGCCGGTAGAACGCGGAGATCTCGCCGTAGGCAAGCACGGCGAAGAGATCGGTGACCCCCGGGTGGTCGGCGGCGATCGGGCCGCCCGTCGACTCGGTCGACAAACCCGGCGTTCCCGAACCGAGCCCACCCACCCCGTCGGCTCCGCCGACTACCGTCCCCGAATGCTCTCCCATAGTCGCCCAGCGTAGCCGCGTCCGGGGAAACGCGTGGCTCGCGCTCCCCCTCAGAGTTCGGACAGGAACTTGTCCAGATACGTCCAGGTGGTGTCGCGCGCGGTCTCGCCGGTCAGGATCCCCAGGTGGCTGCCCGGGGCGGTCTCGTAGCGCAGCGAGGCGGCGCCGGTCAGCGTGCGGGTACCCGCCTCGACGGCCGCGGCGGGGGTGATGACGTCGCTGGGTCCGCCGACCAGCAGGACGTGCGCGGTGACATCGGCCAGTGCGATGGCCCGCTCCCCCAGATGCACGACACCCTTGCCGATGTCGTTGGCCAGGATCAGCCGTCCCCACAGCTGTCCGTAGAAGCGGCCGGGGTAGCCCGGCATCTCGGCCATGAAGCGGTCGATGGATTCCATCTTGGCCAGCGTCTCGGTGCGGGCCAGGTTGCTCGCCACGAACCAGGGCCGGGTGAGTTCGCGATCCCAGGCCGTGACCCGATAGGCGACGCGGGTGAGCCGGGCCGGGATGCCGCCGGCGGCGCGCACCGCGGCGGAGGTGGCGATGCCGCCGGTCAGTTTGGCGACCGCGCGTACCTGCGGGATGCCGGTCATCCGGTCGTAGTCCAGGGGCGCGCCGACGGCGGTGACCGAGCGGATCGGCAACTCCGGGTGCGCGGCGGCGGTGAGCAGCGCGAGGGTGCCGCCGATCGACCAGCCGATCAGGTCGACGGGCGCGCCGCCGCGATCGGCCGAGGTGCGCAGGATGGCCTCGGGCAGGATGTCGTCGATCCAGTCCTCGAAGCCCATGCGGCGATCGGCGAAGGTGATCTCGCCGTAGTCGACGAGGTAGGGCGCGCGTCCGGTGTCGAGCAGGAAGCGAGCCAGGCTCTGGTCCGGGCGCAGATCGAAACAGGTGGCGGGCGCGGCCAGCGGCGGCACCAGCAGGACCGCGGAATCGGTTGCGGCGCGGGCGGATTCGGGTCGCTCGAAGCGACGCAGCAGGCGGTGCGGCGCGTCGCCGAGCACGGTCGAGGGTGCGGGATTCGGCGGTTCGAGCCCCGGGCCGAAGGTCAGTGCCCAGGCATTGCGCGCGGCGATCGATACGGTGTCAGCGAAACTCACCAGAAGAATGTCTCACATGCCGGTACCGGCGGTAACGCTCAAGCCCGGTTTGTCGCGAATTTCGAAATACGGAGCCGGGCAATTCGGGACGCGCACCATATCACGCTACAATCACCGTGGACAACGAAAATTTCGCGCTCGAAGCGACGAATCCGATGTCCGAGAAAATGTGCGCGCACCAGATCCGCATCACCCTTGCGCCGCGCCGATGTCCCAGGTAGCTGCCGTGACCACGGCACCCGGAGCGACCATCGCGCCAGCGGCCCGGACGGTGAACATCACAGGCGGATACGTGGTCATCGCGGGCCGACCGGCCCGCCCCACGTCTCGTGCGCGCGTGACGCGATACGAGGAAGGCACGAACCCTGAGCAAGATCACTGTCGAACAAGAACCCGGCGTGGCCGACACGCTGCTGACCGCCGAACTGGACGACTCGCATACCGCACCGACATTCGCCGAATTAGGGGTCCGCCCGGAAATCGTCCGCGCGCTCGGCGAGATCGGCATCGAACGCACCTTCGCGATTCAAGAACTGACCCTGCCGCTGGCCCTGGCCGGCGAGGACCTGATCGGTCAGGCCCGCACCGGCATGGGCAAGACCTTCGGCTTCGGCGTGCCGCTGCTGCACCGCGTCGCCACCGCGGACTCGGGCACCACGCCGCTGGACGGCACGCCCCGCGCGCTCGTCATCGTGCCGACCCGCGAGCTCTGCATCCAGGTCACCGCGGACCTCGAGAACGCCGGCAAATACCTGACCAACCACAAGGGCTCGCTGAAGGTCGCCTCGATCTACGGTGGCCGCCCCTACGACACCCAGATCGCGGCCCTGCGCGACGGCGTCGACGTGGTCGTCGGCACCCCCGGGCGCCTGCTGGATCTGGCCAACCAGAACCACCTCATCCTCGGCAAGATCGGCGTGCTGGTCCTGGACGAGGCCGACGAGATGCTCGATCTGGGCTTCCTGCCCGATATCGAACGCATCCTCGGCATGGTCCCCGACAAACGCCAGACCATGCTGTTCTCGGCCACCATGCCCGGCCCGATCATCACCCTGGCCCGCACCTTCCTCACCCGCCCGACCCACATCCGGGCCGAGGAGCCGCACGATTCCGCGGTGCACGATCGCACCACCCAGTTCATCTACCGCGCGCACGCGCTGGACAAGAGCGAGCTGGTGGCCAAGGTGCTCCAGGCCGAGGGCCGCGGCGCCACCATGATCTTCACCCGCACCAAGCGCACCGCCCAGAAGGTGGCCGACGAGCTGGCCGAGCGCGGTTTCGCGGTCGGCGCCGTACACGGCGACCTCGGGCAGATCGCGCGCGAGAAGGCGCTGACCAAGTTCCGCAACGGCAAGATCGACGTGCTGGTCGCGACCGATGTCGCCGCGCGCGGCATCGATATCGACGATGTCACCCACGTCATCAACTACCAGTGCCCCGAGGACGAGAAGACCTACGTGCACCGTATCGGCCGCACCGGCCGTGCCGGGCGCACCGGCGTCGCGGTCACGCTGATCGACTGGGACGAGTTGAATCGCTGGGCGGGTATCGACAAGGCGCTCGGCCTCGGCATCCCCGAGCCGGTCGAGACCTATTCGCGATCCCCACACCTGTTCACCGATCTCGGCATTCCCACCGACGCCACGGGCCAGGTCCGCAAGCCGCGCCCGGTCCGCGACGAGGACGACGTGGTCGAGGCCCGCGAGCCGCGCACCCCGCGTAAGCGCAACCGCAGGCGCACCCTGCGCGGTCAGCCGGTGGACGCCGAGACCAGCACGGAATCGACTGCGGCCGAAGCGGTTTCGGACGATTCCGAGGCTCCCGCCCGCCGTCGCCGCCGCCGCCGCGGCTCCAGCGCGGACGCCACGGCGACCGCCGAAACCACCGAGGCGAGCACGGACTCCGACGACCCGGCCGCCGACGATGCGGACAAGCCTGCCCGTCGCCGCCGCCGTCGCCGCAAGCCCGCGGGCACGGTGACCGAGAACGCGAATGCCGAACCCGCGACCGCGAACGGCACCGCGCCTGCCGGTTCCACGGCGACAGGCACCGCGCCCTCGGCAAACGGCACGACGGCCACGATCATCGAGGCGGGCGCGAGCCGCAGCGCGGCGACCGAAGGCGCTTCCGCGGAAGCGGGCACGGCCGTCCCGCAAGCAGCCGAGGCCGGCGAAAGCAAAACGGCAGACAAGCCCAAGCGCGGGCGTACCCGCAAGACCGCGAGCGACAGCACGGCCGAGGCGGGCGACGCCACCAACACGAGCACGGCCGATGCGCACGCTGCCGAGGCAGCCGACGGCAACGCGGCCACTGCTGACGTCGACGCGGCGACCGAGAAGCCCAAGCGGCGACGTACCCGCAAGGTGACCGCCGACAGTATCGAGGCCGGAACTGGCGCCGACTCAGCGAGCAACGGCAGCACGCCTGCCGCTGAGGGGTCCGCGCCTGCGGGCCGGAACGCCCAGGCGACCGCGCTCGAGGACGCACCGAGCACCGCGGTAACCGGTACGGCCGGTGCGGCCGTGGACAGTGCCGACGCGGCGGAGTCGAAGCCTGTTCGTCGGCGCAGCCGCAAGGCCGCCGGTGACGGGGCTGTCGACAGCGCCGGTTCCGCCGGGACCGACACCGCAGCGGCGAGCACAGACGACGCCGAGGCGCCGGTCAAGCGGCGTCGCACCCGCAAAACCGCCCCGGCTACCGGAAACGGTAGCGGCGAGGCGGAAAACGGTGTGGTGGAAGCGGATTCGGAGGCCAAGCCGGCACGTAGCCGACAGCGGCGCAAACCGGCGGCGGACACCGCCGACGGTGCCGCGGCCGAGGCGCCGGCGGTCACCGCTTCGGCATAATTCGGCGGATCCGCTAGTCTCGCAATCGTGCTCGCACCCGAGCGGCGAACGCGCGCCGACATCATCTCCGCAGTCGCGATCGCCACGCTAGTGGTGGTCGCGGCGCTGGTGGTGTGGGCTCGTGGCGATGCCACGGGAACCGAATCGGTGACTGCGGCGACCCCGGCGTCGGCGCCACCGACCGCGGACAAGCTGCCTACCAGCCTGCGTGAACTCTGGCATGCACCCGACAGTGCCGCCCATCGAGCCATGACCGCCGCGGGCGCGGTGATCACCGGCGAGGGCGGCACTGTCACCGGGCGCGACGCCCGCACCGGGACCGAGCTGTGGCGGTATCGCCGAGACATGCCGCTGTGCGGGCTGGAATCCCAGTTCGGCACGGTGGTGGCGGTCTACAAGGATCAGCGCGGCTGCTCGCAGGCCACCATGCTGGCCGGTGAGAGCGGTGATCGGCGAACCGCGCGCAGCAGCTACATGGATCCGGCGGTCCAGCTCTCGGTGGATGGCACCTATCTGCTGGCTCAGGGCGAGAACCGTCTGGAAATGTGGCGCTCGGACCTGGTCCGCACGCTCGAATACGGGTATGTGGACGCGCCGGTGAACGCGAAGACACAGCCCCGCAAGGACTGCACCCTGCTGTCGGCGGGTTCGAGTCCGTCGCGGCTGGCGGTGCTGGAGAAGTGCCCCGAGGACACCACCAACCGGTTGAGTGTGCTCAATCCGGCGCCGAAGGAGAACACGGTGCCCGAGGAGTACGGCTCCCGGGTGCTCAACGGCGTGGGCGCGGATTCCCCGCTGGCCCGGGTGATCGCGGTGTCCGAGAGCCGCGTCGCGGTCTATCTGCCCGGCGCCGACACCACCGCGCCGCGCCTGGCCGTCTACGACTCGACCGGCAATCCCGTTGTGGAGCACCAGCTTTCGGCACCGCTCGCCGAGAACACCGACACCGTTCGGATCGGCGGCGCCTACCTGGTTTTCACCGGCAACAGCCTGATCGCCCTGCACGCCACCACCTTCGACCCGGTCTGGACAGCCGCGGGCGCCCTCGGCACCCCCGCACTGATGGCAGGCAAGCTGCTGCTGCCGGTCGCGGACGGCCTGGTGGCCCTGGACCCGGCCAATGGCGCCGAGGTACAGCGGATTCCGATGCAGCGCACCGGATTCGACGGCTCGGCCATCTCCCTGGCCGTAGCCGGCTCGATCGTCCTGGAACACCGCGGCCGCGAACTGTACGCACTCGGCAGCTGACCCGCCACTGCGCCTACGCGTATCCGCCGGAGTCGAATCGGGGCCTGTCGAGATCGAATAGCGCCAATTCGACTCCCGACCGAACATGAGCGCAGGGCGCCCATGAGGGCACCGGCGGCCGATTCGGGGAGCGCGGCCCGGCGCCTGGAACGCGCGGCCCACACCGAGCTCGCCGCGCGCCCTCGGCAAGAACCCCGTTGCTCGCCGACCGACCGAGCGCCCACCGCCGCTCGCGAGTAGGCACATCGGGCGAGCGAGCAGGCAACCGAGCGAGCAGTCAGCCGGGCGAGCAGGCAGGCGCGGTCGGTGAACAGGCAGGCGCACAGCCGGGGCGAGCAGCGCAGACGCAGGTCAGTGAACAGACAAGCGCGCAGCCGGGCGAGGATGCGAGCAGCCGGGCGAGCGGACAGGAGGGCACCCGAGTGCGCGGGCAGGCAGGCGCACAGCCGGGGCGAGCAGCGCAGGCGCAGGTCAGTGAACAGGCAAGCGCGCAGCTGGCGTGGGTGAGCCAGGCGCGCAGCTGGCGTGGGCGAGCAGGCGAGCAGACGCGCAGGCATCGAGCATGATGGACGCATGTCGATCGAATCGAGTACCACGGACCGCGGTGATGCCCGCCTGGTCGTACTACGGCACGGCGAAACCGCGTGGTCCAGGGACCGCAAGCACACCGGACGCACCGACCTGCCGCTGACCGAACTCGGCGAACAGCAGGCCAGGGCCGCGGGGCCGCTGATCGCCGAGCTGAAACTGCGGGATCCGCTGGTGCTGGTCAGCCCGCGGCAGCGAGCGGTGCGCACCGCGGAGCTGGCGGGCCTCACCGATTACGCGATCGACGACGATCTGGTCGAATGGGATTACGGCGACTACGAGGGCCGCACCACGCCGGAGATCCGGGTGAATGCCCCGGGCTGGACCATCTGGACCGGCGCCGTGCCTGGCGGCGAACCGGCCGCCGAGGTCCAGGCGCGCGCGGATCGGGTGCTCGACTCGGCGCTGCCGGTGCTGGCGGAACGGGACGTGGTGCTGGTCGGTCACGGCCACTTCTCCCGCGCGCTGATCGCCCGCTGGGCGGAGCTGGCACTGGTCGAGGGCCGCCGATTCGCCATGTCGACAGCAGCGCTCAGCGTGCTCGGCTACGACCACGACGCCCGGACCATCCACGCGCACAACCTCCTACCGCAGAACGGCGTCGCCCGATGACCCCCTCCCACAGCCTGCCTCCACAGAACGGAGTGACCCGATGACTCACCCCGGCCACGGTGTGATCCGCCGCGCCACCCCCGCCGACGTGCCCGCCATGGTCGAGCTCGTCTACGACCTCGCCGAGTACGAGCGCGCACGCGAGGAGTGCACGCTCACCGTCGAGCAGCTGCATGACTCGCTGTTCGGTTCGGCCCCAGCGCTTTTCGCGCACGTGGTGGAGGACGAGACCGGCGTGGTGGGCATCGCGATCTGGTTCCTGAACTTCTCCACTTGGAAGGGCACGCACGGCATCTACCTGGAGGACCTGTTCGTGAAGCCGGGAACCCGCGGCAAGGGTTACGGCAAGGCGCTGCTCGCCGCGCTGGCCCAGGAAGCCGTCGACAAGGGATACAGCCGGGTCGACTGGGCGGTGCTCACCTGGAACACGCCGTCGATCGAGTTCTACCGTTCGCTCGGCGCGGTCGAACAGGACGACTGGGTCGGCTACCGCCTGTCCGGCGAGGAGCTGGGCCGACTCGCCCGCACAGCGCGCTGAGTCGACGAATTATCATGGTCGCCAATGATTTCCGCGACCAGAACGGGATGACAATGCGGGTGCACAGGCCGGAGAGCTGGCCCGCCACGGCCGAGGCGGCCATGGCGCTACAGGACGAGCTGCGCCCGCTGGTCGACCGAACCAACCCGCGCGCACCGGAATTCCGCACCGTCGCCGGGCTCGACTCGGCCTACGACGAGTCCGGCGTGGTCGCCGCTGCGGCGGTCGTCCTGGACGCCGCCACGCTGCGCCCGCTGGAAACCGCTGTCGCACACGGCACCACGGATTTCCCGTACGTGCCGGGCCTGCTCGCCTTCCGCGAGCTGCCCACCTCGCTGACCGTGCTCGAAAAGCTCCGCACCACACCGGATCTGATCGTCTGCGACAGCCAGGGCCTGGCGCATCCGCGCCGCTTCGGTTTCGCCTGCCACCTCGGAATCCTCACCGGCATACCGACTCTCGGCGTCGCGAAGTCGGCATGGGGCGACTACACCGAACCCGCTCCCGAACGCGGCGCGAGCACCGACCTGCTGATCGACGGCGAGGTCGTCGGCCGCGCTCTGCGCACCCGAACCGGCGTGAAACCGGTCTTCGTCTCGATCGGCCACCGCATCGACCTGGACACCGCATGCGCACAGGTGCTCGCACTCACCCCCGCCTACCGCCAGCCGGAGACCACCCGCCGAGCCGATCGCCTCTGCCGCCAGGCCCTGCTCGACCTGCCTGACCCACATCGGCCTGTATAGCGGGCTCCGGCCACCGAACCCGTCGGATGGGGCTCGATGCGCGACGCACCACGCCCGACCCGGTCACGCCGAGCCCGTCAGGATTTGGTCTCGGCGCTCGGATCGACGCCGTACCCCTCGGTCATCCACCGGGTGGACGCCGGTGCGAACAGCAGCCCGAGCGAGGCGACGGCGACGATGCCGAGTAGCGCCCCGTACACCGGCTGATGCGAATCGGTGAGCAGCGACCACGCCACCGGCAGCATCAGGATCTGCGCGATCACGGCGATGGCGCGGCCCCAGCGGTGCCCGGTCAGCAGCCCGAGCCCGGCGGCCAGGACCGCGCCGCCCAGGATGCCGAACCACGCGGCCGTGCCGTAGCCGCTGGTCGCGGATTGGTCGTGCCCGAGCAGCCCGCGCACCACCAGGACGACCGCCACGGTCACCGCGACAGCCCCCTCGAGTGCCACCAGCCCGCCCGCGCCGCGCACTGTCGCGGGGACGCCCGCGCTTCCCGCATTCCTGTCGCTGTCAACCACGGGCCAAGCCTACGAGCCACAGCCCGGGGACGGCATGTCGGATCGCGCGCCGTCGCCAACTAGGCTTCCGACCGTGCGGACCCTGCTGATCGTGAATCCGAATGCCACTTCCACCACACCGGAGACCAGGGATCTGCTGGCACACGCGCTGGAGAGCCGCACGCAGCTGACCGTTGCGCACACCCAGCACCGCGGTCACGCGGCCGAGCTGGCGCAGTGGGCCTCCACCAACGAGATGGACCTGATCGTCGTGCACGGCGGCGATGGGACGGTGAACGAGACGATCAACGGGTTCCTCCCGCTGCCGCAGGTCGACGACGGTCAGGTGTGGCGGCCGCGCCTGGGTGTGATCCCGGGCGGTTCGGCGAATGTGTTCGCCCGAGCGCTCGGCATCTCGCCGGATCCGGTGACCGCGACCAATCAGCTGATCGACCTGCTCACCCTCAGCAAGGACCGCACGATCGGCCTGGGCCTGGCCGATGACCGCTGGTTCACCTTCAGCGCCGGTGTCGGCCTGGACGCCGACGTGTGCGAGGCGATCGACGCCAGCCGTGCGAACGGCCACGCGGCCACTCCGGCCCGCTACCTCCGCACAACAGTTCGACAGTTCTTCCGGGCCAAGCGCAGGGAGCCCGGTGTCCGGGTCCAGGTGCCGGGCCGACCGGCGGTGGACGCCGTGCATTACGCCTTCGTAACGAACACCAGTCCGTGGACGTATCTGAACGCGACCCCGGTGCACACCAACCCGGGCACCACCTTCGAGGCGGGTCTCGGCGTGTTTGCCGTGCGGTCGATGGATGTGGTCCCGACCCTGCTGCTGGCCCGGCAGCTGCTGGCCGCCGATGGAAATCCCAAGTCGCGCAATTTGTTTCGCGAGGATGACGTGCCGTCGGTGCGCATCGAGTCGGCGGTGCCGATCGGCCTGCAAATCGATGGCGACTTTATCGGAAAACGCAACGTGGTGGATTTCACCTCGGTGCCGGGGGTACTCGAAGTGGTGGCCCCACAGCCTCGTTGACGACGAAACGCGATCTGAAACATTCGGTTGCGCTGCGAAAACCGGGGAGAGCGAGTACAAAGGAGCCCGCAGGTTCCCACGTTGGGGACTTTGAGAGCGTGAGCTTCCCCACGGTGCACCGGATACCTATTGACATCTACGGTGTTCGTGAAAGCATTCACAAGCAACCGTGCGGAAACTTTCCAGTCGCACAAGTGAACGATCCACAAACCAGACGGCGCCTTTTGTGGCGCCCAGCAAAGGAGCAGAGGAATGGACTGGCGCCACAAGGCCATCTGTCGTGACGAGGACCCTGAGCTGTTCTTCCCGGTGGGTAACAGTGGTCCTGCGCTCGCGCAGATTGCCGATGCCAAGCTGGTCTGCGCTCGCTGCCCCGTCACTGCCGATTGCCTGTCCTGGGCCCTGAAGTCCGGTCAGGATGCCGGAGTGTGGGGTGGTATGAGTGAAGACGAGCGCCGGGCGCTCAAGCGTCGTAACGCGCGCACCCGGACCCGCACCGTCGTCTAGCGACGACCCCGGCGTTACCGGGCCACAGCCCCCGGCCCGGCAACGCGATTCGGCCCGGCACCACCCACACAGGTGCCGGGCTTATTTGCGCCACAAGGGATCTCGGGCTCAGCGCCCGGAACGCCGCCCCAGCGGAACCCGCAGCACCGCGTCGGTGCCGACATCCGCGCCGGGGTGCAGGCCGATCGAACCGCCCAGCTCCGCGGTGACCAGCGTGCGCACGATCTGCAGGCCCAGCCGGTCGGAGGATTCCAGACTGAATCCGGCGGGCAGCCCGCGGCCGTCATCGCTGATGATCACGTCCAGCCAGCGCGCCGATCGCTCGGAACGAATTGTCACCGTGCCGTTTTCACCCGAATCGAATGCGTGCTCGATCGCATTTTGCACCAATTCGGTCAATACCATCACCAACGGTGTCGCGCGTTCGGCCGAGAAAACCCCCAGCGAACCCGCCCGGCGCACCTTGATCCGAGTTGTATGCACGGTCGCCACATCGGCCATGATCGGCAGCAGCCGATCCACCACCTCGTCGAGATCGACCTCTTCGTCCACCGACATGGACAGCATTTCGTGCACCGACGCGATCGACGTCACGCGGCGCACCGATTCGGTCAGCGCGACCTGCGCCTCCTCGTTCTCGGTACGGCGCGCCTGTAGTCGCAGCAGCGCGGCCACGGTCTGCAGATTGTTCTTCACCCGATGGTGGATCTCGCGAATGGTCGCGTCCTTGGACAGCAGCGCGCGGTCGCGCCGCTTCACCTCGGTGACATCGCGGACAAGGACTGCGGCGCCGGCCAATTCACCGTGTGGGCGCAGCACCAGGGTGCGCAGCAGCACGGTGGCCCCGCGCGCCTCGACCTCCATCCGGCGGCCGGTGCGCCCGGCCAGCGCCGCCTGGATATCGCCGACCACCTCCTGGGCGTCGAACGGGTCGGTGATCAGCGAGCGGGTGGTGACCGCGAGATCCTGACCGGCCAGATCGCTCTGCAACCCCATCCGGTGATAGGCCGAGAGCGCGTTCGGACTGGCGTAGACCACACTGCCCTCGGTGTCGAGGCGGATGAACCCGTCACCGGCACGCGGGCTGGAATGAGTGGCGGCGCGGTCCTCGGTGGTCGGGAAGGTGCCGTCGGAGATCATCTGGCACAGGTCGTCGGCGCAGGCCACATACGCGATCTCCAGGGTGCTGCGCACCTTGGACCGCTGGGTGTCGGTATCGCGCGACAGCACGGCGATCACGTCCTCGCCGCAGCGCACCGGGATCGCCTCGCGAATGGCATGCACCGGATGCGGGTGGTAGACACCGGCCGCTTCCGCGTCACTGTCCGCGCGCACGATCTTGCCGCTGAGCAGCGCGTCGAATACCTGCGGATGATCGTCCTGGGTGGCGGTGGTACCGACCTTGTCCTCGAGGTGCACGGTCGCGGCGGTGGTCGGACGGCACTGCGCGACGCAGACCACGTCGGCGCCGTCGGCGACCGGCCCGGCGCCGACCCACAGCAGCAGATCGGCGAAGGACAGATCAGCGAGCAACTGCCAGTCACCCACCACACGTTGCAGATGGTCTACGGCGATGCCAGGTAGGTCGGTGTGTTCGGCAAGAAGCTCACTGAGAGTCGCCACGTCGGTTCTACGTCTCGATCAGGAGATCACGGCGATCAGATCGCCCGCCTGCAGCACCTGGCCCGGCCGGACCGCGATCTCGGTGACCTCCCCCTCGACCTCGGTCAGCACCGGGATCTCCATCTTCATGGACTCGAGCAGGATCAGTGCCTGATCCACGTGCACCTTGTCGCCGACCTCGACGTCGACGGTCAAGACGGTCGACACCATCTCAGCGCGCACTTCCTCGGCCATGGACACCTCTTCTTCGGTTCGGTCTATCCGCTGAAGGTACAGCCAACCACACGTGAAAGAATGACCTTCGATCAGAAGGGAGCCTACTCATGGGTAAGCGTGGACGTAAGAAGCGCAGCCGCAAGGGGAACGCAGCCAACCACGGCAAGCGTCCCAACAGCTGAGGCGTAGCGAACGTGTGAAACACCGAGCGGCCCGCACTTCCATCGGAAGCGCGGGCCGCTCAATGCTTATCGGCCCTCAGGCCTCTTCGGTTCGGATCTCGGTGATCGTGACCGATTGCCGGATCTCCAGCGTCAGCCGATCGCGCAGCGAATCGGGCGCCCGGTCGCCACCGCATTTGCGGCTGAGCAGACCCTTGATCTTCTCCTCGATGCCGTAGGCCTCGATGCAGGGCGAGCAGTGATCCATGTGGTGTTGCAGCCGGGCACGAGTGGCCTCGTCGCATTCACCATCGAGCATCAGCCAGACATCGGCGAGTACCGCCCGGCAGTCGAGCTCCATGTCGTCGCTCACTGCTTGACCTCCTGCCGTTCACCGCGGTTGAACCCGCGCTCGCGCGCCACATCGGCGAGCAAACCCTTCAGTTGCTTACGGCCGCGGTGCAGCCGGGACATCACAGTACCGATGGGGGTACCCATGATGTCGGCGATCTCCTTGTAAGGGAAGCCCTCGACATCGGCGTAGTAGACCGCCATCCGGAACTCCTCCGGGAGTTCCTGCAGCGCGGCCTTGATGTCGTCGTCGGGTAGCGCGTCCAGCGCCTCCACCTCGGCCGAGCGCAGACCCGTCGAAGTGTGCTCGGCGGTCGCAGCGAGCTGCCAGTCGGTGATCTCGTCGGTCGGGTACTGCGCGGGCTGGCGCTGCTTCTTGCGGTAGGAGTTGATGTAGGTGTTGGTCAGGATCCGATAGAGCCAGGCCCGCAGATTGGTGCCCTCGCGGAAGCTCTTGAATCCCTGGAACGCCTTGACGTAGGTCTCCTGCACCAGGTCCTCGGCGTCGGCGGGGTTCCTGGTCATGCGCAGCGCGGCGCCGTAGAGCTGGTCCAGCATCGGGAGCGCGTCGCGCTCGAACCGCTGTGCCAGTTCCGCTTCGTCGACAGCGGCGGCCGGTCCGTCCACATCGTCGCTCGTCACACCTGTCCCTTCGATTTTCGTGGGCGTTCCCCCCACACCCCCCGGGGCTTCGGGGCTTCGCCCCTCGGACCTCCGGTCGGGCGGGTTACTTGCCAAATCTACCGGCAACTGCACCACGATCGGGAACTGCGGGTCGGCGGGCCCGGTCAGGACGGGACGTTCGTCGAGTACTACGGGCACCGATCTTCTCCTCACACATCCGGCAACTGACTGCTATGGCGTGCAACAGGCGCGGGCGGCCCCGTGTTCCCGGCGAATTACAGTCGCAGCATGGCTGGAGCCTCGACACCGGCGATCCGCACCCTGACCCAGGCCCGGGTGGCGCATCGCGTACACGCCTACACGCACGATCCGCGCTCGGATTCCTATGGCACCGAGGCGGTCGACGCGCTCGGCGCCGAACTCGGGGTGCGGCCGGAGCAGATCTTCAAGACGCTGGTGCTCGAACTGTCCACCGGCACGCTGGCGGTGGCGGTGCTGCCGGTGCCGAACACCTTGTCGCTCAAGGCCGCTGCCGCCGCCCTCGGCGCGCCGAAGGCCGTCATGGCGGACAAGTCGAAGGCGGAGAAGACCACCGGTTACGTGCTGGGCGGCATTTCGCCGCTGGGCCAGCGCAAGCGCCTGCCGACCGTGGTGGACACCTCGGCGCTGACCTGGGACCGGATGCTGTGCAGCGCCGGGCGGCGCGGGCTGGAGATCGAACTGGCCCCGCCCGAGCTGGTCCGGCTGACCGGCGCGGTCACCGCGCCGATTACCGCAGGTTAGAAACAAACCGTGTGGCATCCAACCGGCGGCCGTCGATCTGTGCGGTAATGAAGCCGGCTCCTGCAAGGTCCGATTCGTCCGACCCGAGGATGTGATGCTCCCCATGAAGTCTCAGCACCGCTTGGTCACCCGCTGCCTGGTCGCGGCGCTCGGCGCGACCGCACTGACCCTCGGCCCGCTGGCCGCCCCCGCACTCGCGGACCCGGTGGTCATCCAGGTGGAGGTCCCCGGCCAGCAGGCCGAGAGCAAGCCCGAAGCCCGCAAGCCCGAGAAGGCCGAGAAGATGGGCGGCGGACTGGTCAACAAGATGATCGATCTGGGCGCGGGCGTCATCAAATGCGGGTTCAGCCTCGCCACCGAAACGGTGCCCTGCAAGCTCTGAGCACCGCGTTCCCGGCCGAGCCGATCAGCCCGGGCTGATCCGCTCGGCCGCGCCTGTCAGTTGGTCACGGCGTCGAGCAGTTCCGGACCGTTGTTGCGCACGCTGTTGACCAGCTGGGAGACCGGCCGCGCCACGATCGCGGAGACGACATCGGGGGTGGGCGTTTCCAGCAGTTCCGCGGGGGCCGGATGATCCGGATCGAGCCAAGCGTCCCAGTGCGCGCGCGGCATCACCAGCGGCATCCGGTCGTGAATGCGGGTCAGATCGCCGACCGCGTCGGTGGTGAGAATCGTGCAGGACAGCAGCGGATCGGCGTTTTCCAGGGATTTGTCCCGCCACACCGACCACAGCCCGGCCATGTAGAGCCGGGAACCATCGGCATTGGCCATGAAATAGGGCTGCTTGGCCACTTTGCCCTTCTTGGTGGCATCCGGCTCGACCAGCCACTCGTACCAGCCGTCCATCGGGACCAGGCAGCGCCGGTACTTCACCGCGTCGCGGAAGGACGGTGCGGTGGCGGCCCGGTCGGCGCGGGCGTTGAACAGTGGTTTGCCCTTTTCCGGGATGCCCGGCTCGGCCGCCTTCGTCCAGACGGGGATCAGGCCCCAGCGCATGCGGCGCAGGCGCAGCTTCGGATCGTCGTCGGGGTGGCCATGCTCGTGCCGCTCCACGACCGTCAGCACGCGGTTGGTCGGGGCGACGTTGTAATTCGCGAAACCGGTATCGCTGGAATCGTTTTCGCTGCCCGTCTCGTCGACGGCGTCCAGCTCGACCGCCAGCTTGCCGGGGTTCGTCGTGGTCGCATATCGTCCGCACATATCTCGATCGTGCCACTGCTGGCCGACAAGTTCGGGGAAAATGGGGGTCAGCGGGGTGACCTGGTGAGAGTTTTGCCTTAACATTCTCTCACCGGATGGGGTGGATCACACTTCGTCCGCTCCGGTGCGCGCACCGACCGGGCCACCGCAGAGGTAGAGGAGAGTTCCACGTGACCACCACCGAGACCACCCCCGAAACGGCATT
Source organism: Nocardia sp. NPDC127579 (assembly GCF_042672005.1). Classification (NCBI taxonomy): domain Bacteria; kingdom Bacillati; phylum Actinomycetota; class Actinomycetes; order Mycobacteriales; family Nocardiaceae; genus Nocardia; species Nocardia sp. NPDC127579. The sequence continues at coordinate 571,923 of NZ_JBHXVZ010000002.1, read as the reverse complement.
GCAGTCGGTCGATCCAGCCACCGGGGAGGTCATCGCCACCTACACCATCGACGACGAGGACGCGGTGCGCGCGGCCGTCGCCAAGGCACGCACCGCCGCCGCCACCTGGGGCGCGCTCGGCTACGGCGAACGCCGAAAGTACTTGCAGCGCTGGGAATCCCAGCTGGTCGCGGACTCCGAGGAATTCTGCGCGCTGATCCACCGGGAGAACGGCAAACCGCTCGACGACGCCTTCCTCGAACTCATGCTGGCGCTCGAGCACATCGCCTGGGCGGCCAAGAACGCCAAGAAGATCCTCGGACCCAAGAAGGTCTTCCCCGGCCCGCTCATGTCCAACTTCTCCGCGCGCCTGGAACACCGCCCGCTCGGCGTGGTCGGCGTCATCGGGCCCTGGAACTACCCGGTCTACACCCCGAACGGCTCCATCGGCTACGCGCTCGCGGCCGGTAACACCGTGGTGTTCAAGCCCAGCGAATTCTCCACGGGCATCGGCAATTTCCTGGCCGCCGCGTTCAAGAAGGCCAACCCGGACCTGCCCGCGGGCATCTTCGAAACCATCAACGGTTACGGCGCGACCGGCGCCGCGCTGGTCCGCTCCGGCGTCGACAAGATCGCCTTCACCGGCTCCACCGCGACCGGCAAGCGGATCATGGCGGCCGCGGCCGACACGCTCACCCCCGTGCTGCTCGAATGCGGCGGCAAGGACGCGGTCATCGTCGCCGGCGATGCCGATGTGAAGGCCGCCGCCGACGCCGTGGCCTGGGGCGCCACCGCCAACAGCGGCCAGACCTGCGCGGGCGTGGAACGGGTGTACGTCGACCGGTCGGTGCGCGAGGAATTCGTCGCCGAGGTCAAGCGGATCCTGAGTGAGATCAAGCCCGGCTCCGGCGACACGGCACACTACGGCCCGATGACCATGCCGAGTCAGATCGAGATCGTGCGCCGCCACATCGACGACGCGCTGAAGAACGGCGGCACCGCGGTGCTCGGCGGCCCCGAATCCGTCAAGGGCCCCTTCATCGAACCGGTCGTCCTGGTCGACGTGGACGAGGATTCCGAGGCGGTCGCCGAGGAGACCTTCGGCCCCACCGTCACCATCAAGACCGTCGACGGCGTCGACGAAGCCGTCGACCTGGCCAACAAATCCAAGTACGGCCTCTCCTCGGCGGTGTACTCCAAGCGCAACGGCCTGGCCATCGCCCGTCGGCTGCGAGTCGGCGCCACCTCGGTCAACTCGGTGCTGGCCTTCGCCGCCATCCCCGGCCTGCCCTTCGGTGGCGTCGGCGACTCCGGCATCGGCCGTATCCACGGCGAACCCGGCCTCCGGGAATTCGCGCGCCCCCACTCGATCGCGGTTCAGCGCTTCACCATCCCCGGCATGGCGCTACTGTCCTATTCGCGCACCGACTCCACGATGAACCTGCTCCGCAAGCTGGTGCCGTTCCTGCACGGCCGTCACCGGTAGCCCATCCGGCCGGGACCAGCCGCGATCGAGTGCGACTGGTCCCGACTCGATGTGATGGGCGAAGATGGACCTGTGACTTATTGGCCAGCGCCCCACGTCGATGTTCCTGTCCGAGCCACCGTTACCCTCCCCGGATCCAAATCGATCACCAATCGTGCCTTGATTCTGGCGGCGTTGGCGGACGGGCCCTCGACGATCACCGGGGCGCTTCGCAGTCGCGACACCAATCTGATGATCGGGGCACTGCGCGCGCTCGGTGCGCACATCGAGGGTGACGGGGACACCCTCACCGTCACCCCCGGACCGCTCGGCGGCGGCACCGTCGACTGCGGGCTCGCGGGGACCGTCATGCGGTTCCTGCCGCCCGCCGCCACCCTGGCCTCCGGGGCGGTCGCCTTCGACGGCGACGCGCAGGCCCGGGTGCGGCCGCTGCGCACCATTCTCGACGCGCTGCGCGGGCTCGGCGCCCGGATCGACGGCGACGCCCTGCCCTTCACCGTGCACGGCGCCGGCACGCTGCGCGGCGGCACGGTCACCATCGACGCGTCCGGGTCCTCCCAGTTCGTGTCCGGGCTACTGCTCTCCGGTGCGCGCTTCGAGCAGGGGCTGACCGTGCACCACGACGGCAAGGCGCTGCCGTCGATGCCGCACATCGAGATGACCGTGGAGATGCTGCGGCGCGCCGACGTCACGGTGGAGGAGCCCGCCGACAGCCGCAAGGCGCAGACTTGGACCGTGCACCCGGGCCCGATCCGCGCGGTCGACTGGGACGTCGAACCCGACCTGTCCAACGCGACGCCGTTCCTGGCGGCCGCGGCCATCACCGGCGGCGAGGTCAGCATTCCGCACTGGCCGCGGCTCACTACGCAGCCGGGCGATGTCATCCGGGAGATCCTCGTGCGCATGGGCGCGGAAGCGCGGCGCTTCGACGGCGTGCTGACCGTGAAGGGGCCGGACCGGCTCGCGGGTATCGATATCGACCTGCACGATGTCGGCGAACTCACCCCGACCGTGGCCGCGCTCGCCGCGCTCGCGGATTCGCCGTCGATCCTGCGCGGCATCGCGCATCTGCGCGGGCACGAGACCGACCGGCTGGCGGCGCTGTCCACCGAGATCAACCGGCTCGGCGGCAAGGTCACCGAGACCGAGGACGGGCTCGAGATCGTTCCCACCGAATTGCACGGTGGCCGTTGGCATTCCTACGCCGATCACCGGATGGCGACCGCGGGTGCGATCCTCGGGCTCGCGGTGCCCGGCATCGAGATCGAGGACATCGGCACCACCGCCAAGACGCTGCCCGACTTCGTCGACCTGTGGGCTGCGATGCTGAATCCGGCGGCGGCACACTGAGCCGGGGGCGCAAGTCTTCCAGCTACGACGAATCCGATGTGCGGGTTCGGCCGGGGAAGAGTTCGCGTCCGCGGACGAAGACCCGGCCGCAGCACAGTGACGCGGTATCGGCGATGGTGGTGTCGGTGGATCGCGGGCGCTGGGGCTGTGTACTGGACGGGGATCCGGAGCGGCCGATCGTGGCGATGCGGGCCCGGGAGCTGGGCCGCACGCCGATCGTGGTCGGCGATCAGGTCGATGTGGTCGGCGATCTGTCCGGGAAGCCGGACACGCTGGCTCGGATCGTGCGCGTTGCCGAACGGCGAACGGTGTTGCGGCGCACCGCCGATGACACCGATCCGTTCGAACGTGTCGTAGTCGGCAACGCCGAGCAGTTGTTCATCGTGGTGGCGCTGGCCGATCCGCCGCCGCGCACCGGGTTCGTAGAACGGGCCATGGTCGCCGCGTATGCCGGTGGGCTGCAACCGATTCTGTGCCTGACCAAGCACGATCTGGCCGCCGATTCCGATTTCGCCGCCGCCTTCGACGATCTCGATCTCACCATCGTCTACGGCGGTGTGGACGACCCGCTCGCACCGGTCAACACCCTGCTCGACGACAAGCTCACCGCGCTGATCGGGCATTCCGGTGTCGGCAAGTCCACGTTGGTGAATCGTCTTGTGCCCGAAGCGGATCGGGCGGTCGGCATCGTCTCCGGTGTCGGCAAGGGCCGGCACACCTCCACCCAGTCCGTCGCCCTGCCCCTACCTGCGGGCGGCTGGGTCATCGACACCCCGGGGGTCCGCTCCTTCGGCCTGGCCCACATCACCCCCGACGACGTCATCGCCGCCTTCACCGACCTCGCCGCCGCCATCGAGGACTGTCCCCGCGGCTGCACCCATCTCGGCCCGCCCGCCGACCCCGAATGCGCCCTCGACCTGCTCCCCGGAAAGGAGCGCCGGGTCGCCGCCATCCGCATGCTGCTCAACGCCCTCAACGCCAACGACGCCTGGTAGCGCCCGGCGATCCGAAATCTCTTGCCGGACCATGGAACCGATCGCGTGGCTGTTGCGTCAATGCAAGTAGCAAGGATGTTCAGTCTCGAGCGCCGGTACCCGGCGGTCAGGGCGAAAGGACGGGGAGTTGACCGTGATCGACATACGCAAGGGGAGCACTGCGACGGCGGTACGGCCACTCGGCCCGGATACCCGGCCGATCATTTTCGCGCACAAGAGCTTTCACGACTGTATGGGCAGCGCCGACGGCGCCTGGCTGACGCGGTTCGCGCGTTCGTTCCAGCTCGAGTTCGCCGACACCGACGAGCTCGCCGCCCACACCGACCTGGGCGGCGCGCCCATCCTGCTGCCGGTCAACGCCGAGTACCAGGCCGAGGAGCTGCGCGCGATCCGCGCCCGCCACGCGGTCGGCCTGCTCGTCGCGGTCACCAACGACGTGACCGGGCACTGCACCTATTTCGCGATCCGATCCGGCGCCAACTTCGTGATCAACGTCGCCATCCCCGGCGAACGGCAAGCCGAGATGATCTGCGCCCAGCTGCGTCAGCACGCCCACCCTGCCTCCGTTCGCTCCAGGCCGACCACGCTCACCTCGGCCCCCACCGTGCGCTCCCGCGAACCTGCCCACGCACCGAAACCCGTACATCACCGAAAGCCACTGAACGACAACGACATTCGCCTCCTGGAATTGCTGCGCAGCTCCCGGACCATCGCCGAGATCGCCCGCCAGAACTACATGTCGGAACGCTCCATGTACCGCCGTGTCCGCGAACTGTACGACGCCCTGGGCGTAGTCAGCCGCTCCCAACTGATGCGCTCCGGGCTCGGCGAGTTCCCGCACCAGCCATCCGCTCCGGTCCATCTGGCCGGAGTGCCCAGGTAATGCCGAATCCGGGCACCCGATCGGGCGGCGGAACTTCCTACGCCTGGCCGGAACCCTGGCCCCGGCGGCAGTTCCGGCCGCCGGAACGCCGGCCACACGCCACGGCGCGGGGCTCGACCGCACCGGAATCGACCAGCCGGTATCCAGTGCGATCCCGCAACAACGGCCGCTGGCAGCCCGACCACCAGACCTGGGAGGTCTGCTGGAACAAGATCTGCGTCGCGATCGACGACAACGCCTACATCGTCACGGTGTACTGAACGCGGTAGATATTTCGCGGCCGCTATTCGGCGGTAGCGCCGGTGATATCCGTTGCGGCCGATTTCATTTCAGCCGTCAGCTGGGTATCGGCATCGAGCAATTCCACCCCGAGCAGCGTGCCGTCCGCCCCGAAGTCGAGGGCGGCTACGACGGCTCCGTCCTCCGCCCGGGCCACCAGCGTCCGCGCCGCACGCCGCGGTTCCGATCGCTCGCCGCGCATCGCGAGATAGGCGGCATTGGCCTGCCGATCCCAGGTGAGCTTCTCGATGTAAGTATTCGATGTCGCCATCAGCACGTCCCCACTCGTCGCCGCGTTCCCACGGTCCCGTTCCGAGGACGACACTACTTGCCGATCGCACGCACCACATCGGGCCACGCTGTGGCGATCGGCCGGCCCGGCGCGGATCGGCTCGATTCGCCCGAGACCAGGCGGTACGAGACGCGATCCGGGGCAATGCGGCGGAGTTGAACGAGGCTCAGGCACCGAAGGTTTCGTGATGGATGGCGTCCGTGAGCGGGCGGCCGGTGCGCCAGCCGAAACGTTCCAGATCGGGAGTGTCTTGGAAGGCGTGGACCGGGCCGACGCAGAGCCAGGCGACGAGCTGGACGTCGGCGGGGAGGGCGACGAGGTCGGCCAGGAAGTCGGGGTCGTAGAAGGAGACCCAGCCGACGCCGATGTGCTCGGCGGTGGCGGCGAGCCAGAGATTCTGGATGGCGAGCACGGCGGAGTAGACCCCGGTTTCGGGGACGGTGGCGCGGCCGAGGACGTGCGGGCCGCCGCGGTCGTGGCGGTAGGTGACGACGATGCCGGTGCCGCTCTCGGTAATGCCCTCGATCTTGATCGGATCGAAGGTGGCGGCGCGGTCCGGCGGCAGCGCGGCATGGAAGTCGCCGCGCCGCTGCGCGACATGGTCAGCGAAAGCGCGCAGCGTGGCCGGATCCCGGACCACGATGAAATCCCAGGGCTGGGAATTGCCGACACTCGGCGCGCGATGCGCCGCATCCAGGATCCGCAGCAGCGTCGCGTCGTCGACCGGGTCGCCGGTGAACTCCGCGCGCACGTCTCGCCGCCGCCGGATCACCTCGTACAACTGCTCAGCACTCACCGGCCCAGTCAACCAGTGCCGAGCCGGTAGCCCGCGCCGGGTCCGCGCACAACGAAACCGGGAGCCCAGCTCGGCTGGACTCCCGGTCGATGGTTTCGGATCAGACCGATACCGGCTCGCGACGCCCGAGGCGCTTGCGGCCCTGCTGCAGCTTGGTCCGCAGGCCGGTGCGCTTGCCGGTGGCCGCGTCGATCAGCGCGGCCCCGCCGAACGCCTTCTCCGACTTGGTTTCCGGCGCGTCGTCGGTGCCACGGCGCAGGTACTTGTTGGGCAGCGACAGCTTCATGATGGTGCGCCACGACTTGAAGTACTGCACCGGCAGCGAGCCGGTGGTGTAGGGCAGGTCGTACTTGTCGCACATCGCCCGCACCCGGACCGCGATCGAGGCCAGGTGGTTGGACGGCAGATCGGGGAACAGGTGGTGCTCGATCTGGTGGCTCAGGTTGCCGGTCATGAAGTGCATGACCTTGCCGCCGGAGATGTTGGCGCTGCCCAGCATCTGGCGCAGGTACCACTCGCCCTGGGTCTCCGTGGCGACATCACCCTTGGTGAATTTCTCGGCGCCGTCGGGGAAGTGACCGCAGAAGATGACCGCGTTGGTCCACACATTGCGGATCACGTTGGCCGCGAAGTTGGCGCTGAGCGTGCCGAGGAAGGAGGGACCGGTGAGCAGCGGGAAGATCAGGTAGTCCTTGGCGGCCTGCTTGCCGATCTTCTTGAGCACCAGCTTGCGGTCTTCCTCGAACTGGATGCGCTCGGGGCTGCCCGCGGGCCACTTCTTCTTGGCGACCTTGCCGAGCTCGAGATGCTGGATGGCGACACCATATTCGAAGAACATCTGTAGCAGCAGGTTGTACACCGGCTGCCCCAGGTAGAACGGCGACCATCGCTGGTCGCGGGTGACGCGCAGCAGGCCGTAGCCGATGTCGTCGTCCATGCCGAGCACATTGGTGTACTTGTGGTGCAGGAAGTTGTGGGTGATCTTCCAGTGTTCGGAGGGCCCGGCGTTGTCCCATTCCCAGTTGGTGGAGTGGATTTCCGGATCGTTCATCCAATCCCACTGGCCGTGCATGACATTGTGGCCGATCTCCATGTTCTCGATGATTTTCGCCGTGCCCAGCAGCGCGGTACCCGCGAGCCAGGCCGGGGGGAAGAGACTGAAGAACAGGACCCCGCGGCCGCTGATTTCCAACGCGCGCTGCAGCCGGATCACATTGCGGATGTAGCGGGCATCGCTCTCACCTCGCGCGGACTCGACTTCACGGCGAATGGCATCGAGTTCGGCCCCGATAGCTTCGACATCCTCCGGGGTGAGGTGTGCGTATTCCTTGACATCCGAGATCGCCATGCGGGTTACAGTACCGTAAGTTACGACACCGTAGGTTGTGAGTTCTCCTAGGAAAGTGTGGCAAATCCCGTATTGCCAACGCAGTTAGGAGATGCTAAGCCCGCGCTTTGGTCTTCAAGGCTCGCTTGGCCTCGCGCAGCACTTCTTTCTCGTGCCTGGCCTTCTCCTTGAGCACTACTTTCGCCTCCCGCAACGCCGACCGCAACCCGTAGCGCCGACCGGTCGCCGGATCGATCGGAATGATGTGGGTTTCGGCCCAGGTTTCGTGTAGGTGCGCGGCAGTCGGCAAGGAGGGCATTCGCGGGTGGAAGCCGGCGGAGCCGGCGGGGCGGGCAAATCCGGTAATCCCGGCGAACTTGCGTTCGGAGGACGTCTCCGGGGCGTCATCGGCGGTGCGCTTTAGCCACCGGTCCGGCAGCGCCAGCTTGTGGATGGTGCGGAACGCGAGCAGGTACTGCTTGCCCAGCGAGCCGGTGGTGTAGGGCAGGTCGTACTTGTCGCACAGCTCGCGCACCTTCACCGCGACCTCGGCATAGCGATTGCTCGGCAGATCCGGGAACAGGTGGTGTTCGATCTGGTAGCAGAGATTGCCGCTCATGAACGCCATCGCCGGACCAGCCTTGAAATTGGCGCTGCCCAGCATCTGACGCAGATACCACTCACCGCTGGTCTCGCCGTCGAGCTGCTCGATGGTGAACTTCTCCGCACCATCGGGGAAGTGACCGCAGAAGATGACCGCGTAGGCCCACAGATTGCGCATCAGGTTGGCGGTGGCGTTGGCCTTGAGCGTGGACTTCCAGGCCCGACCGGTCAACGCCGGGAAGAACACGAAATCCTTACCGACCTGGCGGGCGATCTTGCGGCCGAACTCCTTGTTGGGCTCGGAATTCCACTGGGTGCGCGGGACACCGGACAGTTCCTTCTCGATGCTCCAGTCGTGCAGGGCGATACCCCACTCGAAGGTCGCGGCCAGGATCAGATTGGCCACCGGCTGCACCAGGTGCAGCGGACGCCAGGCCTCGTCCCGGGTCATCCGCAGAATGCCGAAACCGAGGTCCTCGTCCTTGCCGAGCACATTGGTGTAGGTGTGATGGGAGTAGTTGTGCGCACGCCGCCACTGCGACGACGGGCCGGTCTGGTCCCACTCCCAGGTGCTGGAGTGGATCTCGGGATCGTTCATCCAGTCCCACTGACCGTGGCTGATGTTGTGCCCGAGCTCCATGTTCTCGACGATCTTGGCGACCGAGAGCAGCGCGGTGCCGGTGAACCAGGCCCACCGGTTGCGGCTGCCGAAAAGGATTGCGCGCGCGGCCAGCTCCAGGCCACGCTGAGCGGCGATGGTCCGCCGGATATAGCGGGCATCGCGCTCGCCGCGCGACAGCTCCACCGAGCGCCGGATGGCATCGAGTTCCTGGCCGAGCATATCGATGTCTGCTTCGGTCAGGTGCGCGAACGCCTTGATGTCGGTGATGGCCACCCGGGTCCCTTCGTCGGCTCGAATTCTCTTCGAGCGTACCTGTCGCCCCACCCCGTCATGGCGTCACCGCCGGTCCCCCGTGCCGCTCCTACCAGCGAAGATCAACTCAGATGTCGAGTGTGCAGTCTCCGGCGGCGGCGGAGATGCAAGTTTGCACTTTGTCACCCTCGCGCTTCTCGTCACCGTTGCGCAGATCCCGCGCGTGCCCGGAACTCAATGTCAGCACACAGGTCTGGCAGATGCCCATCCGGCAGCCGAACGGCATCTGAACCCCGGCCGACTCGCCCGCCTCGAGCAGACTGGTCGCCCCGTCGACTTCGATCGTGCGATCCGATTTGGCGAAGCTGACGGTGCCGCCCTCGCCGATCGCCGACCGCTCCACCTCGAACCGTTCGACATGCAATCTGTCCGACAGACCCGCCTCACGCCAGTGCTGCTCGATCTCGTCGAGCATGGCCGCCGGGCCACAGGCCCAGGTCTCCCGATCGCGCCAGTCCGGGAAGCGTTCATCCAGATCGGTCAGCTTGAACTTGCCGTTCTCGCCGGTCAGATGCAGATGCGTGCTGAAACTCGGGTGCCGGTCGTGCAGCGCCCGCAGTTCGCTGCCGAACATCACATCGGCCGCGGTCCGGGCGGAATGCAGGTGCACCACGTCGGTGACGCGCTCACGCCGGTCCATCGCCCGCAGCATCGACATCACCGGGGTGATTCCGCTGCCCGCGGTGAGGAACAGCACCCGCTCCGGCGGCGGGAACGACATGACGAAACCGCCCTGCGGTGCCTGCAAGCGGATGACGGCACCCGCTTTGACGCCGTTGACCAGGTGGCTGGACAGGAAGCCCTCCGGCATCGCCTTCACCGCGATCGAGATGACGCGCTTGCCGCCGTGCCCCGGCTCGGACCAGTTCGGCGGGCAGGTCAGCGAGTAGGAGCGCCAGTGCCAGCGCCCGTCCACCAGAATGCCGATACCGATGTACTGGCCCGGCTGGTACTTGAAGTCGAAGCCCCAGCCCGGCTTGATCACCAGGGTGGCCGAATCCGCGGTCTCCTGGCGCACCTCGACGATCCGGCCGCGCAGTTCCCGGGCCGACCACAGCGGATTGGCCAGATGCAGGTAGTCGTCGGGCAGCAGCGGCGTGGTCACCCGGGCGACAGCACCCCGCAACACATTCAGCCGTCCACCGCGCTCGGCAACACTCGCGGCCGGGGCCTCCAGCCACTCCCGCACATTCTTGAAGACCATCGCTGCCGTACTTCTCCCATGTCTGTGGCGGTCGTTGGAACCACCTCGCCCGCCAGGTTACGGCATCGTAAGTTAGCACGCCCTACTCGGCCTAGAGCAGATCGAGCAAGAAGGGCAGTTCCTGCGCGGCGTACCAGGCGAGCTGGTGATCCTCGGCGTCGCCGAGCACGAATTCGGCATCGGCGTCGCCCAGGTCGGCGGCATCGATCACATCCACGGCCTTGGCCACCTCGGCCTCGGCGTCGGCCAGATCGACATGCACCGACGCGATCTGGTTGTAGGTCACCGGGCCGGCCAGTTTCACCACGGCGTCATCCAGATCCGGCCGCTGCTTGGCCCCCGCCACATCGGCGGCGATCACCGCGCGGCGATAGATCGGGCGACTCGGCGGCTCCCCCTCCGCGCCGGAGGCAGCAGCCGCGTCCTCGCTCGCGGCCGCCAACAGCCGCAGCGAAGCGCGCGCGGCCTCCAGCATCGCGACCTCGGCCAGCTCCTCGTCGTCACCGGAGGCATAGGCCTCGCGCAGCGCCGGGGTGACCGCGAACGCGGTCGCGCCGACCGGGAAGATCTCGCGGTCGGTGACCAGCGCGCGCAGCATCGGCACCGTGGCGGGAATGTAGACGCGCATCTTTTCGTCAGACACAGGCACCGAGCATCTCCTCCATGGATTCGTGTACCGCCGCGGCCAGCACCCCGATATCGGCCATCGCGTCGCGATCGGCGTTGAGTCCGTAGTAGACCCGCCCGTCGTAGGACGTGATCCCGATACTCGAGGCCTGATTGCGCAGCAGCGGCGACACCGGAAACATCTCCAGCATCCGCGCGCCGCCGATGTACATCGGCGTCTGCGGACCCGGCGCGTTGGTGATCACCAAATTGAACGTGTGCTCTGCGAACGTACTCGCCGCGCGCACGCTCATGGCGTGCAGGCTCGCCGGTGCGAATCCGGCCAGATGCACCAGGGTGCGCGCCCGGACGCCACGCCGGTGCCTGCCATTGGCCTCGGTGGCGTGCGCGATATGCGACAGCCGCATCACCGGATTCGGTTCTCCCACCGGAAGATCGATGAGGAACGACGAAACCTCACTGGTAGGGCGCACCTCGTCACCCCCCTCCACGTACACCGACATCGGCACCACCGCGCGCACCGTCGAGGACTCGGTCAGCGCCTCACCACGCGACAGCAGCCAATTGCGCAAAGCCCCCGTGACAACCGCGAGGATGGCGTCGTTGATCGAACAGTCGAAACGCTTTCGGATGGTGCGGTAGTCGGCCAGATCGCTGCGCACCACATCGAAGCGGCGATTGCGGGAGGTTTTGACGTTCAGCGGACTCTGCGGCGCGCCGACGGTCACCGACCGCACCGCCGAGACCACCGAGTCCACCGCGCGGCCCGCCGCCGCGACCAGCGCGAAGGCCTCCGCGCTGGCATCGCGGGCCACCTGCAGCGCCTCCCGCGGCTGCGCGGCCAGCCGGGCCAGCGCACCCAGCAGCAATTCGCTGTCGGTGGGTTCGCGCGGCGCGACCCAGGCGTCGTGGGCCAGCTCGCGCGGCGCGGGGCCGGCGTCCAGGATGACGTGCCCGATCTCCAGCGCACCGTCCCCGTCGACCAGGGCGGAATGGGTCTTGGTGAAGATCGCGCAGCGGCCGTCGGCCAGCCCCTCGATCAGATACATCTCCCACAGCGGACGGTTCTGATCCAGCGGGCGCGAGGCCAGGCGCGCCACCAGCTCGTGCAACTGCGCGTCGGTACCCGGATGCGGCAGCGCCGAGCGCCGGATGTGGAAGGTGATGTCGAAACCGCTGTCCTGCACCCAGACCGGCCGGCCCAGCGCGAACGGGATCTCGCGCACCCTGCGGCGATAGCGCGGCACCAGCGACAGCCGGCTCTCGACGAGATCGACCAGGCGCTCGTAGTCCATCGCGGGCCGTTCATCGGTGTCGCGGAGAACGGCGAGCGAGCCGATGTGGATCGGATTGCTACTGGATTCCAGGCGGAAGAAGGACGCGTCCTGCGGCGTCAACCTCGTGATCACGCTGCCCGCTGCTCCTTGGATCGGACCTGGTCGAACGAGGGGCGTCTCCGCTACGGAGACAGGCCCGCGAGCTGCGCTGCCCCGGCCGCCGTCGACACGGCGGACGGGTTCCATCGTAAGCGACGCCGGTCCTCCGGCTCGGCTACGGTGAGAGAGGAAAGCCGCCGCATTCGCGACAGACCCGGGGCGAGGCGTTCGCCGCTGGTCACCGGCGCCTACCATGGCGTCGGCAATTACCATGGAGCGTGCTGCGGACCCGCCAGGTAACCGGCGGGTGTGGGGGCCGACATTTGACACACCGACCAGAGGACTGACGAGACTCGTGCCTGCGCTGACACTGACGAGGTTGCTACGGATTGGTGAGGGCCGCACGGTCAAGCGACTGGCCCATCTGGCCGACGAGGTGATCGCACTCGGGGAGGACATCGAGACGCTCACCGACGCCGAGCTGCGCGCCAAGACCGACGAGTTCAAGGAACGCTACGCCGACGGCGAATCCCTGGACGAGCTACTGCTCGAGGCCTTCGCGGTGGCCCGCGAGGCATCCTGGCGCGTACTGAACCAGAAGCACTACAAGGTGCAGATCATGGGCGGCGCCGCGCTGCACCTCGGCAATATCGCCGAGATGAAGACCGGTGAGGGCAAGACCCTGACCTGTGTGCTCCCGGCCTATCTCAACGCGCTGTCCGGCGAGGGCGTGCACGTGGTCACGGTCAACGACTACCTGGCCAAGCGCGACGCCGAGTGGATGGGCCGCGTGCACCGCTTCCTCGGGCTCGAGGTCGGCGTCATCCTCGGCGGCATGAACCCGGCTCAGCGCCGCACCGCGTACCACGCCGACATCACCTACGGCACGAACAACGAGTTCGGCTTCGATTACCTGCGCGACAACATGACCCACTCGCTGGATGATCTGGTGCAGCGCGGGCACAACTTCGCCGTGGTCGACGAGGTGGACTCCATCCTCATCGACGAGGCGCGCACCCCGCTGATCATCTCGGGCCCGGCCGACGCCTCGTCCAAGTGGTACGCCGAATTCGCGCGCATCGCACCGCTGTTGAAGAAGGACCTGCACTACGAGGTCGACATCAAGAAGCGCACGATCGGCGTGCACGAGGCCGGCGTGGAGTTCGTCGAGGACCAGCTCGGCATCGACAACCTCTACGAGGCCGCGAACTCGCCGCTGGTCAGCTACCTGAACAACTCCATCAAGGCCAAGGAGCTGTACCAGAAGGACAAGGACTACATCGTCCGCGACGGCGAGGTCATCATCGTCGACGAGTTCACCGGGCGCATCCTGGTCGGCCGCCGCTACAACGAGGGCATGCACCAGGCGATCGAGGCCAAGGAGAAGGTCGAGATCCAGCCGGAGAACCAGACGCTGGCCACCATCACGCTGCAGAACTACTTCCGTCTCTACGACAAGCTCTCCGGCATGACCGGTACCGCCGAGACCGAAGCCGCCGAGCTGCACCAGATCTACAGTCTCGGTGTCGTCCCGATCCCCACCAACAAGCCGATGGTCCGCCAGGACCAGTCCGACCTGATCTACAAGACCGAAGAGTCGAAGTTCAACGCCGTCGTCGACGATGTCACCGAACGGCACGAGAACGGCCAGCCGGTGCTGATCGGTACCACCAGCGTGGAGCGCTCGGAGTATCTGTCCAAGCAGTTCACCAAGCGCGGTATCCCGCACAACGTGCTGAACGCGAAGTTCCACGAGAACGAGGCGGCGATCATCGCCGAGGCAGGGCGGCCCGGCGCGGTCACCGTCGCCACCAATATGGCCGGTCGCGGTACCGACATCGTGCTCGGCGGCAACCCCGACATCATCGCCGACATCCTGCTGCGCAAGCAGGGCCTGGACCCGGTGGACACCCCGGACGAGTACGAGGCCGCCTGGCATTCGGCACTCGAGCAGGTCAAGCAGCAGACCGAGGAGGACGCCGAGGCGGTGCGCGACGCGGGCGGTCTCTACGTGCTCGGCACCGAGCGGCACGAGTCCCGCCGTATCGACAACCAGCTGCGCGGCCGCTCCGGCCGACAGGGCGATCCCGGCGAGTCCCGGTTCTACCTGTCGCTGGGTGACGAACTGATGCGGCGCTTCAACGGCGCGGCGCTGGAGTCGATCATGACCCGGCTCAACCTGCCCGACGACGTGCCGATCGAGGCGAAGATGGTGTCCAAGGCGATCAAGAGCGCCCAGACCCAGGTCGAGCAGCAGAACTTCGAGATCCGCAAGAACGTGCTCAAGTACGACGAGGTGATGAACCAGCAGCGCACCGTCATCTACGGCGAGCGCAATCGGATCCTGCGCGGCGAGGACATGGAGGGCCAGGTCCAGGAGATGATCACCGACGTGATCACCGCCTACGTGGACGGCGCCACCGCCGAAGGCTACGTCGAGGACTGGGATCTGGAGAAGCTGTGGACGGCGCTCAAGACGCTGTACCCGGTCGGCCACGACTACAAGGAGCTCACCGGTGAGTCGGGCGTCGGCGAAGCCGGCGACCTGACCCGCGAGGAGCTCACCGACACGCTGCTCGACGACGCGCACACCGCCTACGAGAAGCGCGAGCAGGAGATCGACGGCCTGGCCGGCGAGGGTTCGATGCGCAATCTCGAACGCCAGGTGCTGCTTTCGGTGCTGGACCGCAAGTGGCGCGAGCACCTCTACGAGATGGACTACCTCAAGGAGGGCATCGGCCTGCGCGCCATGGCGCAGCGCGATCCGCTGGTCGAGTACCAGCGCGAGGGCTTCGACATGTTCTCGGCGATGCTCGACGGTTTGAAGGAGGAGTCGGTCGGCTTCCTGTTCAACCTTCAGGTCGAGGTGCAGCAGCCGCAGCCCGAGGGCGTCTCCGTCGATCCGGGCCTGCGTTCCCCGGTCGGTGCGTCCGCGCCGCGCCCGCTGCCCACCGACCAGACCCCGCCCCCGGCGGGCACCGCGGCCCCGGCGGCGTTGCGCGCCAAGGGGATCGATGAGCGCAGCCAGCAGGGCCTGAGCTACTACGGCCCCGCCGAGGACGGTAATGCCACCGTCCACAGCGATGCCGAGGAGTACGGCAGCGAGGGCGATCACTCCACCCGTCGCGAGCGTCGTGAGGCGGCGCGCAACGAGAGCCGGGGCAAGCGAGCCCCGAAGTCCCGCCGCAAGCACTAGGCAGCAGACGACGAAGGCGCCCATGGAAACCCCTGGGCGCCTTTATCGTCGTCGACCGCGCCCCACGGCGACCCGAGCAGCCGCGCCTCGGCGGCAGCCCATCATCGGTCGCTCAAACTCGTTCCAGCACAGCCGATGCGCCGATGCCGCCCGCGGCGCAGATTCCGAGCAGCGCGGTGCTCTTACCCGTCCGGGCGAGCTCGTTGGCCATGGTCGTGACCATCCGCGCTCCCGTGGCGCCGAACGGGTGACCGAGCGCGACGGATCCGCCGTGCACGTTCAGCTTGTCGATATCGATTTCGCCGACCGCGGTGTCGCGATCCAGGCGAGTCTTGGCCCATTCGGTGCTGCCGAGTGCGCGCACCACCGACAGGGTCTGGGCGGCGAATGCTTCGTGGATGTCGACGAGATCGACGTCGGCCAGCGACATTCCGGCTTTGTCCAGGGCGCGCGGCATGGAGATGGCCGGGCCGATCAGGACCTGGTCGGCGGGGTCGACGCTGACATAACTCCAGGATTTGAACGCGGCCAGCGGGTGGTAGCCGAGTTCGCGGGCTTTCTCCTCGCTCATCAGCAGTACCGCCGACGCGCCGTCGGTGAGCGGGCTGGCGTTGCCTGCGGTGACCGTGCCCTGCGCGGCGAACACCGGCTTCAGTTCGGCCAGTTTCGCCGCGCTGGTGTCGGCGCGGACCAGGCCGTCGCGATCGATCTCGAGGCCCTCAGGGGTGCGCACGCGCAGCACCTCGTCGGCGAAGCGGCCGGAATCGATGGCGTCGGCGGCGCGACGATGCGAGCGGGCGGCGAATTCGTCCTGTTCGACGCGGGTGACGCCGTGGATCCGGGCCATCTTCTCCGCCGATTCGCCCATGACCTCGCCGGTGGTGCGTTCGGCGATCTTGGGCCGGGTCGGCAGCAGGTCGGTGAACGGCGCCAATTGCGCGGCGGCCGAGAGGTAGTCCTTGACCTTCGGCTTGCCCAGGGCCAGCGGCGCCCCGGCGTGCACCAGCTTCTGCGGGAGTTTGACCTCGGCATTGCTGGTGGAGTCGCTGCCGCCCGCGATCATGATGTCGTATTCGCCGCGTTCGATGGCGGCCGCGGCGGAGGTGATCGCCTGGAGACCCGATGCGCAGGCCCGGGTGACGGTGTACCCCTCGCAGCCCGCGTCGAGCTTCAGATCCAAGGCGATCTCGCGTGCGATATTCGGTGCGGCGCTGGGCAAGACGACGCCACCCCAGACGATGGCCTGCACCTGCGCGCCGGACAGTGCTGTAATTACCCGCCCCTGCGGCTCCGCCGCCGACCATCCCCCAGTGCGCTCGAGCAACCCGCGCACGGCGGCACCGGCGAGGGCGATGGAGTCCATGCGGGTGTAGTCGGTGAACGCGCGCAGGAACGGCGTGCGCGCACCGGAGACGATCACCGCACGGCGAGCAGCGTTGGTTGCCATTCGGAATTCCCTTCGAGAGACCTACCCCGACCAACTTACTCCGAAGTAAGTTGCAGGTCTACGTCATGGGAGCGGGCCTCCCCACACCCCACCGGGCAGGGAGGCCGTCCGCGCGACAAAGGGCTCAGCGATCCCCTCCAGAATCCGCTGAGCCCCGAGTCCGCCCGTGCGCCGTTGCACGAGCAGACCTGGACACCGATCCGGCAACGCCCCTGCTCGCCCCGGATCGACTCCTGGAGAACCACTTAGGCCGACGTCGCGCACTCGGCGCGTACAGACAGTAGCAATGTTTCTACAATCTTTTCAAACACTTTCTATAAACTTGTCTTGAAATGATGGGGGACCCTACGATGAAGACCACTATGCAAAGCACTTCGGAGCTGTCGCGGCAGAAGCGCTTCGGCCGGATCATCAGGGAACGCCGAGACGAACTCGGCCTCACCCAGATGCAGATCGGCGACCTGGGGGGCCCATCCGCACCGACCATTCGCAAGATCGAGGAGGGCACCGACTCGATCAGCGTCCACACCCTCAACAAGCTGGACGTGCCGCTGCGCTGGCTGCCCGGCAGCGCGGCCCGCACCTACGCGGGCGGCACACCGACCGCCCGCGAGGACACCTCGGAGGGCGGGGACGAATCGGTCGTCGCCGGACCCGACTCCATCCGCTTCGACATCGCCGACCTGACCGGTTTACTGGCCTCGACCGGCCGGCTCAACGATGCGGTCGAGGACACCGGAGTGACCGAATCCGCCGTGCTGTCGGCCGTCGCCGAAATGAACAGGGTGGTATCCCGGCTGTCCGCGCGCTATGCGACGGTCATGCTGGAACGCAACGGCGGGCCCGGACGTGACCTGCATCCCCTTGTCGCCATGGCGTTCTCGCACCTGCTGGAGATACCCGCAGAGGTCAACGACCCCGACGAAGTGCGCGAACGGCGCTATCGGCGCTGGCTGGCCGGACGCTCCGCCGACGTGGACGCGGCGACCGAAGCACGTTTCCACGCCCGCTGGGTAGCGGCGAACGCCCGCGGGATGGAAAGGTAGGCGGCGATGACCGAAGACCGCGCGCGACTACCGCTGAGCCGCAAGATCAACCGCCTGTTCGAGACCATGCATCCGCGTTCGGCGCCCGAACGCAGCACCACCTCGGTGGCCGAGCAGATCAGCGGTTCGCTACTGCGCACCATCCCCGCCGAGCACCTGGATCGACTGCGCCACGGCATGTTCGACGACTACGACGCCGAAGCGGTCGGCACCGATGTGCTCACCGCGCTCGCGCACTGCTTCGGCGTCAAACCCGACTATCTGACCACCACCGGCGCCATCGCCGGTGCGATCGACCGCGAACTCGAACTACTCGCCACCATGCGCGACGCCCACGTCGCCAGCATCGCCCTGCGCGGCTCGGATGTGGATCCGGCCCGGGTCAGCGCCGTAATCCAGCACACCGAACGGGTGTCCGGGTCGAAAACTCGGTAGCATCTGTTCCTGTCACGGGGCGGGATCGCAGAACTGCTGTAGGAGAACGCATCGCATGGCGGGTTTGGACGACCGGTTCCGGGAGGTCTCCCGAGACGTACCGATACCCCACCCCTGGAGCTTGCACACCTATCTCGACGCCGTCGCCGACTATCGCGGACGAGAGATCACCCTGCATCCGGTCGACACCGCCGTTCTGGCGGGCAGCGGCTGCGGTACGGGCAGCGGACTGTGGATCGCCAAGCGCGACAGCGACGTCATCGTCTACGGCGCGGACACCACGCAGTGGCACGCCGAGCACATCATCGCCCACGAACTCGGGCACATGCTGCTGGGCCATGGCCCGGAAGGCAACGGCCCCGAGACACCCCAGCATTCCCTGGCCGCGCTCACCGAACTGCTGCCGTCGATCTCGGCGGAATCCATCACCCATGTGCTGGGCCGCACCGACTACGGCACGGCGCGCGAACGCGACGCCGAATCGTTCGCGGACCTGGTGATGCTGGAGGCCATGCGGCCGCCGCGGCGCGAATCACTGCTGCACCGTACGTTCTTTCGCGGCCGCTGAGACCTGGAAATCCAGAAGCACCCGGCCGGATCCGATCCGGCCGGGTGAGCGGAAGGGCGACTACGCGAGCCGGATGAGGCCGTAGTCGAAGGCGTGACGACGGTAGACCACCGACGGCCGGTCGGTCTCCCGGTCTTGGAACAGGAAGAAATCGTGTCCGACGAGTTCCATCTGGTAGAGGGCATCGTCGACGGTCATCGGAGTCGCGCTGTGCACCTTGGTGCGCACTACCTGGCCGGGGCCGGTGGGCTCGTAGTCCGGTAACTGCGGCGACTGCTCGGTGCGGTCGGCCGGATGGTCGTGGGCGGTGGACCCGTTGGACCGAGCGAACAGCGACTCGTCGATCAGGTCGGCCGTGGCCTCGGCGACGGACAGCGGTGTCTTCTCGCCGTAGTGCACCTTGCGCCGGTCCTTGGTGCGGCGCAGACGACTCTCCAGTTTGTCGGTGACCGACTCCAGCGCGGCGTAGAAGCTGTCGGCGCAGGCCTCGGCTCGCACGATGGGGCCCTTGCCGCGCGCGGTGATCTCGACACGCTGGCATGCCTTGCGCTGCCGCCGGTTTCGTTCGTGGAACAACTCGACGTCGAAGATGAAGATCGACGGATCGAAGCGTTCGAGTCGGGAGAGTTTATCCGCGACATAGATTCGGAAATGGTCTGGCACCTCGACGTTGCGGCCCTTGACCACGACGTCCGCGCGGGGAGCCCGTGCGTCCTCCGCGTCGGGGCCGCCTTCCGCGGTGTCCAATACGGCGCCGTTACGCACCGAAAGTTCAGCATCTCGCACTGAAGGTCGTGAAGAAGTCGTCACGCGTACCTCCCGGATCTGGCCGCACCTGTTGAATCAGGTACGGCGGGTTTGAGCCGTGCCGAGCAGTCTCTGATTCCGAGTTCGCGGGGCGATCGCGCGGAATCGCGCGGCACGAGGATTGTCCGAGGCGTCACCTCCAAACTCCCGGATCGGGTGTGTGTCCGCGACGCTAGTACGACATCTGCGAGTGCGCCACTGTTCACGCAAATTTCCGGGCGTCAAGCAGTACATGTCACCAAAACCGCCCGCACCGGCACTCCCGCCGCGGCCAGCGCACGCACCGACTCGCGCGCCGTCGCGCCGGTGGTCAGCACATCGTCGACCAGGATGACCTGGACTTTTGTCCGGAATGCCACAGCATCGACGCGCCCCGGCGGCACTGTGATCCGGCCGCGCAGATTGTGCTCACGCTCATAGCGTGTCAACCCCACCGAATCCCGTACCCCGCACCACACCCGCAACAGGGGCGCCACCCGGCAATCCGGCAGCCACCGCGCGGCCGCCCGCGCGGTCCGCGTGACCGGGTCGCCACCGCGTTGCCGGGCGGCCCGCGCCCGAGTCGGCGCGGGCACCAGCAGTAGCCCGGCGCCGGGCGCGCGCAGCCGCGCCAGCGCGGTCGCCATGGCGTATCCGAGCGGCTCGGCAAGCTCACGCCGACCCCGTTCCTTCGCGGCCAGCACGGCGCGCCGAGCCGGGCCGGAATACGGGCTCAGCGCCCAGCACGGCACCCCGGGATCGGCTCGCGGGCGGACGCGCAGCGGCGGGCCCAGGGTGGCGGCGCAGGCCGCGCACCAACTCGTGCCCGGCCGATCGCAACCGGCGCAGGCACCGGGCAGAACCAGATCCAGCAGCGTCCCCATCCCGCGAGTCTGCGCCCGGGCACCGACACTCAACCGCTCCGCGTCGCCCGAGAGTCAGCCGGGTTCGGCACCGCTAGCCGGGCAGGACCGGCACCGCGCTCGATCCCAGGCCGGGTACCTCGCGCCAGTACGGCTCGCCGCCGTCGGGATTGCTGGTCAGCTCCAGCACCGCGCGGGAATCGGCCACGTACTGGTACTGCGGCGAGGCGCTCACCGAACGCACCGGCGGCGTCAAGTTCTGGCTGATCTGCGAGGTCAGCTGCGAACCGTCGATCGAGACGGTGCTCACCGGATCGATATTGCCCTCGCGGGCGATCATGATCGTGTCCGCGGTCAGCCAGCTCAGTGACACCGCGCGGGTACTGAGCCCGACCGCGATCGCCAGCGGCGACGTCAGCGCGTAGGTGCCGTTCGGACGCCGCTCGACCACCGCCACATAGACCTTGCCGTCAGCGATCAGCGCCGCCCGCACACCCGTCCGCGACACCCGCAACTCGGTGATCGGGCCGCGCAGCATCGGATCGGCCTGTGCCGCGAGCAATGCCGAGATGTCGACCTCCTGGGGCGACACGGTGCCGGTGGCACGGTCGTTGACCGCCCGGATCACCTTCTCCCCGTCGACCACCACCCAGGCGGCGCTGCCGTCGGCATTCCAGGACGGACGACTGATGCTGGCGCCCTCGGCGATCGGGAAGGCGCTGCCGCCGTAACTGCCGACCATCAGCGTGCGCTGTGGCTCCGGGGCGGGACGGCCGGAATCGGCTACCGCCGCGACGAATTGGCCGTCCGGCGAGATCGCGGCCGCTTGCAGGTTGTTCACCGTCCCGAAATAGCCGGGGGCGTTGAGCACACCGGTCTCGGTGACCTGCGCCAGCGCACCGCCCCGCAGCGCGTGCAGGCCGATTCGATTCTGGCTCTGCACCGCCGGACTGAGCTGCTGCACATCCGCGACCGACCAGCCGGTGGCGGCGAAACGTTCATCGAGCGGTTTACCGTCGGCCAGCAGCATGTACGGGCCCAGCACCTCCGCGCCCGCCAGCGTCAGCACCACCTGCCCCGCCAGCAGCTCGCGATCGCGTGGCGTCATCCCGCCGATGCCCGCGAAATCTATTCGGACACCGCCCAATCCGACCCCGACCTCGTCCGGATCGCCGTTGGCCTTGGTGATCGGGCCGCGCAGCGTCACCGGCGCGGTGAGCTCGTTGCGGACCACCGACGCCAGTGCGGGCTGCGCGCCCGCGCCGATCAACGACAGCAGCCGCGCCGCCAGCTCGTGCTTGGGCGTGGCGATCCAGCGCAGATCCGGGACCAGCGAACTACCGGACGGATCCACGAAATACAGCGCGTAACGCCGATAGGACTTGGCGAATGCCGCCTTGTCCATCACCACACCGTCGGGCAGCTCGTCGATGCGCCACTGGCCGTCGACCTTGCTCATCTCGATCTTGTTCTCGAGCATCTGGCCCTCGATGGCCCGGTAGGAGCCGTCGGCCGAGAGCTCGGCCACCTTGCGCGCGCGAATCACGTAGGTGGCCTTGTCCCCCGAGCGCGACTCGCGCAGCGTGTCCGGACGCTCCACCACGGTGATGCTGGTCGCGTCGTCCCAGGCGGTCGAGGCCGCCGGAGTCATGTACTGACGCGCAGCCGCGTGCCGGTCGGCCGGAAGCGCGGTGGCGGTGAGGAAATCGCGGAGCAGCAGATCGGGGTCACGGTTGTCCATGGGCGGCGGCGGCCCGTCCGGAGTCGGCTCGCGGTTGATCGTGCCCAGGGCCTGCGGCGAGGAATTCTCCGGCAGGCTGGCACAGCCGGAGACGCCGAGCGCCGCCGCCAACGCGAGCACGATCAGGGCCGAGCGCCGAGACTTCCTCCGTGACACCGTCATGACTGTTTGTCTCCCGGTTCGGTCAGCACCCCGGGGTCCGGCGGTTGCGCGCCGTCCGGCGGTTCGGGCTCGGTGGCTGTGCCGTTCTCCGACGGTTCCAGCAGCGGCAACGGCGACGACGGCGCGTCGGTGTCCTCCGCACCGTCCAGCTCCACCGGCACCGGAGGCTTGCGCTGCATCGGCTCCAGTGCCAGCGGGCTCGGACCCATCTTGCGGCCGCGCACCAGCGGCAAGGTCAGCCGGAAGCTCGCGCCGACACCGGCCTCACCCCAGGCCTCCAGCCGCCCCTCGTGCAGGTTGGCGTCCTCGACGCTGATCGACAAACCCAGACCGGTGCCGCCGGAACGCCGCATCCGCGACGGATCCGAACGCCAGAACCGATTGAAGACCAGCTTCTCCTCGCCGGGCCGCAGCCCCACACCCTGATCGCGCACCACCACCGCGACCGCGTTCGCGTCGGCGTCACCGCGCATCCGGATCAGCACCGGTTTGCCCTCGCTGTGATCGATGGCGTTGGCGAGCAGATTGCGCAGCACCCGCTCCACCCGGCGCGGGTCGACCTCGGCGACCAGCGGCTCCTCCGGCAGATCGATGACGACCTCCACGCCGGCGTCCTTGGCCAGATGCCGGACGGTGGAGATGGCGGCCCGCGCGCACATGCGCAGATCCAGCGACTCCACCTGGAGTTCGGCCACACCCGCGTCGTGCCGGCTGATCTCGAGCAGGTCGTTGAGCAGGCCCTCGAACCGGTCCAGCTCGGTGACCAGGAGCTCGGCACTGCGCGCCAGCGCGGGATCGAGTTCGTCGCTGCTGCCGTGGATCAGGTCGGCGGCCATGCGCACCGTGGTCAGCGGGGTGCGCAACTCGTGGCTGACATCGGAGGTGAAGCGGCGCTGCAGATTGCCGAACTCCTCGAGCTGGGTGATCTGGTTGGACAGGCTCTCGGCCATCTCGTTGAACGCCTGGGCCAGCCGGGCCATATCGTCCTCGCCGCGCACCAGCATGCGTTCTTTGAGCCGCCCGTCGGCGAACCGGCTGGCGATCCGCGCCGCGGACCGGATCGGCAGCACCACCTGACGGGTGACCAGCGCGGTGATCGCGGCCAGCAGCACCAGCAGTACCAGGCCGCCGATCATCATGGTGCCGCGCATCAGCGACAGGCTGCGTTCCTCGTTGGACAGCGTGAAGATCAGATAGATCTCCAGCGTCGGCACCTCGCCGCTCGGGCTGCCGATGATCAGGGCGCGACCGTGATAGCCGTCCGGATCCGACACCATCGCGAACTGGTAGCTGACCTGGTTGCGCTGCACGAACCGGCGCAGTTCCTCGGGGACCTCCTCGATCGGCCCCTTGAACATCTGCTGCTGCGGCGTGCCGCCGACCATGGTCAGCGCGGAGTCGAAACTGCCTGCCGCGCCGGAGGATCCGGAGCCACCCGCCCGGTTGGACAGTGCGTTGCGGGCGTCGGCGAGCCGTTGATCCGCGGTACCGGCATCGTGCACACCGACCAGCTGCGCCTCGACGGTATTGCGCGCGCGATCCATCTCCTCGACGGCCGCGTTGATCTTCGCGTCCAGCAGGCGGTCGGTGATCTGACTGGTCAGCACCACGCCCAGAATGGTGATGACGATCAGCGACAGCGTCAGCGTGGACACGATGACGCGCAGCTGCAGCGAACGTCGCCAGACATGACCGAGTCCGGTGCCGACCTCTTTGAGCCAGGCGAGGGCGGGTTCCAGCGCGGCTTCGGCGCGCGCGACAAATCCCGGCGCCTCAGGCGACCGTTCCTCTCCCCCCTGGTCGCCCGGGCGCTCCGGGTCATCTATCACGGAGGTCCGGCCTTGTAGCCCACACCCCGGACGGTGAGCACGATCTCCGGGTTCTCGGGATCCTTCTCGACCTTCGCGCGCAACCGCTGCACGTGCACATTCACCAGACGGGTATCGGCGGCGTGCCGGTAGCCCCAGACCTGCTCCAGCAGGACCTCACGGGTGAATACCTGGCGCGGTTTGCGGGCCAGCGCGACCAGCAGGTCGAATTCCAGTGGCGTGAGCGAGATCTGCGCGCCGGCGCGGGTCACCTTGTGCGCGGGCACGTCGATGACGATGTCGGCGATCGAGAGCAGCTCGGCGGGCTCCTCCTCGGTGCGCCGCAACCGGGCACGCACGCGGGCGACGAGCTCCTTGGGCTTGAACGGTTTGACGATGTAGTCGTCGGCACCGGACTCCAGGCCGAGCACCACGTCGACCGTGTCGGTCTTGGCGGTGAGCATCACGATCGGAACGCCGGAATCGGCCCGCAGCACCCGGCATACATCGATGCCGTTCATGCCGGGCAGCATCAGGTCCAGCAACACGAGATCGGGGCGGATCTCACGAACCGCCGCCAGGGCCTGTGTGCCGTCGCCGACCACGTGCGGGTCGAACCCTTCCCCGCGCAGGACGATCGTCAGCATCTCGGCGAGTGCCATATCGTCGTCGACGACCAGAATCTTGGGCTTCATAATTACTATGTTGTCATCTCCCAGGCCAGGAACGGGGCGGCACGCCAACACTGGTGCGAACCCGCCGCACATCCAACCTTATCCGGCAACCAATTCCGCCAACCGCACGGCCAGCGATGCCGGATCGTCATCGGATCGTATTCTCCACCAGGGACTGTGCCAATTGCTTTCGGCCAGCTCACGATAGACCGCGAGCGTGCGCTGCTGGAGCCCGCCGTCCCGCTCGTAGGCGTCCAGGGCGCGGTTCGCGTCGAGTTCGCCGCGCGCGCGGGCGCGTTCGGCGGCGAGTTCGGTATCGACGTTCAGCAACAGCTGCAGATCCGGGACAGGCAGCTCGAACCGGCCGAACTCCAGATCGGCGACCCAGCGGGTGACCGGGCCGTCGGCGGGCTGTTCCAGCCGAGCCGCGTTGTAGGCGGCGTTGGAGGCGACGTAGCGGTCCAGGATGACGATGTCGTTGTCCAGCAACAGCTTCGTCAGTTCGGGGCCCGCGTCGGCTCGATCGAGCGCGAACAGCAACGCCATCGCATTGACCGAATCGGCGAGATCGCCGTGTCGGCCGCGCAGTGCCTCGGCCGCCAGATCCGCGTGCACCGACCGCTCGTAGCGCGGGAACGCCAGTGTCGCGACCCGCAATCCGCTCGCCCGCAAGTGTGTGGCCACGGCCTCGATCAGCGTGCGTTTACCCGCACCGTCGAGCCCTTCCACCGCGATGAGGACACCCATACCCGGCAGGTTACAGGCGCACTCGCCCCCGCAATTCGGGGCCTCACCACGCGCCGCCACCCTGATTCAATGCTGAAGGTGAACGCTCCCGAAGCCCGAGCCGCCCTGACCATCACCGCCCTCGCCGCGGCACTCACCGCCCTCGCCCCCACCGCGACCGCCGACCCCGCCCCCATCGGCTGGCTCACCGGCTCCGCCTACCCCGGCTCCGGCCCCGCCACCAGCTTCCACCTCTGCAACCTCGCCCGCTTCTTCACCCAGGGCACCCCCTGCCTCCCGCCGCAGCCCTTCCGGCCGCTCCCCACCGAGAAGTAGTCCGAAGCGGTTGACCCGCAAAGAGATTCATGCGGAATTCCTATTTTCCGAGTTCAATCGGGGCGGAGCCGCATAAGGTGAGTGCACCTCCTACCGAGGGGCGGTGGACCTAGTCCAGACACTGCGCCCAGGTAGGAGGTGACGGAGATGGCGAAACATCGCCGGAGGAAAAGCAATGCCCCGGTCGATTACGGCATCATCTTGACAACCGCTGCCGTAATCGCCGGGGCGCTGGTGCTAGTCCGCCGAGTGTGGTGGATTAGGTAGCTCCATCAGGAGGGGATCGCCTGTGACGAGGCGGTCCCTTCCGCACTTGGCATCACTTGCGTGACGTACTCGATGTTAGTTGACACAGAGATTCCTCGGTAGAGAACCGACGAACCGTGTCAGTACCGGTAGTGCTCCGGCTTGTACGGCCCCTCCACGTCCACGCCGATGTATTCGGCCTGGTCCTTGGTGAGCTTGGTCAAGGTGCCGCCGAGGGCTTCGACGTGGATCTTGGCGACCTTCTCGTCGAGGGCCTTGGGCAGGCGGTAGACCTCGTTGTCGTACTGCTCCGGCTTGGTCCACAGCTCGATCTGGGCAATGACCTGGTTGGAGAAGCTGTTGGACATGACGAACGACGGGTGGCCGGTGGCGTTGCCCAGGTTCAGCAGGCGGCCCTCGGACAGGACGATGATCGCCTTGCCGGACTCGGGGAAGGTCCACTCGTCGACCTGCGGCTTGATCACGATCCGGGACGCGCCGGAACGCTCCAGGGCCGCCATATCGATCTCGTTGTCGAAGTGGCCGATATTGCCCAGGATCGCGTGATCCTTCATCGCCTTCATGTGATCGAGGGTGATGATGTCCTTGTTGCCGGTCGAGGTGATGACGATGTCGGCGTCGCCGATCGCCTGCTCGACGGTGACCACGTCGAAGCCGTCCATCAGCGCCTGCAGCGCGTTGATCGGGTCGATCTCGGTGACCTGCACCCGCGCGCCCTGCCCGGCAAGCGATTCCGCGCAGCCCTTGCCGACATCGCCGTAACCGCAGATCAGCACCTTCTTGCCGCCGATGAGCACATCGGTGCCGCGGTTGATGCCGTCGATCAGCGAGTGGCGGGTGCCGTACTTGTTGTCGAACTTGGACTTGGTGACCGAGTCGTTGACGTTGATGGCCGGGAACACCAGCTCACCCGCGGCGGCGAACTGGTAGAGCCGCAGCACGCCGGTGGTGGTCTCCTCGGTGACGCCCTTGACGCTCTCGGCGATCTTGGTCCATTTGGACTTGTCGGCTTCGAGGCTGGCGCGCAACAGGTTCAGGAAGACCTTGTACTCGGTGGAGTGGTCCTCGTCTTCCGGGGGCACCACGCCGGCCTGCTCGAACTGCGCGCCGCGCAGCACCAGCATGGTGGCGTCGCCGCCGTCGTCCAGGATCATGTTGGCCGGCTCCTCCGGCCAGGTGAGCATCTGCTCGGCCGCCCACCAGTACTCCTCCAGGGTCTCGCCCTTCCAGGCGAAGACCGGGGTGCCCTTGGGCTCGTCGACGGTGCCGTGCGGACCGACGACGATGGCCGCGGCGGCGTGGTCCTGGGTGGAGAAGATGTTGCAGGAGGCCCACCGCACCTGCGCGCCGAGCGCGACCAGGGTTTCGATCAGCACCGCGGTCTGCACCGTCATGTGCAGCGAACCGGAGATGCGCGCGCCCTTGAGCGGCTGGACGTCGTGGTATTCGCGACGCAGCGCCATCAGTCCGGGCATCTCGTGTTCGGCGAGCCGGATCTCCTTGCGGCCGAACTCGGCCAAGGACAGATCGGCCACTTTGTAATCGATGCCATTGCGGACATCGGCGGTAAGTTCTGAGGTCGTCATCAGCCTCTCCTGGTCGACAGTTCCGCGACCAAGGCTAGTCGGCGACGGCGTGCGTGGCTTACGCGGTCGCCTCGTTCGCCGACAGGATCCGGCGGCGCTTGCGCGGCTGGATGTTCGCGCGGCTCAGGTCGCCGTCGTAGTGCGCGAGGACCCGCTGGTCCATGATCGCGCGCCACAGCGGCGGGATGGCCGCGATCACGATCATCGAGGCGTATCCGGCGGGCAGCTGCGGCGCCTGCATGGAGCTGCGCAGGGTCTGGTAGCGGCGGCCGGGGTTGGCGTGGTGGTCGCTGTGCCGCTGCAGGTGGAACAGGAAGATGTTGGTGACGAGCCGGTCGCTGTTCCAGCTGTCGCGCGGTGAGCAGCGCGCGTAGAGACCGTTGGGGCGGCGCTCCCGGAGCAGGCCGTAATGCTCGATGTAGTTGACGGTTTCGAGCAGTGCCGCGCCGATCACCGCCTGTAACAGCAGGAACGGCAGCGCACCGAGGCCGAATACCGCGAGCAGGCCCGCGAACAGCACCAGCGACATCGACCAGGCTTGCAGAATGTGGTTGTGCGGGCTCAGCCAGCGCATGCGCCGTCGGGCGAGACGCTCGCGTTCGAGCGTGATGGCCGACCGGAAACCGCCGATCACGCTGCGCGGCAGGAATTCCCAGAGCGATTCGCCGAGCCGGCCGCTGGCCGGGTCCTCGGGCGTGGCGACCCGGACGTGGTGGCCGCGATTGTGTTCGACGAAGAAGTGCCCGTAGCAGGACTGCGCGAGCGCGATCTTGGCGAGCCACCGTTCCAGGTGCTCGACCCGGTGCCCGAGTTCGTGTGCGGCGTTGATGCCGATTCCACTGACGAAGCCGAGGGTGGTCGCGAGTCCGAGCTTGTCGAGGAGGGTGAGGTCATTGCCAGCCCACATGAAACAGGCGATGCCGAGGCCGGTCAGTTGGATGGGTAGGAAAAGGTAAGTGCACCAACGGTAGTAGCGGTCGTTGGTGAGTCTCTCGTAGTCCTCGTCGCGCGGGTTGCTGCCGTCGTCGCCGACGATGATGTCCAGGATCGGGATCACGACCAGCACGATGATCGGGCCGATCCACCAGAACACCGGCTGCCCGGTGTGAAGCACCAGCTGAGAGGGCAGGAGTGCGCATGCCGGGGCGATCAGGCCGAGAACCCATAGGAGGCGCTTGGGGTCCGCGGACCCCCCAAGTTTGCCAGCCGATTGCACGTTTGCCCCGCTAAATAAGAACCCTAACTCCGACGCATGAGAATACTTACAGACTTTACGTCTGTTACAAGGGCCCTGGACGAGGAACAGTGGCCACGATTACAAGAACGCTGGTCGGTTTTTCCGGGAACTCACATGTGACAGGAGTCACGGCACACGATCGGCAAATTAAGGGTGCCCTGACTTCGAATCCGTTGCGGCAACGGCGAGGACCTGCGCAGATCGGCCCGCCGAGCGGTTGCCACAGATCAGCCGCAGGCCGCGACACCCCCGCCGCGACGATGCCCGCCGCGTCCGCCGCCTAGCACTTCTCGGGTGCGCGCCCGACCCGCGGGGCGGCGCGAAACCCCGAGCAACAGACCGGCATCGGGGCAAATACGGTCTGCAACGATTTGGTATCAACCGCTCTGGGGAGCACCGCTCCCCATGCTCAACGCAGCAGTACCTCGGCATTCGCGGGCAGCGCGTCGACCGGCCACCAGCGCAGATCGGTCGACTCGTGACTGCGCACGGGAATCGCGCCCGCCGGGGCCGTCACCCGGAACAGCAGATCCAGATGCCGGGTCGGCACACCCAGTGAGCAGGTGATCGGATGGGCCTGCGCGCCATACAGTTCCGGATCCAGCACCAGACCATCGATGCCGGACTCCTCGGTCGCCTCGCGCAGCGCCGCGTCGGTGACGGTCTCGTCGCCGGGCTCGCAGTGCCCGCCGAGCTGGATCCAGCGACCGACCCGCGGATGCAGGGTGAGCAGCACCTCGCGGCCGTCGTGCGAGAACACCACCGCGGAAGCGGTGATGTGACCCGGCGCGTGCTCGCGCAGGCAGCCGCGCGGCGCCGAGCCGAGGAACGCCAGCATGGCCTCGCGCAGGGACGCCTCCGGCGCGGTCGCCGGACTCCAGGTCTCGAGCAGCTTCGTCGCGGAAGCGTGCAGCGACTCGGCGGTCATCGCGCCCCTCCGGTTCGTGTGCGCGACCGGGACCCCAGCGGTTCATGCGCTCGGCCCGGGCGCGCAGCCCGACCGACCGTCAGCGGGCTGTGCGGCCCAGTCGGACGCACAGCCCGACCGGCTGTCATCGGACCCCGCGGCTGGCCCGGCAGCACAGCCCGACCGGCTGTCATCGGACCTCGCGGCCGACTCGACCGCACAGCCCGACCGGCTGTCATCGGACCTCGCGGCCGACTCGACCGCACGGCTCGACCGTGCCTCCGCGCGTCCTGCGCTCGATGCGGCTTCACAGCTCGACCAGACCCGGGCCGGGTGTGCGGGCCGGGCGCGGGGTGAGCTCCTCGAGCGGGTGACCGATGGCGATGGCGCCCAGGGGGTTCCAGTCGGCTTCCAGGCCCAGCACCTCGCGGGTGACCTCGGGCGCGAAGATGGTCGATCCGATCCAGCAGCTGCCGATGCCCTCGACGGCCAGCGCGACCAGCAGGCCCTGCACGGCCGCGCCGACCGCCACGGTGAACATGGTCCGCTCCGCGGCCCGGCGGCGCTCGTCGGGATAGTCGTGCGCGCCGTCGGGCACGCAGAACGGGATGATCACCTCGGGTGCGTCGAAAAGGATGCGGCCGCGGGCGATCCGGCGTTCCACACTTTCGGGCGTGCGACCGTCACCGCTGAGATCGGCCCGCCAGCGGTCGGCCATCGCCTCCAGCAGCGCGGTGCGCCGGGCCCGATCGCGCAGCCAGACGAAACGCACCGGGCGGGTGTGATGCGGTGCGGGCGCGGTCAGCGCCGCTCCCACCGCCGCGCGGATCCGCTCGGGATCGACCGCGGTATCGGCGAACCGACGGACCGAGCGACGCAGCAGTAGCGCCTCGCCCCGGCCCTGCTCGATCGCCTCGGCGGTGCCCAGCCAGAACAGATCGTCGGTGCCGCCGCGCAACAGATCGCGCGCGCTGGAGCCGTCGTCGCTGATCGGCAGGCCGCGCACCACCGCGACCGGCAGCCCCCCGAGCTTGCCCTTCACCAGGTCGGCGGCGGCGGCCAGCTCGTCGGCCAGCGCGATCTGGGTGACATGGAGTTCGTTGCCCTGCGCGTCCACCGCGCCGGCGTAGTCGTGCAGCACCCGCAGCCCCGACGCGCCGATGGCCGCGTCGGTCTGGCCGTTGCGCCAGGCTCGCCCCATGGTGTCGGTGATGACGACGGCGACGCGCACCCCGAGCCGTTCGGCGAGCGCGGTGCGTAAGGCTTTGGCGCTGGCGTCGGGATCGGCGGGCAGCAGCACCAATTCGCCCTGCTCGACATTGGATCCGTCGACTCCGGACGCGGCCTGCACGATGCCGAGCTTGTTCTCGGTGATCAGCGTGCGGCCCTTGCGGGCGAGCACGCGCACCGCCTCCTGATCGACCAGGGCACGACGCGCGGTGTCACGTTCCTCGGGATCGGTGGGCGCGGCGACGATTCGGCCTTCGACCTTGGCGACGATCTTGCTGGTGACCACGAGGATGTCGCCGTCGGCCAGCCACGGCGCGCGGGCCGCGAGTTCCTCGGCCAGATCGTCTCCGGGCCGGAATTCGGGCAGTCCGGTGATCGGCAGGATGGTCAGCTCGGCGGCGGCGTGATCGGTGATCGGGCTCAACACTTCACCTCCGCGAGATCCAAAGCCTCCCGGACGATTTCGGCGGTGGTCGGCGGGTCGGTCATGAGCAGCGGTACGCTGCGGACCGCGACGCCGGGCACGTCGGCGGTATCGGTGGTGTGGATCAGCCAGCCGTCCAGGATGCCGGTGGCCGAGCGGGCGCCGTAGTGGCGGCCGATCGCCTCGGCGGTCGTCTCCACGCCGATCACGGACAGGCATTCGTCGGCCATTCCGCGCAGCGGCTTACCGTCGATCACTCCCGACACGCCGATCACCCTCGCCTCGGTGGTGCGCAACGCGCCTCGGATGCCGGGTACCGCGAGGATGGAACCGATGCTGACGACCGGGTTCGACGGTGCCAGCAGGACCACGTCTGCCTCGGATATGATTTCCGTCACATTTGGTGCCGGTTTGGCTTCCTCTGCCCCGATTGTGGCAAATCCGTGTGTCTCGAGGCTCGCGCGATAGCGCACCCACCACTCTTGGAAATGGATCGCGCGGCGTTCGCCAGCGTTCTCCGGATCGCTCACAACGACATGCGTTTCACAACGGTCGTCGGTTGCCGGGATGAGTTTGACGCCCGGCTGCCAGCGATTGCAGAGCGCTTCGGTGACCGCCGAAAGCGGGTATCCGGCACGCAGCATTTCGGTGCGAATCAAGTGCGTGGCGATATCGCGATCACCGAGGCCGAACCAATCCGGCTGCGCGTTGTATTTCGCCAGCTCCTCCTTGGCATGCCAGGTTTCGCCGACCCGGCCCCAGCCGCGCTCGGTATCGATACCGCCCCCCAGGGTGTACATGCAGGTATCGAGGTCGGGGCAGATGCGGAGCCCGTGCATCCAGACGTCGTCGCCGACATTCACGATCGCGGAAACATCGGCCTCGGGCAGCAGTTCCCGGACGCCCTGGAGGAAGCGCGCGCCGCCTACCCCGCCGACCAGGACGGCGATCTTGGGCGCGCGCGCCGAGGCGCTGTCCGCTTGTTGTGCAGTCACATCCGCACAGCCTAGGCGTAACCGACGCGCCCGACCGCAACAACCTATTTGCTGCCCATTTGCTATGGCAGACACCAAGATCGGCGAGGAAAACGGCGGCGGATAGTAACGGAATAGCGTCGGCGGCTTGACCATCGACACGTCCGGCGTGTCTAATCACAGTCATGTCATTCCGGGTTCGCGCGAGACCTCAAGGCGCGGACAGCTTTTCGAACGCATGTTCGCACTGGGGTGACGAGCTCGGGGATGTCCGCGGGACAACGTCGCGGGGTACGGCCGTCGGTAGGCGTGTTGGTCCGACGGAAAGAATCATTCTGCGCTAACACACAGTGAGGAGGCGGAGCGATGGCCGACGATATGGTCACGCCAACCGATTCCACAGCAGGCGCAGCACGTGGCGTCTGCGCAGACATCGGCCGGATCGACGGTCACATCGAACAGCGCGAGGCGGGTGAGGAGCGCTCGCAATCCGAGACCGCGCCGGCACCCCGGTTGAGCCTGATCGTCACAGGCTTCGACGAGATGTTCGAGACGATCGAAGAACAGTGGCAGGAGCGTGCCCTGTGCGCGCAGACCGATCCGGAGGCGTTCTTCCCCGAGAAGGGCGGCTCGACCCGAGAGGCGAAACGGATCTGCATGGGCTGCGAGGTTCGTGACGAGTGCTTGGAATACGCACTCGCGCACGACGAACGCTTCGGTATCTGGGGCGGCCTCTCCGAACGGGAGCGCCGCCGGTTGAAACGCGGCATCAGCTAGTCCCGCGGTACCGGTTTCATCGACAGCGACGACTCGCGCCGATCTCATCGAGGTCGGCGCGAGTTCGCGTCCGGGCCCCAGTAAGTTTCTCTGTATGGCACGTTCCCGCAACCGACGCCCCCCGACCGCCCGGTCGGTGATCCGCCGCGGCCGTGGCGTGCGCGGGCCCATGCTGCCCCCGACCGTGCCGGCCTGGCGCACCCGCGGCCAGCAATTCGACCGGCTGGTGCTCGAGGCGTTCGCGCCGCTGGACAGCCGCTGGCACGACCGGCTCACCAAACTCGACATCGCCGTCGACGATGTGCCGAAAATCCGTCCGCTGCACCCGGATTCGGTGACCTGGCCGGACGAGGTGGTGGCAGACGGCCCGGTGCCGCTGTCCCGGCTGATCCCCGCGGGGCTGGACCGGCACGGCGCCGCGACCCGCGCCCGGGTGGTGCTGTTCCGCAAGCCGCTGGAACTGCGCGCGGGCGATCCGGACGATCTGGTCGATCTGCTCCGCGAGGTGCTGGTGCAGCAGATCGCCACCTATCTCGGCGTCGACCCGGAGATCATCGATCCGGAATAGCCCCGTCGGGTGATCTAGAGCGTGTCTGAGCCCGCGAAAGCGGCAGGGGGGTTACTCTTCTGGGCGTGATCCCCATGCGTCGTTGTTGCCGACCAGGCTGCAAGAATCCGGCCGTCGCGACGCTCACCTATGTGTACTCCGACTCCACGGCCGTCGTCGGGCCGCTGGCCACCGTCGCCGAGCCGCACTCCTGGGACCTGTGTGAAACCCATGGGTCTCGAATTACCGCGCCCAAGGGGTGGGAGCTGGTCCGGCACGAAGGCGGATTCTCCTCCAGCACACCGGATGACGACGATCTGACCGCGCTGGCCGAGGCCGTGCGCGAAGCGGGATTACGCCGCCGCCCGGCCGAACCCGCCGCCGAGCGCGGCTACCGGGATTACGCGCCGCCCGCCGCGCCGCGGACCACCCGCACCGGCCGCCGCGGGCACCTACGTGTGCTGCCCGACCCGCCCAGCTGACCACACGACGCCGGGTCCAACTCCGCCCAGCTGAGTTCCGGTGCGGCTGTGCACACTAGGGTGGTGCGCATGACAGTCGCCCGCTCTGCCGAGTTCGTGAACGCGGTCATCAAGGCCTATGACGTCCGCGGTGTTGTCGGTGAACAGATCGACGCGCAATTCGTCGGCGACGTCGGCGCGTCGTTCGCGCGCCTGATGCGCGCCGAGGGCTCGAGCCGGGTGGTGATCGGCCACGATATGCGCGATTCCTCCCCCGGCCTGGCCGCCGCGTTCGCCGACGGCGTCCTCGGTCAGGGCCTGGATGTGGTGCACATCGGCCTGGCCTCCACCGATCAGCTGTACTTCGCCTCCGGCCATCTCGGCTGCCCCGGCGCCATGTTCACCGCCAGCCACAACCCGGCCAAGTACAACGGCATCAAACTGTGCCGCGCCAACGCGCTGCCGGTCGGCCAGGACACCGGACTGGCCACCATCGCGGCCGAGGTGACCACCGGGGTCCCCGGCCACGACGGCCCCCGCGGCACCGCCACCGAGGTGGACCTGCTCGCCGACTACGCGGGCTATCTGCGCGGCCTGGTCGAACTCGACGGCATCCGCCCGCTCACCATCGCGGTCGACGCGGGTAACGGCATGGGCGGGCACACCGTGCCCGCGGTGCTGGGCACGCTCGAACAGCTGAAGATCGTGCCGCTGTACTTCGAGCTCGACGGCTCGTTCCCCAATCACGAGGCCAATCCGCTCGATCCGAAGAACCTGGTCGACCTGCAAGCCCTGGTGCGGGAGTCCGGCGCCGACATCGGGCTGGCCTTCGACGGTGACGCCGACCGCTGCTTCGTCGTCGACGAGAAGGGCGAGCCGGTATCGCCCTCGGCGATCACGGCCCTGGTGGCCGAGCGGGAGCTGGCCAAGGAGCCCGGCGCGGTCATCATCCACAACCTGATCACCTCGCACGCGGTGCCCGAACTGGTCACCAGCCTGGGCGGCACCCCGGTGCGCACCCGGGTCGGCCATTCGTTCATCAAGCAGGAAATGGCCGCTACCGGAGCGGTTTTCGGTGGCGAGCACTCCGCGCACTACTACTTCCGCGACTTCTGGGGCGCCGACTCCGGCATGCTCGCCGCGCTGCATGTGCTGGCGGCGCTCGGCGAGTCCGACCGGCCCATCTCCGAGGTCATGGCCGCCTACGAGACCTACGCTGCCTCCGGCGAGATCAACTCGACGGTCGCCGACGCCAAGGACCGGACCATGGCGGTCCTGGAGGCCTTCGGCGACCGGGCCAAGTCGGTGGACCGCCTCGACGGGGTGACCGTACAGCTCGCCGACGACGCCTGGTTCAATCTGCGCGCGTCGAACACCGAACCGTTGCTCCGGCTCAATGTCGAGGCCCGGTCACCGGAGGAAGTAGACGCACTTGTGACTGAGATCCTGAGCATCGTCCGACGCTGACTGGAATAGTGGAATGACACAGGAGTGATGCCTGGAATAGTGGAATCACAGCAGCGCGATGAGGGGAGGTGGGACGCCCGATGATCGCTGGAACACCGGTGCTCGACCTCGACGATGCCGCTTCGCTCCAGGCTGCCGATACCGGCGGCGCCCTGCGTTCGGCCGCCTCCGGCGGCGCGCAGGTTCGTGCGACCGCGGCGGCCGTCGATGAGGATGTGCTCGCTCGCCTCACCGGCTTGCGCCCCCGCAGTGTGGTGCTGGTCTGTGGTTCCGGCCGCGCCACCCGCGCGGCCGGCCTGCTGATCGCCGCGCTCGGCGAGCGGGCCAGCCTGCCCATCGTGTCCGCGTCCATGTTGCCGCCCTGGGTCGGGCCGCTCGATGTGGTGCTGGTCGCCGGTGACGATGCCGGTGATCCGCGACTGATCGATTCGGTGGACCGGGCGGTGCGCCGGGGCGCCGAGGTGGTGGTCGCCGCTCCGCTGGAGGGGCCGCTGCGCGCGGCCGCCGCGGGCCGGGCCGCCAGCCTGGAGCCCCGGGTTCCGGTGCTCGCCTACAACCGCCTGCTGCGTTTCCTGGCGGCCGGCATCGCCGTGCTGCGCGCGGTCGATCCGATTCGCACCGCCGAGGCCGTCCCCGATCTGACCGCGCTCGCCGACCTGCTCGATGCCGAGGCGCTGCGCGACGGGCCGCAGAGCGATGTCTTCCACAATCCGGCCAAGACCCTCGCCGCCCGCATGCACCAGCGCGGGATCGTGCTGGTCGGCGATTCCCCCGCCGCGACCGTACTGGCCGCGCACGCCGCCGAGGTGCTGGTGCAGTCGGCGGGCCGGGTGTCCACCGCCGCGGGCCTGGCCGAGATCGTCGCCGCGCTGCCCCGCATCACCGAGACCGCCGGGCGGGCCACGCCCGATTTCGATCCGCTGTTCCACGACGAGGAACTCGACGGTCCCGCGCCGGTGGAGCGGATCGGGGTGTTCGTGCTCAGCGCCGATCCCGACACCTCCGCGGCGCGGCGCAGAATCGCGGTGTTCGGCAGCGGTTCCGGCCTGGTCGACGCCGATCTGGTCGGCGCCGATGTCGATCTGCTACAGACTGCCCTGGCCGATCCGAGCGTGCCCGCCGCCGCCAAGATCGACGATCCGGCGGCGCCGCGGCCCAGTTCGGGGCACGGTACCGAACTCGAACAACTCGCCGTGCTCGCCGTGCGCCTGGAGATGGCCGCGGCCTATCTGCGGCTGCTCGGCAGTGGCACCTCCGCGAGCACCGGTGGCGACCACTTCGACGGGGGACGCTACTAGTGCACGAACTCGTTGGTGCACTTCGTCCCTACGCCTGGGGCTCACGCACCGCACTGGCCCAACTGTGCGGCCGGCCGGTCCCGTCGGCGCACCCGGAGGCCGAGCTGTGGTTCGGCGCGCACCCCGCCGATCCCGCGCATCTGCGACTGCCGCACGCCACCCGCTCCCTGCTGGAGCATCTGTCCGCCGATCCGGATCGTGAACTCGGTTCCGCCGCGACGGAATTCGGCGGCAAACTGCCCTTTCTGCTGAAGATCCTGGCCGCCGAGGAACCGCTGTCGCTCCAGGCGCATCCGAGCCTGGAACAGGCCCGGGCGGGCTGGGAGCGCGAGAACCGCGCGCGGGTCCCGCTGGATTCGCCGATGCGCAACTACCGCGACGACAACCACAAACCGGAACTGGTGGTGGCGCTGGATCGGTTCGAGGCACTGGCCGGGTTCCGCGATCCGCGCCGCACTGTCGCGCTGCTGCGCGCCCTCGATGTGCCCGCGCTCGTCCCCTATGCCGACCTGCTTGCCGCGCAACCGGATTCGGCTGGGCTGCGGACCCTGTTCACCACCTGGATCACGCTGCCGCAGCACGTGCTGGAATCGCTGCTGCCCGCGGTGCTCGACGGCTGCGTGCGCTACCTGCACGGTCGCGGCGACCGGCCCTTCCTGCCCGAGGTGCGCACCGCGCTGGAACTCGCCGAGGCCTACCCCGGCGACGCCGGCGTGCTCGCCGCGCTGCTGCTGAACCGGCTCACCCTGGAACCGGGGCAGGGCCTGTTCCTCGCCGCGGGCAACCTGCACGCCTACCTGCGCGGGCTCGGCGTGGAGATCATGGCCAACTCCGACAACGTGCTGCGCGGCGGACTCACCCCGAAGCACGTCGACGTGCCGGAACTGTTGCGGGTCCTGGATTTCGAGCCGATCGACCTGCCGGTCGTGCTGCCCGAATACGCCGCGGACGGCTCCCTGCGCTACCACACCCCCGCCCCCGAATTCGCGCTGCGCCGGGTCGATCTGCGCGCGGGCGACGAGCTGCCGCTCACGGCGGCCGGGCCGGGCATCGTGCTGTGCACGGCCGGCACCGTGCTGCTGTGCCAGGACGACGACGAACTGCTGCTCGAACGCGGCGCGGCGGCCTGGATCTCCGCCTCGGACACCGAGATTCGAGCCCGGGCGATCGACGGCGCGGCCCAGGTGTTCTGTGCCTGCGTCGGCGCCGACCCGGCGACGAGCTGACTCGCCTCGGACCCGCACGCGCCGGACACGCTAAGTTAAGCGAGATCGGGTGAGACGAGAGGGGCATTCCAGACATGTCTGCTGGCGGTGGTAAGAAGGCGATCCTCGCCGCGTTGACGGCGAACGCGGGTATCGCGGTCGCGAAATTCGTGGGTGCGGCGATCACCGGTTCGGCGTCGATGCTGGCCGAGGCGGTGCACTCGGTGGCCGACACCTCCAACCAGGGCCTGCTGCTGCTCGGTCAGCGCAAAGCCGAGCAGGAAGCCGACGAACTGCACCAGTTCGGTTACGGCCGCAGCCGGTACTTCTACTCGTTCGTGGTCGCCCTGGTGCTGTTCACCATCGGCTCGATCTACGCCATCTACGAGGGCATCCACAAGATCCAGCATCCGCAGTCGCTGGAATCGCCGATCGTCGCCATCGTGATCCTGGCGATCGCCATCGGTCTGGAGACCTACAGCTTCACCACCGCCATCAAGGAGTCGCGGCCGCTCAAGGGCGGCGCGAGCTGGTGGCGGTTCATTCGCAACTCCCGCAGCCCCGAACTGCCGGTCGTGCTGCTCGAGGACACCGGCGCGCTGGTGGGTCTGATCTTCGCCTTCGCCGGCGTCGGTCTGACCATGGTCACCGACGACCCGATCTGGGACGGTATCGGCACGCTGGCCATCGGCCTGCTGCTCGGCGTCATCGCGGTTATCCTGATCGTCGAGATGCACAGCCTGCTCATCGGTGAGGGTGCGACCGCCGACGAGGATCGGCTGATCAAGGCCAACCTGGTCGACGGGGAGCGGATCACCCGGCTCATCCACGTGAAGACCCAGTACATCGGCCCGGAGGAGATCCTGGTCGCGGCCAAGGTGGCGATCGCGCCCGGACTGGGAATCGACGAGATCGCGGCGGCCATCGATGCCGCCGAGGTGCGGGTGCGCGAGGCCGTGCCGGCCGCGCGGATGATCTACCTGGAACCGGACCTGTACCGCTCGGAAAAGGTCTGACGCAGGTGTGTCGGCGGCCGGTGCGCATCCGGCCGCCGGTAGTTTGACGGCATGTCAGCCAGCGGCAGCAAGGCAGCGATCTTCGCGGCGCTGGGTGCGAACGCCGGGATCACCGTCGCGAAATTCGTGGGCGCCGTCATCACCGGTTCGTCGTCGATGATGGCCGAAGCCATCCATTCGGTCGCCGACACCGGCAATCAGGGACTGCTGCTGATCGGCCAGAAACGATCCGAGCACGAGCCGGACGCGAAGCATCCGTTCGGGTACGGGCGCAATCGCTATTTCTACGCGTTCGTGGTGGCGCTGGTGCTGTTCACGCTCGGCTCGCTGGTGGCGATTCACGACGGCATCAACAAGATTCGCGATCCCGAACATCTGGAGCAGCCGTTCGTGGCGATCGCGATTCTGCTCGTCGCGCTGTGCCTGGAGAGCTACAGCCTGCGGACCGGTATGCGGGAATCGCGGGCACTCAAGGGGCGCGGCAGCTGGTGGGCGTTCATTCGTGACTCCCGCAATCCGGAGCTGCCGGTCGTGCTGCTGGAGGACAGCGGCGCGCTGATCGGCCTGAGTTTCGCCTTCGCCGGAGTCGGATTGACCGCCCTGACCGGCAATCCGGTCTGGGACGGGGTCGGCACGCTGGCCATCGGCGTTCTGCTGGGCTGCATCGCGGTCGTGCTGATCGTGGAGATGAAGAGCCTGCTCATCGGGGAGGGCGCGACACCCGACGAGGAAGCGGCGATCCTGGCGAATCTGCGCGGCGGCGGAATCGATCAGGTGCTGGGGCTGCGCACCGAATACCTCGCACCCGACCAGCTCATGGTGGCCGCCAAGATCATCGTGGCGCCGCCGATGACCGCCGGCGAGATCGGGGACGCGATCAACCAGGCCGAGGCGCGCGTGCGGGCGGTTGTTCCGGCGGTGGATGTGGTGTACCTCGAACCGGATATCTACCGGCCCGAGCGCCGCTGACCGGATTCGAGCAACTCGAGCGGGTCCCTGCGAATCCCGAACTCCCGGCGCAGGACATGACGCGCGGCGTGCAAGCCGTTCATCCCGTGTACGCCCGGCCCGGGGGGCGTCGATGACGAGCACAGGTACACCCCGGAAACCGGTGTCGCGTACGGATTCCACCGCGCGACCGGTCGTAATGCCGTCTGGCGCAGGTTCATCGCGCCGCCGGAGATATCGCCGCCGAAGTAGTTGGCATTGTGTGCGGGCAGCTCGGCGGCGGTCCAGACGTGTTTCGCGACGATGAGGTCGCAGAAGCCGGGTGCGAACCGTTGCACCTGGGCAACAACCTGATCGGAGATATCGCGGGTGGATCCGTTGGGCACGTGCGCGTAGGTGTAGAAGGTGTGCCCGCCCGCCGGCGCGCGGGAGTCGTCCACCACCCCCGGTTGGATCGCCAGCACATACGGCCGGTCGGCGTGCCGTCCCGCGGCTACGGTGCGTTCGGCGGCAACGGCTTCCGCGCGCGTGCCGACCAGGTGCAGGGTGCCCGCCCGCGCACAGTCCCGGACTCGCCACGGCACCGGGCCGGACAATGCGAAATCCACCTTGCAGACTGCACCGCCGTAGTGGACCCGCCCGAGTTGACGCGCGTAGCGGTGCGGCAGCCGATCGCCGCCGATTCGCAACAACTCGGCGGGCGAGGTGTCCAGGACAACCGCACGGGCGGAAGCGAATTCGGCGAGCGAGTCGACGCGGTGCCCGGTGTAGACCTTGCCGCCGAGCCGTTCGAGCTCGGCGATCAGCGCGTTCGGGATGGCCTGGCTACCACCGCGCGGCAGCACCCAGCCGCCCGCGTGCGCGAGTGTGCCGAGCAGCAGACCAGCGCCCATCGCGGGCAGTGCGCGGGGCGGGGTGATCGCGTGCGCGGCCACTCCGGTCAGCAGCGCCGGCGCCACCTCGTCTTCGAAGCGCTTGTCCCACAGTGGCGATCCCTGCTCGAGCAGGCGCAGGCCGAAGCGGACCGCGGTGGCGAGGTCGGCGGGCGGGCGGCGCAGATCCGACATGGCCAGATCGACGACCGCCGGCCAATTCCGCACCAGCGGTTCGAACAACCCCCGCCACGCGGCCCCGTCACGGCCCAGCCCCGCCACCGTCCGGTCCAGATCGCGCCAGGCCAGACCGGCCCGTCCGCCGTCGAGCGGATGGGCGTAGGACACCTCGGGGGTCAGCACTTCGACGCCGTGCGCCGCGAGATCGAACGCGCGAAAGAACGGCGACGCCAATGCCATCGGATGCGCGCCGGCACAGAGGTCGTGCCGATACCCGGGCAGCGTCAGCTCACCGGTGCGGCATCCGCCGCCCGCCGTCGGCTGGGCCTCGTAGACCTCTACCGCGAGCCCCGCCCGCGCCAGGATCACAGCCGCCGCG
The DNA here is from genome assembly GCF_042672005.1 of Nocardia sp. NPDC127579. Classification (NCBI taxonomy): domain Bacteria; kingdom Bacillati; phylum Actinomycetota; class Actinomycetes; order Mycobacteriales; family Nocardiaceae; genus Nocardia; species Nocardia sp. NPDC127579. Next base: position 530,229 of record NZ_JBHXVZ010000002.1, on the reverse strand, counting down.
AGCCCGTTGGGCCCCGACCCGACCACCGCGACATCAGCCATCCCCCCACGCTACCGGTGGCCCATCGCCGACCATGTCGACGAGTTCACAGAGCCTGAAGCGACAGCACACCCCATCCCCACTGCGGTGTCACCAACCAGCGTGTGATGTGGCACCCGGTGCTGGTGGAGCGCTGGTCGATGTCAGCTGGGCTGGCCTATGGCGGTGCGCCATTCGTCGATCAAGACGGCGAGGCGCTGGTCGCGCAGGGCGGGGACGAGCCGACCGGCGCGATCGAGGGTGGCGATGCCGTGCACGCAGCACCAGGCCAGTTCGGTGCGGGCGGCGAGTTCGGCGCCGGTGAAAGCGTCGCGGAACAGCGCCTCGAATTCGCCGAAGGCGTCCCGGAGCGCCTGGGGGGCGTCGGGGCCGAAGGCCAGGTCGGTCTTCATGACGAACATGGCGTCGTAGCGGGCCGGATTGTCCACCGCGAAGGCCAGATACGCGCGGGCGAGGTTGCCGCAGGCCGCCGCCGGTGTCGCGGCCGACTCGCGTGCCGCGCGCAGTGTCTCCGCGAGCACCGCGCATCCCTGTTCCGCGACCGCCGAGACGATCGCCTGCTTTCCGGCGAAGTGGCTGTAGAGCACCGGCTGGCTGTATTCGATGCGCTCGGCGAGCTTGCGCACGGTCACCGCTTCCCAACCGGAGCATTCGGCGAGTTCTCGAGCGGTATCGATGATGCGCTGATGCCGTTCGGCCCGTTCGCGTTCCTTACGCGCTTGCGTGCTCATGCCATCATCCTAGCAGCGCTAGACAATCTAACGAAGCTCGTTTACGGTGGTATCGAATCTAGCGCCGCTAGAAAACAGAGCACCGGGGCAATTGCGGTGCGACACACCAGGAGTCACCATGAACCTCGCACGCATCGCCACCATCTGCACCCTGATCTGGGCGGCCTTCATCATCTACGTCGGAGTCGGCTTCCTCATCGCGCCGGAGTCCGTCGCGCCGGGCTTCGGCCTGCCCGCCTGGCCCGAGGGCGAGGCGGTCGCATTCTCGAACCTCAAGGGCGCGCGCGACATCACCTTCGGACTGGCGGGCCTGGCGCTGCTCGCCGCCGGTCAGCGCTACGCGCTCGGCATCGCCACCCTGGTGTTCGCCGTGGCCCCGATCGGCGACATGATCACCGTCCTGCGCTGGGACGGTTCCACCGTGACGGCGCTGAGCGTGCACGGCCTCGCCGCCGCCTTCGTAGCACTCAGCGGCGCATTGTTGATCCGGGAGCACCGGACGACGGCAGCGCCGATCTCCGCCTGACCGCCCGCTCCTCGCGCGACGCCGATCCCCGGATCGCGCCGAGCAGTGTGCTCCGCGTCACAAATCCATCGGACGCGATGAGTTCGCACCGATCACCCCGTCGAGATCGGTAACACCACATGAGCTGAGGAGAACCGCCATGGCCGCCACCAAGCCGCACGGACCCGCGTCCTACTTCCCGTCCATCGAGGCGAAGTACGGCCGCACCATCGACGAATGGAAGTCCGCCCTGGGCGAATCCGGCCTGACCTCCTTCAAGGAACTCGTCACCTGGCTCAAATCCGAACACGGCTTCGGTCACGGTCACGCGACCGCTCTCGTCCAGGTCCACCTCAATCCCGAGAAGTGGGCTGCCTGAACACCTTCCGCCCAGCCCGCGAAAACGACGAAGGGCCCGCGTGATTCGCGGGCCCTTCGTGGTTGGTGCGCCGAACGGTGGTAGAGCGGCCGACCGTCGGCACTGCCGCCGCGGCCCCGCTTATGGCGGGGACGCCGCGGCCGAATCAAGCCGGTTGCAGCGACTTCTCGGGTTCGTCCGGCTTGGCGTCCTCGACCGAACCGTGGTCGTCGACCATGGTCTGTTCGTCGAACGGCAGCTCCTTGTTCAGGACCGCGCGCACCCGTTCGGGATCGATGGTCTTGGTCCAGGTGCCGACCAGCACCGTGGCGACCGCGTTGCCGGAGAAGTTGGTGAGGGCGCGGGCCTCGGACATGAACCGGTCGATGCCGACGATCAGGCCGACACCGTCGAGCAGTTCCGGACGGTGACTCTGCAAGCCGCCCGCCAGGGTCGCCAGGCCGGCACCGGTGACGCCCGCCGCGCCCTTGGACGCCACGATCATGAATACCAGCAGGCCCACCTGCTCGCCGATGCTCAAGGGCTTGCCCATCGCGTCGGCGATGAAGATCGAGGCCATGGTCAGGTAGATCGCGGTGCCGTCGAGGTTGAACGAATACCCGGTCGGCACGACGACACCCACCGTGGTCTTCTCCACGCCGAGATGCTCCATCTTCGCGATCAGGCGCGGCAGCGCCGACTCCGAGGAGGAGGTGCCGACGATCAGCATGTACTCGCGCGCCAGGTAGCGCACCAGCTTGAAGATCGAGACCTTGGAGACCACCCGGATCAGCACGCCGAGCACACCGAAAACGAAGACCACACAGGTGAGATAGAACGCGATCATCAGGGTGGCCAGCTGGACGACCGCCGACCAGCCGGTCTTGCCGACCACGGTCGCGATCGCGCCGAATGCGCCGATCGGCGCCAGCCACAGGATCATCACCAGGACCCGGAAGACCAGCTTCTGGATCGACGCGATGCCGCGCAGGATCGGATCCCCCGCCTTGCCCATGGCTTGCAGCGCAAAGCCGACAAGCAGGGCGACGAACAGCGCTTGGAGCACGCTACCGTCGGTCAACGAGGACACCAGCGTTTTCGGGACGATGTTCTGGATGAATTCCCAGGTGCCGCCCGCTGCGTGGGCCTGATCGGCGTATTTGGCACCCTGACTCGCCGCGCTCTTGGAGATGTCCATACCGTCACCGGGCTGGAGCAGATTGCCGACCACCAGGCCGATTCCGAGCGCGGCGGTGGACATGACCAGGAAATAGCCGAAGGCCAGGCCACCGACCTTGCCGACCGTGGCGGCGGCGCGCACCGAGCCGATGCCGAGCACGATGGTGCAGAAAATGACCGGTGCGATCATCATCTTTATCAAGGCAACGAAAATTTTTCCGAGCGGTTCCAGCGAGACCGCGAAGTCCGGCGAGACCAGACCGACGATCACGCCGGCGACGACAGCCGCCAAAACGCCCAGATAGAGCCAGTGTGTGCGGTCGCGCTTGGGCGCGCGCGTCTCCTGTTGAGTTGTATCGCTCATGGCGAAGAATGCCTTCCGAAACGAACCGGCGTGAACGGGCCTGTGGACCGCTGTGCAAAATAATGGGGGCTCACGTGATGTGGGTCACGGTTTATTGCATTACGTTCAGCTCGTGCGTTCGGAGGTCGGCTGATGAAAAAAGGCCGATTGACTCTGGCCGGGCAAGCATTCGTGCTGCAACTGTTCGTCGTCGTGCTGGTCATCGCCATCGGCGCGGTCCTGGCGGTGTTCGACGCCCGACGCACCAGCGATCGGACCACCGAGCAGGAGGTCATCGATGTCGCGGCGACCATGGCTCTGGTGCCCTCCACCCTGGAGGCGGTGCGATCCGCGGACCCCACCGCTCGGTTGCAAGCGGTGACCGAGGCCATCCGCGCCCAGACCGGCATGGACTTCATCGTGGTGATGGCGCCGGACCGCACCCGCTACACCCACACCAATCCCCACCAGATCGGCCTGCATTTCAGCGGCACCATCGATCGCGCGCTGGCGGGCGAGACCTTCACCGAGACGTTCACCGGCACCCTCGGACCGTCCATTCGCGCGGTGACGCCCGTGCGCGACGAGTCCGGGCGGATCGTCGCGCTGGTATCGGCGGGAGTGACCCGGGCCCGGATCAGCGACGAACTCGGCAATCAGCTGCCGAAGATCGTCGGCGCGGCGCTGGCCGGGCTGCTCTTCGCGGCCGCCGGATCGTTCCTGCTGAGCCGTCGGCTACGCCGCCAGACCCACGGACTGGCACCCGACGAACTCCGGGTGATGTACGAGCAGCACGACGCCGTGCTGCACTCGATTCACGAGGGCCTGGTCGTATTCGGCGCGAACGAGGCCGCCGAGGTGGTCAACGATCAGGCCCGCCGCCTGCTCGACCTGTCCGACGGTCCGGTGTGCCGGGGCGATCTGCCGGTGTCCATGCAGCGGCTCGGCGGCGCGGTGGTGCGCGACGAAATGCATGTCACCGGGGACCGCATCCTGCTGGTCAACCAGGACATCGTCCGGTCCGGCCGACACCTGCTCGGCACCGTGATGACCATCCGCGACCACACCGAATTGCGCACGGTCATGGGCGAACTCGACTCGGTGCGCGGCCTGGCCGACTCGCTGCGCGCCCAGGCGCACGAGTCGGCGAACCGGCTGCACACCGTGATCACCATGGTCGAGCTCGGCAAGCCCGAGGCGGCGGTGCAGTTCGCCACCGCCGAGCTGGAGCTCTCCCAGAATCTGATCGACCGGCTGCTGGCCGCCGTCGGCGATCCGGCGCTGGCCGCCCTGCTGCTCGGCAAGGTCAACCAGGCGGCCGAGCGCGGCGTCGAACTCTCCATCTCCGAGGACACCGCGCTGGATTCGACCGCGCCGCTGTCCGCGCACGAGGCGGTCACCCTGGTCGGCAATCTCATCGACAACGCCATCGACGCCGCCGCCGATCGGGGCGGCGGCTGGGTGGAAGTGATGGTGCGACACCAGGATCCGATGCCGCCGCGGCGCTCCACCCTGCTGGTGCGGGTCGCCGACAGCGGGCCGGGCATGTCCGCGGAGGTCTTCGCCCGCGCCGCCGAACGCGGCTACACCACTAAATCCGACCATCACGGGCTCGGCCTGGCGCTGGTGCACCGGCTGGTCGCCCGGCACGACGGTGTCATCGGCACCGAACGGGCCCCGGAAAGCGCGGTGACCGTGGAGATTCCCCGGGACACCGCGAATATCGAAGTGAGACAGGAACAGTCGTGATCCGAGTGCTGATCGTCGAGGACGAACCCCTGATCGCCGAGGCGCACCGCGCCTATGTCGCCCGGATCGAAGGTTTCACCGCCGTCGCCGTCGCGCACACCGGCCGCGACGCCATGCGCGCGGCCGCGGAGGCCGCGGCCGAGGGCGCGCCGATCGATCTGGTGCTCATGGATATCGGCCTGCCCGACACCAGCGGACTCGAGGTCGCGGCCGCGCTGTCCGGGCTCGCGCCGCGCCCGGACGTCATCGCCATCACCTCCGCGCGCGATCTGACCATGGTGCGTACCGCGGTCTCGCACGGCGTGGTGCTGTATCTGCTCAAGCCGTTCACCTTCGCCGCGTTCCGGGAGAAACTGGAGCGCTATCGCGAATTCCGGTCCGCGCTCCCGGCCGGAGAATCGGCCATCACCCAGCAGGACATCGACCGCGCGCTCGCCGCGCTGCGCACCACCGATCAGCGGGCCACCGCGCCGAAAGGGGTGGCGCCGCAGACGCTGGAAGAGATCTCACGCGTGGTGCGGGCGGCCACCGAGGGGATGACCGCGGCCGATACCGCCTCCTCGATCGGGGTCTCGCGGATCACCGCGTGGCGCTATCTGGAGAAGCTGGCCGACGACGGACTCGTGCAGCGCCGCAGCGATTACGGGCGGGCGGGGAGACCGAAGACGCGCTACCTGTGGAAGGCGTGAGACACCGCGCCGGGTCAGACGTCGGTGGAGAAGCGAATGCCGCCGTCCGGGATCTCCACGCCGGGCCAGACCCGCGCACCCCGCAGCAGTTCGCAGCGGGCGCCGACATTGGCGCCATCGCCGATGACACCGTCGCGCACCAGAGCCCGCGGGCCGATCCGGGCGCCGAAACCGATGATCGAGCGTTCGACGGTGGCTCCGGCCTCGATGACCGCGCCGTCGAAGACGACCGCGCCGTCCAGCCGCGCACCCGCGCCGACCTCCGCGCCGCGCCCGACGACGGTGCCGCCGATCAGCAGCGCGCCCGGCGCGACACCCGCGCCCGCGTGGACCAGCGATTCACCGCGCTGCCCCGGCAGCGCCGGCGAGGGCGCGATACCGCGCACCAGATCGGCGGACCCGCGCACGAAATCCTCGGGCGTACCCATATCGCGCCAGTACGAGGTATCGACGTGGCCCTGCACCCGCGCGCCCTCGGCGAGCAGCGCCGGGAAGACCTCTCGCTCCACCGAGACCGGACGCCCGGGCGGGATCTTCTCGATGTACTCGCGGCGGAAGACGTAGCAGCCCGCGTTGATCTGATCGGTCGGCGGATCCTGGGTCTTCTCCAGGAACGCGGTGACCCGGCCGTTCTCGTCGGTCGGCACGCAGCCGAAGGCGCGCGGATCGCTGACCCGGACCAGATGCAGGGTGACGTCGGCGTTGGTCTTCTCGTGGGTGTCGAGCACCGCGCCGAGGTCGGTGCCGCCGAGCACGTCACCGTTGAAGACCATCACATTGTCGGCGCGCAGCTTGGGCAGCACATTGCGGATGCCGCCGCCGGTGCCGAGCGGTTCGGTCTCGGTGACGTATTCGAGTTCGAGGCCGAGTTCGGAGCCGTCACCGAAATGTTCCTCGAAGACCTCGGCCTTGAACGAGGTACCGAGCACGACGTGGGTGATCCCGGCCGCCGCGATGCGGGCCAGCAGATGGGTGAGGAACGGCAGGCCGGCGGTCGGCAACATCGGCTTGGGCGCCGAGAGGGTGAGCGGACGCAGCCGGGTGCCCTGGCCTCCGACCAGGACCACCGCGTCGGTGCTGCCTGCGTTTCCCATTGACTTCCCCTGTTCGGCTACTGAGCTGCTTCGCGCGCCTGCTGGCGCAGCGCCGATCGAACCGCAATCCGCTCGCGAATCGCAAGTCCGGCGCGCAGCGCCAGCCGCAGCGGGGCCTGCCACCAGTGCGGATGCCGGTCGGCCTGGAAACGGTAGGCGCTGGCGTGATGCGCCGGCAGCATGAGTTCGGGGTGCTTGCCGGCGGCGTGGCCCTTGGCGTGGGTGACCTCGGCGGTGGGCACGAAGACGTTGTGCCAGCCCGCTTTGCCCATGCGGTCGCCGAAGTCGACGTCTTCCATGTACATGAAGTAGCGGGAGTCGAAGCCGTCGATCGAGTCGAAGGCCGCGCGGCGCACCAGCAGACAGGAGCCGGACAGCCAGCCCACGGTCCGCTCGGCGATCTGCTCGTTGTCGCGGCGGTAGCGCTGGGTCCACGGGTTGCCCGGCCAGACCGAGCCGAGAATGGCGTGCCCGGCGCCGTCGAGCAGGCCCGGCACCGAGCGAGCGGACGGGTAGACGCTGCCGTCGGGTTCGCGGACCAGCGGGCCCAGGGCGCCCGCGCGCGGCCAGCGCTTGGCGGCGGTCAGCAGCTGGTCGATCGAGTCGGTGCTCCAGCGGATGTCCGGGTTGGCGATGACCACGAATTCGATGTTCGGGTCGATCTCGGCGACCGCGCGGTTGATCGCGCCGCCGTAGCCGATATTGCCGCCGGTGCGCAGCAGGCGCACATGGGCGTTGGCCTCGGCGGCCAGTTCGGGTGTCCCGTCGGTCGAGCCGTTGTCGGCCAGGATCACCTGCGGTTTCTCGCTGGTGGCGGTGGCCAGGGTGGCGATGAAGTGCTCGAGGTGCTCGCCCGGTGAGTAGGTCACCGTGACGACGGCCAGGCCACCGGGGGCCAACTGATCGGAATCACTCACGGCACCGAAGCCTAGTCGGCGGGCGACGACCGCGCGTCCCCGAGTCCAGGGGGATGATCGGGTGCGCGGCGAAAAGCGTTCGTGCCCTGCGGATCAGGTCAGCTCAGGGCCGCGTGCAGCGCCGCCCGCCAGGGACGCAGCGGGGTCAATCCGGCCTGGTTCCAGGCCCGGTCGGACAGCACCGAATAGGCCGGGCGCGGTGCGGGTCTCGGGAAGGCGGACGAGTCGCACGGGTGCACCCGGTGCGGGTCGGCGCCGAGCTCGTCGAATACCGCGCGCGCGAGGTCGAACCAGGTACAGGCGCCGGCATTGGTGGCGTGCAGGACCCGCGGGGCGTCCGGGCGGCGCACCAGTTCCAGCAGGCCCGCGGCCAGGTCGGGGGCGTAGGTGGGCGAGCCGAGCTGGTCGTCGACCACGTCGACGGTGTCGCGTTCGCGTTCCAGCCGCCGCATGGTGCCGACGAAATCGCCTGTGCCGCCGGTGTATACCCATGCGGTGCGCACGATGTGGGCGTGGGCGCCGGATTCCAGGACGGCCTGCTCCCCCGCCAGTTTGCTGCGCCCGTAGACGGTCGCGGGCCCGGTCGCGTCGTGCGTGTCGTAGGGCCGATTGTGGGTACCCGCGAAGACATAGTCGGTGGATACGTGAATGAGGCGGGCACCGGTCCGGGCGCAGGCGGCGGCGAGGACGGCCGGCCCGGTGGCATTGACGGCGAAGGCGCTTTCCGGATCGGATTCGGCGTGATCGACCGCGGTGTAGGCCGCGCAGTTGAGCACGACGGTGGCCGGGGCCAGCGCCGCGGCGACGGCGGCCGGGTCGGTGATGTCGAGGTCGGCGCGTCCGTAGCCGTGCGCGCCGGGCGCCAGGCGCAGCAGCGCACGCCCGAGTTGGCCGTGCGCGCCGGTCACGGCGAGATGGGCGGTGGGTTCGGACACGCTGTGCAGTCTGGCACGCCGGGACACCCGCGGATGCGCTCCGGTGTGGTAACCGCCGGTTAGCCTGGAGCCTCGCGAGTTCTGGGGAACAGGCGTCGGATGGGTTGCGGGGCAGCGGAAGGCGGGGGCATCGGTTCGTCGGAAGGACGCTGAGAGTGACTGGAGAAAGATCGGTGAGCCGGGGTCGCGTCTTCCTCGCGGCCGGGGCGGTGCTGGTGCTCGTGCTCACCGGATTCGCCTGGCGCAGTATCGATTCGCTGGTCTCGGGGATCGAGCGGATCAGCGACCTGGGCCTGGGCGGGGAGCGCGACGGCGCCACCGACATTCTGCTGGTCGGCGTGGACAGCCGCACCGACGCGCACGGCAATCCACTCAGTGACCGGGAGCGCGCCCTGCTGCACGCCGGTGACGAGGTGGGCATGAATACCGACACCATCATGCTGGTGCGGGTACCCAACGACGGCCGGTCCGCGACCGCGATCTCCATTCCCCGCGACAGCTACGTGCAGGTGCCCGGCATCGGGCAGAGCAAGATCAACTCGGCCTACGGCGCCACCAAGGTCGCCACCAAGGAAAAACTGCTGGCCCAGGGCGAATCGGAAACCCAGGCCGAGGCACAGTCCGTGCAGGCCGGGCGGCAGGCCCTGATCAAATCCGTCGGCTCGCTCACCGGCCTCACCGTCGACCACTACGCGGAAGTCAGCTTCCTGGGATTCGTGCTGCTCACCGATGCGGTCGGCGGCGTAGAGGTATGCCTGAACGAGGCGGTCGACGAGTGGATGTCCGGCGCCGACTTCCCCGCCGGGCGCCAGCGCCTCAACGGCCCGGAGGCCCTGAGCTTCGTGCGCCAGCGCCACAACCTGCCCCGCGGCGACATCGACCGCATCGTGCGTCAGCAGGTCTTCCTGGCCCAGCTCACCAACCAGATGCTCAGCGCGAAAACGCTCAGCAACCCGATCCGGTTGCAGCAGCTCAGCGACGCGGTCGGCCGCACGGTGGTGCTGGACGGCAGCTGGGATGTCCTCTCGTTCCTCAAACAGCTCAAAGATCTGTCCAGCGGGCAGGTCTCCTTCGAGACCATCCCCGTGGCCGATCTCAACGGCATGACCAACGACGGTGAATCCGTCGTGCGGGTGGAACCACGCCTGGTGCAGGCGTTCGTGTCCTCGCTGGTGGACGAGCAGGGCGCGGAGATCGAGGACATCGGCTTCGATCCGGCCACGGTGACGGTGAACGTGCTCAACGCGGGCGGCGTCGGCGGGCTGGCCGCCAAGGTGTCACAGGCACTGGCCGCCAAGGGTTTCCAGCCCGGCCAGATCGGGAACTACAACGGCGGCACGGTGTCGGGCACACGAGTGCTGGCGGCGAGTTCGGACAACCCGAAGGCCGAGGCGATCGCCACGGCCCTGGGCGGGCTCACCGTGGTCGCCGACCCCATGATGTCGCCGGACGCGATCAGCGTCGTGCTGGCCGGCGACTACTCCGGTCCGGGCTCGAGCGCCAACTCCATGTTCGACTTCACGGGTTCGTCGTCCGGTTCGGCGACCCCGGTGCCGCCCGCGCCGCCGATCTCGGCCGGGGGTAGCGGGCCGAAATGCGTGAACTAGCGTCCTGAGTAGTTCATCCGCTCGCCGTAGCAGCAGGCGTCTCGGAGTGATCCGGATCCACGACGCCTGCCAGGACGCCGAAGTCGCGACCCCAGACGGCCAATGCGGCGATGACAGGTTCGAGTGTGCGGCCGGAGTCGGTGAGGGTGTATTCGACCCGGGGAGGCACCTCGGCGAAGGTCTCCCGTGTGACGAACCCGCGGGTCTCCAGCGCGCGAAGCCGATCCGTCAGCGTCTTCGGACTGATCCCGGTCAACGATCGGCGCAGCTCGGCAAAGCGTTTGGTTCCCGCGAGCAGGTCACGGACGATCAGAATCGTCCACTTTCCCTCCAGTACGTCCAGGGTCGCCTCCACCGGACAGAGTGCTTCGCCGCAGTAGACATCCGAGCTGCTCACAGCCAATAGTTTAGTTCGGGAACTTGATTCGGATTGACAACCGATCCAGCTCGCGACCTACCGTCCGGACATGAGATCGCTGCGGGTAATCCTGATGGTCATCGCTGTGTCCCAACTTGTTCTGGGTGTCCTGTTCCTGGCCGCTCCCACACTGGTGCGCAACATCTTTCAGTTCGAAACCGCCGAACCGGGATGGACCGACTGGCTGATGGTCATGATGGGCGGCCGATTCCTCGGTTTCGCCTACGGTATGTACCTCGCGGCGCGGGATCCATCTCGTCACGTCGCGTGGATCAACGCGATGATCGTTGTACAGGCCGTCGACTGGATCGCTACCGTGATCCATCTGGCTACCGGCGACGTTCGCCTGACGCAGGTACCGACAACCGTCGTCATGCCGGTCGTAGCCGTCGTCGTTTTGATGTGGCTGCATCCCGGACGGACCACTGCCGACACCTTCGCGCGGGACAGATGAACGGCGCGCGAACACTGTTGGCGCGATCGGCGGAAGTGGACAGTGGCGAATCGCGAGCGACTATCCTGGTCCGGGCTCGAGCGCGACCGCCCACCACCTCCGCAGCCAGAACGGACCGAAATGCGTGAATCAAGCAATGCGTGAGCAGACGACACTGACCGAGTTGGTGCTCGATCCGATCCTCGCGCGCGAACCCGCCGCCCCCCGGGTGACCTACTACGACGACGCTACCGGCGCACGTATCGAACTGTCCGGGCTGACGCTGGCGAACTGGGCGGCCAAGACCGCCAACCTGATTCGCGACGAGTTCGGTCTGACGCCCGGCGCCCGGGTCGCCGTGCTGCTGCCCGCGCACTGGCAGACGGCGGCGGTGCTGCTCGGGTGCTGGTGGGCGGGGGCCGAGGTGGTGCTGCATCCGGATCCGGACGCCGAACTCGCGCTGGTCACCGCGGCCCGGCTGGCCGAGACCGACGATATCGCCGAGGTCGCCGCGCTGTCGCTGGATCCGCTGGGGGCGCCGGTGCGCGATCTGCCGCTCGGCGTCACCGATTTCGCGACCCACGTGCGGGTGCACGGCGACCAGTTCCTGCCGCGCGGTGCGGGCGTGGCCTTGGACGGTCAGCCGGTGGCCGAGGTGTTCGCCGAGGCCAAGCGGTCGGCCATGCGTCAGGGTTTCGGTGAGGGGGATCGGGTGCTGTCCAGCACGCCGTGGGACACACCGGCCGAACTCGTCGACGGATTCGTGGCCGTCCTGACCGCCGGCGCGTCGCTGGTTCAGGTGGTGAATCCGGACCCGGCCGCGCAGGACCGCCGGATCGAAGCGGAGCGAGTCACCGCGCGACGTTAAGGCTCCTACTCAGGTATCGGTCAACCGTCCGACCGGAGAACGTTCTCAGCCGCCCCGACGATCCGTACGGTGGAGATATCCACAACGACGAGGTTGGTGAGCGGATGAAGCCGCAGTATTGGTTCCGGTGGTTTTCGGTACAGGGCCTGCCTCGGATGGTCCTGCGCGCCCAGGCCCGGCGCGGACACCCGTTCGCCCAGTTGATGGGCGGTCCACAGGGTTTCACCGACCCCTACCCGCTGATCGAGCAGGTGCGCGCTCAGGGACGTCTGGTCAAGACGCCGATCGCGTGGGCCAGCGCCGATCACGAACTGGTCCGGATGATCCTGCGGGACAACCGGTTCGGCGTGCGCGCGAACAAGAGCCTGGACCTGCCGGCGCCGCTGCTGCGGATCGCCGAGCGCTACCCGTTGCCACCCAACCCGGTCGAGCCGCCGTCCATGCTGGTCATCGACCCGCCCGAGCACACGACCATGCGACGTGCGGTCGCGGCGGCGTTCACGCCCCGCGCCATTCGGCGGCTGCGCGACCGCGTGGAATCGGTGACCGAGGAACTACTGGCCGATCTGCCCTCCGGCGGATCCGCCGACCTGATCGCCTCGTTCGCCGCCCAGGTGCCGATCGCGATCATCTCCGAGATGCTCGGTTTCCCGCGCGAGGACCGGGACATGTTCCTGGCCTGGGGCGATGCCGCGACCCCGCTGTTGGACATCGGCATCTCCCGCCGTGCGCACCGCACCGCGCTCGACGCCATGGAGGTGATGAACGACTACTTCGAGACACATATCGAGCGCCTGCGCCGCGAGCCCGGCGAGGACATCCTCTCCAGTCTCGTCACCGCCGGAGAACTCGACACCTACGCGTTGAAGGCCACCGCCAGCCTGCTCATGGGCGCCGGATTCGAGACCACCGTCAATCTGATCGGCAACGGTGTCGTGCAATTGCTCTCGCATCCCGATCAGCTCGAGCGGCTGCGCGCCGAACCGGAGCTGTGGCCCAACGCCGTGGAGGAGGTGCTGCGAATCGACGCCCCCGTGCAGACCACCGCCCGCTCCGCCCTGGAGGACGTGGAGATCGCGGGCGTCCCACTGCGCAAAGGCAATACGGTGGTGGTCTCGCTGGCGGGCGCCAACCGCGACCCCGCGGTCTTCGAGGATCCGACCCGCTTCGACGTGGCCCGCGCCAATGCCAAGGACCACCTGACCTTCAGCAGCGGCGTGCACGTCTGCCTGGGCGCCAGCCTGGCCCGGATGGAGGCCACCTACGCGTTGCAGGCGCTGTTCGAGCGGTTCCCGGACCTGGCGCCGGCGGGCCCGCCGCGCCGCCGCGAACTGTTCACCCTGCATGGCTACGAACGGCTCCCGGTCACCCTCGGCACCGCCGCCCACGCCACCACGATGCGGTGAACTAGCGTGGCCGCATGGCACGCGTCGCGATCGAGTACTGCACCCAATGCCGCTGGCTGCTGCGCGCGAGCTGGATGGCCCAGGAACTGCTGAGTACCTTCGGCACCGAGCTCGGTGAGGTCGCGCTGATCCCCGGCGAGGGGGGCGTCTTCCGGATCACCGTGGACGACGAGCAGGTGTGGGAGCGCAAGGCCGACGGCGGCTTTCCCGAGATCGCCGTGCTCAAGCAGCGGGTGCGCGACCGGGTGTCACCGGAACGCGACCTCGGCCACACCGACCGGAAAGGCTAGGCGGGCACGGACTCCCGGCCCTCCAGCGGCGGGTAGCTGTCCTCGCCGCTGCGTTCGGCGGCCTCGATGTATCCGACCAGCGCGTCCCTGGAACGGGTGAGCTTGTCCATCTGCTCCTCCAGCCGGGCCAGCCGGGACCGCATCGCGGTCAGCAGTTCGTGACAGCCCGGCAGATCCGGTGTGACGCCCACCGCGCACGGCAGCAGATAGGCGATGTCCTCGGAGGACAGGCCGGCGCCGAGCAGGTGCCGGATCTGGCGCACCCGCAGCACCGCGGTCTCGTCGTAGTCGCGGTAGCCGTTGGCGCCGCGCTCGGCGACGAGCAGCCCCTGGGATTCGTAGTACCGCAGCTGGTGCGCGTTGACGCCGGTCCGGCGACTCAGTTCCCCGATCAGCATCGAACTTCTCCCTTGACCTTCACACCGGTATCAACGTTGACGATGGTGCCATGACCAACGAAACAGCGTCCGCCGTCACCGTCGTGGGCCTCGGACTGATGGGCCGAGCCCTGGCCGCGGCCTTCTTGCGCGCCGGGCATCGCATCACCGTCTTCAACCGTACTGCGGCCAGGGCCGACGACCTGATCGCCCAGGGCGCGCACCTGGCCGACACCGTCGACGACGCGGTGCGGGCCAGCCGCCTGACCGTCGTCTGTCTCACCGACTACGCCGCCGTCTACGACCTGCTCGACGGCGCCGATCTCGCGGGCGGCACGCTGCTCAACCTCACCTCGGGTTCCTCCGCGCAGGCGCGGGCCGCCGCGGAGTGGGCCGCGCGGCGCGGCGGCACATACCTGGACGGCGCGATCATGGCCATTCCCAGCGGGATCGGCACCCCGGAGGCGGTGATTCTGCACAGCGGCGCCGAAGCCGATTTCACCGCGCACGAGCCTGTGCTGGCCGCGCTCGGCACCGTCAGCTATCTGGGCGCGGACCACGGCCTGGCATCGCTCTACGACGTGGCCGGGCTGGCCATGATGTGGAGCGTGCTCAACGCCTGGTTGCAGGGCACCGCCATGCTGCGCACGGCCGGCGTGGACGCGCGCACCTACGCGCCGTTCGCCCAGCAGATCGCGGTCGGGGTGGCCGAATGGCTACCCGGCTACGCCGAGCAGATCGACCAGGGCGCGTACCCGGCCGAGGTGTCGGCGCTGGCGACCGACGCCCGCGCGATGACCCATCTCGTCGAGGAGGCCGAGGCCGTCGGCGTCGACGCGGAGTTGCCGAAGCTGATCCGCGCGATGGCGCAGCGGGCGATCGCGGCCGGGCACGGCGGCGAGCAATACCCGGTACTGATCGAGGAATTCAGTACGCCGCGCTAGCAGCAACCGCCGCCACCGCAGCATCCGCCACCGGCCGGGCGGGGCGCCGGGGCCGGGGCGACCGCACCGCGGCTCACCGTGCCGAAGGTGGTCAGCAGTTTGACGGTGTCGGCATGCCCGCTCGGGCAGCTCGCGGGATTCGACGATTCCGCCATCGGCCGGGTGACCTCGAAGGTGTCCTCGCAGGTCCGGCACCGGAAGTTGTAGCTCGGCATCGCGTCAGCGTATCTCTCCGTGCGGCTCCCGCCTGCCGTCACGGTCTGGAAGTACCCTCGACACAGGGATCACGTGGTGTCGACCCGGCTTTTCGCAAACTTTCAGCGCATTCGCGGGGTCGCGGGCAGGAGGTGCGGACCATGAGCAGGCACTGGTCGAACGGGGTACGGCGATGACGACGGAATTCGAGACCGAATTCGACGCCGCCGTCGACGGGCCCGTCGTCCCCACCACCTACGGCCGGGTCCGCGGGCACTGGGACGGGCCGGTCGCGGTCTGGCGGTCCATCCCGTACGCGGCGCCGGTCACCGGCGCCAAACGCTTCCGTCCGCCGACCCCACCCGAACGCTGGGACGAGATCCGCGACTGCGCGCGGTTCGGCGAGATCGCGCCGCAGACCATGGGCAATATGGTGCCGGTCGACTCGGTGCTCACGATGGGTGAGGACTGTCTGTGGCTCAATGTGTGGGCGCCGCCGAACAGCGTGGGCGAGACGGCCTCCGGTGAGCCGCGTCCGGTCATGGTGTGGTTGCACGGCGGCGCGTACTGCCTCGGCACCGCCGCCCAGGCCATCTACGACGGGCGCAAACTCGCCGAGACCGGTGATGTGGTGGTGGTCGGTGTCAACTACCGGATCGGCGCGCTCGGTTTCCTCGACCTGTCCTCGCTGTTCCACGGATTCACCCCGAACCTGGGGCTGCACGACCAGATCGCCGCACTGGAATGGGTGCGCGACAATATCGCCGCGTTCGGGGGCGATCCCGGCAATGTGACGCTGTTCGGGGAATCCTCCGGCGGCGGCTGTGTGACGGCCCTGCTGACCTCGCCTCGCACCAGCGGCCTGTTCCACAAGGCCATCGCGCAGAGCCCGCCGGCCACCACGGTGCTCAGCCAGGAACGGGCCGCGGGGATCGCACAGCGCTATCTGGAATTGCTCGAGCTCACGCCCGGCCAGGCGATGGATCTGATCGATCTGCCGGTCGACCGGCTGGTGCAGGCCGCCGGCGTGCTCATGGACGAAGTACCGCTCAAAGAGCCGGGCCGGTTGGCGGCGGCGCCGGTAGTGGACGGAGATCTGTTGCCGGAGTACCCGATTCACCGTTTCCAGCTCGGGCGCTCGCACCGGATGCCGCTGATGATCGGGACCAATCGAGACGAGGCGTCGCTGTTCCGATTATTCCGGTCACCGATCATGCCGGTGACCCCGGACGCGGTGAACATCATGCTGCGCGATGTGGCGGCCAACCATCCGAACATGTCGGCCGAGCGGATCGCCGAGATCACCTCCGCCTACCCGGATCTCACGAAAACCCGTGGCGCTCTGGCCATGTCGACCGATGCGGCGTTCCGGATGCCCGCGCACTGGGTGGCCGACGCGCACGCACAGCACTCACCCACTTGGACCTACCGTTTCGACTACGCCACCCCGATGCTGCGGGCGGCGCGGGTCGGTGCCGGGCACGCCACCGAATTACCGTTCGTCTTCGGCAATTTCGGCACGCTCAACCACGATCCCACCTTCTGGCTGGGCGGGCGCAAGGTCGCCGGCGAAGTCTCCGGCCGGATGATGCGACGCTGGCTGGCCTTCGCCGCGCACAGCGTGCCCGCGGCCCTGGACGGCTCCAAACACTGGCCGCCCTACAAACCGGCGTCACGCACCACCCTCCTGATCGACACCGTCGATCGCGTGGTGGACAACCCCGACCGGGAACTGCACGCGGCGTGGGGCGATCAGGCCGTCGGCTTCAGCTAGTTCACGCATTTCGATCCACAATCCTCCAGGTGCCGACCCCGGCGGAAACCTTGCGAATCAAGGCATTTCTCGTGGTTCGGCGCAATCAGACACGAGACTATTTGGATGTGGCGGCACTCTCCGAGCGGATGGGAGTTCCAGCCGCAGCCGCGGTCCTCGACGACATCGACCACTACTACGCCGACCAGCGGATCGACGGTGGCACCATTGGCGTCGCGTGCCCGAGCAGTGCCGGAACCTCGCGGTCGCCATGGCAGGAGATGATGGCGATGCCATCAAGCACCGCGCGGATCAAAGATCGAGGTGCCGGACGACTGCGGATCGAACAAGCGGCTTCAGTCGACCTCGCCGTCCACGTACACCCAGGCACCGTTCTCGCGAGTGAAGCGGCTGACCTCGTGTAACTGGGCGCGGTGGCCCGAGGCGCGGTAGTGGGCGATGAATTCGACCAGGCCGGTGTCGTCGAAGGGGCCGCCGCGTTCGGTGCGCACGATCTCCAGGAACAGCCAGCGCTGGTCGGGGTCGAGGTCGAGATCGCGGGGGCGGTGGGCGGAGTGCCAGGAGCGCAGCAGGTAGTCGGTGTCGCCGACGACGAAAGCCGTGTAGCGCGAACGCATCAGCGCCTCGGCGGTGGGCGCGGGGCGCTGTCCGGCGAGGACTGGGCCGCAGCAGTCCGCGAACGTTTCGCCCCGACGGCACGGGCAGATCTGCGAGTCGGCCATGACGGCGATTGTTCCAGCGCGCCCCCGGGACGATCTAGCCGACCCGGGCCAATACCGCCGCCACCGCTTCGGTCTGCTCGCGCCAGCGCCGCAGCTCGGTGACGCTCGGGGCGAGTTCGTAATCGTGGTGGTGGGCTGCCCGGGAGAGCGCGGCCCACACCGTCGCCACCTGCGCGGCCGTCTCCGGACCGGCGTACGCGCGCAGCGCCAGCAGCTGGGCGCGCATCGGACAGCGCGCCAATTCCGGTGCGGTGCGCAGCCACAACTGATCCACGGACTGTTCGAGGGCCAGCCGCAGAATCCACGCGGTCGCACGCGACCAGACGCCGCCCGCGTCGGTCACCTCACCGTCCAGCAGCCGATCCACGGCCTCGAAACGCTCGGCGACCGATGGTCGCGGCGGACGACGGCGGCGCGGCCGGCGACGCGACCCGTTCGCACCGCCGCGGCGGCGCGGCCCGTTCACTTGCTCAGCCACGCGATCAGCCGTTCGGTGCTCGCGATCAACTCGCGCATGGTGCGATCGATCGGCACGTGCGCGGCGGCCGTGACATCCCGCAGCGCCGGGACCAGCCATTTCGCCTCCGCCGCCAAGTGCTGGTTCAGGTCGTCGACGTTGTAGTCCACACCCATCACCGCGAGCGCCACCATGGCCCGGGTGGTGAAGGCGGACTCCAGATGTCGCTCCACTTCTCGGTGATGCATGCCCGCCGCGAGCAGGGTGCGCCGCGCCCGCGCCTGGCTGGCCGCCTCCACCGCCGACCGGCAGCAGGTCGCGACCAGTTCGTCGGCGATGGCGGGCGGCAGTTGCGGGGTGCGCACCAGCGATCGGGCGTCGTCGAGATAGCGGCGCACCGGATCGCTGGAGACCCGCACCTCCACCACCGATCGTTCGCGCCGCTGCACCTCCACCACCCGGGCCGCCAGCTGCATCCGCCGCACCGCCTCGGCCAGGCGCTCGTCGTGGGTGAACACGATCACCTGCCGGGTGGCGGCGACCGCGGCCAGCACCCGGGCCAGGCCGTCCACCTTCGCCGGATCCATGGCCTGCACCGGGTCGTCGATCATGACGAACCGGAACGGGCTGTGCTCGACGGTGGCGCGCGGCAGGAACAGTGCGAGACCGAGTGCGTGCAGTTCCCCCTGGCTCATCACCCCCAGGGCGGCGCTCTCCACCTCGTCCACGGTGACATCCAGCAGTACCCGGCGCGCGGTTCCGGCATTACCCTGTAGGCGAATTCCGCCGAGTTCGATATTGCTCTGCTGGCGCAGGGTGCGCCACACCCAGCGGGCGGTGGTCTCCAACGGCGACATGCGTTCGTCGCGCAGACCGGAGGTGGCCGCCTTCAACCAGTCCTCGGCGCGTTTGACCGTGCGCAGTTCCCCGGCACGGACCGCCACTTGGCGCGCGCTGTCGAGCCAGCTCGCGATGCGCGGTACCAGCGGGGCCCACACTTCGTCCAGCCGGTCCAGTTCCTTGCGGGTGCCCTGCTGGAGCAGCGTCAGTTCGTCGACCAGCCGGGAATGCGCGCCGCGCAAGCGTTCTGGAAGATCAGGGGTGTAGTCGGCCGCGGACAGGGCCGCCCACTCCGACCACGCCCGCTGCACGGCTGCGGTGTCGACGGTCGGCGGGTGGCGCGGGTCGAAATCGAGTTCCGGCGGCACCTGGTCGGGCAGGGCGCGAGCTGCGCGAGTCGCCTCGCGTAGTCGGTCGCGGGCAGTGGTGAGCGCGTCCACCCGCGCCGCCAGCTGGGCGATCTCGGCGTCGGCGGCGCGCGCCCACTCCGCGTCCAGGGTGCCGCGTCCGCACACCGGGCACGGGCATTCGCCGCTCGCCTCGGCGTGAATTCGGGCGCGGCGCAACAACTCCAGCACCCGCAGATCGGCTTCGGCGTCGGCGGTGGCGTCACGGGCCAGGGCGGCGCCGCAGGCGGCCAGCCGGTCGGCGGTCTCCGCCACCTGATCGGCGGTGGGCAGTGCCAGCCGGACGATGGCACGCAACCCGTCCGGGCCGTCGGCGCGACCGGTCATGTGCCGGCTCACCGCGGTCAGGTCGGGCTGGGCGGGGCGCAGCAGTTTCGCCATACGGGTGGCGCGGTCGTCGGCGAGCGCGTCCAGCGCGTCGACCAGCGCCACCCGCTCCGCCCGGGAGTCGCGCGCCGCGCGCTCCAGGGCCAAACGGCGCGAACGGATTCGCTCCTGCGCGACGGTCAGCTCGTCCAGGCCGAGCAGCTGGTGCAGTGCGTCGAACAGGTCACTGGGTTTGCCGTCGACCAGTGCGCCGAGTTCGCTGTAGGACAGGAACGGGCGATACAGCTCGAGCACCGGCGACCAGCGAGCCGGGTCGAAGCGCGTATGCGCCCGCGCGGCACGGCTTTCGGTCCACTGCGCCTCGGACAGCTGAGCCTCGGGATGCCATTCCTTGAGAATGGTGATCTCGGGATCGCTTCCGGCGGTGAGCAATTCCACCTCGATGCGGGTGGTGTCGTCCGCGTGCAGATTGCGCCAGCCCTCCCGCCAGGCCGCGGATCGCCCGTCCCAGCGGCGATTTCCGCCCGTGAGCGCCAATTCGGCGGCTTCGGCGAAACTCGATTTGCCGCTGCCGTTGCGTCCCACCACCAGCGTGAGTCCCGGGCCCGGCGGCAGTTCCAAGCTGGTCTCCGGGCCGATGCCGCGGAAACCACGCACCCGGATCGCCTTGAGGAAGATGCCGGTGTCCGCGAAACCGGTAGTGCGATCCTCGGTTTCGGCGTTGCCCAGCGCACGCAACACGGCGTGCGCGACATCGGGGGTGACGGTGGGATCCTCGGCCAGGCGGCGCGCCACCACCTCGGTCAGCCGTGGTACTGCCTCGGTGGCCGCGTCGGCCATACGCAAAACCTCCACCACGATCGGCAAATTCGAGCGAAACGCTACCCGACAGCGGGAATTTCGCCCACCGCCGCCGGGGACCGTCGTAGAGATTCCGAATCTGCCCGCGAGGATGGCATGGCCATCGAGTGAGCCCCCCACACTCGATGTCCACCCCTCGCCCACCCACGCGGGCAGCTCGAAGTGCGGCACCCGAATTGGGTGGCTCGGACAGAGCCGAACAGAACAGCATGCCAGATATCGGACATTCCGCGCAAGGGTGCCGATCTGGCCGAATCCGGCAGGTGCGCAGGGTGGTTGGCGCGGGGGTGCTGTCGCTTGTCGGTGGGCTGGGGTAGGAATTCGGGCAGTAGACGAGATGGGGGCCGGATGAACCACAATCGAAACGAGGCCGGATGACCACCGGCGCGGCAGCGCAGCGCGAGGTCCGCGTCACCGCCGGGCTCGGCGAACTCGACCGCTGGCTCGGCGATCAGGTGCGCACCGGGCTCGCCCATTCCGACCGCTCCGACGGGGCCTTCGCGGCGATGGCGGCCCGCATGGTGGACGCGCAGGCGCCCGGCGTGGCGCGGGTGCTGCGCCGGCTACCGGACCTGGTCGCGGCCCGGGCGGACTGGCCCGACGCGCTGCTGCGCGAGTACGCCCGCCTGCATCTGCTCGTCACCGCCCACCAGCGTCTCGACGAACTTCCGCCCGCGTTGCGCGCGAGCGTCCGCACCCACATCGGCTATCCGACGCGCACCGCGAGCGTCCGCGCGGAACCCGCCGTCCGTGACCAGTGGATGGCCCTCGGCGTCCGCACCACCGAAGACGACCGCCTCCACACCCGCCGCATCTGGTTACGCGGCCGGCGCACCGGTCGCTTCGCCGTCCTGGTCGACCACAGTTTCGGCGCCGCCGACTTCCCGAAAGACGTGCCCGCCCCGGGCCGGATGGCCGAAGCCGACCTGCACTACTACCCCGCCGCCGCGCCACTGCGCGCGGTGTGGGGCGAGCGTTATTCACCCGACGAACCTTTCACCACGATCCCCCGCGTATCCGCAGACCGGCACCCCGGTGGTGAAACCGCTGACACCGCGCCACATACCGCAGGATCGGTAACCGGCTGCCTCACCGAGCAAGCGGAGGCGCTGGCCGCCGATCCCTGGTTGCGGGCATGGCCGGTGTTGCTCTCGGAGGTCGTGCCGGTCGTCGGCGACGACGGCTGGCTCATCGCCGAATCCAGCGGCGCCGCACTCCCATTCGCGGCGGATCAAGGTCCGTGGCATCTGCTCGGTATCTCCGGCGGTCACCCGGTGACGGTGTTCGGCGAGTGGACATCCGCTGGGCTCGTGCCCATTTCGGTATTCACCGCGGGCGAGGTGATCGATCTCGAGACCGAATCGGCGCAGCAGGCAGACGCTGCCACGACCGTCGGCGAATACCTGGCCTCGGTCGCGCTGCTCGGCACGGCCCGCCGCACGGTCGATATCGCCCGGTTGGACCCTGCTGTCGGCGCGGTCGTCGCTCGCTCGACGAGCGACCCGGCCGTGCTCCTGCTCGAATCCGCCGCCCTGCACAGCGCGTTCACGCGCGCGGGCGCGCGGTCCACCAGCGCTGTGCTTCCGATATCCGCCCCGGACGACCCCCGCCGGCCCCTGCCCGCCGCGGCGGCCCGGCGCCTGGCCGCCATGCTGCGCGATCGTTCACCCTTTCTGCCGGAATGGTTCGAGGCCGCCGCACCGTACGATTTCCGTGCGCCCGATGCGCTGTGCGCCCTGCTGCTCGAACAAGCCGCCGCCCACGCGGGTTTGCGCGCACTCCTGCTCCGGCTGGCCGGAGCGCGCGGCCGCTGGCTGGCCGCGCAGCGCGCGCAGTGGCGAGAGCTGGAGTGGCCCAGCGCTTCCGGAGTCGCCGGGACCGCCTGGCAATCCGGCAAGCCCGCCGAGCGGGTCGCCTGGCTTGCCGGACTGCGCGACCGGGATCCCGCGCTGGCACGCTACACCCTCGCACGCGCCTGGCCGGACGAATCCGGAGCAGTGAAAGCCGAACTGCTGGCGACCTGCTCGACCGGCCTGTCCCTCGAAGACGAGCCGCTGCTCGAATCCGCGCTGGACGATCGCCGTTCCGATGTCCGCCGCACCGCCGCCGCCCTGCTCGCCCGACTCCCGAATTCGGCCTTCGCCCAGCGCATGACGGCTCGCGCCGATGACTGGCTCACGATCCATCCCGGCCCGGCCCTGCACGTAACTCTGCCCGATCCCCTGGACCCGGCTGCCCGGCGCGACGGAATCTTCGACCGCCCGGTCGAATTCACCTACCGCTGGAACGGAACCCCCGACCCCACCGCGGGCCGCCTGCGCCAGCTCGTCGCCGCCACTCCCCTGTCCTACTGGCGCACCCGGCTCACCCGATCGAACGGGCAGTCCGGCGAAACCGCTGGGCCGGCGGAGGTGCTGCGGGCCGGCGTCGAGGAGCGGTTTCGGCAGCCGATCTTCGACGGATGGGTGGATGCGGCGCTGGCGCAGCGGGATTCGGCGTGGGCGAAGGCGTTGTTCGAGGCCGGTGTTCCCTCCGATGTGGCGCTGCTGCGTCGGCGCGAGTTGTTCGCGCTGCTGCCCGAGGCGGATCGGGTGCGGCAGCTGTTGCGGCTGGACGGGTCGTGGTTCTCCGAGATCGAGGCACTGCTGCCGGCGATGGGGCATCCGTGGCCGGAACCCGTCGCGCACCATCTGCTGCTGTTGCTGTTCGAACGATCGCGGGTCGCGGCGCAGCGGGCCGGGGCGCACGGCGCCGGGCCCGCCGCGCACCGGTCGCTGCTGGTGGCGGCCGCCGCGCATCTGCCGGTCGAGTCGGCGGGTACGGCCGCCGTGCTGGCCCGGCGCTGCGAGGACCCCGGCTGGCAGCATGCTTTCGATCGACTCGCCCGCGACCTCACCCACCGCTCGATGATGCTCGAGGAGTTGCATTGATCCCCACCGATACCGCGCCGGAACTGCTGCGGCCACACGCCGAACAGGCCTACGCCGACGAACTCGCCGCCCTCGCGGCGGCCGACGAACGACCGCGGCCACCGGGCTGGCGGTTGTCGCCGTGGGCGGTGGTCACCTATCTGCTGGGCGGCGTCCTCGCGGACGGCACTGTGATCAGCCCGAAGTACGTGGGGCCGCGCCGGCTCATGGAGGTCGCGGTCGCGACCTTGGCCACCGACCGCGCGCTGCTGCTGCTCGGGGTGCCCGGCACCGCCAAAACCTGGGTCGCGGAGCATCTCTCGGCCGCGATCAGCGGTGCGTCCACCCTGCTGGTGCAGGGCACCTCCGGCACCGCGGAGGAGTCCATCCGCTACGGCTGGAACTACGCGCGGCTGCTCGCCGAGGGGCCGAGCGAGGGCGCGCTGGTCGCCTCGCCGGTGCTGACCGCCATGCGCACCGGGGCGATCGCCCGCATCGAGGAGCTCACCCGCATGCCCTCCGATGTGCAGGATGCCCTGATCACGGTGCTCTCGGAGAAGACACTGCCGGTACCCGAACTCGGCATCCAGGTGCAGGCGGCGAAGGGCTTCAACCTGATCGCCACCGCCAACGACCGTGACCGTGGCGTCAACGAACTCTCCTCGGCGCTGCGCCGCCGCTTCAACACGGTCGTCCTGCCGCTGCCCGCCAGCGAGGACGACGAGGTCGCGATCGTCACCCGCCGGGTCGAACAGCTCGGCGCCGCACTGGAATTGCCGCCGGTCACGGCCGCGGAGGAGATCCGCCGGGTGGTGCGGATCTTCCGCGAACTGCGCTCCGGCAGCACCGCCGACGGCCGCACCGCCCTCAAATCCCCCTCCGGGACCTTGTCCACCGCCGAGGCCATCTCCGTCATCACCAACGGCATCGCCCTGTCCGCCCACTTCGGCGACGGCACCCTCCGCTCCGCCGACATCGCAGGCTCCGTCCTCGGCGCGATCGTCAAGGACCCGGTCTCCGACACCGTCATCTGGACCGAATACCTGGAGGCGGTGGTCCGCGACCGCCCCGATTGGTCCGATTTCTACCGCGCCTGCCGCGAAATCACCACCTGATGCCCGCTTCGCCGCACGCCACCGCCGCGCCCGGTCGCCACCCCGCGGCACGGGTCGACATGCCGGTCACCCGGGTGTTCGGCATCCGGCACCACGGTCCCGGCTCCGCGCGGTCCCTGCTGAGGGCCCTCGACGACTTCCGCCCCGACACGATCCTCATCGAAGGTCCCGCGGACGCGGATCCACTGGTCGGTTTCGTCACCGCGGCGGGGATGGCGCCGCCGGTCGCGCTGCTCGCCTACGTCCCGGATCAGCCGTCCCGCGCCGCCTTCTGGCCGTTCGCCGCCTTCTCCCCCGAATGGCAGGCCATGCGCTACGCGGCGGAACACGCTGTCCCCGTCCGCTTCTGCGATCTCCCCGCCACCGCGGTGCTCGCCACCCGCGAGACTCCCGGCGACGCCTTCGACCCCGTGGCCGAACTCGCCGCCGCCGCGGGCCACGACGACACCGAACGCTGGTGGGACACCGTCCTCGAATCCACCCCCGACCACAATGCCTTCGACGCCATCACCGAAGCCATGTCCGCCCTCCGCCGACCGTCCCAGCGCCCGGGTTCGACAGGCGGGATGACGACTCCGGTGCCGAATCCTGTGGCACCCCCGGCAGCGGCCGACCACGCACCTACCCGGCCGCGTGGGCTGCAAACAGACGAACCGCGGTCGGCAGGCGCGCAAGCAGAGGATTCGCCAGGAGAAGCCGCGCGAGCGGATGACGCGCGGGTCGATCGGCACACGCTGGTGCGTGAGGCGTATATGCGGCAGGTATTGCGGAAAGCGCTCAAGGGTGGGGCGCGGCGGGTGGCGGTGGTGTGCGGGGCGTGGCATGCGCCGGCGCTGGCCGGGGAGTTGGGGCCGGCTGCGGCGGATCAGCGGCTGTTGAAAGGGTTGTCGAAGGTCAAGGCGACGGTGACGTGGGTGCCGTGGACACATTCGCGACTGGCGACAGCATCGGGTTACGGGGCCGGGATCGATGCGCCGGGGTGGTATCACCATCTGTTCCACGAGACCGAGCAGCCGGTGGCGCGGTGGTTGACGAAAGTGGCGGGCGTGCTGCGGGCGCATGATCTGCCGGTATCGAGTGCGCATGTGATCGAATCGGTACGGCTGGCCGAGACTTTGGCGGTACTGCGTGGACGTCCACTGGCGGGCTTGGCGGAGGTGACCGAAGCGGTGCGGGCCGTTATGTGCGGCGGTGAGGAAGCCCTGGTGCGGGCGGTGGGAGCCGAACTGGTTGTCGGCGAGGCCCTCGGTTCGGTGCCCGTGGGCGCGCCGACCGTACCGCTGGACGCGGATCTGCGGGCCCGCATCCGCACCCTGCGAATGAAACCGGAGCCCCAGGCCAAGGTACTCGACCTGGATCTGCGCAAAGACCGTGACCGGCAGCGCTCACAGCTGCTGCATCGGCTGGACCTGCTCGAAATCCCCTGGGGCGTGGTCGTTCCCAGCGATATCCAGGGTACGGGCACGTTTCGCGAGAGCTGGTCGCTGCGCTGGCGTCCGGAATTCGCCGTGGCGGTCGTGGAGGCCTCCCGCTGGGGCACCACCCTGGCCGACGCGGCCACCGCCAAGGTGCTCGACGCCGCCGAACACGCCGGTGTCGGCCTCGCGGAGCTCACCGCTGCCCTGGAGTCGGCGCTGCTCGCCGATCTCGCTCCCGCCCTCGTGGGCCTGGTCGCGCGCGTGGAAACCGCTGCGGCACTGGATCATGACGTCACCCACCTGCTGGCCGCGCTGCCCGGCCTGGTCGACACCCTCCGCTACGGCGATGTCCGCGGCACCGATACCGCGGCTCTCGCCCAGGTCGCGGACAGTCTGCTGGTCCGCATCTGCGCGGGTTTGCCGGGCGCGGTCACCGGTCTGGACTACACCGCGGCCGAACACCTGCGCACTCAGCTGGACGCGGCCCACACCGCCATCCACACCCGCGACAACCCGTGGGCCACTACCGAATGGCTGGCCGCCCTGCGCCGCCTGGCCGACCGCGAGGATGTCCATGGCACCCTCGTCGGCCGCGCCGTCCGCCTACTCGCGGATGCGGGCCAGCTCGACGAATCCGAGTCCGCCCGCAGGCTTTCCGCAGCCCTTTCGATCGGCCACACCCCATCCGCCAAGGCTGCCTGGATCGATGGATTCCTGGGCGGGCGCGGTCTGTTGCTCGTTCACGACCGCGCCCTGCTGCACCTGGTCGACACGTGGCTGCACACCCTGTCCGATCCGCAGTTCACCGACACCCTGCCCCTGCTTCGCCGCACCTTCGCCACCTTCGAACCCGGTGAACGCCGCGCCATCGCCCAGGCGTTGAGCAGCTCCGAAACCTCCGCGTCGATGCCGACCACGGACCCGGAGCGGGGCACCATCGCCATGACCACAGTCGCCGAGATCCTCGGAGTAGCACCATGATTCAGCCCGAGCCGATACCGGCCGCCGCGCTCGTCCGCGACCGGCCTGCGCTGATCGCGACAACGTCGGCGCACCGATTCGAGAAGCCCGCAGGCTACCGATCACCACCTGATCCACCCGCGAGCGGCGGGCCCGAGGTCGCACCCCGCGGCAGGAGTGGGCCCGTGCGGCGCGGGCGTGGTGATCGGCGATGACGCTGGACGACCGGCGGGCGCGACGCTGGCGGCTGGTGCTGGGCGCGGCCGCGGAGGCGGAGACCGGCGCTCTGGCGGCCGAGGACGCGGGAATCGATCAGGCGCTGGGCAGTCTGTACGACAGCGGTAAGAGCGAGTCCGGGAAACGGACCGGCGGCCTGGGGGCATCGGCACCGAAGGTGGCGCGCTGGCTGGGCGATATCCGCCGGTATTTCCCGTCGTCGGTGGTGGAGGTGCTGCAACGCGACGCGGTGGAGCGACTGGATCTGACGCAGTTGCTGCTCGAGCCCGAACTGCTCGAAGCAGTGCAGCCGGATGTCCATCTGGTCGGGACCCTGCTCGGCCTGAACTCGGTGCTACCCGAAACCACCCGGGCGACGGCGCGCATGGTGGTGACGCGGGTGGTGCGCGAGATCGAGGAGCGGATCGCGGCGCACACCCGCTCGGCGGTGACGGGCGCGCTCAACCGCGCGGCCCGTACCACCCGTCCGAAACCCCGGGATATCGACTGGGACCGCACGATTCGCCGCAATCTCGCACATTATCTGCCCGAGCACCGCACGGTGGTGCCGCAACGTCTGGTCGGGTACGGCCGCACCGCCCAGGCGGTCCGCCGGGACGTGGTGCTGGCCATCGATCAGTCGGGCTCGATGGCCGCCAGCGTGGTGTACGCGTCGGTGTTCGGCGCGGTGCTGGCTTCGATGCGCACGCTGCGCACGTCCCTGGTCGTGTTCGACACCGAGGTCGCCGATCTGACCGACCGGCTCGCCGACCCGGTGGACGTCCTGTTCGGCACGCAACTGGGTGGCGGCACCGATATCAATCAGGCGCTGGCCTACTGCCAGTCGCTGATCACCCGCCCGGCCGAGACGCTGTTCGTGCTGATCTCGGACCTGTACGAGGGCGGTATCCGCGCGGAGATGCTGCGGCGGATCAACGCGTTACGCGAGTCCGGGGTGCAGGTGCTGGTGCTGCTGGCCCTCTCCGATGACGGCGCCCCGGCCTTCGACCGCGACAATGCCGCGGCGCTCGCCGCACTCGGCGTCCCGGCTTTCGCCTGTACTCCCGACGCGTTTCCCGAGCTGCTCGCCGTCGCTATCGATCGAGGCGATGTCCACGCCTGGGCGGCGCGGCGTTAGCGACGGCGAGCGCGCGGTCAGGATCCGAAGCTGGTCAGCTGGCCCGCGAGGTCGAGGACGGAGGTGACGAGGGTTAGGACGGTCTCCAGAATTTGCATGCGTGGCGCTCCTTATCGAGGAATGGCTAACACTCAGCTAACAGATGGTAGGGCCGGGAACCGCGCTGACGTGGGATTTTGGTACTCGATTCGATACTGCGCCCCGTCGCCCACACCGGAGTTGGCTAGGCTGCCATCCATTGGGCTCGCTGAAATGGGGGGGCACGGATGCTGCGCCGTGGTGATGTCTTCGCCGACTTCGTGATCGAACGCGAGCTGGGCCGGGGCGGTATGGGCGCGGTCTACGCAGCGCGCCACCCCCGGTTGCCGAAGCTGCTCGCGCTCAAACTCCTGCATCGAGAACTGTTCGGCGACAACGAAACCCGCACCCGCTTCGAGCGCGAGGCCGACCTGGTCGCCCAGCTGGACCATCCGAACATCATCACCGTCTTCGATCGCGGTGTGCAGGACCGGCACCTGTGGATCTCGATGCAGTACGTCGACGGCGTCGACTCGGCGGCCGTCCCGGTCAACGCCATGCCGGTCGCGCGCGCGATGCAGATCCTGCACCAGACGGCGGGCGCGCTGGACTACGCGCACAGCCAGGGCGTGCTGCATCGGGACGTGAAACCGGCCAATATCCTGCTGTCCCGTTCGGCCGGCGTCGGCCCGGGTTTCACCGAGCGGGTGCTGCTCACCGATTTCGGGATCGCCAAGCTGCTCGGCGACACCGGCGGTCTGACCCGCACCGGCACCCTGGTCGCGACCCTGGCCTACGCCTCGCCGGAGCAGTTGATCTCGGCGCCGGTGGATCACCGCGCCGACCAGTACTCGCTGGCCTGCACCATGTTCCGCATCCTGACCGGCACCGGCCCGTTCGACGCGCCGAATATCGCGGCGGTGGTGTGGGGGCACGTGCAGACGCCGCCGCCGTCGCTGCGGGCGATCCGCCCCGATCTGCCCGCCGCCCTGGATCCGGTGCTCGCCAAGGCCATGGCCAAGGACCCGGACCAGCGCTTCCAGACCTGCTGTGAGTTCGCCGAGGCCGCGCTGGAGGCGTGGCGCAAGCCGCGGCCGCCGGAACGATCGGCACCGAAACCGCCTGCCCCGGAACCGGTTCGGTCGACCTCGTTACGCGCCGTCACGGATCGGGTACACGGCTGTCTGCTCGGCGGCGCGGTGGGCGACGCGCTCGGCGCTCCGGTGGAGAACATGCTGCTGGCCGATATCCGGCAGCGACACGGTCCGAACGGGGTGACCGGTGATCCGTTCGACGGGGCCATCTCCGAGGAGACCCAGCTCGCGCTGTTCACGGTGGAGGCGCTGATCAAAGGCTCGGTGCGAGCCCGGGCCAAGGGCATCGGCGGCGCGACTCTGGGCATGATGCAGCAGGGATTCCTGGTGTGGCTGCGCGGCCAGGGCATCGAGATCCCCGAGCAGCCGCTGCACAGCCGGCTCGCTGCGCATCCGGAGCTGATCGCCCCGCGCGGCACCGGGCACGCGGCCCTGTCGGCGCTCCAGCGGGCGGCGGCGCGCGGAAAACCGTACTCCCCGATGGGTACTCGCACCGAGCCGATCAACGATTCCAAGGGCTGCGCCGCGGTGGCCCGCGCCGCGCCCTGCGGTTTCGGCTATCTACTCGACCGCACCGGCCTGGCCGTGGAGTTCGTCTTCGAGCTGGGCTGCGACGCGGCGGCCCTCACCCACGGTCACCCGAGCGGCTGGCTGCCCGCCGGCGCGCTCGCGGTCATCGTCTACGAGCTGGTGCGCGGCGCCGACCTGCGCACCGCCGTCCAGCGGGCCCGCACCGAGCTCCGCAAGTACGCGCGGCACGAGGAGACCGTGGCTGCCCTGGACTCCGCGATGCGCTTGGCCGATCGCGCGGGCGGGCGTCCGCCCCGCGCGGAGGACATCGAAACCTTGGGCCCGGGCTGGATCGGCCCGGAGGCGCTGGCCATCGGCGTCTACGTGGCGCTGGCCGCCCAGGCGGCGGGCGGCAGCGCCGAACAGATCGTCCGCACCGGAATCCTGCTCGCGGTCAACCACTCCGGCGACAGCGACGCCACCGGCGCGATCTGCGGTGCCATCCTGGGCGCCCGCTACGGCGCGGCCGGGATTCCGCGCCCGTGGCACGCGGTCGACGTGCGCCCGATCATCGAGGAGCTGGCCGCCGACTACTGCAGCGAGTTCGGCCCGAACCCGCCGAGCACCGAATACGGCGGGCCGAGCGAGAAGTGGCTGCATCGCCACCTGGCCTGACGTGACGAGCGCCGGAACCGGCGCTCGTCACGCCGTTGCGCTACAGGTCGGCGATGGCCGCCAGCGGCGGCGTCCGCGCCGCCCGGATGCCCGGCCACAGCGCGGCGAGCACTCCGACCACCGCCGAGGAGATCAGCACCAGCACCAGCTGCGTCCACGGGATGGCAATCTGGTCCAGCCCCAGTTCGCTGAGCGTGCGCAGGAACCCGTAGCCCAGGCCGATCCCCAGGATCACGCCGACGATCGCACCGAAGACAGCGATCAGCGCCGACTCCAGGTAGATGGTGCGCCGCACCTGCGCCCGCTCGGTACCGACCGCGCGGAGCATGCCGATCTCGCGCCGCCGCTCCACCACCGACAAGGCCAGCGTGTTCATGATGCCCAGGATCGCGATCACCACGGCCAGCGCCAGCAGCCCGTACAGGATGGCGAGCATCGTATTGATCTGCTGCCCTTGCGAACCCTTGAACTGTTCCCGGTCCTGCACCTGTACCAGGGCGAAGTCGTCGGTGGCCCGCTCCAGGTCGGTCCGCAGCTTCGCCTGATCTGCGCCGGGGTCGCCGGTGACCAGCACGAAAAAATTGTTCTTGAACTGCGGCGGGGTCACCTGGTCGAACAGCTTGGGCGACAGGACGAAATCGCTGAACAGCGGCGTGTCCTCGAAGACACCGGTGACCGTGGCGGGCACCTTCAGCACCTTGGACGGATCGGCCGGATCATTGCCGTAGGTAGTGAGCTCGATCCGCTGCCCGGCCCGCCACCCGTGCTCGTCCGCCTCGTCCTTGGCCACCATGATGCCGTCGTCGCCGAGTTCGTCGTCGCCCGCGAGCATGGTGTAGTTCAGGACGCCGCGCATCGGCGCGTCCGGCGAGACACCGCTGGAGTCGTCGTCACCGAAACGCACCGCGGTGCCCCGGAATCCGACCACGTCCGCGGCCTCCGGCACGGCAGTCCGGACCTTGTCCGGGACGCCGAGCGGCAGCCCGATCAACTGGCTCTGCGAGGGGCCGGTCAGCACATAGTCGGCCTTGACCCCCTTGTCGACCAGTACCCCGATGCTGGCTTTGGCCGAAGCGCCGAGCATGCCGATCGCCGAGACCAGCATGAGCCCGAGGGTCAGCGCGAACGCCGTCGCCGCCGTCCGGCGCGGGTTGCGGACGGCGTTGTTGCGGGCCATCCGCCCGATCGGACCGAACGGGCGGACCAGCACGCCGAGCGCGCCGACCACCGGCCGCGACAGCGCGGGCGCGGCCAGCAGGACCGCGAGAATCAGGGCCAGCGCACCGATTCCGACCACCAGCGCGGCATTGCCGCCGGTGCCCTGCGCACCGAGCGCGACGAGCACGATTCCGGCTACCGCCAGCACCGCGCCGACGAGGGTACGCACGCGCAGCGATTCGCCGATCGACTTGAACTCCTCCCGCATCGCCTCCACCGGCGGGATCTGCGCGGCGCGGCGGGCCGGCGCGTAGGCGCTGACCACCGTCACCAGCAGGCCCACCGCGAGACCGACCAGGATGGTGCGCGGCAGGATCGCCATCGAACCGGTCGGCAGCCCGAGGTCGAAGGCATTGAGCAGCGAGGACAATCCGAACGCCAAGCCGACGCCCGCCGCCAAACCGACAGCGCTGCCGATCAATCCGATGACCAGCGCTTCCAGCACCACGGTGCGCCCCACCTGCTGGCGGCTCGCGCCGACCGCGCGCAACAGGGCCAATTCGCGCAGCCGCTGGGCCACGATCATCGAGAAGGTGTTGTAGATGATGAAGGTGCCGACGATCAACGCGATCGCGCCGAAGGCGAGAAGGAAGTAGTTGATGAAGTTCAGCGCCTCGGAGACCTGCGCTTTGATGTCGGCGCGCACCTGTTCGCCGTTCTGCACCTTGAAACCGGGCAGCTCCTTGGCGATCCGGTCCCGCAGCGCGTCCGCGTCGACGCCGGGCGCGGCCGCGATATCGACGTAGCCGACGTGCGTTCCGGTGGTGAACAGGTCCCGCGCCTGGCTCTTCTCGAACAGCACGCCGATGAATCCACCGGTCGCACTGGGGATCTCGTACAGGCCGGTCACCGTGACCTCGATGGAGGGCACCTTGTCGGTGCTGCGCGCGGGGATCAGCACCCGGGTTCGGTCGCCCAGTTTCAACCCCGCGCGTTCGGCGCCGCCGGTATTGAGCGCGATCTCACCGGGTTTACTCGGCGGAGTGCCCGCGACGAACGTATTCGGTTCGGCGACAGCCTGATCCGGCGGCGTGTACGACTCGCCGATGCTGGGCGCGCCACCCGTCTGCACCGGTTTGCCCTTGGCGTCGAGCACCACCAGCGGTCCGGACACGCTCGGCTCCACCGCGCGCACGCCCTCGGTCTTGCTGATCTTGTCCACCACGCCGAGCGGAACGCCGAAGGAGCGCATCTCCTCCGGGCTGACCCGCACGTCAACGCCCTTGGCCTCGTTGGCGAAGATGCCGTCGAAGGTGCGCTGCAAGGTATCGGTGAACACGAACGATCCGGCGATGAAGGCGGTGCCGAGCACCACCGACAGCAGCGTCAGCGCCAGGCGCACCTTGTGCGCGGCCAAATTGCGCAGAGCCACCGTGCGCATCGGATTCGCCAGCCCACCCGTCACCCGACCGCCACCCCTCACGGAATCGCGACGCGATGCTGAATTCATTTGGTCTCCAGAGCCTTCATCCGATCGAGCACGGAATCGGCGGTGGGACCCCGCAATTCGTCCACGATCCGGCCATCGGCCAGGAACACCACCCGATCGGCATAGGCGGCGGCATGCGGCTCGTGGGTGACGATGACGACCGTCTGCCCGAATTCGTCCACGGCGGCGCGCAGGATCGACAGCACCTCACCGGAGGAGCGGGAATCCAGATTGCCGGTCGGCTCGTCGCCGAAGATGATCTCGGGCTTACCCGCCAGCGCCCGCGCACAGGCCACGCGCTGCTGCTGCCCGCCGGAGAGCTCGCTGGGCCGATGGGCCAGCCGATCGGTCAGGCCGAGCCGCTTGAGGACGGTGTCGAGCCATTCCTGATCCGCCTTGCGCCCCGCGATATCCAGCGGCAGCGTGATGTTCTCCAGCGCGGTGAGCGTCGGCACCAGGTTGAACGCCTGGAATACGAAGCCGATTCGATCGCGGCGCAGGGCCGTCATCTGCTTGTCGGACAGGTTGGTCAGGTCGGTGTCGCCGATCCGGACCACCCCCGAGGTGGCACTGTCCAATCCGGCCAGGCAGTGCATCAGGGTCGACTTGCCGGACCCCGACGGACCCATGATCGCGGTGAATTCGCCCTTGGCGAATTCGGCCGAAACCCCATCTAGGGCCTTGACCTGCGTATCTCCGGAACCGTAAAGCTTGGACACGTCGATGGCGCGGGCCGCGACATCGGTCGGAACCGCCGTGTCGGCGGTGTCGGAACCCACTGCGTGCGAAGTCATGCCCTCCAGTCTGTCCGGCCCGCGCCGCGCGCGCCATCCGGGTTTCCCCTGACTCCCCAGGTAGCAGCTCCGGCCGGTACCGTGGCGACCGGATCACCCGAATCCGGAATGGGTAGGTAGACACAAGTGGCTGTTCGGAACATCGCACTGCGCACCCTGGCGGGCGAGCCCACCACGCTGGCCGAACTGGCGGGCGACAAGGCGGTGCTGCTGGTCAATGTGGCATCGAAATGCGGTCTGACACCGCAGTATTCGGGCCTGGTGGAATTGCAGCAGACCTACGGGCCGAAGGGCTTCACCGTCATCGGCGTCCCCTGCAACCAGTTCATGGGCCAGGAGCCCGGCAGCGCGGAGGAGATCGCGCAGTTCTGCGCCACCACCTACGGTGTCGATTTCCCGCTGCTGGAGAAGACCGACGTCAACGGCGAGAACCGGCACCCGCTCTACGCCGAGCTGGTGGGCACGCCCGACGCCGAGGGCGCCGCGGGCGATATCCAGTGGAACTTCGAGAAGTTCCTGATCGACCGCGACGGTACCGTGGCCGGACGTTTCCGTCCGACCGTCACCCCCGAGGATGCCGCGCTGCGCGGTGCCGTGGAATCTGTGCTGTAGCGCTCACAGCGGCGCCGAGCGCCACCAGCGCACCACCTCGTCGATGGTGCCCGAGATCCCGTCGGTGTACATCAGGAACTGACCGCGGTCACCGGTGAACTCGGTGACCATCTTCGGGCCGCTGTTGCTGAATTTGTAGTTGGTGTAGGACTTTCCGCCGTTGGTCTCGGTGCCCTTGGTGGCGTCCCCGGGCAGGTTGCCCAGGGCCGCCTGGGCATCGGCGGCCGAGTTGTACATGTAGATGGTGAAGAACGGGTCGTCGTTGTCGCCGCCGCCGAAGCAGTCCCAGGCGAAGGCCCACTTGCCGAAATCCGGTGAGCCGTCGGTGGGATTCGGCGGATTGCTGGTGGCGTGCGAACTACAGGTGGCGCCGTTGTATCCGGAGTCGCCCTCGGCTCCGGCCGGGACCATGCTGGTGAACTCGCGACTGATCGCCTCCACGCTGGCGGGTGTGTTGCTGCCCGTATTGCTCACCGCCGCGGACGTGCTGGTGCGGGTGGTGGTCGTCTCGGAGTCGTCACCGACGATCGCGCCGACGACCATCAACAACACCAGCACGACCACCACCGCGCCGACCACCACGCCGACGATCAGACCGGCATTGGAGCGGCGCGGCGGACCGATCGGCCGCTGCGGCGGCGCGCTGTAGCCGCCCTGCGGCCCGAAGGTGTTCTGCTGCTGGTAGTTGTGCTGCTGCGGAGCCGACGGGGCGGACCGCGGACCGGTCGCCATGGTGTGCTGCATCATTCGCGGCGCCGGCGTCACCGCCGTCGGCCCGCCGGTCAGCGGATTCGGGCCGCTGGCCTGCCCCACCGGATAGGCCGGTGTCGACAGCGGACCCGCGGTGGGCAACTGCGGCGCCGAGGTGTGCGCGGTCGGGAACTGCGGACCGGTGACCGGGCGCGGAACCCCGCCGGCCACGGGCACGGCGGGCTGCGAGCGATCGGTGAGCGCCTGCCGCGCCGCCGCGGCGAATTCCGTACACGTGGCGAACCGGTCGTCGGGACGCTTCGCCATCGCCTTGGCCAGCACACCGTCCAGCGCGTACGGCAGACCTCCGCGCACGGTGCTCAGCGCGGGCGGCGGGCTCTGCAGATGCCCCTGGATGACCTGTGCCGGGTTGGTCGCGGCGAACGGGCCGGTGCCGGTGAACAGCCAGAACAACGTGCAGGCCAGCGAATACTGATCGGAGCGGTGGTCCAGTGCCGAGCCGGTCAGCTGTTCCGGCGAGGCGTAGGCCAGGGTCGCGGTGAAGGTGCCCGTCTGGGTGAGATGGCCGGTGTCGTCGCGCAGGCGGGCGATGCCGAAGTCGGTCAGGTAGACCCGTTCGCCGCGTCCGCTACCGGAGCGGGCCAACAGGATGTTCGCCGGTTTCACGTCGCGATGCAGCACGCCCATGCCGTGCGCGTAGTCCAGCGCCTCGGCGGTTGCCGTGATGATCTGCACCGCACGCGCCGGGGGCAGCGACTGCGGTTCCGCCGACGCGGCATCGATGCCGTCGATGTACTGCATGGAGATCCACAGCTGCTCGTCCTCGAGGCCGCGGTCGTAGACGGTGACGATATTGGGGTGGTCGAGCCGGGCGACCAGATCCGCCTCCCGTTCGAACCGCGCCCGCACCTCCTCGTCGTGGAACATCTCCCGGTTCAACAACTTCAGCGCGGTCAGCCGCGGCAGGCGCGGATGTTTCGCCAGATAGACCGAGCCCATACCACCGCGACCCAGTTGCCGTTCGATGACATATCCGGCGAACACATCACCGCTGGCCAGCATGACTTGCTCCACTTCTCGCCGTCACCGGGACCCACCGGTGACAGGCGTACAGCACAGATACGCGATCAGGGCGTGCCCCGACCACGGAATACGGAAACCCTAGCAGTTGTCCCCCGCCTCAAATGCCCGACGAAGAGGTATCGCATGGGGAGCCCGCGACGTTCCAGCACGCTCCACCATAGCGAATCACTATGGTTATCGGTCCGATTCGCCGATCGGCGGACGCGGCCGGCGGATCGGAGCGTCCGGCAGCGCGATCGTGATCGGCCGGGCGGTGCGGCGTGTGCCGGACGGCGGACGTTGCGGCGCAGCGCTTCCCGGCGCCGCGCCGGGTGCCGCCGAGCCCGGTGGCTGGGCACCCGCCGGTCGGGCCTGATCCACCGGTCGCGGTGAATCCGACTGCCGCTCTCGGCCGGGCGGCCGGGCCGGATCGCCATGGCGGGCCAGATCGACCGGACGGGCAGGACCGACCGGACGGGCGGGCTCGACCGGGTGCGGTGAATCGCCCGGGCGAGCCGCGTCAGTTCCTCTGGGCGGCAACGAGTTCGGTCCCGAGGCCGGCCGCTGCCCGGGGCCGCCGGGGGCACCGCCACGCGGCGGCACGGCCCCGGGTGGGATCCCGGCCGTGCGCGGAATGCCCGAGGTGTAGCCGGTGGCCGGTGGATATCCCTGGGGCGCAGGCTGATTCGGATAAGCCGGCGGCCGGTAGCCCGGACGTGGCCCGTGCCGGCGCGGTGGGTACGCACCCGGCTGCGGCGTCGCCTGGGTCGGGTGCGGAACATATCCGGTGTAGGACCGGGTGCCCTGCGGCGGATACCCGGCCGGGCCGACCGGCGGCGGAGGTTGTTGCGGCGCAGCGGAAGTCAAGGCCCGGCGGGCAGCGGCGGCGAACTCGGCACAGCTGGCGAACCGGTCCTCCGGGCGCTTGGCCAGCGCGCGGGCCAGCACCGCGTCCAAGACGGGCGGCAGGCCGGGGCGCGCGTCGCGCAGCGACGGCACCGGCCCGAACAGATGCCCGTTGAGTATCACGGCCGGGGTGCCGCTGAACGGCGGTGTGCCGGTGAGCATCCAGTACAGCGTGCAGGCCAGCGAATACTGATCGGCCCGATGATCCAGCGACGTGCCGCTGAGCTGTTCGGGCGCCGCGTAGGCGAGCGTGGCGGTGATCTGCCCCGCCGAGGACAGAGTGGTGTCGGCATTGCGTGGTGCCGCGATCCCGAAATCGGTGAGCAGCACCCGTTCCGGCTGCCCGATCGGGGCCTTGGCCAGCAGGATGTTGGCCGGTTTCACATCCCGGTGCAGCACACCGTTGGCGTGCGCGAAGTCCAGCGCCGCCGCCGTGTCGGCGATGATGTGCACCGCCCGCGCCGGGATCATCGTGTTCACGTCGGCGCCGGCCGCGTCCGAGCCCGCCACGAACTGCATGGAGATCCAGAGCTGGTCGCCCTCGGCGCCGCGGTCGTAGACGGTGACGATATTCGGGTGGTCGAGCCGGGCGACCAGATCGGCCTCGCGTTCGAACCGCCCGCGGATCTCGTCGTCGGCGTAGAGCTCGCGATCGAGCAGCTTGAGCGCGGTCAGGCGCGGCAGGCGCGGATGCTGGGCCAGGTAGACGGTGCCCATTCCGCCCTGTCCGAGCACACGTTTGACGACATAACCGGCAAAGACCTCGCCAGCTTGCAACACAGTGGGTACACCCCCTCCTCGGGCCGAGCACGCGGGATCCTACCGGGATATCTCACCCGTCCGTGATCCCGCAACATCTCGATTATCGCCTGCCCGCGCAGGTTTGTCGGTGCCCCGGCCTAAGCTCGGATCCATGAAACTCGGCGCACACGTACGTCAGGACAGCGACCCGATCGGCCTGGGCGAGAAGCTCGGCGCCGAGGTCGTCCAGTTCTTCGTCGTAGATCCGCAGAGCTGGGACAAACCGCAGCCGCACCCACTGGCGGAGCAGATCCGGGCCAGCGAGATCGACGTGGTGATCCACTCCACGTATCAGATCAATGTGGCGAGCACGAACAATCGGTTGCGCATGCCCTCACGCCAGGCCGTCGCGCTACAGGCCGCCGCGGCGGCCGAGCTGGGCGCGTTCGGGCTGGTGGTGCACGGCGGGCATGTCCGCTCCGACGCCGAACTCGAGGCAGGGGTGGTCAATTGGCGCAAGCTGTTCGAACGCCAGCAGGACAAGGGCGGTTTCGCCGTCCCGATCCTGATCGAGAACACCGCGGGCGGCAATCACGCCATGGCCCGCCATTTCGATTCGATCGCCCGGCTGTGGGACGCGGTCGGTGAGTTCGGGGCCGGTTTCTGCCTGGACACCTGCCATGCGTGGGCGGGCGGCGAGGAACTGGTCGGCGTGGTGGACCGGATCAAGGCCATTACCGGCCGGATCGATCTGGTGCATCTGAACTCCTCGCGCGACGAGTTCGATTCCGGCGCCGACCGGCACGCCAACCTGTCCGAGGGCACCATCGATCCGGAACTGCTGGCCGAGGTGTGCCGCACCGCGGGCGCACCGGTGATCTTGGAGACGCCGGCCGAGGGCGTCGCGGAGGATCTCGCGTATCTGCGTGAGCAGGTCGGGTAAACGCCTTTCGATCCCGCTGAAGCTAACCCTGGCCGGTCGGCGGCCCCGCTGGTGTGCTCGAACGCAGCAACGATGTTCGAGCGAAAGGCACAGCATGTCCGTCGATTACGCAACCGCCACCGTAGTAAAGCTGGGTAGCCGAATCGGCGCACGCATCGATGGTGTCCGCTTGAGCGGCGACCTCGACGCCGCGACCGTCGAGCTGATCCAGGGTGCGCTGCATGAGCACAAGGTGATCTTCTTCCGCGGGCAGGAGCATCTGACCGAAGACGGCCAGCACGAGTTCGCGCAGCTGCTGGGCACACCCACCACACCACATCCCACGGTCACCTCCAAGGGCGTCAAGTCGCTGCCCATCGATTCCGAGTACGGCCGGGCCAACAGCTGGCACACCGATGTCACCTTCGTGGACCGGATTCCGAAATCCTCGATCCTGCGCGCGGTACACCTGCCCGAATACGGCGGATCCACCACCTGGGCATCCACGGTCGCGGCCTACGAGTCGCTGCCCGATCCGCTGAAGGCGCTGGTGGAGAACCTGCGGGCCCGGCACACCAATGCCTACGACTACGCCGCCGACCGCACCGACCGCGAGATCGGTGCGCAGGGCAGGGCCTACCGCGAGGAGTTCGAGTCGACCTACTACGAGACCGAGCATCCCGTGGTGCGCGTCCATCCGGTCACCGGTGAGCGCGCGCTGCTGCTCGGACATTTCGTGAAGAACTTCGTCGGTCTCAACGCCGCGGAATCGCAGGCGCTGTTCCAGCTGCTACAGAATCGGGTGATCAAGCTGGAGCACACGACGCGCTGGAACTGGCAGCTCGGCGATGTCGCGATCTGGGACAACCGCGCCACCCAGCACTACGCCGTCGACGACTACGACGGCCAGGGCCGCCGTCTGACCCGGATCACACTCGCGGGCGATATCCCGGTCGGCGTGGATGGTCGGGCCAGCACCATCATTCAGGGCAACGCCGAGCACTACTCGATCGTCGAGCAGGTCGCGCGGGCAGCCTGACCCGACCCCGGGTGCGGTCTCGTCACTGCCGCACCCGATCCCCGGAGCCGGCGGTGCGCCGTCCGCCGCCTCCGGTCCAGTGGGCCGCTCGCCCGGACGCCTCTCCCGGGCGTGCGGCCCACTACGCTCCGCACCGGGTAGGCCGCCACCTATCGTGGGGGCTGTGACGACGGATATTCGCCCGCTGGACGGGGTGCGGGTTCTGGAACTGGGCAACTACGTGGCCGCTCCGACGGCCGGGCGCATCCTCGGCGACTTCGGCGCCGAGGTGATCAAGGTGGAACGCCCCAAAACCGGCGACGAACTGCGTAATTGGCGGCTCTACGGCGGCGACACCTCGATGCTGTACCGCACCATCAACCGCAACAAGAAGTCCATCACCCTGGACCTGCGCACCGAGGCCGGGCGGCGGATCGTGCTGGATCTGATCCGGCAGTGCGATGTGCTGCTGGAGAACTTCCGGCCCGGCATCCTGGAGAAGTGGGGCCTGGGTCCGGAGGTGCTGTCGGAGGCCAACCCGAAGCTGGTGATCACCCGCATCTCCGCCTACGGCCAGACCGGGCCGCTGGCCCAGCGCCCCGGTTTCGCGGCGGTCGCCGAGGCGGTCGGCGGCCTGCGCGAACTGGTCGGCGATCCGGATCGCCCGCCGGTGCGCGTCGGCGTGTCCATCGGCGATTCCATCGCGGGCATCTACGCGGCATTCGGCACCGTGATGGCGCTGTTCCAGCGCGAGCGGGTCGAGCAGGTTCCGTTGGCGCAGCGCGTCATCGATGTCGCGCTGAACGAGTCCATCCTGTCGGTAATGGAATCGCTGGTCCCCGACTATCTGGCCTACGGCATCGAACGTCAGCGGGTCGGCGGCCGGATGGAGGGCATCGCCCCGAGCAACGCCTACCCGTGTTCGGACGGTTTCAGCATCATCATCGGCGGCAACGGCGATGCCATCTTCCAGCGCTACATGCAGGTCATAGACCGGCCCGACCTGGCCGCCGACCCGGAACTCCAGGACAATTGGGGCCGCTGGACCAATCGGGAACGCCTGGATGCCGCGATCGGTGAGTGGACGATCCAGCGCACCCGAGCCGAGGCCCTGAAGATCCTGGAGGAGGCCGCCATCCCCTGCGGCCCGATCTACACCGCCGCCGATCTCGTCGCGGACGAGCAGTTGAAGGCGCGCAATATGATTCAGTCCTTCCCGGTCGAGGTGGGTGAACCGGAACCGAAATCGGTCGGATTCACCGGCATCGTCCCGGTCATCGGCGGCGCGTCGCTGCCGATCCGCTCGGTGGGTCCGGATCTGGGCGAGCACACCCGCGAAGTGCTCGCCGGCCTGCTCGGACTCGGCGACGCCGAGATCGACGCACTGCACCAGGACGGAGCGTGACGGGCCCCGGGGGTCGCGCCACGGCCCGCCCGCCGATAGGGTGCCCCGCATGAGTAGGCGGCGTGGACGCAGACGCCCGGCGGGTCGCAGCAGGGGTGAGCTCCGTGCGCCGATGCCGAGCAGACCGACGGTGCACCCCAACCCGGCGGGCACGAATCGGAGGTCCTGGGCGGGCGTGATGTGTGTGCCCGCGCGGTCCCGGGACGACAAGTGACCGCGGCCCTGCGCGATGTGACCCTGCGGGACGGCTTGCAGCTCACCGGCAAGGTGCTTCCGACCGAACGCAAGGCCGAGATCGTGCGGGCCCTGCTGGCGCTCGGCGTGCCGGAGCTCGAGATCGGCTCGCTGGCCCGTCCTGATCTGGTGCCGCCGATGGCCAACACGATGGAGCTCGTCGCCGCGCTGACGCCGCAGGAGCTGCGGCACTGCTGGCTCTGGGTAGCGACGCCGCGGCACGTCGAGAAGGCCGCGGCCGCGGGTGTGCGCAATTTCCAGTACTGCCTGTCGGTGTCCGATGCCCACAATCGGGCCAATATCGGCCGCACCGCCGAGGACAGCGTGGCGGCGATGCCGGATGCGGTGCGCATCGCCGCTGAGGTCGGCGGGTCCATCCAGCTCTGCCTGGCCACGAGTTTCACCTGCCCGTTCGATGGGCCGGTGGACCCGGAGCGGGTGCTGGCCATCGCGAACGATCCGCGTACCGACGGCGCGGCCGATATCGTGCTCGCCGATACGCTCGGGCAGGCGCACCCGGCCCAGGTCGGCGCGCTCGTCTCGGCTGTCCGTGCGCGAAGCCCGCGGCGGCGCATCGTCTTCCACGGACACGACACCTGGGG
This sequence comes from Nocardia sp. NPDC127579, assembly GCF_042672005.1. Lineage (NCBI taxonomy): Bacteria > Bacillati > Actinomycetota > Actinomycetes > Mycobacteriales > Nocardiaceae > Nocardia > Nocardia sp. NPDC127579. Next base: position 488,057 of record NZ_JBHXVZ010000002.1, on the reverse strand, counting down.
AATGGGCGTGGCCAATACCTTGGCGGCGATCGCGGCCGGCGCGGAACTGGTCGACGGTTCGCTCGGTGGACTCGGCGGCTGCCCGTTCGCGCCGGGCGCCAGCGGCAATACCGCCAGCGAGGACATCCTGTTCGCCACGCGCCCCGGCTGGTTCACGCCCGCCACTCTGGCCGCACTGGTCGGGCTGACCGAGGATCTGCTGGCCGAACTCGGCGAACCCAATCGCTCCCGCACCGCCGAGGGCGCCCGTTCGAAAGCGGACGCCTTCGAATGGGTGCTCGGCTAACCGAACTGGTAGTGCACGTATTCGCGGACGGGTTCGAATCCGATTCCGCGGTAGATCTTGTTCGAGGTGGGATTGTCGGTATCGGCGAACAGGCAGATGTCGAGGCCCTGGGCGCGTAGCTCCCGGGCGACGTGCGCGGAGAGCGCGGCGGCGTAGCCACGGCCCCGGTCTTCCGGTGGTGTGTAGACCGGCCCGATCCGGGACCAGCCGTAGGCGGGTATCTGATGCGCGGCCAGGCAGACCGGGCGGGTGTCGCGCTCCCACAGCCACCACCAGCCTGCTTCGATCCGGCGCCGCAGCGTCTCGACCGGCAGCCCCGGGCCGGTCGATCCGATCTCGGTCTGCATCGCTTCGCTCCAGGCCAGGCAGGTGGCGAGATCGGCCTCGGTGGCCCGCCGGGGCGTCCCCGGCACCGCCGGAATGTGCAGCGCGGCGAGCCGGTACAGCCGTACCGCGTAGTCCTGCTTGTAGCCGATCCGCCGCAGCGCGCACCAGCGTTCGGCGAAGGGCCACACCACTTCCGAGGGGCCTTCCACGCCGCCGGCGTGGGTGATCGCTCCGGCGAAGGCGTCGGCGACCTCGCGGGCGCGTTCGACCGGGATGTCGCCGAGGTAGATGTCGTTGCGGCCGGAGCGCGCGGCCACGCCGACGACCTCGCCCGCGTCGTCCAATACCGAGACGAACCAGGACGGCTCGCCGGGTGTCGTCTTCGCACCGAGCAGATTGCCGACGGCGGTCGCGATCACCGTATTGCGTAGTGCGTGCTGCCGTAGGTAGGGCTCGGCACGCCGCAGGAATTCGGTGACATCACTGGTGATCGCCGTCTGCCTACGATCACATCCAGCCATCTGCCAATCCTGCACGGCGGCAGCGCCTTCGGCAACCAGGTCCGGGTTCGCCCGTGGCTCAGTCGGTTTCGGCCCGCGCTTCGCGATCGTGCCGCAGCTTGAGCAGGACCAGACCGGCGGTGCAGGCCAGAATCAGCCCGGCCACGGTGATTTCGACGTGTAGGCCGGCGATGCCGAGTACCGCGCCGACGATGCCGCCGACGAAGAACAGCCAGGCGAAGGCCCGCGACAGTGTCGTGGTCAGGCTCCGCGCTGGTTTCGACACCCGGGGCTGCGATGGCGCGGTAGCCGCCGAATCGGCGGCCGCGGACTCGGCTCGCAGCGGAGTTGTCGAGTAAGCTCCCATCATTCACTCCCTCGCCCCGACTTCGATCAGAGCTGTGGTCGCAACAGGGTTTCTCGAGCCCTCGGCGGATCTCTCATCTGGGTACAGGCGTCGCACACGTAACTTCGCTCACACGCTACGACCACACCGGTCGGTTCGAGCGCGACACGTGCCCACGACACGCACTTAGTGACCATTTCGATATCTGAATTACGAGATTTTTAAATCCGAGTGTGCAAGGTCGAAACACTCGTGCCGAGCTAGCCGCCGTGCCTGGCCTCGATTAAGGTGAGGCCCACTCGATTACACAGCAGGAGTGTCCCGATGGTGAGCAACAGGACCAGGATCACCGGTCCGGCGATCGCAGCGGGAGCGGTTTCCGTCGGGCTCGTCCTCATCGGCGCCTGCGGAGTAGGTAAGAAAGACACCTACGTCCCGCCCCCACCGCTGAAATCCGGGCCTTCCGCCGCGATGGCCGTACAGAACGGCACCACGGTGACGGCTCAGAAGGTCGTCATCCCGCCGTCACCCAGCTGGCAGGTGGCGCCCGCCGGCCCGCCGCGCCGCCCCGCCGGCTACACCCCGATGACCACCCCACCGGACAGCGAGATCGATCTGCCGTCCGAGGGCGAGACGACCCGGCCCACCCGGCCGCGCACCACCGAATCCGAGGAACCGATCACCACCCGGCCGCGGCCGACCCGGCCCACCAACACCGAGGACGGAGAACCGACCACCACCCGGCGCCCGACCGTCCCGACCACCACGGCCGCCGCGGAGCCGCCGCCGGTCGAGCAGACCACGCCGCCCGTCGAACCGGCTCCGACGGCGCAACAGTCCCCGCTCGTCGAACCGACCTCGCCGGTCGAGCAAACCCCGCTTCTCGAACCGACCTCGCCGCTGCCCGAACCCACCGCGATCAGCAGCCCGGTGGAAATCGTCACCCCCACGGCGACCAGCACGCCCGCACCACCGACCGAATGACACAGAAAGGCCGCCCTGTACGAACAAGGCGGCCTTCTGGTTTCGGGGCCTACAGCTCCGGCTGGTCGTACGCGCCGACCTGCGCGCTCAGCACCTGAAGGTGCTCGAGCGACCCGCCGAGCGTGCGCTCGATCGCGGTCAACCGCGCGACATAGTGACTCACCGGGTACTCGGCGGTGACGCCGATACCGCCGTGCATCTGGATCGCCTCCTGCCCGACGTGCCGTGCCGCCCGGCCGACCTGCAACCGCGCCCGCGAGGCGATGATCGGATCGGCGTCGCCGTCGACCAGTGCCGCATTGGCGTACAGGCTCATGCTGCGCGCCAATTCCAGCGAGACGTACATGTTGGCGGCCCGCTGAGTCAGCGTCTGGAACTTCGACAGCGTGACGCCGAACTGCTTGCGTGTCTTCAGGTAGTCGGTGGTCAGCCGCAGCGCCTCGTCCATCGCGCCGATCGACTCGGCGCACAGCAGCGCCTGCGCGCGCACGATCGCCTGCGCTACCGCCTCGGTACCCGAACCCAGCAGTTCGGCGGGCGCTGCCGCGAATTCCACCTGCGCGCCGCGCTGCCCGTCCACCGTGCGGTACGGCGTCCGGCTGACGCCCGACGCGTCGGCGGCGACCAGGAACAGCCCGAGACCGCCGTCCGGCAGGGTCGCGCTGACCACGAACTCGTCGGCGCAGTCGCCGTGGCCGACCGGGTTCTTGGTTCCGGTCACCGCATACGAATCCCCCTGCGCCACGGCAGTGGTGGACACCTCGGCCGACGGCCAGCGCACGCCCGGCTCGCCGTGCGCGAACGCCAGCAGCCGGCCACCGCCCGCGACCTCGGGCAGGATCCGCTGCCGCTGTTCGGCGCTGCCGAGTGCGGCCACCAGACCACCGGGCACCAGCACGGCGTCCAGCAGCGGTTCCGGCGCGAGGCGGCGGCCGATCTCCTCCAGCACGACCATGGTCTCCACCGGCCCGGCGCCCATACCGCCGTCGTCCTCGCTGAAGCTCAGGCCGAGCACACCGAGTTCGGCGAGCTGACGCCAGACCTCGCGGCTCCAGCCGAGTTCGGTATCGGTGACCTCGAGCCGGGTCTCCGGGGTGTATGCCTTGGCCAGCAGGTCACGGACGGTGTCCCGCAGCATGACCTGTTCGTCGGTGAGTTCGAAATCCATGGTGTCGCCTCACAATCCCAGGATCGTGGAGGAAATGATGGAGCGCTGCACTTCGCTCGAACCTCCGTAGATGGTCGTCTTGCGGTAGTTCAGGTAGCCGGGGCCGGTGTGCTGGGCCCATTCCGGGGACGCGATGTCCGCGGCGTCGACCGGCAGGGCATCCGGGCCGGCGATGTCGAGCAGCAGTTCGGTCGCGGCCTGCTGCAATTCCGAGCCGCGCAGCTTCAGCACCGAGGAGGCCGGATTGGGCTTGCCTTCTTCGGAATTGGAGACCACGCGAAGCTGCGTGAGCTCCAGGGCCAGCAGTTCGTTCTCGAGTTCGGCGACCCGGGCCGCGAACAGCGGGTCCTCGAGCAGCGTGCCCGCGCCCGCCTTGGTCGTGCGGGCGTACTCCTTGGCGACGCCGATCTTGACCTTGGTGCGGCCGACGCCGGTGATGCCGGTGCGCTCGTTGCCGAGCAGGAACTTGGCGTAGGTCCAGCCCATGTTCTCCTGGCCGACCAGCTGATCGGCGGGGACTCGGACGTTCTCGAAGAAGACCTCGTTGACCTCGAAACCGCCGTCGATCAGCTTGATCGGGCGCATGGTGACGCCCGGGCTCTTGACGTCGAAGAGCAGGAACGAGATGCCGGCCTGCTTCTTCGGGGCGTTCGGGTCGGTGCGCACCAGGCAGAAGATCCAGTCGGCGTACTGCCCCAGGGTGGTCCAGATCTTCTGGCCGTTGACGATGTAGGAGTCGCCGTCGCGTACCGCGGTGGTGCGCAGCGAGGCCAGGTCCGATCCGGCGTCCGGTTCGGAGAAGCCCTGGCACCACCAGATGTCCAGCGCCGCGGTGGGCGGCAGGAAGCGTTCCTTGATCTCCTGCGAGCCGAAGTGCGCGATCACCGGGCCGACCATCTGGGCGTTGAACGTCAGCGGCTCGGGCACCGAGGCCAGCTGCATCTCGTCCTGCCAGATGTGGCGCTGCATCGGGGTCCAGTCCTTGCCGCCCCACTCCACCGGCCAGTTCGGCACGGCGAGTCCGTGGTCGTTGAGGATCTTGTGCGCGGTGACGATGTGTTCTTTGGACAATTCGCGGCCGTAGCGGACGCGTTCGCGGATCTCAGCGGGGATCTCGGTCCGATAGAACTGTCGCAGTTCGTCGCGGAAGGCGATCTCGTCGGGGGACAGGGATATTTTCATACAGGACTCCGTCCATGTCTCGTACGTCCGAGCCGAACTTACCCTTTGGTAATCGTGCGCTGTCAGGGGGATCACATCCGGGCAACACGCTGACGGGCCGGAACTGGTACGTTGCTGGACGGACGGGGTATGGGGACCCGGGTTTTCTTTCGAGGAGCGATTGAGTGAACGGCAGAACCCTCGCGCGAGTCGCGGCGGCAGTGACAACTCTCGGCATCGGCGCGGCGATGACCCTGTCCGGCCCGGCCTCCGCCGAACCGGCCGCTCCCGACCTCGAGGGCGCGCTCACCCAGCTCACCGCCCAGGCCGGGACGGACCTGGCCGCACAGGCCGGCGTCGGCGCGCTGGCCCAGTACACCAAGGTCGTCGACGTCGCGCAGCTGCGCGCGATCAACGGCAACTGGGCGCCGTTCGCCTACGCCGCGCCCACCTTCGGCTGCGGCAGCCACGGGCCGATCACCACGATCGTGGCCGCGGCCAACGCCGAAGCGGTCGCCCTCCCTGACGCTCCGGCCCCCAACCCCGGTTCGCTGCGGTTCAGCGCCACCCCCGCGCACACCGGCATTCCATTGAACTCCGGCCTGGTCGTCTCCTGGCTCAATGTCAACAATGGCCGCAGCGGGCTCGACCTGCTCGACGACCGCACCAGCACCGGACTGCCCTCGCTGTCCAGGACCGTGGACACCGGCCCCGGCGCTGTCATCGCCTCCATGTGGGGCGCCATCAACTACCCGTATGCGAACTGCGTGATGACGCCGACCGTCGGCCTGTTCTTCGTGCCGGACGTTCCGCCGCCGCCCGCGGCGCCGCAGGCCCCGGCCTCGATCGACCAGGACCTGCAAAAGCCCAGCCGCTAGCGCATTTTCGCGAAACAGGCGCCGATATCGGCGGCATGGGCGCGCGGTACCTCCATGGCCAGGAAATGGTTGCCGGTATTGCCCTGCGGCCAGTGCACGATGTCGTTGTCGCGCTCGGCGAGCCGGCGCATCAGCGCGGATCCGCCGCCGTAGGTGCCGGTCGGCACCAGCTTCTGACCCGTCGGCCACGCGAAACCACCGGACTTGCCCAGCCCCTCGTACATCGGCCACGACGACGAGGCCGCCGTATTGGTGAACCAGTACAGGCTGACGTTGGTCAGCAGGTGATCGCGATCCATGACATCCTCCGCGCGGTCGGCCAGCGGGGTGAACTCGTCGAACTTCTGGGTGAGCCAAGCCAACAGGCCGACCGGGGAATCGGTCCAGGCGTGGGCGAAGGTCTGCGGCGCCGCGCGCAACAGGGTGTGATGGTCGACGCCGCCGGTCATCCACTGCTGCATCATGTCCCACTCCGCGCGTTCGTCCGGCGTCATGGACGGAACATCGGCGGCGGTCGGCATGCCGATGCCGCCGTCGAGGTGGACGCCGACCACCCGATCCGGTGCGGCGAGCGCCATCTCCGGGGCGACGTAGGCGCCGAGATCACCGCCCTGGACGCCGTAGCGGTCGTAACCGAGCCGGGCCATCAGCTCGACCCACATGCCAGCCACCCGCTGTACCGTCATCTCCGGCGCCCCCGCGGAGAACGTGAATCCGGGCACCGAGGGGATCACCACATGGAAGGCGTGTGCCGGATCCAGTCCGTGCTCGCGTGGATTCGTCAGCGGCCCGATCGTTTTCGTGAACTCCACGAACGAATTCGGCCAGCCGTGAGTCAGCAGCAGCGGCAGCGCGCCCGGTTCCGGGGACCGAACGTGCACGAAATGCACGTCCAGGCCGTCGATTCCGGTGATGAACTGCGGTAGCCGGTTGAGCTCCGCCTCCTGTGCGCGCCAATCGAATTCGGTGCGCCAGTACTCGGCAAGTTCCTTCAGGTAGCCGACCGGGACGCCGCGGTCCGCGCCCGGCAGCTGCGCCGCCCAGCGGGTTCGGGCGAGACGGTCGTGCAGGTCGTCGAGATCGGCCTGCGGGATGGCGATGGCGAAGGGGCGAAATGTCATGTTTCTCAAGGTAGGAGGCAACTAGGACTGGTTATGTCCTAGTTCTCTGGAACTCTGGAAGACATGACCGACACCCCGGCCCGGCTGCTGCGGCTGCTCTCTCTGCTCCAAACGCCCCGTGAATGGCCGGGCAGCGAACTGGCCGACCGTCTCGGCGTCACCGACCGCACCGTGCGCCGTGATATCGACCGGCTGCGCGACCTCGGCTATCCGGTGACCGCCACGTTGGGCGCGACGGGCGGCTACCGGCTGGTCGCCGGAAAAGCCTTGCCGCCGTTACTACTCGACGACGACGAGGCGGTCGCCATCGCGGTCGGCCTGCGCACCGCGGCCGCCACCGCCATCACCGGCATCGAGGAAGCCGCGGTCCGAGCCCTGACCAAGCTCGACCAGGTGCTGCCCGCTCGCCTCCGCCGCCGAGTCCAGGTGCTCGGCACCGCCGTCACCGCACCGGCCGTCGACGGGCCGACCGTCGACCCCGAAGTCCTGACCGCTTTGGCCGCGGCCGTAACCAACTCCGAGCGTGTGCGTTTCAGTTACAGCGGCGGTACGGACCCGCGCCGGCACGTCGAGCCGGCGGGAGTGGTCAGCCACCGCCGCCGCTGGTATCTCGTCGCCTACGACGTGGACCGTGCCGCGTGGCGCACCTTCCGCGTCGACCGGATCACCGGCCCGCACCCCACCGCCGCCCGCTTCACCCCGCACCAACTCCCCGCCGCCGACCCGGCCGCCTACGTCGCCGGACAGCGAACCGATTGGGCCACACCGGAATTCCGAGTCCAAGTCACCATCCAAGCCCCCGCCACCCAAGTCTCCGGTCGGCTCGGCGACAACCCCGGCGACCTCATCCCCCTCTCCCCCACCACCTGCCGCCTCGACGCCACCCGCGACGACTCCCCCGAATGGCTGGCCCACCGCCTCCTGGCCCTCGACGTCGAATTCGAAGTCCACCAGCCCCCGGCACTGATCACGCACCTACAAGCCATCGCCAGCCGAATAGCCACCGCCACTCAGTCGTAGAACACCTCATCCAAACGGTTAGCAGTCAGCACCCGCTCAATCCACTGCGCCACTTGCTCGAAGTCGGCACCACGAACTCGGCCGTCGACCTCAGCCGACACCGGCCCGAACTTCACAGCCAACTGCCGAAGCAGCATCTCAGCACGGCCACGCGCTTCACCACGCGCTTCACCACGCGCTTCGAGGCGTTCAGCGGTAGTCATGAGGACCTCCTTGGCGGTGGGGCCGATCCGGTCGGCGAGGGGGTTGAGGGCGGCGGGGTCGGTTTCGCTTGTCTTGAAAATGTACGTCACGAAGCACTCCCAGTCAGCCATGCCGCCGGGAGCGGAGATGATGGCGCGGATGTCGTCGATTAGCGGAGCCAGGACGGCTTCGAGGTGACGGTTGCCGGGCGCTGTTTTCAGCAGGATCAGCAGCAGGCGGGCGACAGGGCTGACATCGCGCGCGCTGATCTCTGCAACCCGCTGCGCGGTGAGGTCGTCGAGGTGGAAACGAAAAGTGGGCAGGTATTCGGCGAGGGCAGCGCGAGTGCCGGGCTCGAGGTCGAAAAGGTCGGCCATCTGCGTAGGGGTGACCCACCGGTTGCCACGGGGGCCGGCGTAGATGACGAACGGGATGATCGCGGGCAAGACCTTCGTATTACGGTGCTTATCCGCGTAATCCCGCCAGATGGCGGACATGTACTCCAGCAGGCGCAACGGCATGAGCGCGTCAGGGCTGCTCTGATGCTCGGTCAGGACATAGATGAGCGTCTCGGTGCCGTCGAGGCGGGCGCTGAAGAGGAGGTCGGACTGGCGAGATCTCAGGTGGCGGGTCACGAAGCTGCACGGCAACTGCTTCAGCGAACTCCAGTCCACGCGCGCGGATATATCCTTCGGTAATTGCGAGCGCAACTCTCCAGCCATGTCGGCTGGACGGGCAAGGAAGTGCCGAAAGGTGGCGTCGTGCGGGTTCGTCGGAGTTTCAGGCACGGTTGAGCAAACTACGCCCGACGCTGGTGCGACACACCGAGTTTCAGCGGTCGAACCGCGGGTCAGTAGGCGCCGTAGACGTTGTCGATGGAGCCGTAGCGGGCGGCGGCGTAGTTGCAGGCGGCGGCGATGTTGGCGACCGGGTCGTAGATGTCCCAGGAGGTGCCTTCGACGTGGTATCGCTCGAAGGTGGGGTCGATGACCTGGAGCAGGCCCTTGGAGGGGATGCCGGCGGCCGCGTTGGAGTCCCAGAGGTTGATGGCGTCCGGGTTGCCGCCCGATTCACGGATGATGTTGCGGTGGATGCCCTCGTAGCTGCCGGGGATTCTGAATTTGGCCAGCACGAAGCGGGCTTCGTTGATCCAGCCGTCCAGGTCGTCGGTGAAGTTCGGCGTAGGCGGAGGCACGATGCCCGCGAACGGAGCCGGTAGCTGCCCGACCAGCCCTTGGATCTGATTCTGCTGATCGACGGGCAGCCCCTGCTGGGCTTGCTGCGCCTGCTGCTGCAATTGCTGGGCGGGCTGCTGCAACTGCTCGGGCACGCCCGGGATATCGGCGGCCGCGTAGGCGGGGGCCGCCGCCAGGGTGGCGATCGCGGCGAGGGGGATCAGTTTGCGAAGCGACATGGGACGCGGATTCCTGACTGGTCTATCCGCGGCCATAACCGAACGCGCGGTCTGATTTGGAAGGTCACAGACTGATCGCGGTAGGTTAACTCCACCTGAACAGAAAATGAACAAATAAACCGCTGGATATAGACGCCCGCTCAGAGCGGGATTCTCCATTCGAAATGAGACCCGCATCACAATCGGATGCGCAGCACGCTCCCGCGTTCGGTACTCGCCAGCAACTCGTCGGATCGGCCGAGCACCGGTACCACCGCGGTCAACGGCTCGGTACTCAGCACCGAGCACGCCCCACCGGACCGGGTATCGATCCGCACCAGCGACCCGGACAACGTGGTGACATAAACCACGCCCTCCGCGTCCACGTGCAGGTCATCGGCGAAATCCGGGACACCCGAACCGGTGGAGAGATCGGCCAGCACCGTGCGCGACTCCGGCGCCTCGATGGGGAAACTCAGCACCCGGCCCAGCGGATTCGCGTTCGTCGTCAGATAGGCCGTGTCACCACGCACCGCGATGCCATTCGCTCCGGCGCCGACGGCCCGGTCCGTCCAGCCGCGATCCACCGCACCGTCGCGCCCGATCCGGATGACACCCGAACCGGTCGCGGCCACATAGAGATTGCCCGCGTCGTCGAAGGCCGCGCCGTTGGGCATGGTGAATCCAGCGGCGAACACCTCCGGGTGCGGGTGCACGGCATCCGGGTCGAATCGCACCACACCGCCGGGGATGATCGCGCTGCTCGGCGCGTCACCGTATACGACATAGAGCAAACCGTCCGGCCCGAGCCGGACCGCGCCGGGGAACGCCACGGGGACGGTAGCGGTGAGCTTGCCGGTGTTGTCGTAGCGCTGCACCTCGTTGCGGTACAGCCGTGACACCCACAGGTTTCCGCGCCGGTCGTAGCCCACGTTCTCCGACCAATCCAGCATCGGGGTCGCGGCGGGCAGCGCGGTCGTCACCCGGGCGGCGGCGCACGCGGCCACCGGCTCGGCGCTCGCCGGAGCCATCCCGGCCACCGCCGCACACCCGAACGCGACTACCGCAGCGAGCCTGCGCACTACCATCGGAATCCTCCTCGTGCCGCGATCACGCCGGAGTCTAGACCGGTCGGTAGTCCCCAGTGAACTCGTCTGACCCGCAGCCGGTTTGACACTATCGGGGCATGCCTTTCTTCGACGGACCGCGTGGCCGGATGCACTATCGGCGCTGGCCCGCGGAGAACCACCGCGCCGCACTGGTGCTGCTGCCCGGCATCGGACAGCACACCGGTCACTACCACCGTTTCGCCACCGCCGTGCGCTCCGCCGGCATCGAGCCGTGGGCATTGGACACCGCCGGTCACGGCCTCAGCGAAGGCGATCCCGCCCACCCCGGCACCCTCGCCGAACTCGTCGCCGACGCGCTGTGCCTGATCGAGCTGGTGCGCACCGCACTTCCCGATGCGCCACTGCTGCTCATGGGCCATTCGCTGGGCGCGGTCACCACGCTCGGCCTGCTCGGCGCCGCGATCCCCGATACCCGTTCCGCCGCCGATCTGTCCGCCGTGGAAGCGAACTGCCCGCTGACTCCCAGCCTCGAACCCACCGCACTGGCCGGGCTCGTTCTCTCGGGTGTCCCTCGCCGTGCCCTCGGCGCCGGCACACCCGACGCCCCGGGCACCCCTCTCCCCCATACCCTCCCGATCCTCGCCGTACACGGTCGCGAAGATCGCCGCGCACCGATCGACGCGGTCCGCGACTGGACCACCCGCCACAACTGGGTGAGTTTGATCGAGTACGACGACAGCGGCCACGACCTGCTCCATGAACCGCACTACCGGACCGTGACGACCGACATCTGCGAGTGGATGCTCAAAGTCCTTTAGGCACCGCGGTGCCCGGGCTCTGATCACAAAAGGCCATGCCAGAGCAGGTTTCACGCGCCGAATCCGGCATCGGGGGGAGCTAGCGGGGACCTTTCTGCTTAGACTTGGTCGGGAACGACGTAAGGGGGAAGTGGTGCAGCCGAATACGACAACCTTGAACCGGGCCGTTCACGATGGGCAGCTCTGGATCGACGGTGTGCTGGTCACCGAGGGGGCGCACGAAAAGTGCGCACAGCGCTACGAACTGCTCGCCGAACAGGTCGAAGGCCAGATCGAGGTGTTGCGCGCGGCGACCACGCTGCCCGGCTTCGGCGGCTTCGATTCCGGTGCCGCCCTGCGCACGGGGTTCGAGAACAAGGCCACCGAGGCACTGACCCGGCTGACGGAGTACGCGACGGCCGCACGCGAACTCGCACAGACCTTCCGCGCGGCGGCCGCCGCCTACCGGCGCGGTGACGACGACCTCGCGGTCGCGGTCGGCCGCATGAACCTCGGAGCCGGCGATGCGTGAAATCAAGGTGACCGCCGAACGCTGGCCGCACACCCGCACCGACCCCGACTACGCGCCCAGCGTCGAGATCTTCGACAGCATCACGCACAAGGAAATCCACGATCGGGTCCAGCTGATGGATCCGACCGTGCTCAATACCGGCCAGGTCGCCTGGCAGCAGACCGCCACCGGTCTCGCCGACGCGGTGACCGCGGCGCACACCGAGATTCGCGCCAGCATCGCCGACGGCTGGCGGGGCAGCGCCGCACAGACCGCCGCGGACGCGGTGCTGGCGTTCGAGCAGCAGGGCAGTCAGCTCGCCGATGTGATGTCCACGGTGGCGCAGCGGCTCGGCCAGGCCGGTGACGCCGCCGAGGCGCTGCGTTCGGCGATCGGCATCCCCTCCGACGAGCAGCCGGATCTGGCGGCGGCTCTGCTGGACCCGAACCAGGCCACCGGCAATACCGCCACCCAGAAGGCCACCGAGAACGACCGCCAGGATGTGGTGGCCGCGATGGAGAGCATCTACACCAACGCGTTCATCCAGAGCGGCGCCGGTGTGCCCGCTTTCCCCGATGCCGCCACGGCCGACATTCCGGTGGCCGCCGCAAATCCGAGCGCACCGGGCGTCTCGCTCCAGCTGCCCGTATCCAGCCCGGAAAGCCCGGCGGCGCAACCGGTTTCGACTGTCCCCGCCGCCGCTCAGCCGGAGTCCGCCGCACCGGCGCCGACCCCCGAGTCCGAACCCGCCGCGACCACGCCGGCCTCGGCGCTGCCGGTCGCGAGCCTGCCGAATGCCGCCGTGCCGGGCGAGACCGTCCCCGCGGCGGCCACGGCCCCGGCCGGTGCGACCGTATCGGCCGCTCCGGTGGCGGCGCCGGTCCCGGATCGGCCGGTCCCCGCGTCCGCGGGCGCGCCGGTCAGCCCGGCCGCGGCCACCACGCCCGCGTCCTTCGTGACCACCTCCCCCGCCACCGACGATGAGCGCAAACGGGAGGAACGCCGCCGCGAGAGCAACTCGGAGGCCGTCTCCGGCGCGGGCGCTGGTGCGGTGGGTGGTCTGATGGGCGGCGCGTTCGCCGCCGGAGCCGGCGACTCGCCACGCGGCGGTTCCGGCCTGTCCCGCCCGGCTCCGGCCGCGCTGGAGGACGACGAGGACGACGAATTGCATTGGAGTGACGACGAACTCACCTTCCTCGAACCCGCCGATGAACCCCGGGAACTGATCGGCTCGATGGATCCGACCACGCCCCCGGTGGTCGGCGAATGGACCGAGCTGGAGTGAACGCGCCCGTCCCCTCCGGGAGTTCGCCGATGAATTGGACATTGACTCCCGACCAGTTCGCTATGGCCTGGTCGCGCACCGACGGCGATCGGATCCCCTATCCGCTCGCCGTTCGGCTCTCCGCCCGCGATACCGCCGAGCGGGCGGCTCAGCTGCCCGCCCTGGAAACCTGGTGTGAGCGGGTGCTCGATGCCGAACTGGCGGCGGCGATGCGCGCGCTGGCCGATCCGTCGGTCCGGGTGGAGGTCTTCGGTGAACGGCAGTTCGGCGAGCCGGCCCCGCGCACCCGACCGGCCCCGGCGGAGCCACTACCCGGGACGGTCGGCGCCGCGCTGCCGCTGGACGGACCGGCCCTCGCGGACGAATCCGCGCGACCCGTCCGGATTCTCGGTGCCATCTCCGGCAATATCGCGGTGGTCGCGGCGCAGCGCCCAGGTGCGACCCCGGATCGCGGCGGCGAACTGCGACTGTTCGTCACCACGCCGAAAAACCTGCCGTCGCGGCTGGTCTCGATGCTTCCGAAGAATTCCCCGGGCGGTCTGGCCCGATTGACCGCGCCGGTCTCGAAGGTCACCGAGGACAGCCGTGACCTGGTCACCATGCCGGTCTCGGGGCCGAGCACGCCGACCCGAATCCGCAAGCTGCTCAACCATCCCCGCGACGGCATCGGCCAGATCGTGGTCTCGGTTCGCCGCCCGGACGGTGACCTGCGCCCGTTCGGGGTGCTGTGCTGGATCGACGTGCGCGGCGACGGCCGCTACACGGTCCGCACCGGCACCGATGTCGATATCACCCCGGTGGACGCGGAGGGTTTCCGTGATGCCCTGCGCCCGATGCTCACCGCCGCGGAGAAGAAGACCACCGCCTACGCCCAGACCTGGTAACCCATCGGTGACCTGAGTCACTGGATGTCACAACACCGTGTGGCGCGGTGTCATGATGTCGACCCCCGGAATACGCGACGGAGAAGGATCGACACCATGGGCGAGCACGCCACCGATCGGGCGACCGAGAGCTTCGTCGCACACCGCAATCTGCTCTTCACCGTCGCCTACGAGATGCTGGGCTCGGCCGCCGACGCAGAGGACGTGCTCCAGGAGACCTGGCTGCGCTGGGCGGAGGTCGATCTGGCGCAGGTGCTCGACGAACGCGCCTACCTGGTCCGCATCACGTCCCGGCAGGCGCTGAACCGGCTGCGAACCATGAGCCGCCGCAAGGAATCCTATGTCGGCCCGTGGCTGCCGGAGCCGTTGCTCACCACGCCGGACGTGGCCGAGAACGTCGAGCTCGCCGAGAATCTGTCCACCGCGCTGATGCTGGTGCTGGAGACGCTGTCGCCGACCGAGCGCGCGGTGTTCGTGCTGCGTGAGGTGTTCGATGTGAGCTACGACGAGATCGCCGCCGCGGTCGAGAAGACGCCCGCCGCGGTTCGCCAGATCGCCCATCGCGCTCGCGGGCATGTCGATGCCCGGCGGCCGAGGTCGGTGGTCACCCCGAGCCAGACCCGCGCGGCCCTGGACTCGTTCCAGCGAGCCCTGGAAACCGGCGATCCGCAGGTCCTGCTCGACATCCTCGCGCCGGAAGTGGTGCTGCTGGCCGACGGCGGCGGCGTCAAACAGGCTGTGCGCCGCCCGATCCTGGGCGCGGACAAGGTGGCCCGCTTCGTCATGGGCGGCCTCGGCAAGCTCCAGCAGGTGTTCAGCACCCGCCCCGCCACCGTCAACGGCCACCCGGCCCTCGCGTGGTATCTGGACGGCGAGTTCGACGGCATGATGACGCTGCGCATCGAAGACGACCGCATCACCGGCCTCTACTTCGTCCGCAACCCCGAGAAACTCACCCGCGTCGACTCCGAGCACGTCCTGACTTTCCGCTGACCGGATCCGCCTCAGCTCAGGCGGAGGAAACCGGCGAGGTCCGGAAGGTCTTCGGCAGTGGTGGGAAGGTATTCGGTCAGCAGCGGAGAGCGGATGATCACGGCTTTCCACATGGCGCGGCCGAGCGCGGCGTGGATCAGGCTGCGGGACAGCAGGAACCGCATGCCGAAGGGGGCGTCGGCCGGATTGGAGGTCGTCATCGACAGCAGGACGACGGCGGCTTCGCGGCCGCGGAAGCGGTCGGGGGTGCCGACGAGGACATCGTCGATCTTGGCGCGCGCCAGCAGGGTTCGGATCCGCCCGACCTGGGCGCTGTAGGGGGCGACGACGAAGATGTCGTGCGGGTGCAGGCGGCGGGTGACCGCGCCGACGGTCCAGGAGGTGCCGAGCAGCGCGCGGATCCGGCGCACCACCTCCTTCGCCTCGGCCACCGATTCGGTGGTGTTGCCGTAGTGCTCGACCAGCACGGTTTCCATCCCGGGCGGTACCCCGTCGAGTTGCCGTGCCAGCGTGACGGTCTCGTTGGATCGCAGCCGGTTGTCGTAGCAGACCCGCGAGATCGGCTCGCAGACCCGCGGATGCAGCCGCCAGGTCCGGTCCAGGAAATAGCCGCGTTCGGCGGGCAGCACCGCCCGTCCTTCAGCCAGCCAGCCGAGCACGGACTCCCCGACCGGCTCCGGATGCGCGCCCTGGCTGGCGGTGGGCCCGGGATCGCCGAGCAGCAACAGATTGCGCGCGCTCAACCCGACGGCGACGGTATCGGCGAGCGCGAAATCGCCCGCGTCGGCGATCACCAGCAGATCGAGGCCGTCGTGCGGAATCAGCTGCTCGTCGGCGAAATCGGCCGGCGTGCCCCCGATCACACAGCCGTTGACCGCATTGTCGAGGAACCGGCGATACTTGGCCGCGTCGATCACGGCCCATTCCGGCTTGACCGCCTCGACATCCTTCTTGGCCACCAGTTCCGGCAGCACCCCGATCTCCACCACCGCGTCGAGCATGTTCTCCACGGTCGAATGCGCGTGCGCGACAACACCGATCCGCCACTTCTGCCGGGTCACCAGGCTTTCGATGACGCGGGCGGCGGTGGAGGTCTTGCCCGTACCGGACGGCCCCTGCACGGCGAGGTAGGAGTGGTCCAGATAGCGCATGGCCGTGGTGATGGCGGCCGCGTGATCGCCGTGCACCTCCGGCAGCGGGCCACCGCCGCGCAGCCGCGGCGCGCGCCGGGCCAGGATGTCGAACACCGCCTCACACGGGATCTCGGGCAGGGTGACCAGCATTTGCTGGGCGGCGAGTTCGACGGTGCGCTCGATGTTCTCGTCCCAGTCGGGTAGGCCGGGCGCGATGGCGGTGGGCAGGTCGTCGTAGGGCTCACAGCCCTCGGGCAGATCCTCCTCCAGCCGGACCGTGTCGTCGAAATCGGCGTCCACGGAGCAGCCGAGCACGGTCGCGGTCGCGATGGCGCGCTTACCGGCGGCGGCGATCATGCCGGTGGCCATCGGCCGCTCGTAGATCGTGTAGACGGTGGTGCCGGGTGTCAGCGCGACGCCACGGGACCAGCCGGTGCCGATCCGGCCGGTGAGGGTGAGATAGCGGCGCATGGTCGGCCGGTTCAGGCTGTGATGCCATTTGGTGTCGACGGTGCCCCACTCGGCGACGAGTACACCGGGCGCGTCGGCCCATTCGTCCACCGGATGGTCGAGCCGATCGGCGTGGGCCAGGCGCAGCGGCTGCCGCTCGCGCCGGTGATAGCCGAGCACGGCCGCCATGAGCGCGGCCGGATGCGGTGTGCCCTCGTCGCGGCGCTCACCGCGCACGGTGGGCCGCACTTCGCGGTGGGTCACGGCGAATTCGGTGAGCGCCGCCTCCAGTGAGGACGGGTGGGTCGCCGTGACCTCGGCGGGCAGCGCGCCCGCCGGTGTCATCGGGGAGTCGGCCCGCACCTCGGCGGCGCGGTCCAACAGCCAATCCCGCAGCCGCAGCACGATCGCGCCGTCGCGGTCCTCGGGCGCGCCGGGCAACAGCTCGCGCAACGCCTCCAGCGTGTAGGACCGCACGCCGACGGCTACCGCGCTGCGCACGATCGGGTACAGGTCGATCAGGACGCCCGCGTTCAGCAGATTCTCGACGAGTTCGCCACCCGCGCCGAGACTTCCGGCGCCGCGCAGCAGCGCGTCGCGCACGGTGCGCCGATAGTGGTAGACCCGCATCGCCGGATACTGCTGCCGCTGCCGGGTCAGGCGATCGGCCACCTCCGCCAGCACCCGGCGCTGTTCGGCCGCCGCGTCCGGCCCGGGCGGTACGCGCGCGGACAGATGCGTCGTCGCGGGTCCGGCTATGTCGACGACGAAGTCCCGGCCCGGCGTGTCCTGGATGGTCAGCGCCAGATCACCGGGTGAAACCGGAGGTAGCGCGCCGAGCGCGAGCGCGTCGAGCAGCGTGTGCGCGGGATGGCCGGAGGCGGCGGACCGCAACTGGATTCGCGCCTGCCGGCGCAGGGTGGCGAAGGTCCGCGGCGGCACGCCGCTCACCGTCGTTTCCGCGCCCGCGAGCCGGTCGAGCGTGGCGATACCGGCTTCGCGCAGCCGCGCCCGGACCGGACTCGGCATGCCCGCCACCAGCATCAGGTCGCGGGCGGCGGTGAGCGCGGCGGCACAGGTCGGGCAGGTGCCGCAGGCGAGATAGCGGGGATCGCCCCACTGCACGGGCAGCAGTTCGCTCAGCTTCTCGTCCAGGATGCGGGCCAGTCTGCGCCGTCGGGCCTGATAGACCGGCACGAGGTCGGCGAGTGGGAGATCGGTTGCGGCCGTGTCCAGATACAGCCGGACGGTGGGCGCGGTGAGCCCGCCGCCGTGTTCGAGCGCATCGGCGCAGGCGGCGAGTTCGAGTGCGGCGCCGACCAACTCGAGCTGGCCCGGCGCGGTGCCCTGCACGGTGTAGCGCACGCGATGCCCGGCCCGCACCAGGAAGTCGCAGGAGCAGGCGAAGATCCCGTCGAAGAAGGTCGCCCCCGCGATGACGTGCACGCCGGACCGCAGCGCCGCAATGGTTTCCGCGTGCGCGGCGCGCAGCGCCGCGACCCGGACCGCCGGATCGCCGGATTCGGTGCGCACCGAGGGCACCTCGACCATGGTGGCGCCGAACCGGTCTCGGAAATCGGCGAGCCGCAGCACCGCGGCCTCGTCGAAATCGGCGGCGACGCCCTGCCGGACCGGGATGTCGGAGTCCGCTGCCGCCGTATCGTTCAGGTAGCCGAGTTCGGCGTCGAGCCGACGCAGCAGCTCGAACTCACACCGTGCCGCGCGGACCAGGTCCACCGCAGTACAGACGACACGATCACCGAACACGAACAAACGCGGTCCTCCTGTGTCTTCACCGACCCCCGACCGGAGGTCCGAGGGGCGCCAGAGGAACCCCCACAGAACTCGGACGGCATCACCTTAGCCAGTCGCTTCGATCCGGTGACGCGCAGCGTCCTCAGGAGCGCGGTTTGCGCCGTTCGGTGCGCTTGCCGGGGCCGCGGTCCGGGCGCGGACCGCGGCTGAACTGGCGGTGCGCGGGGCCACCCTCGTCGAGTTGCAGCTGGATCAGCTGACCGCTGATCCTGGTGCGGCGCAATGCCTCCAGGGTCTCCGGGGGCAGGTTGGCGGGCAGTTCGACCAGGCTGTGATCCGGGCGGATGCTGATGTGCCCGAAATCGCTGCGGCGCAGGCCACCCTCGTTGGCGATGGCGCCGACGATGGCGCCGGGCACCACGCGATGCCGCTTGCCGACACTGATCCGGTAGGTGGCGAGTTCGGCGCCGGTGCCGCGGTGGAAGCCGGTTCCGCGCTCTTCGTCGAAGCGGCGCGGACGCTCGGGCCGGTCCCGATCCCGGCGCGGGCGCTCGATCGGCTCCGGTTCCGGCTCCATCAGGAACTTCTTGCCGTCGTAGGCGCCGACCGCGAGCGCCGCCGCGATATCGACCAGCGGCGTGTTGTGCTCGCTCTCGTAATCCTCGATCAAGCGGCGGAACAGCGCGACATTGTCCGAGGACAGGTTCTCGGTGATGGCGTCGCCGAACTTGGCCACCCGCTGCGCGTTCACATCGTCGACGCTGGGCAGCTGCATTTCGGCCAGCGGATGCCGGGTGGCGCGCTCGATCGCCTTGAGCAGGTGGCGTTCGCGCGGCGCGACGAACAGCAGCGCCTCGCCGCTGCGGCCCGCGCGACCGGTGCGGCCGATGCGGTGCACGTAGGACTCGGTGTCGTGCGGAATGTCGTAGTTGACCACGTGCGAGATGCGTTCGACGTCCAGGCCGCGCGCGGCCACGTCGGTGGCGACCAGGATGTCCAGCGCGCCGGACTTCAGGTGGCCGATGGTCCGTTCGCGCTGGTTCTGCGCGATATCGCCATTGATCGCGGCGGCGGAGAAACCGCGGGCGCGCAGCTTCTCGGCGAGCTCCTCGGTGCCCTGCTTGGTGCGCGCGAAGATGATCATCGCCTCGAAGGTCTCGACCTCGAGAATGCGGGTCAGCGCGTCCAGCTTGCGCTGATGCGAGACCTGCACCCAGCGCTGGTTGATGTTGGTGTTGGTCGTCGTCTTGGTCTTGACGGTGATCTCGACCGGTTCGTTGAGGTACTGCTTGGAGATCTTGCGGATCGCCGAGGGCATGGTCGCCGAGAACAGCGCGACCTGCTTGGAACGCGGAGTGTCGGCCAGGATGCGTTCGACGTCCTCCTGAAAGCCCATCTTGAGCATCTCGTCGGCCTCGTCGAGCACCAGATACTGCAGCTCGGACAGGTCGAGCGTGCCCTTCTCCAGGTGATCGATCACACGGCCGGGCGTACCGACCACCACGTGCGCACCGCGCCGCAGGCCGGACAGCTGCACGCCGTAGGCCTGGCCGCCGTAGATCGGCAGCACGTTGAGTCCGGAAATGTGCGAGGCGTAGCGGCCGAAGGCCTCGGCCACCTGAATCGCGAGCTCCCGGGTCGGCGCGAGGACCAGCGCCTTCGGGGATTTGCCGGTCGTGTCCAGACCCATCAGGATCGGGATGGCGAACGCCGCGGTCTTGCCGGTACCGGTCTGCGCGAGGCCGACGACGTCGGAACCTTCGAGCAGCGGCGGGATCGTCGCGGCCTGGATGGGCGAGGGCGACTCGTAGCCGACATCGGCGATGGCCGCGAGCAGGCGGTCATCGATGCCGAGATCGGCGAAGGTCGGGCCGTCGTTGCTGTTCCTGTCGTCGCCAGGACCATCATCCAGCACGCTGTCGACCTCATTGGTACTCATTGACCAGGAGTTTACTGCCTGCGGGTAGATGTCTCGGCCACCGGCCCAATACGGTGTGACCTATGGCTCCCAATGCTTCGCCAGCACATCAGGAATCGGCCGAAGCGGACACCCCGGTGGTGGTCGCGGTGGTGCAGTTCGCGCCCGGCACGGATCCGACCGCCAATCTCGCGGCGCTGCGCGAGCACGTCGAGGTGGCCGCCGGACGCGGCGCGCGCGTGGTCGTCGCGCCGGAGTACTCGATGTTTGCCGTCTCCCGGTTGGACGCACGGGTGGTCGCCGCCGCCGAACCGCTGACCGGACCGTTCGTCACCGGTCTCGGGGCGATCGCGGTGGAGTTCGGCGTCCACCTGGTGGCGGGCATGGTCGAGCGGGACGAGGCCGACGCCGCACGGATCCGCAATACGCTGGTGGTGCTGGATCCGTCCGGCAAGCTCGTCGCCCGGTATCGCAAGGTGCACCTCTACGACGCGTTCGGGCACCTGGAATCGGAAATCGTGCACGCGGGAGAGATCACCGAGCCGGCGCTGTTCGCCGTGGACGGGGTCACCTTCGGCCTGCAGACCTGTTTCGATCTGCGCTTCCCGGAGGGCTTCCGGCGCGTCGCCGCCGCCGGGGCGCAGGTGCTGCTGCTGCCCGCGCAGTGGATCCCCGGACCGGGCAAGGTCGATCAGTGGACGACGCTGCTGCGGGCCCGCGCCATCGAGAACACCGTGTACGTGCTCGGCGCCGATCAGTGCGGCCACCGGGGCGCGGGCTCCTCGATGATCATCGATCCGACCGGCAAGGTGCTCGCCGAGCTCGGTGACGAGGCGGGCGTGCTGACCGCCGAGGTGAATCTGGCCCACCTGAGCGGGGTGCGCGCCACCAATCCCAGCCTGGCGCTGCGCCGATTCGCGATCTCCGAGCGCTGACCCGCCGGTCGCGGGGGTGGCGGCCGGGTCACGAGCGGGCGTAGCGTTTTCATCGATGATCTACGTCGATCGGGCTGCCGCCGGTCGCGCGCTGGGTGCGGATTTGGCGCACCTGCGGGCGTCGCACCCGCTGGTGCTCGGTCTGCCGCGTGGCGGGGTCCCGGTGGCGGCGGCCGTACACGAGATCATCGGCGGCGATCTGGATATTCTGCTGGTCCGTAAGC
Source organism: Nocardia sp. NPDC127579 (assembly GCF_042672005.1). Lineage (NCBI taxonomy): Bacteria > Bacillati > Actinomycetota > Actinomycetes > Mycobacteriales > Nocardiaceae > Nocardia > Nocardia sp. NPDC127579. Next base: position 466,735 of record NZ_JBHXVZ010000002.1, on the reverse strand, counting down.
TCGGCGTGCCCTGGCAGCCGGAGCTGGCGATGGGCGCGCTCGGCGAGGGCGGCGCCCGGGTCCTGAATCGTGATGTGCTCGAGCACATCACGGTGGCCCCGCAGCTGTTCGCGGAGCTCGAGCACCGGGAGCGGACCGAGCTGGAACGCCGTCGGCGGCTCTGGCGCGGCGAGCGGGCCCCGATTCCAATGGCGGACCGGGTCGTAGTCCTGGTCGATGACGGAATGGCCACCGGTGCGACGGTTGTCGTCGCCTGTCGGGTAGCGCGCTCGTGCGGGCCCGCCGGTCTGGTGGTCGCGGTCCCGGTCTCCTCCGGTGAGGCGATGGACCGGGTCGTTCCCGAATGCGACGAGCTCGTCTGCCCGTGGGTGCCGGAGTCCCTCGGCGGGGTCGGCACCGCCTACCGGGACTTCCACCAGCTGACCGACGACGAGGTCACCGCCCTGCTCGGCTAGTCCTTACCGACCCCGGCCCTCCCGCGCCGGGCGGACACTTCCAGAGCTCCGCGTGCCGGGGATCGGTCGGCCTGCGGACAGGATCGCGTGGAGTGAGCTCGGTCAGGCGAGGTCGCGGCGGGTGAAGGCGAAAACGCCAACACCCGTTGCGGCGATACCCGCGAGGGAAAGCACCGTCAGCGGAACGGGATTCACGGCGACGCCTGGCAGGTGCGGAACATGGTGGAACAGCGACAGATTCATGATCGGCGTCGGCAGCCGCATGGACGGGCCGAGGATCGAAACCACCGCCGACTCGGCGAGCAGGATCCACACCAGCCAGGTCAGCGCCGGGCGCACCCCGATCAGCAGGACGGCACAACCGAGCAGGAACAGGATCGCCGGCAGCTGCGCGAGAGCGGCGACCCCGACCCGTCCGGCCTGCGCGAGATCACCGGTCCGCACCCCGTGCGTCGAACCGATCGCGCAGCCGATAATCCCCAGCAGCACAACCGAAGCGGCAACCGCGGTGACGATATGGGTGGCGGCCAGCCGCCATCGCGGCAGCCGTCCGGCCAGCAGCAGATCGGCGCGGCCGGCGACCTCTTCCTGGCGGATCCGCAGCACCGTCGAGACCGCCGCGCCCGCCGTCGCCATCGCGAACAACAGCGTCACCATGGCCAGGAAGCCGTCGACCACGTTGACGTTGAAACCGGTGAGCAGCTTCAGCATGCCCTGGGTGCCCGCGGAGATCTGGGTGACATCGGCGCCGGCCGCCCCGAAGCCCGCACCGAGGGACAGCAGCGCCCCAGCCCAACCGGCGAGCGCACCGCGATGAATCCGGACGGTCAGTCCGAGTGGTGTTCTCGTGAACGCGCCGGCGGTGGCGGCGCCGGGACGCGGCGCGGACAGGCCCGCATCGTGATCACGCACCGATTCCAGCCGCAGCGCGAGCCCGGTCAGCACCGCCACACCCGCGGCGCAGAGCCCGACCGGCCACCACTGGGTGCTGCCGAACGGGTGCATCTGCTGCGCCCAGCCCAGCGGCGAGGCCAGCCGTAATGCGGTGCTTTCGGCGCTGTCGCCCATGGCGCGCAACAGATATGCCGCGCCGAAGACCCCGTACGCGATGCCGTACGCGCCGCGCGGCTGCGCGGTGATCTGCGCCGCGAACAGCGCGATGGCCGCGAAAACCATTCCGGTGCAGCCCATCGCGATGCCGAAGGCCACTGCGCCACTGGCGCCGGTCCCGGCGAGCACCAGCGCCGCCGCGGCCCCCGCTCCGAGCACAGTGTTGGTGGCGGCCGCCATCAGCAGCACCGCGACCGAGTTCGCGTGTACCCCGAATCGGCCCGCGCGCAGCAGCTCCAACCTGCCGAATGCCTCCTGCGCCCGGGTATTGCGGACGACCACGACGATATTGACGAGCGCGACCGCGAGCGTCAGATACCAGCCCAGCTCGAAGACCGCGATCCCGCCGAGAGTGGTCAGGGCATCGGGCGGGCCCTGCAGGGCGGCCTGGGCGGTCAGCCGACCGGCGATCGAGGCGTAGGTCATCCGTTCCAGACCCGCTGGATACAACCCGTCGACCCCGAGGGTGCCGAGGTACATGCAGGCGATCACCGCGAGCACGGCCGCGGCCAGCCCACGCCAGTTGGTCCCGATCGAAAGACGCAGCGCAACAGCCAGATTGGTCATCGCCCGGCCTCGATCGCGTAGTGGCTGAGGAACAGCTCCTCGAGTTCCATCGCACCGGCACCGACCGGGGCACGCAGCTCGTCCGCGGCCAGGGTCCGCACCGCCCTGCCCTGCCGCACGATGGTCGCACGGTCACAGAGCTTTTCGACCTCGCTGAGTATGTGGCTGGACAGCAGCACGGTGCGCCCCTGCGCGCGCACCTCCTCGACGCAGTGCGTGAACTGGCGTTCCATCAACGGGTCCAGACCGCTGGTCGGCTCGTCCAGGATGAACAGCTCGACCTCGGCGGCGAACGCCGCGATGAGAACCACCTTCTGGCGGTTGCCTTTCGAGTAGGTGCCGCACTTGCGCGACGGGTCGAGCTCGAACCGCTCGATCAGTTCGGCGCGCCGTCCCGGATCGGCCCCGCCGCGCAGATCGGTGAGAATATCGATCACCTCGCCGCCGGTCAGCGACGGCCACAGGTTGACATCGCCCGGCACATAGGACATCCGGCCGTGGATGTCCATCGCGTCGCGATAGGGATCTTTGCCGAACACCGTCACCCGGCCCGCGCGCACCCGCAGCAGTCCGAGCAGTATCCGGATCGTTGTGGTCTTTCCCGCGCCGTTGGGCCCGAGGAACCCGTGCACCTCCCCCGCCCGCACCTCGAGATCCAATCCCCGCAGGGCATGAACCTTTCCGTAACTCTTGACCAGCGATTCCGCCTCGATCACGTTCATCACCGAAGTATCGGCAGGCGGCCCCGCGCGAGGCTTGTACAGATCGGTCGCATTCCCCACACCCAGGCGAAATAAGGCTAGCCTCAGGACATGCACGGATGGTTACGGGTGCACGACTGGAACATTCAAGCGGACCGGCTCGTTTTCGACGCGGAATTCGGCGGCGTCTGCGCGCAACCGCACGCGCATCCGATACTGCAGATCACCATGGTCACCCGCGGCGAATTCGAAGTAGGCGACGGCAGCGGCGAGTGGTTGCGCTGCCGGGCCGCCGTCATTCCGCCCGGCGCGCACCACACGGCGCGCGGCGGCGCGGGCACCCGGGTGCTGTCCATCCACCTGTTCCCCGGCAGCCGGGTGGGCCGCGCGATCACCGCACGCCATCGGCTCCGCGACGACCCCGCGACCTGGGTGGCGGCCGCCGACGGCATCCAGGAACCGCTCGCCGGCGACGACCGGCCGCTCCGGGTACGCGCCGACGCGATCGTCGAATCACTGTGCGACACGGGTTTTTCCGAACCTGCCCACCCGCAGCTATGGGACGCCATGCGCCTGCTGAGCGCCCGACTGCCCGGACGGGTGCGCCTGCCGGACCTGGCAGCGGCGGTGTTCCTCTCGCCCGGCCGGCTCGGCAAACTGTTCCGCGCGCAGACCGGCGGCACCTTCCCGGCCGTTGTGCGCTGGACCCGGCTGCTCTACTGGGCCGGAGCGGTACTGAACGGCCGTTCGCTCACCGACGGCGCGCACGTAGCCGGATTCACCGACCTGGCGCACGCCAACCGGGTGTGCCGGGAGATGACCGGCCTCGGCCCGAGCGCACTGCTGGATGCCGCCGCCACGATGCTGTGGGCGGCGGAACCGGAATCCGGTTCAGCCGAAGCAGTTTCCTTCGCCACGATAGGTCGGGACCGTGCTGCGAGCGTCGCCGTCGACGAGATGGATCTGGTCGAAGCGCTCGCACAGTTCGCCCGCCTTGGCGTGCCGGAACCAGACGCGGTCGCCGATCTCCAGCCCGGCACCAGCCTGCAGCGGCGTCTGCACCTCGCCGGCGCCTTCGGTACCGATCAGTCGTAATCCGCTGGGCCACACCGGCTTCGGGACCCGGGTCGGACCGGCGGGCCCGGAGGCGATGTAGCCGCCCGCGAACACCGTCGCGATCGAGGGCGTCGGCTTGCGCAGCACCGGCGTGGCGAAGTACAGGGCCGGGCGCGGGGTGAAGGACCGATAGTTGTCGAACAGCGTGGGCACGTAGAGACCGGAGCCCGCGGTGACCTCGGTGACGTCCGGGTCGGCGACGCTGACCTCGATCGAACCGGTGCCGCCGCTGTTCACGATCTCGAGCTTGCCGACCTCGGAGCGGACCGCGTCCAGAACCAGCCTGCGGCGCTTGGTGATTTCGACCGCAGATGCCCGTTTCACCAGGCGCACGGCCGGATTCGAGTCGGGCAGCCCGGCGATCTGCGCCTCGTAGGTCATCACGCCGACCACCCGGAAGCCGCGTTCGCGGGCTCGACGGGCCAGTGCCGCAGCCTGTTCCGGGGTGCGGATGGGCGAGCGGCGCACGCCCAGATGCAGCGGGCCGATCCGCAGCGAAGCATCGACATCCAGGCAGATGCGCGGTCGCACGGCGGAACTGCCGACGGCGGCCCGGATCAGGTCGAGCTGAGCGGTGTCGTCGATCATGAGGGTGATCGAGTCGAGCAGAGTGGCGTCGGCGGCGAGTTCGGCCAGCGCGGCCCGGTCCACGGTCGGGTAGCCGAGCAGGATGTCGCGGGCGCCCAGGCGGGCCAGCCACAGCGCCTCGCGCAGCGAGTAGCCCATGATGCCGGCGAAACCGCCGTCGGCGGTCAGGCCGGAGCCGAGGACTTCTTCGAGGATCGCGCGGCAACGCACGGACTTGCTGGCCACGCGAACAGGAGTTCCGTCGGCCCGGCGCACCAGGTCGGCGACGTTGGCCCGCAGGACGGCCAGATCGAGGGCGGCCAGCGGCGGGTCGAGCTCGGCGGTGGCGGCGTGCAGTCCGGCTACAGGCGATGTCACGCCATCCATGCAACCACCAAACTGGTCACACGTCCAGAAAATCGGGGATCAGGCTTCGGCGGCCCGGGTGGTCAGGCCACTGACCAGGTCGTCGAGCACGACGAGCGTCGTCTCGTCATTGCAGTCGGCAAGCCAGCGCAGCACCGTGCCGTGCAGCACCGAGACCACATAGCAGGCGATGGACTCGGTCGGCTCCAGCCACTGGGTACCCGAGCGCTGCGCGCACAGCTCCAGAAAAACGGAGACCTCGCTGTCCATCTCCCGGAAGCGCGCCGAGGTGGCCGGTTCCGGCACGCATTCGGTCTGCACCTCCCAGCGCTGCCGCAGCGTCTGCACGGTCGACTCGTAGGCCCGAATCTGTTTGGCCGGAGCGGCTTTCACCAGCGGCCAGTAAGCGCTCACCCCCGCATGCAGCAGCACCCGCAGCGCGCGCACCCCGGTGAAATCGAGCGAAGCGGCCGCTTTCTCCACGGCATCGCAGATGGTCGGCCGAACCCGACTCTCCGCTATATCTCCACGTGCGCTCAACGATGGCTCCCTCAGCGAAAGATCTCGCGCACCCTCGTCGGCCGCGACCCGATCGAACTGCTGAACCATCCGTACTGGATCCTCGTGACGATCCCGGACTGCCCGGCCCAACATGCGTCAATGGTAGAGGCTTTTCCGGTTTCAAGAATGGATTCGATGGGTAATTACGTACCGGAAGAATGTTTTGTAACCTAAATGGGATGTTGTTGCGACCAGTTGGTATGTAATTCACCCCCCGGTCAGCGCCCAAATCCAGGGCTCTAAACGCATCATTCGAAACTTTAAACCTCAACCAGAACATCCAGCCCTGATGTGATGGACGCCACATCGTCGCGCCGCCAAGGGCGTGTCGGACCGATAGTGTGAATCGGTGACATCCACGCCCGCTGATCAGTCCCTCATTCCAGGCACCTTCAACCTCCGCGACGTCGCCGGACTTCGCACCGTCGACGGCGCCAAGGTCCGCCCGGGCGTGCTGCTGCGCTCGGCTCAGCTCAGCCGCCTCGACGCCGACGGCCACACCGGACTGCGCCAGCTCGGCGTCAGCGACGTGCACGATCTGCGCGGACTCCGCGAGATCGACCACATGGGCCACGACAACCTGCCCGAGGGCGTCCGCCTGCACGTCACTCCGTTCGATTCCCGGATGGGTGAGGCGCCGCCGCACGACGCCCAGACCACCTCGGCCTTCGAGCACATGCTCGACGTCTATCGCGAATTCCCCGCCCTGCCCGAAGCGGGCGCGGCGATTCGCGCCCTGTCCGAATCCATCTTGCGCGACCAGGGCGCGGCCCTGGTGCACTGCGCGGCCGGCAAGGACCGCACCGGCTGGGCGGTGGCGGCACTGCTGCACGCGATCCAGGTGACCGAGGCCGACATCCTCGGCGACTACCTGCTCAGCAATGGTGCCGTCCCCCTGCTGCGCGCCATGCTGACCCCGAAACTCGCCGCAGGCGAAGAACTCTCCGACGACCTGCTCGGCGTGCGACCCGAGTACCTCACGGCGGCGACCGAAACGGTCCGGACCCGCCACGGCGGCTTCGATCAGTATCTGAGCACGATCGGCATCACGCCCGCGGTGCGCGCGCGGCTGCGGCGACGCATGCTGGAGTGATCCGGGTTCCCGGCCGAAATCGGGCCGGGACACCAGCATTCGATGCTCAGTCGCGGCGGACCAGTCCGTCCGCGTCGATGCTGACCTGATCTCCGGTGTGGAACCAGGTGCCGGTGAAGCGGGCCGCCGTGGCGTTCGGGTCGCGCCAGTAGCGGCGCGTGACATTCGGCCCGCGACAGAGCAACTCGCCGTGTCCACTGCTCGCGTGCGGTCCGTAGAGCGCCAATTCGGTTCCGCCGAACGGAAATCCGAGCACCGTGCGGGAATCGGCGGTGGCCTCCACGGCCAGGCCGATCCCGCTGGTCTCGGTCGCGCCCCAGACCGACCAGTGCCGGGCGCCCGGGAACAGCTCACGCAGCGTCGCGGCCTGGCCGACCGGGGTGGCCGCGGCACGTTCGGCCCGGTGGCCCGCACTGCATATCCGCGAAACCCCCTCGGAGCCACGGCTTTCCCGCACCCGCGCGAGCTCCGGCAGCAGCCGCGCGAAGATTCGCGGGGTGGCCGAGACCATGTCGATCCCCTCGGCCGCAACGGTTTCCGCGAGCCGAGCCGAATCCGGGACCAGCACCACGGTGCCGCCGACGGCGAAGGTCGGCAGCACCTGGTCCACGCACCCGCTGGCGTGCGCGAGCGGCAGCAGCACCAGATTGCGCAGACCGTCGGTGGGCAGATCCAGCGCGCCGACCACCGAGCGCACGGCCGAGAGCAGGTTCTCGTTGGTCAGCTCGACACCGCGCGGATGCGCGGTGCCGGTGGTGTAGCACAGCAGCGCCAGATCGCTCAGCGCCGCACCGTCATCGATGAACGCGGCGCCATCGGGCAGATCGGCCCCGAGCACGAAATCCGCGCAGCTGTCCTCGATGACGCGCCGCGCCGCGGCCGGGGACAGGCCGTCGGGTACCAGCACCGGAACCGCACCGCTGAGCAGCGCGCCCAGGAACGCCTGCACCCAGCGGGCGCCGGCGGGCAGGTGGATGGCGACCCGGTCGCCGTAGCCGATGCCGTGCTCCTGCAAACCGCCCGCCACCCGGGACGCCGAATGCCACAGTTCGCGATAGGTCAGGCGGGGCCCGCCGATCTCGACCACCGCCTCCCGGCTCGAGAAGGCGTGCACCTGCAGATCCAGCAGCTCGGTGAGCGCCGGGGTGAGGTTCCCGTAGCGCAGGACGCCGTCGGCGCCGCGCGCTAGCGGGTTGTCACTGGCAGCAGGCGGTTTCAATGGATACTCGATCAACAACTGCTGCGACATGTCATCCTCCGCGTGCCTCGGTTCTACAGGCACTGCGACTATATGACGCCCATCACAGTTGTGCGGGGATTTAGGTCAGCGCCCCGTGTAAGTCGCTTTGCCGGGACCGACTTCGAGGAAGCTGCGCACCGCACCCCGCAGGTCCGAGGTCTCGAACAGCGCACCGGAAATCTCCGGCGTCACCGAATCCGCGTGTGCCACACCGCCGGAACGCCACGCCTCGATGATCGCCTTGGTGGCCGCGTGTGCCTTGGTCGGTCCCTGCGCCAGCCGATGGGTGAGCTCGCGGGCGGCGGTCTCGACGTCCTCGTGCACCGCGTTGACCACGCCCCACTCCGCCATGGTCGCGGCGTCGTACAGATCGCCGGTCATCACGAATTCGCGCGCCCGCCCGGAACCGGCGCGCTCAGCCAGCCGCTGCGGGCCGCCCATCGACGGGGTCAGGCCGACCACGGTCTCCACCAGACCGAACTTCGCCTTCGGCGCGGCCAGAATGATGTCGCAGGCCACCGCCATCTCGAAGGCGGCGGTCAGCGTCAGCCCGTGCGCGGCGAAGACCACCGGGCACGGCAGCGCCTCCAGCGGGTGGATGATCTGGGCGAACAGCGTGCGCCACAGCTCGGCGCCCTGCTCGACGCCGAGCCCGTCGAACACATGCACGTCCACACCGCCGGAGACGACCTTGCCCTCGGCCCGCACCAGCAGCGCGCGCGGCGGGCGCGCGGTCAACTCGGCCAGATCCGCGACGAGCGCGTCGAGCATCGCCTGGTCGAACAGATTCAGTGGCGGATTGGCCAGTGTCAGCACGGCGATCTCGGCGCCGCTGTCGGTGGTCTCGCGCTCCAGCCGGGTGGCCTTCATATCACTCATTCGGCCAGACTAGAGCCTTCGTCTGCCAGACTGGCCGGGTGACCGAGACAGCCCCGGGCAACGGTTCCTACGTCGAACCCGGCGAATTCCGACGCGACACCAACTACATCACCACCCGCGTCACGGCCGACGGGCGTGACGGCTACCCGGTGCAGCCCGGCCGCTACCGCCTGGTCGCCGCCCGGGCCTGCCCGTGGGCCAACCGCACGCTGATCGTGCGTCGCCTGCTCGGCCTGGAAGACGTACTCTCCCTTGGCCTTTGCGGACCCACCCACGACAAGCTGAGCTGGACCTTCGATCTCGATCCCGGCGGAGTCGACCCGGTGCTCGGCATCGCCCGGCTGCGGGATGCCTACCTGGCCCGCTTCCCGGACTACCCGCGCGGCATCACGGTGCCCGCACTGGTGGACGTGCCGACCGGGCAGGTCGTCACCAACGACTACGCGCAGATGACGCTGGACTTCTCCACCGAGTGGACCGCCTACCAGCGCCCGGGTGCGCCGCGGCTGTACCCCGAGGAGCTGCGTGCCGAGATCGACGAGGTGAACCTGGCGGTGTTCGCAGACGTCAACAACGGCGTCTACCGCTGCGGTTTCGCGGGCAGCCAGCAGGGTTACGACGCCGCCTACGACCGCCTCTTCGCCCGCCTGGACTGGCTCTCCGAGCGGCTGGCGCGGCAGCGCTACCTGGTCGGCGACACCATCACCGAGGCCGATGTGCGGTTGTTCACCACCCTGGCCCGTTTCGATCCGGTCTATCACGGTCATTTCAAGTGCAACCGGAGCAAGCTCACCGAACTGCCGGTGCTGTGGGCCTACGCGCGAGATCTGTTCCAGACACCGGGCTTCGGCGACACCATCGACTTCGGGCAGATCAAGACGCACTACTACGTGGTGCACACCGACATCAATCCGACCCGGGTGGTGCCGAAAGGCCCGGATCTGTCGAACTGGTGGACACCGCACGGCCGGGAAGCGCTGGGCGGCAAACCGTTCGGCGACGGCACCGCGCCGCCACCGCCGAAACCGGCCGAACGGGTGCCCGCGATCGACCTCGCGTAGCGGGGAACCGTTCCGCCGCCGCGGTTCGTTGTCGTGTTGGGCCGGTTCGGCGCCGGTGCCATAGAGTTCTGCCAGCGGATAGGTGGCCGATAGCTAAGGGGTGTTGCCGATGAGAGGCGCCGCGTTCGAGAAAACCGTGGTGACACTGCTCGAGAACGGGTCGAAGCTGCAGGCGCCCGCGGTGGCCAAGTACGTCGACCGGATCCGGCGCGCCCATCCCGGCGAGACACCGGCCCAGGTGATCGAGCGGCTGGAGAAGCAGTACCTGCTGGCGGTCACCGGCAGCGGCACCGCGGCCGGTGCGACGGCGGCGATGCCCGGCGTGGGCACCATCGCCTCGCTGGCCACCATCACCGCGGAGACGGCGTTCTTCCTGGAGGCCTCGGCGCTGTACACGCTGGCCATCGCCGCGGTGCACGGCGTCGCGCCCGAGGCCAAGGAGCAGCGCCGCGCGCTGGTGCTGGCGGTGGTGCTCGGCGGCGAGGGCATGGACATCGTGGAGCGCACGGTGGGCCATTCGGCCAAGAACTGGGGCTCGCTGCTGGCCAACAAGATCCCGGGCCTGTCCACCATGAACGACTCGCTGATGAAACGCTTCATCATCCGCTTCCTGACCAAGCGCATGGCGCTGATGGCGGGCAAGATCCTGCCGATGGGCATCGGCGCGGCCATCGGCGGCGTCGGCAACCGGGCACTCGGCAAGACCACGATCAAGAACGCGCACGAGGCCTTCGGTCCGGCGCCCACGACCTGGCCGCCGGACCGGCACCTGGTCATCGACGCCGATCCGCTGACCGCGCTGGACGCGGGCCAGACCACCGCGAAGCCGGAATGACAGCGGCCGCACCCGCATTCGCCGTGCGTGGGCTGAGCAAACGGTTCAACCCGGGCGCGATCGGCGAACTCGCCGCGGTCGACGACGTCAGCTTCACCGTCGCTTCGGGTAGCACCGCGGCGCTGGTCGGCCCCGCGGGCGCGGGCAAGTCCACGATTCTGCGCATCCTGCTCGGCCTGCTGCCCCCGACCGCGGGCACGGCCTCGGTCGGGCGGCCCGGTATGACCGCCGGGCTCGGTGGCGGGTCGCCGGTCGGCGGCGTGCTGGTTCCGCGCGGGCTGCATCCGGCCCGCCGGGCCCGCGACCACCTGCGGGTGTACGCGGCCGCCGCCGGTGTCTCCGACGACCGCGCCGACGATGTGCTCGACACCGTCGGCCTGAGCGATTTCGCGAACACCAGGGCGGAATCGCTGACGCCGGGACAGCAGACCCGGCTGGCGCTGGCGACGGCCCTGCTCGCCGATCCCCCGCTGCTGATCCTCGACGACCCGGTCGAGGGCCTCGATCCGGCCGAACGCGGCTGGCTACAGGATTTCCTGCGCCGGCACACCGGGCGCGGCGGCACCGTGCTGCTGTCGAGCCGCAGCCTGGCCGCGGTGGTATCGATGACCGACGCGGTGATCGTGCTGAATCAGGGTGCGATCGTCTATCAGGGGACGCCCGCGAAACTGCGGCGCGGTCACCCGGATCGGCTGGTGGTCGCCGCCTCGACACCGGTCGCGCTGGCCACCGTGCTCGCCGCGCGCGGGCACACCGACGCGGTGATGCGCCCCGACGGCAAGCTCGCGGTGGCCGAGACCACCGAGGCCCAGATCCGGGCGGCGGCGCAGGTGGCCAAGGTGCGCATCGACGGCATCACCGCCGATCTGATCCATCCGGATCGGGTGCTCGCCTCGCTGACCCGCCCGCCCCGGCCCGCCGTCTCGACCATGTACGTACCACCGCCGAACCGCGTCATGCCGCCTCCGTCCGCGCCCCACCAGCCTCACGGGATTCCACGATGATCACCGTTCTGCCCGCCGAGCTCGTCGGACCGCTGCATTCCGAGCTCCGCAAGGTCACCACGCTGCGCCCGAATCGGGTGCTGCCGGTCGCGTTGCTCGGCTTCGCGCTGGTCGCCACGGCGGTGACCGCGCTGCTGGCCGGGCGGGCGAACCCCAAGGGGAATCCGGTGACCGGCGGCGCGTCGGTCGGGCTCTACCTCGCCCTGATCGCCGCGATCGCGGCGGCCGCGTACTTCGGCGCGACGGTGGCCGGCTCGGAATACCGCTATCGGACCATGCCGACGACGGCACTGTTCACGCTCGACCGCGATCGCCTGGTGGCCGCGAAATACCTGATCGTCGCGGGCTGCGCGCTGGCCGCGGCGCTGGCGGTGGAGGCGGTGAGCCTGGCCGCGCTGTTCGGATTCGGCCGCGGGAAGACCGAATTCGGGCTGCGGCTGGTCACCGTGCTGGGCGGCGGGCTGCTGGCCACGGTGTGCTGGGCGCTGATCGGGGCGGGTCTGGCGCTGGTACTACGCCGGTCGCTGCCTGCCTTCGCGGCCCTGGCGGGCGCGCTGCTGGTGGTCGAACCGCTGGTCTGGCTGAGCACGGCCGTGCTCGATCTGCGGGGTTTCGTCGCCCTGCTGCCCGGGTCGGCGACCATCTCCACTGTCGCCGCCGGCTCGTTCGCCGACAGCGATTTCCTCGCCCCGGCTCCGGCCGCGATGATCGTGCTGCTGCTGTGGGCGGTGGGCGTCGCGGGCGCGGGCTGGTGGGCCGTGCGCACCCGCGAGATCTAGGTCCGCGACCTCACTCCGGCGCGCGCGAAGCGGCCAGCTTAATCAAGATGTGGCAAATTTCGGGCATCCAATCCCAGGTCGGGCCGGTGACCCATGGGTAAAGGTGGCGCTGGGCGGCGCTGCGGTAACAGAGAGGCATAAAGTCGGTATCAGACGAGTTCGACACTCGAGTTTGGGGTTGTCCGGTGGTGGGTAGCATCGCCGATTTGCCGCTGGGCATATCCTCGGATAGGGCACATCGGAGCACATCAGCCGATTCCCGTGCCGGGCACGTCACAAACGTCGCAGCGCGAAGAACGAAATGAGGCGAACACCTGCTGTGAGCAGCTCAACTTCCCAGTTCGGCCAGAACCAGTGGCTAGTCGACGAGATGTATCAGAAGTACAAACAGGATCCCTCTTCGGTCGACGAGAGTTGGCACGAGTTCCTCGCCGACTACACGCCGGAGGCGACCGCGGACGGTCAGCCTGCCGCGCAGGAGTCCACCCCGGCTCCCGCACCGAAGCCGGTTCCCGCGCCGACCAAGCCCGCGCCCGCACCGGCCGCGCCCGCCGCCCCGGCCGCGGCGCAGCCGAAGGCGCCCGTGCCCGCTCCGGCCGCCGCCCGCAAGCCGCAGACCACCCCGGCCCCCGCCTCCAACGCCGCGCCCACCTCCGGCGCGCCGGCGGCCCCGGCCCAGGACGAGACCAAGGTGCTGCGCGGTGCCGCCGCCGCGGTCGCCAAGAACATGAACGCCTCGCTGAGCCTCCCCACCGCCACCAGCGTGCGCGCCATCCCGGCCAAGCTGATGATCGACAATCGCCTCGTCATCAACAACCACCTGGCCCGGACCCGCGGTGGCAAGATCTCCTTCACCCACCTGCTCGGCTACGCCATCGTGCAGGCGGTCAAGAAGTTCCCGAACATGAACCGGCACTTCGCCGAGATCGACGGCAAGCCCAATGCCGTCACCCCGGCCCACACCAATCTGGGCCTGGCCATCGACCTGGCGGGCAAGGACGGCAATCGCGCACTGGTCGTCGCCGCCATCAAGGGCACCGAGTCCATGACCTTCGGGCAGTTCCACACCGCCTACGAGGACATCGTGCGCCGCGCCCGCGACGGCAAGCTGACCACCGAGGACTTCACCGGCGTCACCATCTCGCTGACCAACCCCGGCACCATCGGTACCGTGCACTCGGTACCCCGCCTCATGCCGGGCCAGGGCGCGATCATCGGTGCGGGCGCGATGGAGTACCCGGCCGAGTTCCAGGGCATGAGCGACGAGCGCATCGCCGATATCGGCGTGGGCAAGCTGATGACGCTGACCTCCACCTACGACCACCGCATCATCCAGGGCGCGGAGTCCGGTGATTTCCTGCGCACCATCCACACCCTGCTGATCTCCGATGATTTCTACGACGAGATCTTCCACGGCCTGGGCGTGCCGTACGAGCCGGTGCGCTGGCGCAAGGACATTCGCGAACGCGGCGTCGACAAGAGCTCGCGGGTCATGGAGCTGATCCAGGCCTACCGCGACCGCGGTCACCTGATGGCGGACACCGATCCGCTGCGCCTGGTCAAGGACAAGTTCCGCAGCCACCCGGACCTCGATGTCACCCAGCACGGCCTGACCCTGTGGGACCTGGACCGCGAATTCAATGTCGCGGGCTTCCACGGCCAGGAGCGCATGAAGCTGCGCGACGTGCTGTCCATCCTGCGTGATGCCTACTGCCGCCACATCGGCGTCGAGTACACCCATATCCTCGATCCCGAACAGCGCCAGTGGATTCAGGAGCGGGTCGAGCAGAAGCACGTCAAAGCGACTGTCGCGCAGCAGAAGTACATCCTGAACCGGCTGAACGCGGCCGAGGCCTTCGAGACCTTCCTGCAGACCAAGTACGTCGGCCAGAAGCGTTTCTCGCTGGAGGGCGCCGAGACCGTCATCCCGATGATGGACGCGGTGATCGACCAGTGCGCCGAGTTCAGCCTCGACGAGGTCGTCATCGGCATGCCGCACCGCGGCCGGCTGAACGTGCTGGCCAATATCGTCGGCAAGCCCTACTCGCGGATCTTCACCGAGTTCGAGGGCAATATGAACCCGGCGGCCACGCACGGCTCCGGCGACGTGAAGTACCATCTCGGCGCGCGCGGCACCTACCTGCAGATGTTCGGCGAGAACGAGATCGAGGTCTCGCTGACCGCCAACCCGTCGCACCTGGAAGCGGTCGACCCGGTGCTCGAGGGTCTGGTCCGCGCCAAGCAGGACCTGCTGGACAAGGGCGACGGCCCGGAGGGCTTCTCCGTCGTGCCGCTGATGCTGCACGGTGACGCCGCGTTCGCGGGTCAGGGTGTGGTCGCGGAGACGCTGAACCTGTCCGAGCTGCGCGGTTACCGGGTCGGCGGCACCATCCACATCGTGGTGAACAACCAGATCGGCTTCACCACGGCGCCGGAGAACAGCCGCTCCACCGAATACTCCACCGACATCGCGAAGTTCATCGGTTCGCCGATCTTCCATGTCAACGGTGACGATCCGGAAGCCTGCGACTGGGTGGCCCGGCTCGCGGTCGACTTCCGGCAGAAGTTCCGCAAGGACGTCGTCATCGACATGATCTGCTACCGCCGTCGCGGTCACAACGAGGGCGACGACCCGTCGATGACGCAGCCGTACATGTACGACGTCATCGACACCAAGCGTTCGGTCCGCAAGGCCTACACCGAATCGCTGATCGGCCGTGGCGACATCTCCATGAAGGAGGCCGAGGACGCGCTGCGCGACTACCAGGGTCAGCTGGAGCGCGTGTTCAACGAGGTCCGCGAACTGGAGAAGTACCCGCCGGAGCCGTCGGAGTCGGTCGAGGACGAGCAGCAGGTGCCCGCCACGGTGCAGACCGCGGTGGACAAGTCGGTGTTGCAGCGCATCGGCGACGCCTTCCTGAACGTCCCCGAGGGCTTCAATGTGCACCCGCGGGTCAAGCCGGTGCTGGAGAAGCGCCGCGAAATGGCCTACGAGGGCAAGGTCGACTGGGCCTTCGCCGAACTGCTGGCCTTCGGCACCCTGATCGACCAGGGCACCGCGGTGCGCCTGACCGGTCAGGATTCCCGGCGCGGTACCTTCACCCAGCGGCATTCGGTGATCATCGACCGCAAGACCGGTGGCGAGTACACCCCGCTGCACAACATCGGCAGCGCCAGCCCCGGCTGGTTCGCGGTGCACGACTCGATGCTGTCGGAGTACGCCGCCGTCGGTTTCGAATACGGCTACTCGCTGGGCAACCCGGACGCACTCGTGCTGTGGGAAGCGCAGTTCGGTGACTTCGTCAACGGCGCGCAGACCATCATCGACGAGTTCATCTCCTCCGGTGAGGCCAAGTGGGGCCAGCTCTCCGATGTGGTGCTGCTGCTGCCGCACGGTCACGAGGGCCAGGGCCCGGACCACACCTCCGGCCGGATCGAACGGTTCCTGCAGCTGTGCGCCGAGGGCTCGATGACGGTGGCCGTGCCCTCCACCCCGGCGAACTACTTCCACCTGCTGCGCCGCCATTCGATGGACGGCATCCGCCGCCCGCTGATCGTCTTCACCCCGAAGTCGATGCTGCGCAACAAGGCCGTGGTCTCGGATCTGAAGGACTTCACCGAGTCGAAGTTCCGCTCGGTGTTCGACGAGCCGACCTACGAGCAGGGCGTGGGCGATCGCGCCAAGGTCAAGCGGGTGCTGCTGACCTCCGGCAAGCTCTACTACGAACTCGCCGCGGAGAAGGCCAAGCAGAAGCGGGACGACATCGCCATCGTGCGGATCGAGCAGCTCTACCCGCTGCCGACCTACCGGCTCAACGAGGCGCTGAACGGCTACCCGAACGCCACCGATATCGCCTGGGTCCAGGAGGAGCCGGCGAACCAGGGTGCCTGGCCGTTCTTCGGTTTGAACCTGCCGGAGTTGCTGCCGGAGCGTTTGGGCCGGCTGCGCCGGATCTCGCGCCGTGCCATGTCGGCCCCGTCCTCGGGTTCGTCGAAGGTGCACCAGGTCGAGCAGGCCGAGATCATCGCGGAGGCCTTCGCGGCCACCAGCTAGCCGAAACCCCGTGCGCCGGGCGCGAATTCGCTCGTGATGCGAGCGGGATCGCACCCGGCGTTCGTGTTTTCCCAGGTGCCCGTGGCTGTTTCGACCTGCCTCGATCCGGTTGGCCCTAGGGTGGGAGGGACGGCGTGCGCACGGTCACGCCGGTCGCGTCCCGGAAAGAGGTGCCCCACAGTGTCCACAGCCGAAGCCGATCGAGGACTCGCGTTCGTCACGATGGCGCTGGGGTGGGATCCCGCTCGCGGCCGGTGGCTGGTCGGGGGCAAACCGGATATCGATCTGAACGCGGCGGCGCTGTTGTTCGCCGGGGACGCGATCGCGGATGTGGTGTATCACGAGCAGTTGATGTCCCAGGACGGGTCGGTGCGGCTGCTCGGCGACAACACCACCGGGGAGGGCGAGGGCGATCTGGAGGTGATCACCGTCGACCTGACCCGACTGCCCGAGCGGGTGTCGGCGGTCTTCTTCATCGTCACCTCCTACACGGGGCAGGCGTTCGGGCAGATCGACAACGCGTACTGCCGGTTGGTCGACGGCATCGCCGATCAGGAGTTCGCCCGCTACGAACTCGACGGCGGGCGTGGCGCGACCGGTTTCGTGCTCGGCAAGCTGCTCCGGACGACACAGGGCTGGGTGTATCACGAGATCGGCGTGACCTTGGCGGCCAAGCATCCGGTGGAGGCGGTGCCGCAGCTCGCCCAATTCCTGGGCTGACCACCGGTTTTCCCGAGGCAATCGAATTGGGGGCATTCGCCGATGCGCGCGGCCCGGTAACTTCCGAAGGGGGACTGTGTTTTTCGGCTAGGGACGGCAGGTAGATGAGCGAAGCGGCGCAGACAGCGTTGGTACAGCGGTTGCTACGGGATTTCAGTGTGCTCACCGGTGCCGAATTCGGGCCCGACGACGACTATTTCGCCATGGGCCTGGTGAACTCGCTGCGGGCGCTGGAACTGGTCGCCTATCTGGAGCGCACCTTCGAATTCGAGGTCGAGATCGAGGATCTCGACCTGGACAACTTCCGGACCGTGCACCGCGCCGCCGCGTTCGTCACCCGCAAGGCCGGGGCCCGAGCCGACGGTGTGGGCGAACCCGCGGTGGGGACGGGCACCGCGGGGTGAGCGATCGCGAAACGGTCCTGGCCGAAGCCGCCGCGGCGGCGAGCGGGTGGGACCGCTCCGGGCTCCCCCGCTCGGCCGCCACCGCGCTGGCGCGCGCGGGCCTGCTCGGCATGGACCGATCCCAGCGATACGGCGGGCAGGACGCCGATGCGTTCCAACTCGGCACGGCGGCAAGCGAATTGGGGGCGGTGTGCACCTCGCTGCGCTCGCTGCTCACGGTGCAGGGCATGGTGGCCGCCACCGTCGACCGGTGGGGCAACGCCGCGCAGCGCGCGAACTGGTTGCCCGCGTTGACCTCCGGCGAACTCATCGCCGGATTGGCGGCGACCGAGGCCGAGGCCGGCAGTGACCTGTCCGGTATGCGCACACACTTCGGCCCGACGACGGTGACCGGACACAAGCTCTGGGTGACATTCGGGGCGCTGGCGGATGTGCTGCTGGTGGCCGGACAGTCCGAGAGCGGCCCGGTGGCCGCGCTGGTGCCGGTCGACCAGCCCGGCGTGCAGATCGAACCGGTCACCGACCAGCTCGGGATGCGGGGGGCGCGGCTGGCGCACGTCCGCTTCGACGAGGCGCACGTGCCCGCCGAGAATGTGCTGGCGCGCGCCGGATTCGGACTCACGCACGTCATCGGGACGGCGCTGGACCACGGCCGCTACACCATCGCCTGGGGCTGCGCCGGAATGGCGCGCGCCTGCCTGGACGATGCCGCCGCGCACGCGCGCGATCGGGTCCAGGGCGCGACCCGGCTGGGTGATCATCAAGCGGTTCGCGCGATGCTCGGGCGCGGCTGGATCGAGGTGGAAAGCGCGCGGGCGCTGTGCGACCGGGCGGCCGCCCTGCGCGCCGACCGGGATCCGGGCGCGCTGGTGGGCACGATCGCCGCGAAGTACGCCGCCGCCGCGGCCGCCGGATCGATGAGCGAGCGCGCCGTGCAGATACTCGGCGCCGCGGGATGCGCGCCGGACAGCCGGGCCGGGCGCTTCTTCCGGGACGCCAAGATCATGCAGATCATCGAGGGGGCACGTGAAGTCGCCGAGCTGGACCTCGGCGATTTCGTGCTGCGGACGGGGCGGTGACGCCGATGATCACACTCGGACCGGTATCGGCCGAATTCCCCGAAACCCGGCTCACGGTAAGCGAACTCACCGAACTGGCGGAGTTGCCCGAGCATCGGCGGGTGCACGCCCTGGGCCTGGGCATCACGACCGTGCACGGCGCGGCCGAGGACGCCGACCACGAACTGGCCGCCGCGGCCGCCGAGAAGGCACTGGCGCGTGCGGGTCTCGCGGCCGAAGAGCTGGACGCGATGCTGCTGGTGGGTGGTAGGGCGCCGCGCTATCTGATGAGCTCCGAGGCGACCCGGTTGCAGCATCGGCTGGGTGCGGAGCGCGCGTTCGTCGCGGGCGTGAGCGAGCTGGGATGCGCCTCGATCTCGGCGGCGTTCACGCTGGCGGCCGGGCTGCTGCGCGGTGATTCCCGGTGCGGCACAGTGCTCGTCGTAGCTGCGGCCAGCGCACCCACTCGCCTGCGCTATCGCGCGCCGATGACGGTACTGGGTGACGGGGCCGCCGCGGTGCTGCTCAGTACGGCCGAGACCGGGCGCTACCAATTGGTGGACCACATGGTGCGCAGCGACGGCAAATACGCCGACCTGTTCCGGATCGACTATCGCGATGTACCGCAGCGGGATTGGCGCGAGGAATGCGCCGACGAGGCCACCTACAGCTTCCGGCTGGCTGTGGAGAGCCGCAAGCGGCTCGCGACCATGAACGCGGAACTGCTGGAGCGCAACGGTTTAGGACAGTCCGACGTCGGGCCGATGCTGATGCAGAACCTGTCGGTAGGGGCGTTCTCCTTCTGGGAAGAGGCCCTGGAGACCACGATCGACCGGGTCTGCCACGCCAACCTCGCCGAATTCGGGCATCTCGGGTCGATGGACGTGCTGGTCAATCTGGAGGCCGCGGCCCGGCACCGCGCACCCGGCGACCACGTCCTGCTGCTCAACAGCAGCCCGGTCGCGGCCTGGAGTTCCACACTGCTGCGGCGTCTGCCGGACCGGCGCACGGAAGGGATCGAGCTGTGAGCGCCACCATCAAATGCCTGGTCTGGGATCTCGACGACACCCTGTGGGGCGGCGTGGTGCTCGAGCACGACGCCTCCGCGCCGCATCCGGACGCCGAGCGGGTGCTGCGCCAGCTCGACGAGCGCGGGATCGTGCACGCGATCGCCAGTCGCAGCGAGCCGGAGCTCGCGACCGCGCATCTGGACCGATACCAGCTGTCGGAGCTGTTCTGCTCCGTGCAGATCGGGTGGGGTGCGAAATCCGCCGCGGTACGCCGGATCGCGGACGACCTGAATATCGGGTTGGCGGCCATCGCGTTCGTGGACAACGATCCGGTGGAACGGGCCGAGGTCGCCGCCGCGCTGCCCGAGGTGCGCTGCTACAGCGCCGAACAGCTGGCACTGCTGCCCGAACTGCCCGAGTTCAGTCCGGCCGTGGTCACCGCCGATGCCCGCGAGCGCCGGAAACGCTATCGGGCCGAACAGGTTCGGCGGCACAGCGCCGCCGAGTTCGAAGGGTCCGACGCCGAGTTCCTGGCCGGGCTCGGGCTGGTCATGACCGTGCGCCGCGCCGGTCCGGAGGATCTGGCGCGCGCACACGAGCTCACGGTGCGCACCAATCAGCTCAACACCACGGGCCGCACCTTCGACGTCGACGAGCTTCGAACGCTGAGCATGTCGCCGGACCACGAGGTGCTGATCGCCTCACTTCGGGATCGTTTCGGGGATTACGGCGTGATCGGCTTGGCGGTCACCGAGATTCGTGCGGCCGACTGCTCGATACTGCTGATGCTCATGTCGTGCCGGGTGATGTCGCGCGGGGTCGGGGGCGCATTCCTGGCACATCTGATCGACCGCGCGCGGGCGCGGGGGCAGCGGACGGTCGCGGAATTCGTTCCGACGCCGGTGAACCGGGTCATGCTGGTGACCTTGCGGTTCGCCGGATTCGAGGTGCTGGAGCAGGCCGCGGACCGAGTCCGGCTCGCCCACAACGGAACCGCGGTCCCCAACACCTCCCACGTCCACCTTCGAGCCCCCGACGCCCCGGTACCGCCGGGCGACCTGATCTCAGGCCTACTACGGCAAGCCAGCCGCGTCCCGGACCGCACGGCCCTGATCGCCGGCGAACGCCACCTCACCTACCGCGAACTCGACACCGTCACCGCCGAACTCGCCCACCGCGTGATCGTCGCGGGCGTACGCCCCGGCGACGTGGTGCTGTGCTACCTGCGTCAGAACGCCGATGCGCTGATCGCCATGCTCGCCACGCTGCGCGCGGGAGCCGCCTGGTGCCTGGTCGACCCCGGCCACCCCACCACGCACCTGCCGACGCTGTTGACCCAGATCGACTGCACCGCGGTCATCTATGACCCCGCCTCCGAACTCCCGGCTTCGATCCACACAGCAGCACAGCGCGCCGTACTCCTCCCCCTTGGCGACAAGCTCGGCCCGAGCGCACCAGGCATTCCCGAGCATTCGGCTCCGAGCCGCTCAACGGAACACTGCCACGCACTCCGTCCGCCCGGCTACGAGACCGACCCGGCAACACCGGACATATTCGCTCCTGCCGCTTCGGTCGAGCCGGCAAAACCCCGCACCGCCCCACCTCCCGGCATGGTGGCTCCCCGCAGCTACGAGTCAGCCCCGGGTGCCCGGGCCATGGTACCGCCGTCCAGCACACCCGCCTATGTGATCACCACTTCCGGGTCCACCGGTGTGCCCAAGGCCGTGGTGGTGAGCCGGGGAAACTTCGCGGCGATGATCGCCGGGCGTAAGTACGCCTACAGCGATGGGGAATTGGTGACTTTGGCGACGTGTCCGCTCACCGCCGACGCGTCGCTGCTGTTCGCGCCCTGGGCGTTGACGGTGGGCGGGACCGTCGTAGTGCCGACGTACGAGGAGTTGCCCGATGCCGGTGCGGTAGCCGAGCTGGTCCGGCGGCATCGGGTCACGCACCTGGTCGCGACGCCCTCCTACTACCGGCTGCTGCTCGACATCTCCTCCGTGCCGAGGATTGTCGCGTTGGCCGGGGAGCAGGTGCCGACCGGGCTGGCGGTGCGGCACCACGAGATTCGACCGGATACCGTGCTGCTCAACGAGTACGGGCCCACCGAAGCCACGGTGACCTGTGTGTGGCACGCGATCGAAGCGGGCTCGGCACCGGAGATCATTCCCATCGGTACTGCGATGCCTGGCAATTCGGCGGTCGTGCTCGGCTCGGATCTGCGGCCTGTCGCCGGTGGTGCGGTCGGCGAGCTCTATCTCGGCGGTGACCAGATCACACTCGGGTACTCCGGCCGTCCCGGCCTGACCGCTACCCGGTTCATAGCCGACCCCTACGCGTCCGAGCCCGGCACGCGCCTCTATCACACCGGAGATCTGGCGCGCCACAACGACTCCGGTGTGATCGAGTTCCTCGGACGTAGTGACGGGCAGGTCCAGATTCGCGGTGCGCGAGTCGAACGCCATGCGGTCGAAGCAGTGCTCGAGAACCATCCCGCCGTGGCGCACGCGGTAGCGCTGCCGGTCGAGAACCGCGATGGCGTCGTGGAATTGATGGCCTTCGTCGTCCCCACGAACCCTTCCGCACCTCCGGCGCGTCGAGTGTTGGCGCGGCACTGCGCGGAACACCTGCGAGCCATGGAGGTGCCGAGCCGCTTCGTGCGGATCGACGCCGTCCCGATCGCGGCGGCGGGCAAACTCGACGAGGCCGCGCTGCGCGCCGCCACCGACGCACCGTCCCTGCCGGGTCCGGACCGGCACGGTTGGACCGAACGTGAGCTCGAGCTGGCCGAACTCTGGTCCACCGCCCTCGAACACGAGGATTTCGACCTCGAGGACTCCTTCTTCGAAGTCGGCGGCAATTCCCACCGCGTCGTCTTCCTGCACCTGCACATGGAGCAGCGCTGGCCCGGCGCGCTGCGTGTCGGTCAACTCTTCGACCTGCGCACCATCCCCGCCCATGCCGCCGCGCTGGAAGCCGCGCTCGCCACAGCCGAAACCACTCCGGAACTCGACGGCGAGCAACCCGGAGCACCCCGGACCATGGCGTTCGAGCTATGACGGCGCGACGCCCCAACCCTTCGCAGGAGCAGATCTTGCCAGAGCTGGACACTCGGCCGGCCGATATCGCGATCGTCGGTATCGGAGCGCGCTTTCCGCACGCCGCCGACCTCGCGGAGTTCCGGCGGAATCTGGCGGAGGGGCGGAATTCGGTGGGTCCGATGCCGCCCGGGCGGATCGCGGCCACCGGACTGGATCCGGCGGTCACCTACTTGCCGATGGGGCATCTCAGCGATATCGAACAGTTCGACTATCGGTTCTTCGGACTGTCGCGCCGGGAGGCTTCGGTGATGGATCCGCAGCAGCGGCTCGCACTGCTGCTGGCGCAGCGGGCGATCGAGGACGGCGGATACACCAAAGCCGGTTTGGCGCAGGCGGTTACGGCGGTGGCGCTGAGCGCGGCACAATCCAGCTATCACTCGGTGGCGGTGGATCCCGGCCCGCTGAGCCTGCTCGGCAATGCCGCGTTCGCCGGGCCCGCCCGGGTCGCGCACCGATTCGGGTTCACCGGCGCGTGCTTCGGTGTGGACAGCGGCTGCAACAGCGCGCTGGTCGCCGTGCATCAGGCATGCCGTGAATTGGCCTCCGGGGACGCGGATTACGCGCTGGCGGGCGGCGTCGCGGTGCGCGTGCACGGCACACCCTCGTGGGGTGGCGGCGGATTCACCGAGATCATGTCGCCCTCCGGGATCTGCCGCCCGTTCGACGCCGACGCGGACGGCACCGTCAATGGTGAGGGCGGCGCGGTGCTGCTGCTGACGACCGTCGCGCGGGCGCAGGCCGACCGCGCGCCGATCTACGCGGTGATCCGGGGCAGCGCGACCCGGCACAATGGGGCCGCCGCCGCCACGATCAGCACGCCGAGCGCCGCCGGGCAGGCGGCCGTGATCGAAAATGCCTGGGCCAAAGCGGGACTCGATCCGACGGTCGCGGGATATCTGGAGACACACGGCTCCGGCACCCGGCTGGGTGACGCGGTAGAGCTGGAGGGAATCGGCGCGGTCTTCGCCCGGGGCGGGCAGCCGCTGCCGATCGGCTCGGTGAAATCCAATATCGGCCATCTCGATCACGCCTCGGCCATCGCCGGACTGGTCAAAGCCGTGCTGAGCGTGTCGACCGGCGAGCTGTACCCATCGCTGCACTTCACCAGGGCCACCGGCGGATTCGATCTCGCGGCCACCGGCCTCGAGATTCTGGACGCCGCCCGGCCGTGGACCGACCCGGTACGCGTCGCCGGCGTCAGTTCCTTCAGTCTCGGTGGCAGCATCGCGCACTGCGTGGTGGCCTCCCCCGCACCGATGCCCCCCGCTGCGGCGACGACCCGCCCACTGCTGATTCCCGTCTCCGCCCACAGCCCGCAGGCGCTGACCGCGTTGTGCACACGCCTTGCAAGCGCCCTGCGCGACAGCCCGGCGACGATCGACGCGGTCGCTGCCACACTCGCACTCGGACGCACCCACTACGAGTATCGCTTGGCTGTAACAGCGTCGGACACCACACAACTCGCCGACCTCCTGGAGAAGTCGGCCGCGGCCATACGCCAGGAACCGCCCAAGCCGCGAGTCGTCCTACTCCTGTCACCGAACGCGCTCCCGTTCGGCTCTGTTCCGGAATCCACACCGCCACGGGGATTTCCCGCAGCGACGGCCCCCGATTCCACAGCACAGAGTTCAGCATCGGATTCCACACCGCCCGCGCAGCTCCGCCCGGCACCCGGCCTCGGGTCCACACCGGAACACCCACTACCGCAGCAACTTCCGGCAACCGGTGAAACCGCGCGTGTGCTGAGCGCGCAGATCGCGCTGCATGGGAAACTGCGGGCGTGCGGCGTCGAGATCGCCGCCCTGCTCAGCGCGGGATCGTCGCGGTTCGCGGCGCGATATCTGCTCGGTTCACGGGATCAGGTCACCGCGTCGGAGATCGCGGACGCCGCGCCGACGATCGATGCCGACCGGCTGGTGGCCGCGGTGCAGGCGCTGATGGCGGATGGGCCGGTGGTGTTCGTCGAGCCCGGCCCGAGCGGGCGGCTCGGGGCGTTGCTCGCGGAGTCGGTGCCCGATGCCGAGATCATCACCGGTACCGATGATTCCGATGCGCTGCTGGCTCGGCTCTACGAGTACGGCGTCGATCTGAACTGGGCCGCGCTCGTGCCGGGTGACGCACAGCGAGTGCGGCTGCCAGGGCACCCCATGCAGGACGAGCGGTGCTGGGTCGACCTGCCCAAGGTCGAGCACGCGCCGACCCTGCGCCGCACCGAGCCCGTTCGCGATATCGCCGATCCGCGCCTGTGGCTGCGTGAAACGCTGGCCGAATTGCTCGGCGCGGACACCGTATTGGATGAGGACGCCGACTACTTCGCGCTCGGCGGCAATTCACTGATCGCCGTGCAGCTGGTCGACCGGGTCGAGGAAGCGTTCGGGTTCCGCCCGAAACTCCTCGACATCTACGAGCGGCCCGTACTCGCGGATTTCGCCGCGCTGCTGGACGTGCCGGTGGCGAAATCGGAACGGCGTGCATCTATTCCGGTGCTGTCGTCGCAGGACGAGCCGGTGATGTCCGCCGGTCAGGAACGCATGTGGTTCCACCATCAGCTCGACCCGGACACCACCCTCTACAACTACCCGGTGGTCCAGCTGTTGCGCGGCCCGATCGATCTCGACGCCCTGCACGGCACATTCGACGACCTGGTCCAGCGGCACGAGACCCTGCGCTACAACCTCGCCGAAGCCGATGGTGCGCCGGTGCTGCGGATCCGCGACCGCCTCGACGGCTACTTCCGCGTGGTCGATGTCTCGGGCGAACCCGACCCCACCGCCGCCGCGCGAGCGCTGGTGCACGCGGCCGCGCAGACGCCGTTCGATCTCGGCGCGGACCCGCTGCTGCGCGTGCTGGTGGTGACGCTGGAGCCCGAAGCCCATGTGCTGCAATTGGTTTGCCACCATGCGGTGACCGACGGCGCGACGCCGGTGATCCTGGCGCGGGAACTACCGGAACTGTACGCGGCCCGCGCGCAGGACCGCCCGCACCGGCTGGAGCCGCTGCCGGTGCGCTACCGCGACTACGCGGCCTGGCATCGCACCCTGCTGAAGAGTTCGGCGCTCGATCACGAACTCGACTATTGGCGCGCCGAATTGGCGGACGCGCCCGTGCTCGAGCTGCCGACCGACTATCCACGCCCGCCGCGCAAAACCTATGTCGGCGACCTGTACCCGTTCACCATTCCCGCCGAGCTGATCACCGAGCTACGCGCGGTGGCACACCGCGAATCGGTTTCCCTGTTCGTCGTGCTGCTCAGCGCGTTCTATCTGACGCTGGCGCGGCGCAGCGGCCAACGCGATATCGTCGTCGGCACGCCGACCACGGGCCGAGGCAGACGCGAATTCCAGGACCTGATCGGCTATTTCAACAGCACCGTCGCTCTGCGCACCGATTTCGGCGGCGATCGCACACTGCCGGAGCTGCTGGCCCGGGTGCGCGCCAAGGTGTTCGGCGCGCTCGAACATCAGGAGATTCCGTTCGACCGCGTGGTGCACGACCTGGTCGATCAGCGCGACCTGTCCCGCACACCCCTGTTCGACGTGCTCTACATCCACCAGATCACACCGCGCGTCGAACACGTGGATCGCGCGGGCGCGGAACTGTTCGACCTGGACCATTCGGCCGGCAACGAGTTCGGCGGACTCCCCACCGGCACAGCCAAATTCGATCTCACCCTGGTCACCTTCGAATACACCGACGAGGTGGCTCGCGATATCAGCGCCTGCGTCGAATTCAGCACCGAACTGTTCACCCGGGCCACCGTCGCCGCACTCACCGAGGACCTGCTGGACATCCTCACCACGCTCACCGCCCCCACACCCCCCACCCTCGACACACTGATCGCGGGAAACCTCGCCGCCCCGTTCCGCATACCCACCGACCACCCCCGCACCGACAACACCTTCTACCACCACGCCCACATCACCCACCCGATCCACCGGGGCGCCCTCCTCCACCCCGGCACATCCACTCCGGCGAGTCATCCGTCCGGTTCCACCCAACCGAACCGCCCCGGCACACCCCTGACGCTGGTCCCGCTCATCGGAACAGCCGCCGAACCCGGGCCTTCCGAGGCGCTTTCGGCCGAGATCCATAGCCCAGCCGAGGATCCGACGTTCGACACCGCCCTCTGGCGTGCGTACACCGTCCTACTGTCCTGGTATTCCGGCCAAGCGCACATCACCATCCGGCTTCCGAATTCCGTTGCGGGCCGGCCGCGGTACGGCACCCTCGCGCTCCCGTCCGACGCCACCTGGCGCACCGTGCCCGACCCGACGGTCACCGAATCCGGGGACTCTCCTGTGTATTTCCTCGGCGCGGCGACCGAGACCGTCCCGCCCACAACGGAACTCGCGCTTGCCTGGACCGCCGATCCACCCGAACTGCACCTCACCTACGCCGCGGACCTCTTCGACCGCGCCTCGGCCGCGGACCTGCTCACCGACCTGTCCCGCTTGCTGATCGCCGCCCGCGTCACCCCGGACGAGCCGGTGTTCGACACCGCGAGCGCGGACCACGAACCGGAGGTACTTCCATGACCGGCGAACACCATGTCGGCATTCTCGGCGCCGGTGTGATGGGCACGGGCATCACGCAGTGCATCGCCCAGGCCGGTATCCCGGTGACCATCGTGGACACCGACCGGGCCGCGCTCGAGCGCGCCCGGCGCGACCTGCGCTCGGCGTTGCGGTTGAGTGTGCTGCTGGGTCGTGGCCCGAAAGCGGCCGATGTCGCCGACATCGTCGCGCGGGTGCACTGGTCGGACCGGATCGAGGATCTCGGCGCGGTCAGCTTCGTCATCGAATCGGTCACCGAGCGCCTCGAACTCAAGCGCGCGCTGTTCGCCGAGCTGGACCGGGTGTGCGCGCCGGCCGCGGTCTTCGCGACCGGGACCTCCGCCATTCCGGTCGCCGATCTGGCCGCCCGGACCAGCCGTGGGGACCGTGTCCTCGGCCTGCATTTCATGAACCCGGCGCCGCTGACCGAGACAGTGGAGGTGATCACGTCCGCGCAGACCGCCCCGGCCGCGCTGAATCGGGCCTTGGCGCTGCTCGATGCCCTGGGCAAGAAGGGCATCGTGGTCGGTGACGGTCCCGGCTTCGTGATCAATCGGGTGCTCATGTTGAGCATCGCGGAGGCCGCCGCGATCACCGCGGACGGTACCGATGCCGCCACCATCGACGACCTGTTCGAGGGCTGCCTCGGCCACCGGATGGGCCCGCTGCGCACCGCCGATCTGATCGGCCTGGACAACGTGGCCGACACCCTGGTGGTGCTGCGCGAGACGACCGGCGACAGTCGCTATCGGGTGCCGGAGGCGTTGGCGGAGCTGGTGGCGGCCGGTCATCTGGGCCGCAAGACGGGCAGGGGTTTCCATGCGTATCCGTGAGGCGAGCGCGGGGCTGGAGCACACGGCCGGGCTGGGCCGGCTGGCCCGCCGCAGTGGTGGCGGCGCGGCGGCGGTCGTGCTGGCGGGGCTGGCGGTGTACACGGCTCGGCGGTCCGGGATCGCGGCGGTCACGGTGGCGCGGCGAATCGATGGAATTTCCACGGTGATTCACCTCGAGGTGCGCCCGGATCAGGACTTCCGGTCGATCACCACGCGGGTCGGAGGGCTGCTGCGGCAGGCTCGGCCCGGCACGCCGCCGGCGGGTACGCCGACCGCCGCGCAGGGTGCGGATGGCTGGCGAGTCGGCCTGCCGGAAGCCGAATTATCGGTCTTCACCGGATTTTTCGCCGAGCTGACGAGTAACCCCGATCGTGCGATCGGACGTTTCGATCTGACCTGCGATGCCGCCAGCAAGCAGATCTACCGGTCCGGGACCGTGCGGGCGCTCGACCCCGGGGCGACCACGCTGACCGGCTTCGATGCCGCCGTGCGGCGCGCGCCCGAGGCGATCGCGCTGACCTGCGGTGCCGAGTCCGTCAGCTACGGAGCGCTCGACGACCGCGTGCATCGGCTGGCCCACTGGCTGATCGGCCGCGGTGTCGGCCCGGACACGGTGGTCGGTGTGGCGATTCCGCGCTCGATCGAGGCGATCGTCGCGGTGTACGCGGTGCTGCGCGCCGGTGGCGCGTTTCTGCCGCTGGATCCCACGCATCCCGCCGAACGGCTCGAACGCATCCTGCGTATCGCACGACCGCTGCTCGTACTGTCCACGTGCGCTGTGGAATTCGAGCACGAGCTGGTTCGGCACCTCGAGCACGTGCCCATGGACCCGCCGTCCGCGGCGTACCGGCCGCCCCTCGTGCGCCGCGACCAGCTCGCCTACCTGATGTTCACCTCCGGCTCGACCGGCCTGCCCAAAGGCGTCGCGGTGCCGCACGCGGCCGTGGTGAACCACCTGCTCTGGATGACCGCCCATCTCGGACTCGACGCCACCGATACCGTCTTGCAGAAGACGCCGGTCACCTTCGACGTGTCGATCTGGGAACTGCTGTGGCCCTTGCATATCGGTGCGCGACTGGCGATCGCCGCGCCGGGCGCGGAGCACGATCCGGCCGAATTGTCCCGTGCGCTGGCCGATTACGCCGTCACCACGGTGCAGTTCGTGCCGTCCACGCTCACCGGGCAGCTCAATGTCGCACCCGACTTTCCCGGCTGCCTGCGCCGGGTCCTGCTGATCGGTGAAACGCTCACCCCCGCCCTCGCACAGCGCTTCGCGGCGGCGAGCCCGGCTCGACTGCACAATCTGTACGGACCGACCGAAGCGACCGGTGCGGCCACCGGCTACCCGGTCAGCACGGCCGACGCCGCCATCCCGATCGGCGGGCCCGCCTGGAACACCGGCGCGTACGTGCTGGACGCCTGCCTGCGCCCGGTACCGGACGACGCCTACGGCGAGCTCTATCTGTCCGGCATCCAGCTGGCGCGCGGCTATTTCGGTGATCCGGCGCGCACCGCCGACCGCTTCGTCGCGAGCCCGTTCGAGCCGGGGCGCCGACTGTATCGGACCGGCGATATCGTCCGCTGGAACGGCGCGAGCGGGCTGCTCGACTATCAGGGCCGGGCCGATCTCCAGGTCAAGCGACACGGCGTCCGGATCGAACTCGGTGAGATCGAGGCCGCGCTGGCCGCGTGCACGACGGTAGTGCAGGCCGCCGCGATCCTGCGCGCCGACGGGCGGCTGATCGGCTACGTGGTTCCGGTCGCTGCCGCGGTCTGCACCGAAGACCTACTGCTCGAACAACTTTCGTCGACCCTGCCGATCGCGATGATCCCCGACGAGATCCTGGTACTGGACAGCTTTCCGCGCAACCCGGCGGGCAAGCTGGACCGGGCGGCGCTGCCCGCCCCGGCGCTCCAGGCGGCGGCGTACCGCGCGCCGCGGACCGACACCGAGCAGGCATTGGCCGAGGTCTTCGCCCAGATCCTGGGCCGGGACCGGATCGGCGTCGACGAATCCTTCTTCACCCTCGGCGGTGACAGCGTGATGTCGATCCTGCTCGTGTCCCGGGCCAAGGCGCGCGGACTCCACTTCACCGCCCAGCAGGTATTCGAGGCGCGCACCGTCGCCGGTCTCGCCGCGATCGCCGGCACCGGTCCGGTCGCGCCGGATCTGCTCGCCGAGCTGCCAGGCGGCGGTGTCGGCGAAATACCGCTCACCCCAGCGATTCTGGCTCTACTCGAGCAGGCCGAAGCCGGTGCGGTCGCGATCGACCGCTACGCCCAGCATCTGGTGCTCGACCTGCCACCCGGCATTACCGAGGCCCAGCTCCGGACCGTTCTCGGAGCCGTCATCGCTCGGCACGACATGCTCCGCGCCCGCTTCTATCGCGACGCCAGCGGCCGGTGGCGGCTGTTCGCCGATCCGGTCGGTCCTGACCTGGATGCCGTCCTCACGCAGGCGGCGCAGCTGCCCGGCGCATCCCCGGCCCAGGCGGCCGCGACCATCGAGGCGGCGACCGAGGACGCGATCAGCCGCCTGGATCCGGCCGCAGGCCGAGTGCTGCACTGCGTCCAGGTGCGCCGCACGGGTCCGGCCGACCGGCTGATCGTGGTGGTGCACCACCTCGCCATCGACGGCGTGTCCTGGCGGATCCTGATTCCGGATCTGCTTACCGCGTGGGCCGGGGTCAGCGCCGGTGCGCAACCGGAACTCCCCGCCGGTGGCACATCCCTGCGCCGCTGGGCACACAGCCTGCGCGAGGCCGCACGGCAGCCCGACCGCATTGCCGAACTCGAACGCTGGCAGGCGTTGAGCGCGGACGTAGCGCCGCTGACGGACCGCCCCGTGGACCCGCGCATCGATACCGCCGCCACGCTCGAGCGCGTCGCGGTCGAACTGGACGCGGCGACCACCACGACCGTTCTGAGCACGCTGGCCGATCGGTACCGGACGGATGCCAATACCGTCCTGCTCACCGCCGTCGCGTTGGCCGTGGCCGTCTGGCGCGATCGGCGCGGAGTGGCGCAGGCGGCGACGACCGTCGAGTTGGAGAGCCACGGCCGCGACCCCGATCTCGCGCCCGGCGCGGACCTGTCGCACACCATCGGCTGGTTCACGGCGGCCTTCCCGGCCCGCCTGGACCTCGCCGACATCGATATCGACCATGCTTTCGCCGACGGCCCGGCTCTGGCGACGGCCTTGAAAACTGTGAAGGAGCAACTACTTTCGGTCCCCGGCTCCGGGATCGGCTACGGTCTGCTGCGCTACCTCAACCCTGAAACCGCCCGGCACCTGCCGGCCGAGACCGGTCACCTCTCGTTCACCTACCTGGGCACCGTCTCCGACACCACAGCCACCGGCGGTGCCTGGCTGCCCACCGACTTCGCGACACCGGGACCGTTGCGCGAACCGGTCGGTACCGAGGCCATCCGACAGCACGAAGCGGCGGCTCCAGGCGCTGCATTCGATGCCGCCGAGCCGCCGGCCGATTCGGCACTTGCCGACCACGAGCCGACATCTGCCGCAGCACAACGGAATTCAGGGCTTCCCGCCCGTAGTGCGATCTCCGTCGACGCGCTGGTCAGCGGCGGGCAGCTGCGGGCCGGCTTCACCTTCCCGCGGACGCTGTTGCGATCCGAGCAGGTCCGGGAGCTGGCCGACCTATGGGTGCGCGCGCTGACCGCCCTCGCGCGGCATGCCGGCGAACCGGGGTCGGGCGGGCGGACACCCTCGGATTTCGCTGTGCCGCTGCGGCAGCCGGAGATCGAGGCGTGGGAGCAGCGCTACCCCGGCTTGCAGGACATCTGGGGGCTGACGCCGATCCAGGCGAAGTTCGCCGAGCTCGCGCCGTCCGATCCCGGCGGGACCGAGGTGCACACCCTCCAGGTGATCCTCACCTGCACCGGCACACCCGATGTCGTCCGATTGCGGTCGGCCGCACAGCGGCTCGTCGACCGGCACGCCGCACTGCGGGCGGCATTCCGCCGCGACGGCGACGGCGCCTGGCGACAGCTCGTCACCGCCAGCGCACCGCTCTCGGTCCGGGAGGTCGATCTGCGCTCGAATCCGGACGGAGCCGGCGAGCTACTCACCGCCGAGCAGTTCCGACCGTTCGATCTCGCGGTGCCGCCACTATTGCGGCTGCTGCTGATCCGCACCGCCGATCACCGGTGGACGCTGGCACTGACCAATCATCGACTGCTGCTGGATGGGTGGTCCGCCCCGATTCTGCTGCGCGAACTGCTGGCCGGGTATGCGGCCGACGATCTCGGCGCCACCGAAATCGAGGACGGCTTCGGCACTTTCCTACGCTGGCGGGCCACGCGCGATCAGGCCGCCGCGGATGCCGCGTGGCATACCGCCCTGCACGATCTGGACGGCCCCACGCTGGTCGCCACGCCGGGGGCGGCACCTGCCGAACCCGTGCGCTCGGCCGCCGAACAGGTGGTGACCCTGAGCGCGGCCCAGACCCGGGGCCTGTCACGGCTGGCCACCGCGGCCGGTGTCACACTCAATACCGTCTTCCAGTACGTGTGGGCGCAGACACTCGCCGAGCTGACCGGACGCGACGACATCCTGTTCGGCACCGTGGTTTCCGGGCGTCCCCCGGCACTGGCCGGGATCGACGAGATGGTCGGATCGTTCATCAATACGGTCCCGGTGCGGGTGCGCCCGCAGCCGGGCGAGCTGGCCGATCGCCTGCGGGCGGTGCAGGCGGCACAGGCGGAGGTGCTCGAGCACCACCATCTCGGTCTCGCCGATATCGAGTCGGCCGCCCAGCGCCCGATCCGCGAATTCTTCGACACGCTCCTGGTTTTCGAGTCCTACCCGGCGCACGGCACGATGCTGCCGCTCACCCTCGGCGAGCTGACGCTGGCGGAGTTGGCCTCGCGGGAGATCACGCTGTTCCCGCTCACCGCGACCGTGTGGCCGCGTGCGGAGCTACGCATCGCACTGAACTGGCACCGGGATCTGATCGACGACGAACGCATGGCGCGCCTGGTCGGCCACCTCACCGGGCTGCTCGATGCCCTCTCGAACCGGAACGGACTGTGATGGACAACCCCGGCTGGCCGCTGACCGTCGCCCAACAGGAGATCTGGGCCTACACCACCCTGCACGGGACCGGCCGCCGCTACCTGATCAGCGGCTATGTCCACCTGCGCGGCCGGATCGACCGGGTGCGGTTCGAACAGGCATTGCGCAGTGTGACGGCGAGCAGCGAGACGCTGCGGGTCCGGCTGGACAACTCCGGGCCCGAACCGCGGCAGGTGGTCGAGGAATGCCGTGATTTTCCCTTGCACCAGGCAGATTTCAGCGGTGATCCCGATCCGCACGCGGCCGCGCTGGCATACCTGGAACCGGAATTCGCCCGGCCCTATGACCTCGCGGTCGCACCCCTGTTCGATCACTACCTGCTCGATCTCGGCGCGGCCGGATACCTGTGGGGTATCAAGGCGCACCATCTGATCTTCGACGGCGGTACCTCGCTCGCCCTGATCCGCAAGGTCGCGCAGGTCTACACCGGCCTGCTCGAGGGCGGCGCGGCTCCGGACGAAATCGCCGATCCGATCGCCGATTTCGTCCGGGCCGACCAGCGCTATCGCGCCTCGCGCCGCTTCGCCGACGACCGCGCGTTCTGGGCCGAACGCCTCGCCGGTCTGCCGGACGCGCCGATGTTCGCCCATCCGCCGGTACCGCCCGGCGGCGCGGGCGCGGTCCGCCACAGTGCGCGCCCGGATGCCGCGGCGTGGCGTGAATTCGAGCGCACGGCACAAGCATTCGATGTCGACTGGCCCGCCTTGCTGGCCGCGACCATCGCGGTCGAACTGCACGCCGATTCCGGCGCCCGCACGGTGGTACTCGGTGTCTCGGTGCCCGCCAAACGGTCCTGGCGGGCGCTCGGGATGACCTCGAACGTGGTGGGCTTGCGCTTGAGCGTCGATCCCGCCACCACGATCGGCGACCTGGCCCGGCAGGCGCAATCGGAGTTCCGGAAGCTGCTGCGGCACCAGCACTATCGCCGTTTCGACCTGCTCGCCGACGGCACCTCCCCCGGCGGCGAGCACCGGATCACCGGCCCGCTGCTCAATATCCTGCCGATTCCGCCGGAGCTCGCCTTCGGCTCCGTGCCCGCCACACTGACTCCGGTATCGACCGGCGGCACCGAAACCTTCGGGATCGGCGTGTACGCCGACGGCGGCCCGCCCCGGATCGATCTCGACACCTCGGCCGATCGCTGTACCCCGGAAGCGCTGTCCAGCTTGCACTCCCGGCTGCTGGCCGCGGCCGGCGAGGTGTCGGCGGCCACCGATTCGACGCCGATCGCTCGGCTGACCCGGCATCCGGCGGTTACCGGCCGAGCACCCTACGACGACCCCGAGCAGCGCACGAATCGCGGTGTGGCGCAGGCATTCGCCGAGATCGTCCGGGCCTGCCCCGACCGCGACGCCCTCTGGTACGAGGGCACGCACCTCAGCTATCGCGAACTCGACACCCGGGCCGAGGATTTCGCGGACCACCTGGCGCACCGGCACGCGGTGCGGCTCGGCACCCCGGTGGCGGTACGGCTGCCGCGCTCACCCGAAATGGTCATCACCCTGCTCGCGCTCATGAAACTGGGTGCGATCTGCGTGCCACTGCACGAGCAGGATCCGCCGGAGCGCGTCGACTGGATGATGCGCCACACCGGAACCGACCTGCTGCTCGACGACATCGAGACGATTCGGTCGGTGGCTCCCGGCCAGCGGCGGTCCGGGATCCCGCGGGACGCTGTACCGGCGGAGGCGGTGGCGTGGCTGATGTTCACCTCGGGCTCGACCGGGGCGCCGAAGGGCGTGCAGGTCACGCATCGGGCCGTGATCACGCGGGCGATCGATACGATCGCGGCCGGGCCGAAGTATCGGCGGATGCTGATGCACTCACCGTATGCCTGGGACATGGTGGTGTGGGAATTGTGGATGCCGCTGTTGCAAGGGCATACCGTGGTGCTCGCCGCGCCGCCGCGGCTCAGCGCCGCGGATTTCAGCAACGTGCTGGCGGCGGGTGAGGTGACCGCCATGCTGTGCCCGGCGGGCCTGTTCCAGGTGCTGGTCGAGGACATTCCGGAGAGCCTGGCCGCGCTGGAGACCATTTCCAGCGCGGGCGATGTGCTGGCGCCGGATACCGTGCGCGCGCTGCGGGCGCTCGCGCCGGACTGCGAGGTCGTCAATATCTACGGTCCGGTCGAGGCGACGGCCTACGCCACCTCCTATCGGATTCCGCCGGGCCCGATCGCCGGGGCGTTCCCGGTCGGGCGCGCCGTCGACCACACCCGGGTGCTGGTGCTGGACGCGCTGCTGCGGCCCGTCCCGCCGGGCATGGTCGGCGGAATCCATCTGGCCGGAGCGGGTTTGGCGCAGGGCTATCTCGATCTCCCGGGTCGCACCGCGAGCTGGTTCACCGCCGACCCGTTCGGTGCGCCGGGCTCGCGGATGTACCGCACCGGCGACTACGGCAGCTGGGGCGCCGACGGTGAGCTCCGATTCCTGGGCCGCGGCGACCGGCAGGTCAAGGTGAACGGAATCCGGGTCGAACCGGGCGAGATCGAGCACGCGCTGCGCGCCCAGCCCGGCATCAGCGCCGCCGTGGTCACCGCGCACCAGATGGCCGCGGGCAAGACGCTGCTCGCCCATATCGTCGCCGACCACGAGATCGACACCGCCGCACTGCGTGAGCGACTGACCACCCGGCTGCCCAGCTACCTGCTGCCCGCCGTCATCGTCCAGATTCCCGAGTTGCCGCTGACGGTCAACGGCAAGATCGACCGCAAGGCGCTGACCCTGCCCGCGGCCGCCGCCGTCCGCCCGCCGCGCACCCCGCGCCAGCAGGTGCTGGCGGCGCTGTTCGCCGACGCGGTCGGCGCGCCCCGGGTCGGCCTGGACGACGACTTCTTCGGATTGGGCGGGAACTCCCTGGCCGCGATCCGTTTGGCGGCGGCCGCTACCCGCGCGCTCGACCGCCCGGTCACCCTGCGGGATCTGCTCGACGCACCGACCGTCGCCCTGCTCGATCACCTTCTGTCCGACCGCGCCGCGGGCTCGGCCCCGGCACCGGCACCGCGCGGCGACGGCCCGATCCCGCTCAGCCCGATCCAGCAGCGGCTGTGGACGGTCAATTATCTGGGCGAGGGCAGCGCCGACTACCTCATGCCGACGGCCGTCGACCTGCACGGCCCGCTGGACCCGGCCGCGCTCCGCACCGCCGTCGCCGACATCGTGCGCAGGCACGAGATTCTGCGCACCATCCTGCCGTTCACCCCGCAGGGCCCGGCGCAGCGGATCCAGGACTTCCGGCCCGAGGACATCGACTATCTCGAAATATCGGCGCGCCCAGCCGATCTGGACCGGATGCTGGCGGCGGAGACAGCCCGCGGCTTCCGGCTGATGAACGAGATGCCCTGGCGGGTCCGGCTTTTCCGCATCGCGCCGGAGCACCACGTGCTACTCGTGATCCTGCACCACTGCGCCGGTGACGCCGAATCGCTGAGTACCCTGCTGGCCGAACTCCAGTTCGCCTACCTCGCCCGGGCCGCGCACCACGAACCCGACTGGGCCACAGCGGCTTTCCAGTACGCCGACTACGCGCTCCGATTCCGCGACGGCACCGCGGCGGCCGAGTACTGGCGGCGGAACCTGGCCGGTCTCCCCCTGGAACCCCCACTTCCGGTGGACAATCCGCGCACCGGCCCCGCCCCGGCGGCCATCCTGTCCTGCGATATCGACGCCGTGACCCACTCCGACATGCTCGCCACCGCCCGGCGCTGCGGCGCGACCACCTACGCCGTCCTGCACGCCGCGCTGGTCCGCGCGCTCGCCGCGCACGCGAGCGGTCCGGACCTGGTGATCGGCACCGCCCTGAGCGGGCGCGACCGCACCGAACTCGACACCATGCTCGGCTGCGCCGTCGACATCGCCCTGATCCGCACCGATGCGCGAACGGCCACGCACCGGAATCTGATCCGCGGGATCCGCGATCGAATCCTGGAAGCCTACGAACACCGCGAGTACCCCTACGAGGAGCTGATCCCGCCCGGCGCGGTCGCGCTTCCGCAGATCGTCACCACCTTCTTCCGCGATATCGGCACCGCGGGCAGCGCCGGTGACCTGAGCTTCGAGGTACGTGAGCTGCCCGCCCAGCGCGCGGAATTCGAGCTGCTGGTCCAGGCCCGGGAGTGTCTCGGCCCGGCCGGACGGCCCGAGGGCATACGCGTCGAATTCCGTTACGCGGCAACGCTCTGGACGCCGGAGACGATGGCGGAGCTGGCCGCGAACCTGCACGCGGCCCTCACGGCGATCTGCGCGGACCCGGAGGCCACCGCCCCGGGCCTAGGCGCGCAGGGCCGCGCCGAGAGCGGGGTTCAGCGCTAGCGACAGCGTCAGCAGCGATTCGACCAGCAGATCGACCAGTTGCTCCCGGGTGATCGTCTCGGCCCGCAGCCAGCTGAGCGTGATCTCCTCGACGAAGGCGATCCAGCCACGCACCGCGAGCACCAGCCGGGGCCGGTCGTCGTCCTGTGCCGGGATCGGCATCTGGGCCAGGATCATCTCCACGATCGCCAGCCTGGTCTGATCCACCAGCTGCATCAGGTCGGGGCTGGCGCTGGCGGGGCCGCGCAGCAGCGCCAGATAGGACTGGCGGTTCTCGCTGACGTAGTCGATGTAGCGCTCGATCGAGTCCCGGAGCTGATCGAAGAGTTCCAATGAGTCGTCGGGCCGGACCCGGTGCAGCAGTTGGGCATTCGCGTGCGCGACGACCGCGAGCTGGAAGTCCTGCATGGTCGGGAAGTAGTGGAACAGCAGGCCGCGCGAGATCCCGGCCTGCTCGGCGATATCGCTGACCGAGATCTCCTCCAGCGCTCGCTCGCCCAGCAGCCGGACGCCCAGGGTGATCAGCTGCTGCCGGCGCTCGTCCGGACTCAGCCGGATCCGCTTGGTCTCCCCGTTCGCTTTAGCCACATCCACCACCCTACTGAACGCCGGTCAGTAACCTGTTGACTCGTGCTCAATAAGACCGTACGCTCAATTACATGAGTCGCAAGGTTACAGACAAAGCTGTCGGCAACCGCCCCGCCCGCCACGTCAAGACGATCATCATCGGCAGTGGTTTCGCGGGGCTCGGACTGGCCATCCGGCTGAGCCAGCAGGGCCGCACCGACTATCTGGTCCTGGAGCGCGGCAGCGATGTCGGCGGCACCTGGCGAGACAACACCTACCCGGGCGCCGCCTGCGACGTGCCGTCGCACCTGTACTCCTACTCCTTCGCGCTCAACCCGAACTGGACGCGCTCGTTCTCCAAGCAGGGCGAGATCCAGCGCTACATCCGCGGCGTCGCCGAGCGCTACAACGTGCTGGACAACCACCTGTTCGACTGCGATGTCACCAGCGCCCGCTGGAACAACGACACCTCGCAGTGGGAGATCGAATCCAGTAAGGGCCGGTTCACCGCCGACACCGTCGTCTCCGCCGTCGGCGCGCTCTGCGAGCCCGCACTGCCCGACATCAAGGGCATCAACGAGTTCGAAGGCGAGATCTTCCACTCCGCCCGCTGGAACCACGACGCCGACCTCAGCGGCAAGCGCGTCGCCATCATCGGCACCGGCGCCTCGGCCATCCAGATCGTGCCCGCCATCGCGGACAAGGTCGGCCACCTCGACGTCTACCAGCGCACCGCGCCCTGGCTACTGCCCCGTATGGACCGCCCGTACCTGGCGCCGGAACGCTTCGCGTTCAAGCACATTCCCGGCGTACAGCGCCTGTCCCGCGCCGCCATCTACGCCGCCCGCGAAACCCAGGTCGTCGGCCTGGCCAAGCTCCCGGCCATCATGCAGGGCTTCGAACTACTGGCCAAGGCCAAGCTGCAGCTCGAGATCCGCGATCCGGAGCTGCGCAAGAAGGTCACCCCGAACTTCCGGATCGGCTGCAAGCGCATGCTGATCTCCAACGAGTACTACCCGGCCCTGAGCCGCGACAATGTCGACGTGGTCACCGAAGGCATCAAGGAGGTCCGGGCCGGCTCGATCGTCACCCAGGACGGCACCGAGCGCGAGATCGACGCCCTGATCGTGGCGACCGGCTTCCACGTCACCGACTCGCCCATCTTCGAGACCATCGCGGGCAAGGACGGCCGCACGCTCTCGGAGGTGTTCGACGAGATCGGCCAGCAGGGCTACAAGGGCTCGGCCATCGCCAACTTCCCGAACATGTTCTTCCTGCTCGGCCCGAACGTCGGCCTGGGCCACACCTCGATGGTGTTCATGATCGAATCGCAGATCAACTACATCGCCGACGCGCTGTCCACCGTGGACCGGCTCGGCCTGCGCACCGTCGAGGTGCGCCGCGAGGTGCAGGACACCTACAACCGCGAGCTCCAGCGCAAGCTGTCCAAGAGCGTGTGGAACACCGGCGGCTGCGCCAGCTGGTACCTCGACAAACACGGCAACAATACGACTTTGTGGCCGGACTTCACCTTCGAATTCCGTAGGCTCACCAAGAAGTTCGACGTATCCGCATACGAGACGACGTCGTCGGCAGGCGACCGGAAAGTGGTGGCATAAACCGTGGGCAACGATGCTTACTTCAAGGGCAAGGTCTGTGTGATCACCGGCGCCGGGTCCGGAATCGGCCGCGCCCTGGCGGAGAACCTGGCCAAGCGCGGCGCCGAACTGGCGCTGTCCGATATCGACACCGAAGGGCTCGCCGAAACCGTGCGACGCTGCGAAGCCCTTGGCGCACGGGTGAAATCGGATCGGCTCAATGTGGCCGAGCGCGAAGCGGTACTGCTCTACGCCGATGCCGTGAAGGCGCATTTCGGTGTGGTGCACCAGATCTACAACAACGCGGGTATCGCCTACCACGGTGATGTGATCAAGTCCGAGTTCAAGGACATCGAACGCATCATGGACGTGGACTTCTGGGGTGTCGTCAACGGCACCAAGGCATTCCTGCCCATGCTGATGGAATCCGGCGCAGGTCACGTCATCAATGTCTCCAGCCTGTTCGGCCTGATCGCGGTGCCCGGCCAGAGCGCCTACAACTCGGCGAAGTTCGCGGTCCGCGGATTCACCGAATCGCTGCGCCAGGAGATGATCGGCGGCAAGCACCCGGTCGAGGTCACCTGCGTGCATCCCGGCGGTATCAAGACCGCGGTGGCGCGCAACGCCACCTACTCGGAGTCGATCGACGGCAAGAAGGCCGCCGCCATGTTCGACGCCAAACTGGCCATCCACACCCCGGAAATGGCCGCGCAGACCATTACCGAGGGCGTGCGCAAGAAGCAGGGCCGGGTGCTGATCGGCTGGGAAGCCAAGCTGCTCGACGCCTTCGTCCGCGTCACCGCCTCCGG
Source organism: Nocardia sp. NPDC127579 (assembly GCF_042672005.1). NCBI lineage: Bacteria > Bacillati > Actinomycetota > Actinomycetes > Mycobacteriales > Nocardiaceae > Nocardia > Nocardia sp. NPDC127579. The sequence continues at coordinate 426,286 of NZ_JBHXVZ010000002.1, read as the reverse complement.
ATACCAGCGGATCGCCGCCGTGGTGAACCGCTCCTTCATGCCCTGAGGAATCCCTTGCGCGACATCGCCATTCCGCTGCCGATAGCCAGAGCCGTACTCGGCCGGATGTTTCCGGTCATGCTCAACGCCCGACTGTCGTTCCCCGTCCAGCGCAAGCTGATGGATCTGGGCGCCACCATGCAGTGGCTGCCCGACGACACCGAGTTGCGGCGGCTCCGGCTGGGCGGGCGCACCGCCGAAAAGCTCACCGCCCGAGGCAGTTCCGGTACCGGAGCGGTGCTGTACCTGCACGGCGGCGGCTACGCGGTCGGCTCGCTGGTCACCCACCGCTCGCTGGCCGCCCGGCTGGCGCACGAGACCGGCTGCGCCGTCTACCTGCTCGACTACCGGCTGGCGCCGGAACACCCGTTTCCGGCGGGGCTCGACGACGCCGTCGCGGCCTTCCGTCAGCTGGTCGAGGATCTGGGCCACCCCGCCGAGCGGATCGCCCTCGCGGGCGACTCCGCCGGCGGCGGCCTGAGCCTGGCCACCGCGCAGCGGCTGATCGCCGAGCACGGCCTGACCCCGGCCGCGCTCGGGTTGATCGCGCCCTGGACCGACCCCAACGTGGTCCCCGAACGCGAGCGCGACCTGGTGATCAACCGGCCGTGGTCACGCGCCTGCGCCGCCGCCTACCTGGGCGACGGCGACCGCGACGACCCCGGCTACGCGCCGCTGCGCGGCGAGCTGACCGGGCTGCCGCCCACCTACGTCCAGGTCGACGTGAGTGAGCTGCTGCACCCGCAGTGCACGGAGTTGGTCACGGCACTGCGCGCCGCCGGTGTGCATGTCCGGTTCACCGAGAGCCAGGGGCTCTGGCATGTCGCGCAGGCGCAGGCGGCGTTCGTGGCGGCCGCCGCGGCGGCAGTCAAGGAACTGGGCGAATTTCTGAAAGAAGCTGTACAGCCAGTATCGACACCCGACCTAGGATGAATTCGATCCAGGGGTTCACGGCCCGTCAGCGGCGCGTGGGAGACAATTCCGGTGGTCGATATGACTACCGGCCGTTAGGTGTCGTAGATTACTGGCGAGTAAACCACGTGGAAGGGCACTGATGCGCGAGTTCGAAGTTCCGGCTTCTTACACAATCCCGGCGGGCGCGAACAATTCCGACAACGTCTTCCGGCATGCCGAACAGTCGCCCGACGCGGTTCTGTTCAACGTGTCCAACGGAAACGGCGGCTTCACCGATGTGACCGCGGCGGAATTCGCCAAGGCCGTCACCGGCGTCGCCAAGGGCATCATCGCCTCCGGCATCGGCTTCGGCGACCGGGTCGCCATCATGGCCGCCACCCGCTACGAGTGGGCGCTCATCGACTTCGCGATCTGGGCCGCCGGCGGCTGCACCGTCGCGATCTACGACAGCTCCGCCGCCGAGCAGGCCAAATGGATCCTGCAGGACTCGGCCACCAAGCTGCTCATCGTCGAGAACGACAAGCACCGCGCCACCATCGCCGAGATCGAGCCCGGCACACTGCCCGAGCTGGCCGAGACCCTCCAGATCGACCAGGGCGCGGTCGACCAGCTGATCGAGCGCGGCGCGCACCTGGACGACAGCGTCGTCCACGAGCGTCGCAAGCAGGTCGGCGCCGAATCGCCCGCCACCCTGATCTACACCTCGGGCACCACCGGCCGCCCCAAGGGCGTCGTGCTCACCCACGCCAACCTCTACGGTCAGTCCAAGTCCGACCGCCTGGCTTTGCGCAAGTACATCGTCGAGGGCAAGAAGACCCTGATGTTCCTGCCGATGGCGCACGTGTTCGCCCGCGCGGTGAACCTGGCCGCCTTCGACGCCAAGGTCATCGTCACCTACACCTCCGACTGGTCCACCCTGGTCGACCAGTTCGGCAGCTACCGCCCGCACTTCATCCTGGCGGTGCCGCGCGTCTTCGAGAAGGTGTTCAACGGCGCCAAGCAGAAGGCGCACGACGGCGGCACGAGCAAGGGCAAGATCTTCGACGCCGCCGCCGAGACCGCCATCGCCTACAGCGAAGCGCTGGACAACGGCGGCGCGGGCCTGGTGCTCAAGCTCAAGCACGCGCTGTTCGACAAGCTGGTCTACAGCAAGCTGCGGGTCGCCCTGGGCGGTCAGTGTGAGGCCGCCGTGTCCGGCGGCGGGCCGCTGGGCGCGCGCCTGGGCCACTTCTTCCGTGGCGTCGGCGTCACCATCTACGAGGGCTACGGCCTGACCGAGACCACCGCCGCGGTCACCGTGAACACCCCCGAGAGCATCCGGGTCGGCTCCGTCGGCAAGCCCACCGAAGGCCATGCGGTCAAGATCGCCGACGACGGCGAACTGCTGCTGCGCGGCTTCTCGGTATTCGGCGGCTACTGGCACAACGAGGAGGCGACCGCCGACGCGTTCGCCGACGGCTGGTTCAAGACCGGCGACCTCGGCGCCATCGACGGCGACGGCTACGTCACCATCACCGGCCGCAAGAAGGAAATCATCGTCACCGCGGGCGGCAAGAACGTCTCCCCCGCCGTGCTCGAGGACTCGCTGCGCGCACACCCGCTGATCAGCCAGGTCATGGTGGTCGGCGACGGTCAGCCGTTCATCGGCGCGCTGATCACCCTGGATCCGGAAGCCCTGCCCGGGTGGAAGGAGCGCAACGGCCTGGCCGCCGACACGCCGATCGAGCAGCTGATCGCCAACGCGACCCTGGTCGCCGAGGTGGAGGCCGCCGTCGCGGAGACCAACAAGAAGGTCTCCAAGGCCGAGGGCATCAAGAAGATCCGCATCCTCACGGTCGACTGGACCCAGGAGACCGGTGAGCTCACCCCGAAGATGTCGCTCAAGCGCAATGTGGTGATGAAGCAGTACGCCGCGGATGTGGACGCCATCTACAGCTGAGTTCGAACCCGCAAAGCGCCGCTCGCGAAACACCTTCGCGAGCGGCGCTTTTGCGTGGGCCGGGCGGCAGCTCGGCTGTGCTCGGACAGGCGCGGCAGTAGGCTCGGGCTCATGGCTGAGCTGCGAATCCGGGTGGTGGCGGGCATCCTGGCCGCCGGGCTTGCGCTCGGCGTGGCCGAACTGGTCGCGGCGTTCGCGGGCGCGACCACCGCACCGCTGGTCGCGCTCGGGTCGACCGTCATCGATCGCACGCCGGATGACTTGCGGGAGTGGGCGATCCAGACCTTCGGCACCAACGACAAAGCCGTGCTCTATCTGTGCATGAGCCTGGTGGCGGCGATCGTGGCCGGTATCGCGGGCGCGATCGAACGCGGCGACCGTGCGGCGGGATCGCTCCTGCTCGCGGTGGTCGGCCTGCTCGCCGCCGGTATCGCGGTGGGCCGCACCGGCCTCGCGGGTGCGCTGCCGACCGCGCTCGGTGTCGCCACCGGTATCTACGCGCTGCGGGTACTGACCGCGATGATCGACGATGTGGCCAGCGCGCGAGCCCGTGGCAGGACGACCGATGAGGCAACCCCGGCGACGGTGGACCAGAGCGCGGCTACCAGTGGTCGGGCGACATGGGTGGGCGACCCGACCGGCCGAAGCGGCAGCGTGGCAGCGCGGGCTGCGGGCCCGCTCGTTACGGCTGCGGCGACTGAGCGGCGAACTCTCTTGCGGGGCTTGGCGATTACCGGTGGGCTGGCCATCGTCGCCGGAGTGGGCGGGCGGTTGCTCGGTGTGCGACGCGGGGATGTGTCGGCGGAGCGGGCAGCGGTCGAGCTGCCGCAGCCGAGCGGGCCACCGGTTTCGCTCGCACCGGAAGCAGATCTGCGGATTCCGGGCCTGACGCCCTATCTGACCTCCAACGCGGACTTCTACCGGATCGATACCGCACTGATCGTTCCGCAGGTGTCGATCGAGGACTGGTCGCTTCGGATCCACGGGATGGTGGAGCGTGAAATCCGGCTCAGCTGGGCCGATCTCGCGCGGCGCGGCGCGGTGGAGCGGTTGGTCACCCTGGCGTGCGTCTCGAATCCGGTGGGCGGCGACCTGATCGGCAACGCGCTGTGGCGCGGGTACCGGCTCGACGAATTGCTCGCCGAGGCCGGGCCACATCCCGACGCCGATATGGTGCTGTCCACCTCGCAGGACGGATGGACCTGCGGCACACCGCTGTCCACGCTCACCGACGGGCGCGACGCGCTGCTCGCCGTCGGCATGAACGGGGAACCGCTGCCGGTCGAGCACGGCTACCCGGTGCGATTGGTCGTGCCCGGGCTGTACGGCTATGTGTCGGCCACCAAGTGGGTCGTCGACCTCGAGGTCACCCGCTTCGACCGTGCCACCGCCTATTGGACCGACCGCGGCTGGTCCGCGCGGGGGCCGATCAAAACCGCCTCCCGGATCGACACTCCCCGCGCCCGCGCCCGCCTCACCGCGGGCCGCGTCCCGATCGCGGGCGTCGCCTGGGCCCAGCATCGCGGCATCACCGCCGTCGAGGTCCAAATCGACGGCGGCCCATGGCAACCCGCCCGCCTATCGGCCGACCAGTCCATCGACACCTGGCGCCAATGGGTCTACGACTGGGACGCCACACCCGGCCCGCACACCCCGCGCGCCCGCGCCATCGACGCCACCGGCCAACCCCAGATCGCCGAATTCCAGGACGTCGTCCCCGACGGCGCCACCGGCCTCCCCTCGGTCACCGTCCAGGTGAGCTGACTTGACGGTAGTATCGGTCCAGGTCAACGGCGTCGAACGGGATGACTGTAGCCAATTCCAAGGAGTCCGAGTGTCCGCAATCTTCGATTGGGCAAGATCAGAGAACCTGCAACCCGAGCCCATCACACTCGACATCTGGCGCGACCTACCCGAAGACTTCTGCCGCCAGGTCGAGGTGGTGAACGGTGAGGCGATTCGCGCCGAATCCGCGACCAGGCCCCATCAGAAGGCCGCACGCCGGCTCGCCAACTTGCTCGAGGCCGCAGCCGAAACGCACATGCGGCAGCATCAGGATGGCTGCCTCGACGTGGATACCGACTTCGATGTCCTGCTCTGGGAGCTGCCGCGAGTCAGCATCCGCCGTCCGGACGTCGCCCTGTTCGACTGCGCCCCCGAAGACCTGCGCCCACTGCCCGCATCGATGATCAAGCTGACGGTGGAGATCGTGTCGCCCGGTAGCGAGAAGACCGACACCGCGGTGAAGAAGGCCGAATACGCCATGGCGGGGATTCCGTGGTACTGGATCGTCTGGGTGTCGGACAACCGGGTCACCTCGATCGAAACCTACGTCCTGGATCACGTACTCGGCCAGTATCGGTCACACGTCGTCTTCGAACCCGCGGATACGGAGAGCGTGGTGGAGCTTCCGGTGCGGATGCGTATCGACTGGAGTCGTCTCGCGAATCTGGTGCGCTGACGGCCGGGCCCGTGGGAGCGGGCCCGGCCGGGCAGTCAGTGGCTGACGGATTCCGGCTTCGCCAGTTTGTCCATCGGCGGCCCGGCGCTGCGGCTGTGGCTGACGAACAGGGCGGCGGCGACCACGCCGATCAGCAGGATGCAGGCCGGGAGCAGCATGGATTCGCCCAGGGCGGTGCTGAATTCGTCACGGATCTGGTCCGGGATGGACTGGCCGGAGCCCTCGCCGATGGGCGCGCCGCCGCTCAGTCCGTTGGCGCTGAGCCGGGCCGCGATGAGCGCGCTGATCGCGGCGCTGCCGAGCACCGAACCCACCTGGCGGGTGGTGTTGTAGATGCCCGCGCCCGCACCGGCCTGATGCACCGGCAGATTGTGGGTGGCAGTGGCGGCCAGTGGGCCCCAGACGCACGCGTTGGCGATACCGGCGAGCAGGGCCGCCGCGAGGAACCACAGGATCGAGGAATCCGGCGCCATCAGCACGGCCCACCAGAACACCGCCACCGCGAACAGCGCGAAGCCGAGGGTCGGGAGCACGCGCGGTGCGATCTTGTCGGAGAACTTGCCGACGAACGGCGACAGCACCCCGGTTACGATCGCCATCGGCGCGAAGACCAGCGCCGATTTGGTCGGCGACATGTCCCGCACCGCCTGCAGATAGAAGTAGGCGGGCACCATCAGCGATGTGACGGCCGCGCCCATGGCCGCGATGGCCAGCGACGACAGCGCGAAATTGCGGTCTTTGAACAGCCCGAGCGGCATCAGCGGCTCGTCGGTATTGCGCGCCTGGTTCACCACGAACAGGACCAGGAAGGCCAGGCCCGCGGCGATCATCAGCCAGATCCGTGCCGACCAGTCGTGGGTATTGCCCTCCTGCAAACCGAAGACCAGCAGGAACAGGCCGACACCGCTGAGCACGATGCCCGGGATGTCGTAGCGGTGCTCGTGCGTCTCCAGTGTCGGCACCAGCCACACCACCAGCACGAACGCGAGCACACCGACCGGCACATTGACGATGAAGATCCATTCCCAGCCGAGCGAATCGATCAGCACGCCACCGAGGATCGGGCCGACCAGCGTCGCCAGCCCCGCCACGCCGCCCCACAGGCCCATGGCCGCGCCGCGTTTGTCCGGCGCGAAGGTGCGGGTGATCACCGCCATGGTCTGCGGCGTCATCATGGCGGCGCCCAGTCCCTGCACGGCCCGCCAGGCGATCAGCTGGGCGATGGTCCCCGACAGACCGCATCCCAGCGAGGCGGCGGTGAAGACCACCAGGCCGATCAGGTAGATGTTCTTGGGGCCGAAGCGATCACCGAGCCGCCCGGTGACCAGCAGCGGCACGGCGTAGGTGAGCAGGTAGGCACTGGTCACCCAGATCACCTGGGAGACATCGGCGTGCAGGCCCTGCATGATCGCCGGGTTGGCCACCGCGACGATCGTCATATCGAGCAGGATCATGAAGAACCCGACAACCAGCGCGCCCAGCGCTAGCCACGGATTACGTTGTGTCGGCATAGGTTTCGCTCCAATCAGCGGGAAAGTTTGAGCCGTCGGGCGGCGGCGGCCGAGCGGCGGGGCACCGGGGGCAATTCGTCGTAGGCGACTTCGCTTCCGGGCCAGGCTTGTTCGGGTTCGGTGCGGCGTTCCCCGGTCAGGTCGTCGAATTGCTCCCATTCGAGTTCGCCGCTCTCCAGATCGGCAGCGAAGGCGTTGATCCAGGCGACCTCGGCGCCGAGCGTGGTCTGCAGGTACTGCAAGGTCAGCCAGTACCGGCGCGGTACACCGCGCTCCTGGGCCCACGCGGCCATCTGGGCCAGGTCGGCCAGGTCGGCTTCCAGATGGTCGAGGCGTTCGCGCAGCAAGCCGAGCAGGCAGTCGGCGGGCAGATTGTGCGCTTCGGCCAGCGCTACCGGGAAGGCCGGGTACTCCGCGCCGGGCGTTCGGATGATTTCGGAGATCCTGGCGCGCATGGCTTTTCGGCCGCGGTCGGTGATCCGGTAGATCGTGCGTTCCGGGCGGTTGCCCGCCCGGTCGACTCCCTCGGCCCGCACCAGTTCCTGCTCGGCCAGCCGCGCCACCGTGTGATAGAGCGAGCCGGGCCGCAGTTTCACCAGCACATCCTCGCCGCGGGCCAGCATGAGTTGATACATCTCGTAGGGATGCATCGGCCGCTCCTCCAGCAGGGCCAGCACGGCGATCGCCAAGGCCGTCAATGTGGGGCGCGCCATCGGCGCCACCTCCCCTCCTCCGAGCAGCCGGATCACGGCATGCTCCACACTGAATACTCCACACGGAATATACGGCGCGGAAGATAGCGGCGGCAAGGGCCGCCGCGCCCGACTGTGAGCGGACTTACAGCGCGTGCGCGTCCAGCCAGGCGCGAGCCGCGTCGGCCGAGCTCACCTCACCCGCGGTGATCCGCCGAACCAGCTCCACGAACTCCTCGGTGGTCAACTCGCCCCCGACATAGTTCAGCTTCTTCACGCGCACCTCGTTCAAGCTGCCCTTACGGAAAACCGGCAGGACATTTCGGGCACGCACCGCGTACTCGTCATCGGTGAGCACGGTGACGCCGCGCAGCGCATCGGCCGCCAGCCCGATCGGCGGCCCGCTCAGCACGCCGACCTGAATCCTCCCGTCCCGCAACGCTTCCAGCAACGGACCCGGCCGCATCGGCTCGACCGCCGCGAAATCTAAATCGCAGGCCGCCACCCGCACCGGACCGGCCGGAGCCAGCCACACCGGCACCGGCGCCACCGCGACGGTCCCCGCGCACCGCTCGCCCAGCTGGGCCACCGACCGCACCCCCGCCGCCGTCGAAATCAGCACGCGCGGACGCAGATCCGTTCCGTCGGCGGCATCGGCGACTACCAGCCCCTCCGGCAGGGATCCGTACAGTGCCTCTTTCACGTCATCGGGCTTGCGCGCCGTCGCACCGCTGTCGAAGAACTCGAGCAGATCGCCATTGTGCTCACCGAGCAGCGACACCGTGCCCGCGTCCAGCGCGGCCAGCGCGGCCGCGCGATCACCCAGCCCGGTCTCGACCGACACACGCAACCCGGTCCGCGCGAGCGCGCCCGCGTAGATCTGCGCAAGCAGATCCGATTCCACCGAATCACCCGCCCCGACCACATAATCCGGCCCGGGCGCGGACTCGTCCGCGCAGGACACAGCCACCGCGGCCACCGCGACCACCAGGAACCGGGCAACCATTCGCCTCGACGCGGCCAGCACCATCCGGTGACCCCAACTCTCCGTAGTGAACAGGAACATCATGCAACGGGCAGTATGGACATCCAGAATGTACCGGTGGCCTCGAGGCCGACCGTCGGCCACATGCTCGAGCACGCCTTGCCCGGAAGGACTCCCGTGAAGACCACGATCATTCCCGCCCCTCGGCGCACGTCGTCGCGGCTGGCGTTACGCGCCGCCAGACTCGTCGCCGCCGCGATGGCGCTCGCCGTCGCCATGGTCCTGTCCGCCTGCGGCAATTCCGACCCGCTCGCCAGCACGGGAAGTTGCGAGGGCGACGGACTCGTCGTCGGCTCGGCCGACTTCCAGGAATCGGAGACCGTCGCCCATATCTACGCCGAAGCGCTGCGAATCAACGGCTTCGGGGTCGACACCCGCCTGCGGATCGGCAGCCGCGAAGCCTACGTGCCCGCCCTGCGCGGCTGCTCGATCTCGGTGATCCCCGAGTACACCGGCAATCTCCTGCAATACCTGGACAAGACCGCCACCGCCGCCACTACGGCGGAGGTGAACCAGGCGCTGGCCAGCGCGCTCGGCGCGGACCTGGCCATCGCCGCGCCCGCACCGGCCGAGGATTCCGACGCGGTGGTCGTCACCAAGGCGACCGCCGAGAAGTGGAATCTGACCACCATCGCCGATCTGGCCCCGCATTCGGCCGAGGTGAAATTCGGCGCTCCCGCGGAATTCGCGGAACGCACCGGTGGACTGCCGGGCTTGAAAAAGAACTACGGCCTGGACATTCCGCGCGACAACTTCGTCCCGATCGCCGACGGCGGCGGCCCCGCCACCGTGCGCGCGCTGGTCGAAGGCCAGGTGACCGCGGCCGATATCTTCACCACCTCGCAGGCCATCCTGGAAAACAATCTGGTCGTGCTCGCCGACCCCAAGCACAACTTCCCGGCGCAGAATGTGGTGCCGCTGTTCAACGCCAAGAAGAAGTCCGACAAGGCCACCAAGGTGCTCGACGCCGTCTCGGCCAAGCTGACCACCGAGGGGCTGCTGAAGCTCAACGAGGCGGTCTCCGGCAAGACCAAGACCGAACCCAAGGCCGCCGCACTCGACTGGCTCCGCGCCCAGGGGCTGGACCGGCCGATCAGTTAGGAGTTCCGGTGTCCGATATCGAATTCCGCGGGATCGGCAAGGTCTATCCCGACGGCACGCACGCCGTCACCGACCTGGATCTGCTGATCCCGACCAGGTCGTTCACCGTGTTCGTCGGCCCGTCCGGGTGTGGCAAGACCACCTCGATGCGGATGATCAACCGGATGATCCAGCCCACCAGCGGCACGATCACGATCGACGGACAGGACATCTCGACCATCGACCCGGTGAAACTGCGGCTCGGTATCGGATACGTCATCCAGAGCGGCGGCCTGCTGCCGCACCGCACCGTACTCGACAATGTCGCGACCGTGCCGGTGCTACGCGGTGATTCGCGCAGGTCGGCCCGGGCCGCCGCGCTGGAAGTGCTCGACCGGGTCGGCCTGGACCGTGAGCTCGCGAAGCGCTATCCGGCACAGCTCTCCGGCGGTCAGCAGCAACGCGTCGGGGTGGCGCGGGCGCTGGCCGCCGATCCGCCGATCCTGCTCATGGACGAACCGTTCAGCGCCGTCGACCCGGTGGTGCGCGCCGAGCTGCAAGCCGAAATGCAAAGGCTCCAGGCGGAATTGCACAAGACCATCGTGTTCGTCACACACGACATCGACGAGGCGATCACCCTCGGCGACAAGGTCGCGGTGTTCGCCCGCGGCGGCGTCCTCCAGCAGTACGACCCGCCCCAGGAGGTATTGGCCCAGCCCGCAACGGATTTCGTCGCCGACTTCGTCGGTCATGACCGCGGCTACCGCGGGCTGTCCTTCCGTAGGGCCGACGGTGTTCCGCTGCACGAGATCCGGACCGCCACCGCCGAGCAGGTGGCGGCGCTGCGACTGGAACTCGGCGACTGGGTACTCGTGGTCGACGCCGGCGGCACACCGGTCGGCTGGGTCGACGTGACCGGCGTGGAGCGGATCCGCGCCGGCTACGACCTGGCATCCAGCATGTCGGCGGGCGGCTCGCTGTTCGCCCCGGACGGCGACCTGCGCCAGGCCATGGACGCGGCGATCTCCTCTCCCTCCGGAATCGGTGTGGCGGTGGACGACTCGGGCGCGGTACGCGGCGGCGTACTGGCCACCGAGGTGCTGGCGCTCCTGGCCGAACAGCGCGCCGCCGAGGACGCGGCCCGCAATCGGGACGCCTACGAGCACGGCCTGGCCGGGGATCCGGCGTGAAATACCTGATCGACAATTTCGGCGACATCATGGCGCTTACCCGCACCCATGTGAAGCTGGCCCTGATACCGCTGCTGATCGGGCTGGTCATCGCGATTCCGGTGGGCGCGCTGATCCGCCGCGTGCCGTGGCTGCGGAAAACCACCACGGCGATATCCAGCCTCGCCTACACCATTCCGTCGCTGGCCCTGTTCGTCATCATTCCGCCGCTGGTCGGAATATCGACGATCGATCCGCTCAATGTCATTATCGCGCTCGCGATCTATTCCACGGCCCTGTTGCTGATCGCGGTGCCCGCCGCCCTGGATTCGGTACCCGCGAGCGTGCTCGATGCGGCCGACGCCGTGGGATTCGGTCCGCTGCGCCGCACCCTGACCGTCGACATGCCGCTGGCGATTCCGGTGTTCCTGTCCAGCCTGCGAGTCATCGCGGTCACCAATATCGCCATGGTGTCGGTAGGCGCGCTGATCGGCAGCGGCGGGCTCGGTGTCCTGTTCACCCAGGGCTATCAGCGCGATTACACCGACGAGATCGTCGCGGGCATCATCGTCACGCTGGCGCTCGCGCTGCTCGTCGACCGCGTGCTGTACGCGCTCGGACGCTGGGGCACGCCGTGGGCGCGCGAGGTCAGGCCCGGCGGCTCGCGTGTCCAGCGATCGCGCCGCATGGACAGCGCGCCGACCGCGAAAGGGGCTCGCGCATGAACCTTTTCGTCGACGCCTGGCAGTACCTCACCGACGGCGCGAACTGGTCCGGGCCGACCGGCATCACCCAGCGCATCCTGGAACACCTCTGGTACAGCGTGCTCGCGATCGCCGCGTCCGCGCTCCTCGCCGTCCCGCTGGGCCTGCTCATCGGGCACACCCGGCGCGGGTCGGCACTGCTGGTCGGCTTCGCCAACGCCATGCGCGCGCTGCCCACCCTGGGCCTGCTCACCTTCCTGGTCCTGCTGCTCGGCCTGGGCCTGATCCCGCCGCTGCTGGCACTGATCACGGTCGGGGTGCCGCCGCTGCTGGCCGGGGCGTACGCCGGGATCGCCAATGTGCCCGCCGACGTCGTCGACGCCTCGCGTGCCATGGGGATGAAGGAGCGGCAGATCCTGTTCCGGGTCGAGGTGCCCAATGCGCTGCCGATCATCCTGACCGGGCTGCGCGGTGCAACCCTTCAGGTGGTCGCGACCGCGACCATCGCCGCCTACGTCAATCTCGGCGGGCTCGGCCGCTACATCTTCGACGGTATCGGGCTCTACCGGTACGACCGGGTGCTGGTCGGCGCGCTGCTGGTGGCGGTGCTGGCCATGGCGCTGGACGGGGTGCTGGCCTTCGCGGTGTGGGCCAGTGCGCCCGGCACGGGACGGCTGCGCCGCCTGCCGCTCACCGCGCCGGGTATCCTCCAGCCCGCGAACTAGATCGGCCGGGATCCAGACCGGATTCCGGTCTGGATCCCGGCCGAAAGAGTGCCGGGGAGAGTCGGCTCAGGCGACGCCCTCCGCGCGGGCGGCGGCGGCCACGGCCTCGGCGACGGCCGGGGCGACCCGCGGATCCAGCGGGCTGGGCACGATCTTCTCCGGGCCGAGCTCATCGGCGACCACGGCGGCGATCGCGTTGGCGGCGGCGATCTTCATGCCCTCGGTGATCCGGCGGGCCCCGGCGTCCAGCGCGCCCTTGAACACGCCGGGGAAGGCGAGCACATTGTTGATCTGGTTCGGGAAGTCGCTGCGCCCGGTGGCCACGATCGAGACGTACTTGCGGGCCACCTCGGGGTGGATCTCCGGATTCGGGTTGGACATGGCGAACACGATCGCCTCGGGCGCCATGGACGCGATGAGCTCCTCGGCGATCTTGCCCGCCGACAAACCCAGGAACACATCCGCGCCGGCCAGCGCCTCGGCCGGGCCGCCGGTCAGACCGCGCGGGTTGGTGCGCTGGGCGAGTTCGGCCTTCACACCGTTGAGGTCGGTGCGCTCCCGGGCCACGATGCCCTTGGAATCGAGCACGGTGACGTCCTTGACGCCCGCGGCCAGCAAGATGTTGGTGCACGCCACACCGGCGGCGCCCGCGCCGGACACCACGACCTTCAGATCGTCGATCGCCCGGCCCTGCACCTTGGCGGCATTGTTGAGCGCGGCCAGCACCACGATGGCGGTGCCGTGCTGATCGTCGTGGAAGACGGGGCAGTCCAGCGCCTCGATCAGCCGCTGCTCGATCTCGAAGCAGCGCGGTGCCGAGATGTCCTCGAGGTTGACCGCGCCGAAGGAGGGCCGCAACCGGATGACCGTCTCCACGATCTCGTCGACATCCTTGGTGTCGAGCACGATCGGGATCGAGTTGAGGTCGGCGAACTTCTTGAACAGCGCCGCCTTGCCCTCCATGACGGGCAGCGAGCCACGCGGGCCGATATCGCCCAGACCGAGCACGGCGGTGCCATCGCTGACCACGACCACCAGGCGGTCGGTCCAGGTGTACTGCTTGGCCATCGCGGCGTCCTTCGCGATCGCGAGGCTCACCTGGGCGACGCCCGGGGTGTAGGCGATCGAAAGATCGCGCTGGGTGTCCAGCGGGGCCGCGAGTTCGACCGAGAGCTTGCCGCCGAGATGGCCTGCGAAAATCTCTTCCTGGGTGATTTCGGAAAGGGCCGCAGTGGCATTCGGTGCGTCAGTCACAGATGACACGATTTCACTCCTGCTCGGGTCGGGCAATCCGGGGGGACGGTTACCGCCGGGTAATTGGTATTAGGTGCTGCATCCCGCACATCGAGTGCGCGCACCGGTACGTTTCGATCTGCCGGATATTCTTGCTTATTACCCGGCGGTATCGAAATGTGTTGTGGCGCTGATGACTCTCGGCGGTGTCCGCGGTGGCATGCGTGGTTACGCAGGCTGCCGCCTCCAGGCGCATCGCTCCCCATAAGAGGGAGCCGGAGGGTGGTCCGGACAGAACATGCTCCGGTGACTCTCGGGGTGCGACGGTGCGTCGCGCGGCGGAGATCACCGTTATTCCCGAACCCGGCGGTGGCGGAGCGGGGAATCCGCAATATTCTGCCAGCCGGTGTCACGACATGCCAAACCGGCCTGGGGTATTGCCGATGCCGCGCCATCGTTCGAGGGTAGGACGGCGGAATTACCCCTACGTAAGCGGAAACTCGCAGCCTGTCGGCCCGGTCGTGTGAGAGAACCGACGGCCGGTCGGCGGCCGCTGTGCGGACCGGCCGACCTCAGCTGGCCACGGCGGCTCCGGGATCCGCGGGCCGATCCGCCGGCTCGGCCGCGAGCTCACCGCGGACCACCGCCGACTCCTGTCCCGGCGTACGCCGGAAGCCGGTGAGCTCGGTCACCTCGCGGTCCGAGCGGACGGTGGCCAGCCCCGACAGCTGCCCCGCGCCGCGCCGAATGTCCGGGGAGACGTCGTGATCCTCGCTGTCCGGCCGGCGTCCGCGCGGGACAGGCAACCGGGCGGCCCGCACGGGTTGCACACGACTGTCCGCACCGGTGCGCACCCAGATCCGATCCAGCCCGCCCGAGGTCAGGCGTACCCGCCAATCCTGGGCCGCCCCAGGATGATCGGTCCGCCGGTGCATACCGCGGCTCTCGGTGCGGGCCAGCGCGCTGTATTTCGTCCACCGGGCGACCGCCAGCAGCGCGGCCGCCTGCCGGGCTTGCAGCCGGACCGGTCCGGCGCCACCGAGTTCCAATACCGCGCCGGGCCACAGGGCGTCGAGCTCGGCGATGCTGTCGCGCAAGCTGCCCGCGCTACGCCAGTAGCTGCGGCGCAGCGGCAGGGTGTGCTCCTGCACCAGGCCGACGACCGCCCGCGGATCGATACGCGACCGGCTGTTCAGGCCGGCGCCGGGCACCGGATGCGCCGTCGTCGGCACGCCGCGCTCCAGCGCGCACCGCGCCGCGCCCGCACCCGCCCACACCCCCGACGCGATCGCCCAGGCGCCGCCCTGCCCGCCGGCCGCATGGGCCGCACCCAGGATCGACTCCCGCGCCGCGGCATCGCCCGCCGCGTACAGCCCGTCCACCGTGGTGGCGCCGTCCGCACCGGTCAGCAGCCCGCCCGCGCCGCCGACGGTGCCGCGCAGGACCGGCCGCAGCGGCACCCGGCCGACCGAACCGGCCGCCTCCCCCGCCGACACACGACCAGCCGGAGCTGCCGCGCCCATTCGCCCGGTCGAAACCGCCGCGCCCGCACCTGACACTCGCTCAGCCGAACCGGCCGTTGCCGCCGTGGGCCCCCACCCGAACGAATCGACTGCGCCCGCCGGGCCGCCGAGATCGCCGAGCGCGCCGTAGACCCGATGGCCCAGCGCGATCACGTCGAGTGCGGCCGCGTGGTCGGTGAGCTCCGTGCCCGCGTCGTCGTAGTACTTCTCGAAGGTCACCGGTGTGCCCACCGCCGACACCAGGTCGTAGGCGCTGGAGAACTCCATGCCCGACAGCTGGGCGCCGGCTTCGGCCGCGCACAGCAGCCCGTCGCCGGTGTGGATATCGGAGCCACCGGCCAGGAAGTCGCAGCCTCCGGTCGCGAGCACGACAGCGCCCGCGCGCACGGTCCACTGCTGGTGGTCCGCCCGCAGACCGGTCGCGCCCGCGACGACTCCGTCGCGATCGACCAGCAGTTGCAGGACCGGATGGTATTCCAGGACGCGGACTCCCGCGCCGTGCAGTCGCCGACGCAGCGCGTGGAAGTAGTTCGCCCTGCCCCCGTGCCGCCCCCACGCGGCCAGTTGCCCGAGGCGGTGGCAGGTCTCGTCCAGGATCCGATGCATCTCGTCCGGGTCGCCGAGCTCGCCGCCCGAGCGATGAGCCTGCCGAATCGCCGCGTCCCGGGCGGCACCCGGCGGCACCTGCCAGGGGCGGTGTCCCCAGGCGGCCGACGCGATACCGACGCGCTGCTTGTCCACCAGCACGACGCGGACGCCCAGCGCGGCGGCCGAGACGGCGGCCCAGGCTCCGGCGGGGCCTCCGCCGAGAACCAGTACGTCCGTCTCGATCGCACTCACAGATCAAATATTCGGGCACAATTCACCGGCCCGCAACCCGACCGGATAACTATTCCGCGTTTATCAGGACCACCACTGAGTCCACAGCAATAAACCGCAGACGATAAAAACAACCATCGATCCGGATATCGCGGCAAAACCCCGACGCCGGTCCGCGAAAAGCTGTGCGGAAATAGCGACGACCGAACTACCCAGATGCCAGACGACGGATTCCCCACCCGGACCGGGAAATCCGCGCCGGGCGCCGATGAACGCGGTCGCGAGCACCACCAGGGTCAGCACCACGGTGCCCGCGGCCACCATGCCGCTCAGCCCGCGCAGCGGCTTCATCGAGATATCACCGGTACGCCGCCGGCCTTGCCGACGAGGAGTTCCAATTGCGCCGGATCGGTGCCGAACTCGCCGAGCCGGATCGTCTTGTTGCTGCCGTGGTAGTCCGAGGAGCCCGTGGTGAGCAGATCGAGTTCGGCCGCGAGATCGCTCAGGATCGCCCGGTCGGCCGCGCTGTGGTCGGGATGATCGACCTCGAGCCCGCCCAGACCATGCCCGGCCAGGTCGCGAATCTCGTCGATGGCCAGCATGCGGCCACGCTTGCGGGCGCGGGCGTGCGCGAGGACGCTCACGCCCCCCGCGGCGGCGATCATCTCCACCGCGCGACGCAGTGGCGTGTCCGCCTTCTCCGCGTAGTAGCGACCGTGCGGTGCGAGCAGATCGGTGAACGCGGCGTCCACGGTCGGAACCACACCGGCCGCCACCAGAGCGCGAGCCAGATGCGGGCGCCCGGCCGACGGGCCGGCCGAGGCCAGTACCGCGTCCGGGTCGACGGGCAGACCGTCGGCCGCCATCCGCTCGGCCATGGCACGCAACCGCTCCACCCGCTCGGCGCGCAGCCGTTCGCGCTCCTCGGCGAAACTGCTGTCGGTCGGGTCGAACAGGTAGGCCAGCAGGTGCACGGGCACCGGCCAGCCGTCCTCGCCGAGACCGACGCACGACATCTCCATACCGCGCACCAGGGTCAGGCCCGCGGGCAGCGCCTCGACGGCCTCGGCCCAGCCGGCGGTGGTGTCGTGGTCGGTCAGCGCCACGACGTCGAGACCGGCCGCCGCGGCATTGCGCACGAGTTCGGCGGGGGTGTCGGTGCCGTCGGAGGCGGTCGAGTGGGTGTGGAGGTCGATGCGCACTCTTCAGTCATACAGTGCGGTGGGTACTTCCATGATCATCGGTATCCGGCTGTTACCTGCGTAGCATCGGGCGCGTGCCGTCGATCCCGCCGCTGCCCTCGTTCCGGAATCAGTCGCGTACCGCGGTGCCGCGGCCGCGCATTCCGGTGCCGACGGCCCGCGCGGTGGTCGACTGCGGCGTCTACATCGACGGGCAACGCCTGCCGGGCCGGTTCACCCATCAGGCGGCGCTGGCCGAAGTGCGCTCCCGCGCAGCGGGATTCGTCTGGATCGGCCTGCACCATCCGGACCAGGCCCAGATGGCCGATATCGCCGAGACCTTCGGCCTGCACCCGCTGGCCGTCGAGGACGCGGTGCACGCGCGGCAGCGACCCAAACTGGAACGCTACGACGACACCCTGTTCCTGGTGCTGCGCACCGTGCGCTACGTACCGCACGAGATCGACGCGGTCAGCGAGATCGTGGAGACCGGCGAGATCATGGTGTTCACCGGACCAGATTTCGTGGTCACCGTGCGCCATGGCGAACACGGCGGACTGACCGGCGTTCGAAGCGCGTTGGAGGCCGAGCCCGACCTGCTGAGGCTCGGGCCGGGCTCGGTGCTGCACACCATCGCCGACCACATCGTGGATTCCTACATCGAGGTCGCCGACTCGGTCGAAAACGATATCGACGAGATGGAGGAACACGTCTTCACACCGCGCAACCTGATCACCATCGAGGCGATCTACCAGCTCAAGCGCGAGGTCGTGGAACTGCGGCGCGCGGTGGCCCCGCTCCAGACACCTTTGCAGCAGCTCAGCCAGAACCCGGACCTGCCGCTGCCCAAGGAGATCCGGCGCTACATGCGCGATGTCGCCGACCATCACACCGCGGTCTTCGAGCGCATCGCCGACTTCGACGAATCACTGAGCGAACTGGTCAGCGCGGCGCTCGCCAAGATCGGCGTGCAGCAGAACACCGATATGCGCAAGATCTCGGCCTGGGTGGCGATCGCCGCCTGGCCCACCATGATCGCGGGCATCTACGGCATGAACTTCGATCTGATGCCGGAACTGAAGCAGCCGTGGGGTTATCCGGCGGTCTGGAGCGTCATCGTGCTCGGATGCACGGCCATCTACGTCAACTTCCGCCGGCACAACTGGCTCTGAGAACTACAGGGACGCCGCGCCCCGCGCCGGATCGCGTGTATCGATACCCGCCTCGGACCACGCCTCCCGCAGCGCCTGCGCCCCGCGCACCCGCACCCAGGCCGCCTCGGTCGCGGTGACCGGGGTGACCGTCAGATAACGCACCGGTTCGGCGGGCTCGGGCAGCGCCACCTCGGGAATCTCGCTGGCGCCCAGCAGCACCGCGGTGAACGGGGCATTCGCCCACAGCGACTCGCCCAGGTCCAGCAGCGCATCCGGTTGCAGGACCACGCCTTCCACGGCGGGCGTCGCAGCCAGCACGCCGAGCGCGCGAGCCAGCCCCGACGCCGCACCGGCACCCGCACGCAAGGTCAGTATGAGTTCGGCGCGCGGACCGCGCACCGGATCGGCCAGTACATCGCCGGGATCACCCATGGGCGTGCGGGATCCGCCCAGCGTCGCGTAATGGACCAGATCACCGTCGACGATCCGCAGGATCTCGATCGGCTCCACGCCGAGAAAAGTCACCGAGGCCGAATCCACACCGGCCGCGTCCACCCCGAAATGCCCGAGCACCCCCGCCCGGACCTGCTGCACCACGTCCATGCTCAGATAGCCAACCGCGCCAGCATGTCCCGCGCCTGCTCGGCCGACTTCGGATCGCACAGCACGTCGTAGCGCCCGGCCACCAACTGCATGGTGGAGGCGAAATCGCGCTGGCCCTTGGTCGCGGCGTACGGGATCGCCGTGGTGATCAGACCGAAGATGATGCCGCCGATCAGGCCGACCGCCAGCGGCGCCAGCGAACTCTTGTCCTCAGGAGTGAACAGGCTCAGCAGCAGGCCGATGAACAGACCGAGCCACGCGCCCGAGGCGATACCGCCGCCGATCACCTTGCCCCAGGTGAGCCGGTAGAGCACCCGCTCGACCTGCATCAGATCGACGCCGACGATGGTCACGTCACCCACCGAGAAGTTGTTGTCGGCCAGGTAGTCGACGGCCTTCTGCGCCTCGGCGTAGGTCGGATAGGAGCCGACCGGCCAGCCCGACGGCGGCGTCGGCAGGCCCTGAGCGCGGCGGTTCGCGTTCCCCAAGGGATTCGTCATATGTCCATTCTGCGCGAAACGCGGCGCTGCTAGGTGGACCGGGTCATCCCGGCCGCGCGCCCCTTCTCCGCGATCACCTGTGCCATCTTCGCGCTGGCCTCATCGATCATCTCGTCGCCGAGCATGACCGCGCCGCGCGCACCGCCCTCGGCCGAGGTGTGGAAGGCGTACGCTGCCAGGATCTCCTCGGCCCGGTCGTAGTCGGCCTGGCGCGGGCTGAAGATCTCGTTGCAGGCCTCGACCTGTCCGGGATGCAGCACCCATTTGCCGTCGAAACCGAGCGCGGCGGTGCGCGCCGCGGCCCGCCGGAAACCGTCCACATCGCGAATTTGCAGGTACGGGCCGTCGATGGCCTGCAAGCCGTGTGCGCGGGCGGTGAGCAGGATGGTCATCAGGATGTGGTGGTAGGCGTCGCCGGTGTCGTACCCCTCGGGCTGCTCCCCGACCACCAGGGTGCGCATATTGATACTGGCCATGAAATCCGCCGGGCCGAACACCAGCGCCCGCACCCGCGGACTGGCCGTGGCGATCGCGTCGATGGCGCGCAGCCCCTGGGCGTTCTCGATCTGCGGTTCGATGCCGATCCGGCCGAGCTCCAGGCCCTGTGCCAGCTCCAGCTGGGTGAGCAGCAGATCCAATGCCCGGACCTGTCCGGCGTCGGTCACCTTCGGCAGCAGGATCGCGTCCAGCCGCGCGCCCGCGCCCTCCACGACGGTGATCACATCGGCGTAGGTCCACTGCGTGGTCCAGTCGTTGACCCGGACCACCCGCAGCTGGGACCCCCAGCCCGAATCCTGAAGCGCCGCCACGATATTGGCCCGGGCCTGGGCTTTGGCGACCGGCGCGACCGCGTCCTCCAGGTCCAGGAACACCTCGTCGACCGGCAGCTCCTTGGCCTTCTCGATCATCTTCGGATTGCTTCCCGGCACGGCGAGCACGGAACGGCGGGGCTTCATCAGATCTCCTCTCGGGGCTCGTGGCGTGATACGGGACGGGGCCGCGAACCCTTAGCCTGGCAAGCATGGCAGCAACCAGGGTGTACGTCGCCAGGCTCTCCGGCCTGGTGGTGCTGGGACCGGACGGGGAGTCTATCGGCCGGATCCGCGACGTGGTCGTGGCCATCCGCTACGACCGGCAACAGCCCAGGGTGCACGGCCTGGTCGTCGAATTGCCCACCCGCCGCCGCATTTTCGTGCCGATGCTGCGGGTGACCGGTGTCGAACCGGGCGTGGTGACACTCAATACCGGCACGGTCAGCCTGCGCCGGTTCGCGCAACGGGCCGGCGAACTGCTGGCCCTGGCCCAGATCGTGGACTCGGCGGTCCGGGTGGACGACCCCGACCTGCCGGACCTGGCCGACGTGGACGTCTTCGTCGTCGACCTGGCCATCGAGCAGTCCAGAACCCGTGACTGGCTGGTGGCGCGGATCGCGGTGCGCGGGCACCGCCGGATCGGCCGCCGCCGCACCGTGCACGTGGTCGACTGGTCCCGGGTCAGCGGGCTGACGCCGTACGAGGTGGGCCGCCCGGGGCAGGACGTCACCCAGCTGCTGGCCCAGTTCGAGGGCATGCGCGCCCCCGACGTCGCGCATCTGCTGCGCGAGCTACCCGAGAAGCGCCGCATCGAGGTCGCCGAGGCACTCGACGACGAGCGCCTCGCCGATGTGGTGCAGGAGCTACCCGACGACGACCAGGTCGACCTGCTCGGCCATCTCGAGGTCGGCCGCGCCGCCGACGTGCTCGAGGCCATGGACCCCGACGACGCCGCCGACCTGCTGGGCGAACTGTCCACCGGCGAACGCGAATCGCTGCTCGCGCTGATGGACCCGGAGGAATCCGAACCGGTCCGCCGGCTGCTCGAGCACTCCCCCGACACCGCGGGCGGTCTGATGACCCCGAAGCCGGTGGTCCTGACCCCGGCCACCACCGTCGCCGAAGCCCTTGCCCGCGTGCGCAACCCGGACCTGACGCCCGCGCTGGCCTCGATGGTGTTCGTGGTGCGTCCGCCGACCGCCACCCCGACCGGCCGCTATCTGGGCTGTGTACACATCCAGCAGTTATTGCGCGAACCTCCGGCACACCTGGTCGGCGGCATCGTGGACTCGGATCTGTCCCCGCTGCGGCCGGAGCTGCCGCTGGCCGCGGTCACCCGCTATTTCGCCACCTACAACCTGGTGTGCGGTCCGGTGGTGGACGCGGAGAATCATCTGCTCGGCGCGGTCAGCGTCGACGACGTGCTCGATCATCTGCTGCCCGAGGACTGGCGCGACGAGGAGCAGCCGCACGCGGAGGTCCGCATCGATGACTGAGAAGCGCCCCGCCGAGAAGATCTCGGCCCGGCAGCGTTTGGAAACCCCCCTGGAGTCGCGGTTCCGGTTCGACTGGGACGCGGAGGCTTTGGCGCGCAGCAGCGAGCGGGTCGCCCGATTCCTGGGCACCGGACGGTATCTGGCGTTGCAGACGATCGTGGTCATCGTCTGGATCGTGCTGAATATCTTCGTGGTGGCGCTGCGCTGGGATCCCTATCCGTTCATCCTGCTGAACCTGGCGTTCTCCACTCAGGCCGCCTATGCCGCGCCGCTGATCCTGCTGGCCCAGAACCGCCAGGACAATCGGGACCGAGTCGCGTTGGAGGAGGACCGGACTCGGGCCGCGCAGACCAAGGCCGATACCGAGTTCCTGGCGCGGGAGCTGGCGGCGCTGCGGATCGCGGTGGGCGAGGTCGCCACCCGCGACTATCTGCGCCGCGAGCTCGAGGAGATGCGCGAGGTGCTGGATCGGATCGAGTCGGCCGCGGGAACGGCCGATTCCGAACCGCCGGGTAAGACACGCCGCAAGAAATCATCCGGCAAAAAGCAGGCCCAGGGCCCGATTTCAACGCCTGTTGCTGACGATTGACCGGAAATGTGCACTGGATCACCTGACCGGTGGGTAACCTTGAGACCGTTGTCCCGAGGGGCGGGCGGGCAGGGGATGGCCCGGCCTCGCTCCCACCGACGTAGAGGATTGGTGTGGCCGAATGCGCAGATCTGCCCCAATAACCGTGTCGGCCCTGGTCGCCGCGGGTCTCGTCGCCACCGGCTCGACTGTTCACACCACCACCGATACCGCTCCGCCCACCGCGCCCGAAGCACTACTGGCCACATCCAAGGGCTTGGGCAACACCGCGGCCACCGACGCTGCGGCACAACTGTCCCGGACGGTTGGCCTGCTTCCGGTGGCCCCGGAAACTCCTCGCAAACTGACAGCAATGACTCCGCCCGGCGACGGCAACGCGTCCTACCCGGGTCTGGTCCCACTGCGCGACATCTCCCTACCCGCGACCGGGGGCGCCCTGGGCATTCCCGAGATCGTGCTCGCCGCGTACCGCAATGCCGAACTGGCGCTGGAATCCTCGACACCGGGCTGCGGCCTGCCCTGGAACCTGCTCGCCGGGATCGGCCGGATCGAATCAGGGCACGCCAGCAGCGGCCGCACCGACGCCGCGGGCACCACCGTCACCCCGATCTTCGGGCCCGCCCTGGACGGCACCCTGCCGGGCAACGAGATCATCAAGGCCGCCGACGGCGGCTACGTGCGCGCACTCGGCCCGATGCAGTTCCTGCCCGGCACCTGGACCAACTACGCCGCCGACGGCAACGGTGACGGCGTCTCCGATCCGCACAATGTCTTCGACGCCGCGCTGGCCGCAGGCAAATACCTGTGCTCGGGCGGCCTGAATCTGCGCGACCCACAACAGGAATTGCGCGCGGTGCTGCGCTACAACAACTCGATGTCCTACGCCGCCAATGTGCTGAGCTGGTCCACGGCCTACCGCACCGGCGGATCGCCGAGCCAGGTGCCGATCTCGCCCGGGCTGATCGCGCCCGGCAGTCCGCGCCCCGCACCCGACATGATGGCCGTCAACCGGCCACCGTCGAGCACCGAGCAGCAGCCCACCGAGGCTCCCACCGCGCCGCCCGCGCCCCGCCCGACCGAGGTGATGATCCAACTGCCCGGCCTGCCGCCGATCCCGTGCGGCATCTTCTGTCCGCCGCCGCCTCCGGATCCCTGTGTGGTGCAGGCGGTTCCGGCGCCGATGGCACGGCCGGTCGAGGAAGCGGTGAACCCGAACCCGCCGAAGACCTACGGCGCGGCCGCACCCGAGGCCGCCGAGCCGGGCGCCGCCGAACCCGTCGACACCGCGCCGAAACCGCCGGTGTGCGCGCCCGCGAATCCCGATATCCAGGCCGCGCCCGCCGCGCCGGAGCCGCCGGCGCAACCGCCGCAGCCGGAGGTCGCCACCACTCCGGAACCGGAGGCACCGCCCGCCGCGGACGCGCCCGCGCCGGTACCGCCGCCCGCGATCACGCTGCCGTTCAACATCGTTATCCCGTTGCCACCGGCCTGATTCCAAACATAAACACAGGTCACGAAGCAGTAACAAAAAGGTCTCGAATGCGGTAACCTCAAGGGGTCCACAACAGCTCGCCGCTGCCAGGAGGATCACCGCACGTGGGGCGTCACCGTAAGCAATCGCCTGCGACCGTCAGGCGCAGCTCCGTACTCGCACTAACCGGCTTGGTTCCGGCCGGATTCATGGCAGTCGGAGCCGCCTCCGATCTGGACACCGGGGAAATCGCAGCCATCCAGCAGTTCAACGAGGGTGAGCTGAACCCGTTCACCGCCAAACCGGCCGAAGATCCAGCCGATCAGGTGCACGCCGTGGCCAAGCAGGGTCACAAGTCGCCGCCGGTGGTGAAAACCGTTGCGCTGCCCGAGAACCGGGAGAAGTCGACACTGCCCGCGCAGAGCGGCGTCCCCGGCGTGGCCATCGCGGCCTACCAGAACGCCGAGGAGATCCTGCACACGGAGAATCCGACCTGCAATATGGGCTGGTCCATGCTGGCCGGCATCGGGCGCGTCGAATCGACGCACGCGTTCGGCGGCAAGGCCGACGCCGAGGGCAACGCGCTCAGCCCCGTCTACGGGCCGGTGCTCGACGGCAGCCTCTACGGCAACAACGTCATCTACGACAGCGACGGCGGTGAACTCGACGGGCTCGGCGGCTACGACCGCGCCATCGGCCCGATGCAGTTCCTCCCCGAGACCTGGAAGCGCTACGCCGCCGACGGCAACAACGACGGCATCGCCGATCCGCAGAACCTCTACGACGCCGCGCTCACCGCGGGCAAGTACCTGTGCTCGGGCGGCCTGAACATGCGCGACCTGGGACAGCAGACCCGCGCCATCCTCCGCTACAACAACTCCATGGCCTATGTGGCCAATGTCATGGCCTGGGCCAACTCCTACAACACGGGCATCGCGCCGAAGCCCGCGGAGCTGCCGAAAATCTAGGCCGCCTAAAATTCACTGTTATGCCAGTGTTTACGGAAGCGGATGTGCGGGGTGCGCTCGCGAAGGTCGACGACCCGGAGATCCGCAAGCCGATCACCGAACTGGGCATGGTGAAGAGCATCGCGATCGATGCCGACAGCAATGTCCATATCGAGGTCTACCTGACCACCGCGGGTTGCCCGCTGCGCACCGAGATCACCCAGCGGGTGAGCAAAGCCGTCGCGGACGTGCCCGGCGTCGGCGCGGTCACGGTCGAACTCGACGTCATGGACGACGAGCAGCGCACCGCCCTGCGCAAACAGCTGCGCGGCGACTCCGCCGACCCGGTCATCCCCTTCGCCCAGCCCGGTTCGCTCACCCGCGTGTACGCGGTCGCCTCCGGTAAGGGCGGCGTCGGCAAGTCCAGCGTCACCGTCAATCTCGCGGCGGCCATGGCCGCGCGCGGGCTCTCGGTCGGCGTGCTCGACGCCGATATCTACGGCCACTCGGTGCCCCGCATGCTCGGCACCGACCAGCGCCCGACCCAGGTCGAGCGCATGATCATGCCGCCGATCGCGCACGAGGTGAAGGTCATCTCGATCGCCATGTTCACCCAGGGCAACACCCCCGTGGTGTGGCGCGGGCCGATGCTGCACCGCGCGTTGCAGCAGTTCCTGGCCGATGTCTTCTGGGGCGACCTGGACATCCTGCTGCTCGACCTGCCGCCGGGCACCGGTGACGTGGCCATCTCGATCGCCCAGCTGATCCCCAATGCGGAGATCCTGGTCGTCACCACGCCGCAGGCCGCGGCCGCGGAGGTGGCCGAGCGCGCGGGTTCGATCGCGTTGCAGACCCGGCAGCGGATCGCGGGCGTCGTGGAGAACATGTCCTGGATGGACCTGCCCGACGGTTCCCGGATGGAGCTCTACGGCTCCGGCGGCGGTCAGACTGTTGCCGACAATCTCACCCGCGCGGTCGGCGCACAGGTGCCCCTGCTCGGACAGATCCCGATCGAGCAGGAGCTGCGCGAAGCCGGCGACGAGGGCACACCCATCGTGCTGCGCGATCCGGAGAGCCCCGCGGCCAAGGCGCTGCTCGAGGTCGCCGACAAACTGGCGGTCCGCCGACGCGGTCTGGCCGGCATGTCGCTCGGCATCGACACCACTCGCCACCTGTAGGCCGAGCGCGAGGTCTGTTTTCCGCCGGGGCGAGCTATGACAGCTGTCCCACCCACCCGATAACCGCCCACCCGTCGCCCGACCGCCACCCCTCACGGAGACGCTGACGCGCCGCTAATCTCATTTGCATGCTCACCCTGCTTCTCTACGTGCTGATCGTCGGCCTGGTGGCCGCCGTCCTGTTCCTATTGGCGAGCGCGGTGTTCGGGCGCGGGGAGGAACTCGGGCCGCTCCCGGAGGGCACCACCGCCACGGTGCTGCCCGCCGAGGGGATCACCGGGACCGATGTGCGGGCGCTACGGTTCCAGCAGGTGGTGCGCGGATACAAGGCCGGTGAGGTGGATTGGGCGCTGGCCCGGCTGGCCGCGCGGATCGATGAATTACAGACGGAGCTGGCGCGTGCACGGGGCCAGCAGCCGATACCGGGCGAACTGTCCCCGCAGCCCGGCGCCACGCCTCCGGTGCCGGTGCCGTTTCCCGAAGTCGGCGCCTACGGCTACCAGCCCGCGTCCCCGGACCAGCCCCGCGACCCCCGGTGACCGCCACCGACGAGCTGATCCGCTGCGGCTGGTCGGAGGGCTCGCAGCTGTATCGCGACTACCACGATCAGGAGTGGGGCAAGCCGGTACACGGCGACGACGCCCTGTTCGAGCGGATGTGCCTGGAGGCATTCCAGTCGGGACTGTCCTGGATCACCATCCTGCGTAAGCGGCCCGCCTTCCGCGCCGCCTTCGCCGGTTTCGAGATCGCCCGGGTGGCCGAGTTCACCGATGCGGACACCACCCGATTGCTCGCCGACGCGGGCATTGTGCGCAACCGGCTCAAGATCGACGCGGTGATCGCCAACGCCAGGGTTGCCGGCGATCTCGACATCGGCCTGGACGAGTTGCTCTGGTCCTTTGCACCGCCGCCGCGGCCCCGCCCGCGCACGCTCGCCGACGTGCCCGCCACCACACCCGAATCCGTCGCTCTGGCAAAAGAATTGAAGCGCCGCGGCTTCCGTTTCGTCGGCCCGACCACCGCCTACGCGCTGATGCAGGCGACCGGAATGGTCGACGACCATCTCACCGATTGCTGGGTGAAACGTGACGTGCCCGACAGTGCTCCGGGGGTCACATTTCGAACTCAGGTATCCGTCCACAACGGCGATAGGGAAGAATAGGTGCGGTGTAGCTCGCCAAATGCCGGCGGGCTACCTGGTTGGTGACAACTGGAGTTCCAAGAAAGTGCGCAGGAATACCGCGCAGATCTGGAGGGAGCAGAGGATGGCGGCCATGAAGCCCCGCACCGGGGACGGTCCCCTCGAGGCAACCAAAGAAGGGCGTGGAATCGTGATGCGGGTTCCACTCGAGGGTGGCGGGCGGCTGGTCGTCGAACTCACGCCGGATGAGGCGGCGGCGCTCGGCGACGAATTGAAGAGTGTCACCAGCTAACGGCGTACTCGCTGCACTGGCAGCCCTCCTGGCCTGCCCGAATTGCGGTCGCGGCCTGGAGCCGTCCGATCGGTCCCTGCGCTGCGGGCAGGGCCACAGCTTCGACCTGGCCAAGCAGGGCTATGTCAGTCTGCTAACCGGCGCCTCCACCAAGATGACCGGCGATACCCCGGCCATGCTGGACGCCCGTGCCGCCTTTCAGGGCGGCGGTCATTTCGCGCCGATAGCCGACGCGGTCGCCGAGGCTACCGCACCGGATGGCGTGGTGCTGGAAATCGGCGCGGGCACCGGCTACTACCTGGCCCGGCTGCTCGACGCCGCGCCCGCGGCGCACGGTATCGCCCTGGATGTGGCCAAGGCCGCTGCCCGGCGCTGTGCGCGCGCTCATCCCCGCGCGGCGGCGGTACTGGCCGATGCCTGGCGTGGCCTGCCGCTGCGCGACGATACCGC
Organism: Nocardia sp. NPDC127579; assembly: GCF_042672005.1. Taxonomy (NCBI): domain Bacteria; kingdom Bacillati; phylum Actinomycetota; class Actinomycetes; order Mycobacteriales; family Nocardiaceae; genus Nocardia; species Nocardia sp. NPDC127579. The sequence goes on along the minus strand of NZ_JBHXVZ010000002.1, from coordinate 398,617 downwards.
GCACCGCGCGGTGTCGGTGTTCGCCCCGCGCAATCCGGCCGAGGTGGCGCGGGTGCTGCGCGCCGACGGCCGCTTCGTCGTGGCCACGCCGACGTCTCGTCACCTGGCCGAGCTGGTCGGCCCGCTGGGCATGGTGACGGTGGACCCGGACAAGGACCGGCGGCTCGCCGAGTCGATGGCCGGGTATTTCGAGGTGCGCGACCGCACCGTGGTCGACTATTCGATGAAGCTCACCCGCGCCGATATCGGCCACGTGATCGGCATGGGCCCCTCGGCGTTCCACGACGCCGAACGAGATCTGGGCGCATTGCCCGAACGGCTCGCGGTGACCGCCTCGGTCACGGTGACAACCTACGGCAGGTGATCAAAGCTTGCGGACCAGGTCGTAGACGGCGACGGTCTGCTCGGCGATCCGGGCCCAGTCGAATTCCGCTACGGCTCGCGCCCGCCCGGCGGCACCATATCCGGCCGCCAGCGCCGCGTCACCGGCGATCTCGTTGACCGCTGCGGCCAGCCCCCGCTCGTAGGCTTCGGGCGCCTGCGGGTCGTAGTGCACCAGCCGTCCGGTGACCCCGTCGGCGACCACCTCCGGAATGCCGCCGACATCGGAGGCGACGACCGCGGTCGCGCACGCCATGGCCTCCAGGTTCACGATGCCAAGCGGCTCGTACACCGACGGGCACACGAAAACGGCCGCCGCCGCGAGAATCTGCCTGATCTGCTCGGCGGGCAGCATCTCCCGGACCCAGCAGACGGTGTCGCGGTGCCGCCGCAGTTCCTCGACGGCGGCCGCGGTCTCCAGCTCGAGTTCCCGCGTGTCCGGCGCGCCCGCGCACAGCACCAGCTGGATCTCGGGATCGAAGTGCCGGGCGGCGGCCAGCAGATGGCCGACACCTTTCTGCCGGGTGATCCGCCCGACGAAGGCCACGATCGGCCGGTCCGAGCGCACGCCCAATTCGGCCAGGATCGGCCGCGCGCCGGGCACCGGCAGTCCTGGATGCCACAGCCGGGCGTCGATGCCGTTGCGCACCACGTGCACCCGATCGGGATCGACGCCCGGGTAGGCGTCGAGCACGTCGCCGCGCATGCCATCGCTCACTGCGATGATGGCACCGGCGTTCTCGACGGCATTGCGTTCCGACCAGGACGAGAGCCGGTAGCCGCCGCCCAGCTGCTCGGCCTTCCACGGGCGGCGCGGCTCCAGCGAGTGCGCGGTGAGCACGTGCGGTATGCCGTACAGCGTGGCGGCCAGATGACCGGCCAGGCCGGTGTACCAGGTGTGCGAGTGGACCACGTCGACCTGTCCGGCGGCGTCGGCCATGCGCAGCTGCGCCGACATCATCGCCAGTGCCGGATTGGCCTGCCGCAACAGCGGATCGGGTTGGTGCACAACGGCATCGGTGCGCGAGACACCCATGCAGTGCACGGTGACATCGCACAGTCGCCGCAACCGGGCGGTGAGCTCGGTGACGTGGACACCGGCGCCGCCGTAGATCTCCGGCGGATATTCCCGGGTCAGCATCGCGACCCGAAGCCGGTCCCGATCCGCCGCGGGATAGCCCGCATCCGGTGCGGGATCCGTGCCCAAACTCACCTGAACGAAACTAGACGCTCGGCTCGGCTCGGGCCACTTGCCCCGATACTTCACGGTAGTTTGGCACCTGTGAGGAGCCAGCCGCACGTACTCGGAATCGTGCTCGCCGGCGGCGAGGGCAAGCGACTGTTCCCCCTCACCGCCGACCGTGCCAAACCCGCCGTGCCGTTCGGCGGCGCGTATCGGCTCATCGATTTCGTGCTCAGCAATCTGGTCAATGCCGGATATCTGCGGCTGTGCGTGCTCACCCAGTACAAATCACATTCGCTGGACCGCCATATCTCCCAGACCTGGCGGCTGTCCGGATTCGCGGGTGAATACATCACCCCGGTACCCGCACAGCAGCGGCTGGGGCCGCGCTGGTACACCGGCAGCGCCGATGCGATCATGCAGTCGCTGAACCTGATCCAGGACGAGGACCCCGACTACATCGTGGTCTTCGGCGCCGACCACGTGTACCGAATGGATCCCGAGCAGATGGTCTCGCACCACATCCGCTCGGGCGCGGGCGTCACCGTCGCGGGCATCCGGGTGCCGCGCAGCGAGGCGAGCGCGTTCGGCTGCATCGATTCCGACGAGTCCGGACGGATCACCCAGTTCCTGGAGAAACCGGCGCATCCGCCGGGCACCCCGGACGACCCCAATGTCACTTTCGCCTCCATGGGCAATTACGTGTTCACCACCAAGGTGCTGGTGGATTCGATCCGGGCCGACGCCGAGAACGGCGATTCCGACCACGATATGGGCGGCGACATCATTCCGACGCTGGTCGCCGCGGGTGAGGCCGCGGTCTACGACTTCGCCGACAACGAGGTGCCCGGCGCCATGGACCGCGACCGCGGCTACTGGCGCGATGTCGGCACCATCGACGCCTTCTACGACGCGCATATGGACCTGGTATCGGTGCACCCGGTGTTCAACCTCTACAACCGGCACTGGCCGATCCGCGGGGCCGCCGAGAATCTGCCGCCGGCGAAGTTCGCGCAGGGCGGGCTGGCGCAGGAGTCGATCGTCGGCGCGGGCAGCATCCTGTCCGCCGCCACCGTGCGCAATTCGGTGCTCAGCGCCAATGTCATGGTCGACGACGGCGCGACCGTCGAGGGCAGTGTGCTGATGCCGGGTGTGCGGATCGGGCGCGGCGCGGTGGTGCGCCGGGCGATCCTGGACAAGAACGTGGTCGTCGGCGAGGGCGAGATCATCGGCGTGGACATCGACCGCGATCGGGACCGGTTCGCCGTCAGCAACGGCGGCGTCGTCACCGTCGGCAAGGGTGTCTGGGTCTAGGGCGTCGGAACCGGGCAGAACGGCGCGCAGGATCCGGGCGTGCGCGGGACCGTGCTCGGGTCACGGTCACCGAAATCGGCGGTGCTGACCAGCACCAGCAGCACGACCGCCACGACCAGCAGCAGCGCGAACACGATGATGGTGCCCGCCCAGTCGGTGCGACCACCACCTCGGTCGTCGTCGTAGCCCGGGTCGTCGTAGTCGTCGCGGCGGCGACGTCGCGCTTGCATCTCCTCGTCCCAGCCCTCCCACATCACTGGTCCTCCGTAGACCGGGCCGGGCGTCCTGCGGGTCAGCCGGGTGGGGGTGGCTGCGCGGGTTCGGTGCAGAACGGCGCACAGGTGCCCGGTGGCGGTGGTGCTTTGGTCGGCCCGGTGTCGAAATCGGCATTACTGACCAACACAAGCACAATCACCGCCGCCGCGACCATCAAACCGACCACCGCCAGCACCACCATGAGCCAGTAGGGCACCGATCGCTCGGTGGCGATGTGCCCGACATGCACACCCTCGACGAATTCCGAACCGCGCTGCCACGTCATGTTGAAAACCTCGTTGCGACTTCGTGTGCCTGCCGGATACCCGCTGGGGCGAAAAGGAATCAGCCGCGGGAGGCGCAGAGCAGGCCGTCGCCCACCGGGATGAGCACGCTGGTCAATTCCGGGTCCTCGGCGATGGCCCGGGTGGCGGCGCGGACCGCGAGCGTGGCCGGATCACGGTGTGCCGCATCGGGAACCCGGCCGCCGAGCAGCGCGTTGTGCAGCAGGATGGCACCGCCCTGGCGCAGTAGCCGCACCGCCTGGGCCACGTATTGCGGATGCTCCATGGGCGCCGCGTCGATGAAGACCAGATCGTAGGCGCCGTCGGCGAGCCGTGGCAGCACGTCCAGGGCGCGGCCGTTGATCAGCCGGGTGCGGGCGGGTGGAATGTCGGCGGTGCGGAACGCCTCCTTGGCGGCACGCTGATGCTCCGGCTCGGAATCGATCGTGGTGAGCGTGCCGTCCTCGCGCATGCCGTCGAGCAGCCACAGGCCGCTGATCCCCGCCCCGGTGCCCACCTCGACCACCGCTCGCGCGCCGAGCAGCTGGGAGTACATGCTCAGCAGCGCACCCACCGACGGCGGCACCGGTGCGGCGCCGAGCTCGGTGGCCCGCTCGCGCGCGCTGACGAGTACCTCGTCCTCCACCACGGATTCCTCCACGTAGGCGAGATTTTGCTCCAGATTCGATGCCACGCCTAAGAGGCTAATGCGGAGAACGTGTTATCGGCGCTGTGACGACGCGGTTTTTGACCCGGCGTAGTTTCTCAGCTGACCCTCAGGATCTCCATATCCCCGGCATACAAGCACAGGAAAGAGTGGGTGCAACGCAAGACCAGTCGACCGTTCACACCGGACACGGGAACAACGACATACAGGTTGTCGGTTGTATTCGCTGCCACGAGTTTACGGTCCTGAGTAGGAGGTAGCCCCATCCACATGGTCAAGGGTTCGTTTGCGGCGCTGTCGGGGCACTCCACCACCGGTCCCGACCAGGGCATTCTGCCCGAGCCGGCCGAGGTAGACGCCGTCGAGCTCCCCGACGAGGAGCTGACCGGTACCGCGGCCTTCGATGCCACCGGTGACCGCTCGGTCATGCCCTCCTGGGATGAACTGGTCCGCGAGCACGCCGATCGCGTCTACCGGCTGGCCTACCGCCTCTCCGGTGACGCGCAGGACGCCGAGGATCTCACCCAGGAGACGTTCATCCGGGTGTTCCGGTCGCTGTCCAACTATCAGCCGGGCACCTTCGAGGGCTGGCTGCATCGCATCACCACCAACCTGTTCCTGGACATGGTCCGCCGCCGCAACCGCATCCGGATGGAGGCGCTGCCGGAGGACTACGACCGGGTGCCCGCCGAGGGCCCCACACCCGAGGACGCCTATCACGACGCCCGCCTGGATCCGGAGCTGCAAACGGCGCTCGACGCGCTGGCGCCGGAATTCCGCGCGGCGGTCGTGCTCTGCGATATCGAGGGTCTGTCCTACGAGGAGATCGGCGCGACCCTGGGCGTGAAGCTGGGCACCGTGCGCAGCCGAATCCACCGCGGCCGTCAGGCGTTGCGCGATCACCTTGCGCATAATGGAGCTGGGCAGCGGGTCACCGCCGCCACCAGCCTTGGGTGAGCCGGGCACCGAACCGACTGTCGGGTTCGGCGACCGGTTTCACGGTCAGCGGATCGATAGTGCGGGTCGGAAGGGTGAGCACCGAATGAGTGGCGAAGCTAGGCCGCGTTTCCGTCCTACCGAGCATTTGGCGAGCGAGGCGGTCGCCGCCTATGTCGACGGCGAATTGCGGATGAACGCCTATTTGCGCGCCGCCCAGCATCTTGCCCAGTGCCCCGAATGCGCGGCCGAAGTCGACGCGCAGCAGCAGGCGCGGATCGCGCTGCGCCAGTCCGGCCCGATCCGAATTCCGCACGGGCTGCACGACACTCTGAGCCGGATACCGCTCGGCGAATTGCCGAGCAGCGGCCCGCCGGCCGATCGGCCGACACATCCGACACCGGGAAACTCCCGTACCGAGGCAGTTTTCGGATTTCTGCCCGATTCGTTCACCGCGACCCGGTGGGCACAGTGGTGGCGCAAGTAGAGTTTCACGCGTGACCACCGAATCGCAGCACACCGGATCGGCCGACAACAACGATTCGGCGGCCTACAGGGGGAAGCAGGGTTCACCCAGCCCGTCGGCTTCGCCGGCAGCCGCCCCCTTGCGGCCGTCAGACGCGCCGGTTCTCGGCCCCAGACCGGTTTCTCGCCCACCCGTCGATCCGCAGACCGAAGCGACCTTCCGTCGGCCCGATGGCCAGGCCGGTTCCTTCGCCGCGTATTCGCCGAACCCGGCCGGGAATTCGGTGCCGCCGCTCGGTCCCGAATTGCAGAATCGCCCACCGGATTCGGTGCTGGCCGAGGCTTTCGGTCGTCCCGAGGGTTCCGATGAACTGCTGCAACGGGATCCCGATGCGGAAAACGCGGCCCCGCCGGTTGCCGGGCCGGCCGATCCGTGGCGTGATCCGAACGCGCCCGCACGGCTCGGTGCGCCCGCGATCGACACGCCCGAACCGGAGGAGCTGCCGGATTCGCGCAAGCTGGCCGCGCGCGAGGTGCTGTTCGGTTCCCGGGTCGCTCCCAAAGCGCTGGCGGTGCTGGCCACGATCGCGCTCGGCATCGGCCTGGTCGGCGGCCTGATCGGCCGGTTCACGGCCGAGACCACCCAGAGCCTGACCGCGCGCGGTGTCACGCTGGAGCAGGACGACGCGCCCGAGCAGCCGCACGGTCAGATCTCCAAGGTCGCCAATGCCGTGCTGCCGTCGGTGGTTTCGATCCGCGTCACGGTCGGCGACAACGGCGCCACCGGTTCCGGCGTGGTGGTCGACGGCGGCGGTTTCATCGTCACCAACAATCACGTGATCTCGATGGCCGCGCAGGACAAGAGCGATCGCGCGGTCATCCAGGTGACGTTCTCCGATGGCACCCGGGTGCCCGCGCAGCTGGTCGGTCGGGATCAGAAGACCGATCTCGCGGTGCTGCGTGTCGATGTGAAGAACCTCACAGTGGCGGCGATCGGCAAGTCCGCGGACGTGCAGGTCGGCGACGACGTGCTGGCCGTGGGTTCGCCGCTGGGCCTGAGCAAGACGGTCACCTCCGGCATCGTCAGCGCGCTGCACCGGCCGGTGAAGCTGGCCGGCGAGGGCAGCGACACCAACGCCGTGATCGACGCCGTGCAGACCGACGCCTCGATCAACCCGGGTAACTCCGGTGGCGCGCTGGTGGACATGCAGGGCCGGCTGGTCGGCATCAATACCGCCATCCGCAGCGAGTCCGGCGGTTCGGTCGGTCTCGGCTTCGCCATTCCGGCCGACATGGTGACCACGGTGGCGCAGACGCTGATTCGCGAGGGCCAGATGCATCACGCCACGATGGGGCTCAGCACCCGGTCGAAGTCAGTCGCCAACGAGGTCATGAGCGGCGCCCAGGTGGCGGATGTGAAACCGGACGGTCCCGCCGCGCGCGCCGGGATCGTCGAGGGGGACGTCATCGTGCGGGTCGGCGACCGCGAGGTCACCAGCTCCGAGGAGTTCACCGTGGCCGAGCAGCGCAACCCGATCGGCTCCACCGTCACCGTGCAGCTCATTCGCGACGGCCGGCAGGTCGACCTGCCGGTGACGCTGGTCTCCGACTAGCGGGCTGGCCTGCGCACACTCGCACTGCCCCGTGCGTCGGGCCGGGTCCTCCGGCCGGATTCGCGGGGCGGTGTGCTGCGGTAGCCTGGTCCCGTGTTCAGCAATATCGGCTGGAGTGAGATGGTGATCTTGCTCGTCGCCGCCCTCGTGATCCTCGGCCCGGAGCGTCTGCCCGGCGCGGTTCGCTGGACCACGCGCAGCCTGCGTCAGGTGCGCGACTACGCCAGTGGCGCGACCACTCAGCTCAAGCAGGAACTCGGTCCGGAGTTCGATGATCTGCGCAAGCCGCTGGCCGAGCTGAACGAGCTGCGCGGGATGACACCGCGCGCCGTGGTCACCAAACATCTGCTGGGCGGTGACGATTCGGTGCTGAAGGAAATCGACGGCGCGGTCGGCGAGCTGAAGGACAGCACGAAAATGCCGGACTATCCCATGCCGAAGCTGCAGAAACCGCTGGATCGCAACGAGACTCCACCGATCGACAGCGACGCCACCTAGTCGTTTCAAGGTCACCCACGTCAAGCGAACTAGACACCTGACGCTGTCCAGCTGTCTAGACTTCGCACATGTCGGCCGATGACGTGGCACGGGTCTTCGCTATCGAAGACAAGGTCGAGCGGCTCAAAGCGGCGACCGACGGGGTAGCGGCAGCCCAGCAGACCATCAACGAACTCACCCGCATCCGCAGAGCGGTGATCCGGGAACTACATGCCGAGGGCTGGACCTTCGCCAGAATCGGTGCGGCCGCCGGACTTTCCCGCGCCCGCATCCACCAGGTGAGCACCCAGGGCCCGGCGCCGGAGGGGTTGTTCTTCGGGCACGGGCCGATCACCGTGATCGCGCCCGAGGTGCGCGCGGGCCGGGTGCTGGGTGCGCCCGATGCCACCGCGGCCGCCCGCTTGGCCGAACTCCTGCACGAGCTCGGCTTCGGCGCGACCATCGAGCACTTCCTGCCCGGCCGCCCGATCGATCTGAATCGCGAGGGGCTGATCATCGTCGGCGGGCCCGAACTCTCCCCCAGCCTGCGCCAGCTCATCGCCGCCGATCCCCGCCTGCGCCGCGCCGTCGCCCGCGCCGGGGATGCCCGCCGGGGCATCGAGGACCGCGCCGCCCGCCGGGTCTATCGGCCCGGCGGCCCCGAACCGCACGACATCGCCTATCTGGCCCGCCTGCCCCGCCCCGACGGCCGCGGCACCTGCCTGATCATCGACGGCCTGCACCCGCCCGGCTCGCTGGGCGCGATCCGACTGCTGGCCACCCGCCTGGCGACGCTGCACGAGCGGGCCGCGAACCATTTGTTCTCGGTGCTGATCGCGGTGCGCTACGACCGCGCCACCGGCGAGCCGGTGGACGCCGATCTGCTCACGCCGGTCTACCGGCACGATCCTTCCGACTCGCGCGTCATGGCTCCGCGCACCCGGCGCTGAGTCGCCCGCACCCGGGCCCACCGGCGGTCGCCACCATGATGCCGCGCACCAGGTGCTGAGATTCAGGCGGCGACGCGGCTGGGGCGCAGGGTGTTCATCGGGGGACGGTCGGTGAGCGAGACCTCGGTGCTGTGCGCGGTGAAAGCGTCACCGATCATGGGGAATTGGGTGAGCGCGGCGCCGGAGTCCTGAACGCCGCTGCGGCCCAGCACCGTTCCGAGGATTTGGCGCGACATGACGCCGAGGTCGGCCAGCGGGCGATTGCGGTGGGTACGCACGCCGAGGTTGACCTGACCGATGGCTTCGAGACCGAGCCGGTCGTAAGTGTCGAGCAGCAAACCGATTTCGACGCCGTAGCCGGGTGCGAACGGTACCGAGGTGAGCAGTTCCCGGCTGCCCGCGTATTCGCCGCCGAGCGGTTGCAGTACCTGCGACAGCTCCGGGCGCAGCGCGGCCAGCAGCGGACGGGCGACGAGCTCGGTGACACGGCCGCCGCCGTGTGCCTCGACCTCGGCGCCCTGGCGTAGCGGGCGGCGGTAGTAGGCCTTCACCAGTTGCAGATCATCGACGGTGAGCAAGGGACCCAGGAGCTTCGGAACGAAGGCCGGGTCGGGGTCGATCAGGTCGGAGTCGACGAAGGCGATCAGATCGCCGCCGGCCACGGCCAGCGAGCGCCACAGCACCTCGCCCTTGCCGGGCGCCGGATCCAGTTCGGGCACAGCCTGTTCGCGGGTGATCACCTCCGCGCCGGCGGCGCGGGCACGGGCGGCGGTGGCGTCGGTGGAACCGGAATCCAGCACGATCAGTTCGTCTACCAGCGTGCCGAGCAGCGGCCGGATGCTGGCCACCACGGCGGCGACGGTGGCTTCCTCGTTCAGCGCGGGCAGCACGACCGAGACGGTGCGCCCGGCCTTGGCGGCGACCAGTTCCTCGACCGGCCAGCCGGGGTTGTCCCAGGTGTTGATCGTCATACCAGACCTCGCAGGGTGTGCGCGGGGGGCCGCAGCCCCTGGATCGCGGCGATCATGTCGACGACGCGGCGGGTCGCGGCGACCTCGTGCACCCGGAAGACGCGGGCGCCCGCCGCCGCGGACCATGCGGTTGCTGCCAATGTGCCCTCCAATCGCTCGGATAGCCCGACTCCTAGAGTCTCCCCGATGAAATCCTTATTGCTCAGCGCCATCAAGACTGGCCATCCGGTTTTTACGAGAACGTCGACTGCCCGCAACAACTCGAGCCCGTGATAGGTGTTCTTGCCGAAATCGTGGGTCGGATCGATCAGGATCGAATCCCGCCGCACCCCCGCGGCGGCCGCCCGGTCGGCGGCCGCCACCACGGTCGCGGTCACCTCTTCGACCACATTCGCGTAGCGAACGCGATGCGGCCGGGTCCGCGGCACCGCGCCCCCGGTGTGGCTGCACACGATCCCGGCCCCGGTCTCGGCCGCCACGCGCACCAGGTCCGGATCGGCGCCCGCCCAGGTGTCGTTGATCAGGTCCGCGCCCTCGGCCACCGCCGCGCGCGCCACCTCGGACCGCCAGGTATCGATGCTGATCAATAGCTGCGGATACTTGCCCCGGATCGCCGCGACGAAGGGGACCACCCGCTCGGCCTCCTCGGCGGCGTCCACCACCGTGCCCGGCCCGGCTTTCACGCCGCCGATATCGACCAGGTCGGCGCCCTCGGCCACCGCCCGCGCGACCGCGTCCATGGCCGCCGCATCGCTGAAGGTGGCGCCCCGGTCGTAGAACGAATCGGGGGTGCGGTTCACGATCGCCATCACCAGGGCGCTGTCCACCCGCACCGGCCTGCCGCACAGCGTGGGAAGCGGCGGCACGGCGGGGCTGAACATGACCTTGACTGTACCGAGCGCGATACCGGCCCGAGATCGACGGTACGGACCGCCGCTAGGGCGCCAGCGCGGCGAACGCGTCGTCCAGCGTGGTGGCCACGGTGATCCGGTCCAGCGCCGGTTGCGGCACGAACTTGCGCTGATACAGCTCGTCGATCCAGTCGAACAGGCCGCGATAGAAGCCGTCGGTGTCCAGCAGCACCACCGGTTTCTCGTGCTGGCCCAGATAGCCGCCGGTCCAGGTCTCGAAGAACTCCTCGAGCGTTCCGATCCCGCCGGGCAGGGTGAGGAAGGCGTCGGCGCGGTCCTCCATGATCTGCTTGCGCTGCCGCATGGTGTCGGTGACCACCAGTTCGTCGGCGTCGGTATCGGCGACCTCCTTGTGCACCAGGTGCTTCGGGATGACGCCGACGGTCTGCGCGCCACCGGCCCGGGCCGCCGTGGCGACCGCGCCCATCATGGACACGTTGCCGCCGCCGGACACCAACTGCCAGCCGCGGCGGGCGATCTCGGTGCCGACCTGAGCGGCGAGCGCCAGATATGCGGTGTCGGCGGTGCTCGCCGAGCAGTACACACACACCGAGTAGGGAGCGCTCACCACAGGTCCTCCGTTCCGATCGCGTCGGGGGCGGCCCCCGACGCGGCATTGCCGGTAATGATCGACACCACGTCCTCGACGCTGTCGGTGACGTGCAGCAGGGCCAGATCGGCGGGCGCGATCTTGCCGGAGCCGCAGAGCGAATCCCGCAGCCAATCCATCAGTCCCGACCAGTATCTGGTGCCGAACAGGATGATCGGGAAACGGGTGATCTTGCGGGTCTGCACCAGGGTGAGCGCCTCGAAGAGTTCGTCCAGGGTGCCGAATCCGCCTGGGAGGCAGACGAATGCCTGCGAGTACTTCACGAACATGGTCTTGCGGGCGAAGAAGTATCGGAAGTTGATCCCCAGATCGACCCACTCGTTGAGGCTCTGCTCGAAGGGCAGCTCGATGCCGAGGCCGATCGAGTACCCGCCGGCTTCGGAGGCGCCCCGGTTCACGGCCTCCATCGCGCCCGGGCCGCCGCCGGTGATCACCGCGTAGCCAGCGTCGGCCAGCGCGGCCCCGATCGCCCGGCCCGCCTGGTATTCGGGATGGTCGACCGGCGTGCGCGCGGACCCGAAGACGGCCACCGCGGGCGGCACCTCGGCCAGCGCGCCGAAGCCCTCCACGAATTCGGACTGGATCCGCAGCACGCGCCACGGATCGGTGTGCACCCAGTCGCTGGGGCCGTGATCGTCGAGCAGGTTCTGGTCGGCGGTGCGCAGGCCGGGTTTGCGGTCGCGCCGAAACATGACCGGGCCGCGCATCTTCGGCGTCGATCTCGGTAGCCCCGGCACCGCGCCGCTGGTGACCGGCGCGCTCGCAACCGGCGTGCCGAGCACGGGCGGGCGGGCGGGGGTGTCGGTTCCCGCTGGACGGGCAACCTCGGGTTCGGCGGCGTCGCTGGACATGCGCCCCACGCTACCTGCGGGCGACATACCCGCACCCTCGCTGTCTGTCCCGAACGCCCGGAACGGATCAGGCCCCGGTGAGGTAGCTGCGCAACATCGCGGTGACGGCGGTGATCTGGGCGGTCGGGCAGTGCTCGTCGCGTTTGTGCGCCAGGTTGGGATCACCGGGGCCGAAGTTCACGGCGGGGATGCCGCGCGCGGCGAACCGGGAGACATCGGTCCAGCCGTATTTGGCCCGAATACCGCCGCCGCCATGGCTGTTCACCGAATCGATCAGGCTCTTGGCGGCGGGGGCGGTGAGGCCGGGCAGTGCGCCCGGGGCGGAGTCGGTGAGTTCGAAATCCAGCTCGAGCCCCTCGAAGACCTCCCGCACGTGCGCGACGGCCTGGTCGACGGACCGGTCCGGCGCGAACCGGAAATTCACGTCGACCTCGGCGGCATCGGGGATGACATTGCCCGCGACCCCGCCGGATACCCGCACCGCCGACAGTCCCTCCCGATAGACGCAGCCGTCGATGTCGACCTCGCGGGCGCGGTACTCGGCCAGCCGCCCGAGGATCGGGGCCAGCCGGTGAATCGCGTTGTCGCCCTTCCAGGATCGGGCCGAATGCGCCCGCACGCCTGCCGTGCGCAGCCGGGCCCGCAGGGTGCCCTGGCATCCGGCCTCGATCCAGCCGCCGGATGGCTCGCCGAGAATCGCGAGGTCGCCGGCGAGCCAGTCCGGCAGGTCGCGTTCGATGTGGCCGAGGCCGTTGTGTTTCGCGGCGATTTCCTCGCCGTCGTAGAAGATCAGCGTCAGATCGTGCACCGGGTCGGCGATGGTGGCGGCCAGGTGCAGGAACACCGCGTCACCGGATTTCATGTCGACGGTGCCGCAGCCGTGCAGCACCGGCTCACCTGCCGCGTCCACGCCGAACCGGCTCGGCACATTGTCGGCGATCGGCACGGTATCCAGATGCCCGGCCAGGATCACGCGGGTCGGCAGGTCCCGATTCGTCCGGGCCAGCACCACATTCCCGTGCCGCAGCACCTCGAACCCCGAGGTCTGCTCCCGCAGCGCCGCCTCCACCTGATCGGCGATCTCCTGCTCGTCCAGCGACACGCTGGGGATATCGACGAGGGCGGCGGTGAGCGCGATGGGGTCGGCAGACAGGTCGAGTTTCACCCGCCCAGCCTACGACTCGACCACCGGGACGGGCCGCACCTCGTTCAATCGTCGGCCATCGTGAACGCGCCACGCTCGAGCCGGCTGATCAGGCGTTCGGTCCACGCGGCACGGCTGTCGGCGGTGTCGAGCCACAGTCCGAGCACCTCACCGACCGGCCCCCAGGTGTCGAGGTCGGTATCGGGCGGCATGTCCGCGGTGATCGCGGCGCGCCAGTCGCGTAATTCCCGGGCCCGGTCCCGCAGGAGCGCGACGGCGTCGGCGCGGGGCAGATCGTCGATGAACCCGACGGCGGCGGCGAGCAGGTCCAGGCGTGGATCACGCCGGGCCAGCGCCGAGCGCAGCAGTTGCAGGTAGGCCCGATCCCCTTCCGGAGTGAGTTCGTATTCCATGCGCGGCGGTCCGCCCGCTTCGCTCGGTGTGGTCTCGTGCACCCGCAGCAGCGCGTCCTTGGTCAGCGACTTCAGCGCGTGATAGACCGATCCCGAAGTGGCTCGGGCCCATTCGTGCGCCCCCCAGGACTCCAGGTCGGCGCGCACCTGATAGCCGTGTACGCGGCCGTGGCGCCGGATCGCGCCGAGCACGAGCAGTCGAACCGCCGTCACGTGGTACCTCCCGGTCGGATGTCAGGCGGGTGCGCAGACCCACCACAGTGTGCCGAACGGGTCGACGAAGCCACCCATCCGGCTGCCGTCGTCCTGCACGGTGACCGGTGCCGCCGAGTGCGCGCCGGCGGCGAGGGCCCGCCGATGCGCGGCCTCGGGTTCGGGCACCACGGTCCACAGCTGGACGTGCACGGGTTCGGCAGGCGAGCGCAGGCACCGACCGCCGTCGGGCCCGGAGTCGGCGAAGAACAGCGAGCCGTCGCCGATGCGTGCCTCGGCGTGGATCGTGCGGGCCGGGTCGGTGTGCAGTGGCACCCGAACGGGCACCTCGGCGTGGAAGACCTGTTCGAGGAAGGCGCGGAAGCGGGTGGCGTCGTCGACCATCACATAGGGCGTTACAGCGGACATTCCGATCTCCTGTCTAACCAAATTTGGCTAATGATTCAACCGTAGCTCGAGTAGCCAAATTTGGCTAGACCGCCGCGAGGTAGCCGCACCACCGCCCGGCCCGAGTGGGTAACCTCTTGCGACGTGAGCATTCAGGGAGCAGCAGCAGTCGGTATCGCCAATGTGACCGCGGACGGGACCGTCCTGGACACCTGGTACCCGAACCCGGAGCTCGGCGAGTTCGCCGAGACCGGCACCAAGCGCCTGGAGGCGGCGCCCGCGGAGTACGCGGCGCTGCTCGGTCTCGACGACGCCCGCGGTGTCGAGGTGATCGCGGTGCGCACCACCATCGCGGATCTGTCCGCCGCGCCGGTCGACGCGCACGATGTGTACCTGCGCCTGCACCTGCTCTCGCATCGGCTGGTCAAGCCGCACGAGGTGAGCCTGGACGGACAGTTCGGCCTGCTCAGCAATGTGGTGTGGACCAATCACGGTCCCGCCGCCGTGGACGGTTTCGAGGCGGTGCGCGCCAAACTGCGGGCCCGCGGCCCGGTCACCGTCTACAGCATCGATAAGTTCCCGCGCATGGTCGACTACGTGGTGCCCTCCGGTGTGCGCATCGGCGACGCCGACCGGGTCCGCCTGGGCGCGCACCTGGCGTCGGGCACCACCGTCATGCACGAGGGCTTCGTGAACTTCAACGCGGGCACCCTCGGCAACTCCATGGTCGAGGGCCGGATCTCGGCCGGTGTCGTCGTGGGCGCGGGCTCCGATATCGGTGGCGGCGCGTCCACCATGGGCACCCTGTCCGGCGGCGGCACCACGATCATCTCGATCGGTGAGCGTTCGCTGCTGGGCGCCAACTCCGGCCTCGGTATCCCGCTCGGCGACGACTGCGTCCTCGAGGCCGGTCTCTACCTCACCGCGGGCACCAAGGTCACCACGCCCGACGGCACCGTGGTCAAGGCCGCGTCGCTGTCCGGCCGCGACAACCTGCTGTTCCGCCGCAATTCGCAGACCGGCGCCGTCGAGGTCGTGTCCCGTACCGGCACCGGCATCGAGCTCAACGCCGCACTGCACGCCAACGACTGACCCGAACCTGCGAAACGCCCGCCACCGGTGGGCGTTTCGCGTTTCAGTCGATGTTGTAGGCGATGACCCGCTCGGGCCGGATCCGAATGATCTCGCGCGAGAAACCCGCCTGCGGCGGCTCGACATCACGCAACGCGACCGCCGTCCCGCGAATCTCGAGGCACCTGGGCGTGAACGGATCGGTGGACACCAGATCGTCCACCACCAGCGCCACCCGCTCGTTGTCGGCCAGATTTCGGAACTTGCGCGTGCTGCCCATCCGATACCCGCCGATATCGATCGTCCCCAGCTCGGCATTGTAGAACACCCCGACCGGATTGTTCTGCGGTGATCCATCCGACCGCACCGTCGCCAACCGTCCCAGGAACTGACTGTTGAGGTACTCGATGTGCGCGGGCGTCAAAGTCTCGGACATGAACCGACCGTAGAACCTCGAGTCGGCTCGAGGTCAAGCTTCGGTCAGTGCAGCAGCTTCTTCTGGACCTTGCCCATGGCGTTGCGCGGCAGTGCGTCCACGACGCGGATTTCGCGGGGGCGTTTGTGGACCGAGAGTTGGTCGGCCACATGGGCGATGAGTCGCTCCTCGACGGGTTCGGCCGGGGTTTCGCGCAGCACGACGTAGGCGACGATGCGCTGGCCCAGGTCGGCGTCCGGGAGGCCGACGACGGCGGCCTCGGCGACCGCCGGGTGGCCGAGCAGGGCGGTTTCGATCTCGCCCGCGCCGACGCGGTAGCCGCCGGACTTGATCAGGTCGACGGATTCGCGGCCGACGATGCGGTGCCAACCGGCGGGGTCGATGACGGCGACGTCACCGGTGCGGAACCAGCCGTCGTCGGTCCAGCTCGCGGCGGTGGCGTCCGGGCGGTCGAGGTAGCCGTCGAACAGCATGGGGCCCGAAACCTGGAGGCCGCCGATGCTTTCACCGTCGTGCGGCACGTCCGCGCCCACTTCGTCGCGCAGGCGCGTGCGCACCCCGGCAACCGGAGTGCCGACCCAGCCGGGTCGGCGTTCACCATCGGCGCGAGTGGACAGGGTGATCATGGTTTCGCTCATGCCGTAGCGCTCGACCGGCGCGTGGCCGGTGAGTTCACGTAGCCGTTCGAAGACCGGTACGGGCAGCGGCGCGCTGCCCGAGACCAGCAGCCGCGCGTGCGCCAATCGCTTTGCGGCGTCGGGGTCTTCGGTGATCCGCGACCACACGGTGGGCACCCCGAAGTAGAGCGTGCCACGCGCCGCCGCGTACGCCTGCGGCGTGGGTTTGCCGGTATGCACGAGCGGGCTGCCCACCCGCAGGGGGCCGAGTACGCCCAGGATCAGGCCGTGCACGTGGAACAGCGGAAGTCCGTGCACGAGAACATCACCCGGCGTCCAGGACCAGGCGTCGGCGAGCGCGTCCAGCCCGGCCGCGATCGCACCGCGCGACAGCACCACACCTTTCGGCGGACCGGTGGTGCCGGAGGTGTAGAGGATGAAAGCCGTTGTGGCCGGGTCGGGTTCGGGATAGGTGTGCCAGGACCGGGCGTGCACCCGTACCGGCACCACCGGCAGGTCGGTGCCGTCCGGGGCCGCACCCAGCCAGGCCTGCGCGCCGGAATCCCGCAGGATGTGGGCGAGTTCGGCGCTGCCGGAGTCCGGCGGCACCGGCACCACGGTCACGCCCGCGAGCAGGCAGCCGAGGACCGCGAGCACCGTGGTCACGGTCGGCCGGGCCAGCACCGCGACCCGTTCCGCACGGGCGATCCGCTCGGCCACAGAGGTGGCCGCACCCAGCAGATCGCTGCGCGAGAGCGTGACGCCGTCGATCGTGACGGCGTCGGGGATATCCGCCCCGGCGGCGACGGCGAGCGGGTTCAGCGAGCGAAGCAGCAGCGGCGGGCCATAGGACACGCGCCCACGCTACTGCACGCCACAGTGTGACCGTTGACACCATTTCGAGGCAATGAGAAAGTTAATGGACAACCTTCTCAACGACGAGAACGGGGTCGATCATGACCAGTCCGCTTCGCGCAGCGCGGAATTCGAAGCCCGCCGAAGATTTCGACATCGCCCGCTATCTGGACGGCGCGACCGCCTTCTTCGGTGCCGCCGCCAATGTCATCATGCAGCTCGCCGAACCACCTGTCGGCTACGGCGTGCTGGAGAGCACCGTGGACAGCGGCAAGGTCACGCTGCACCCGATCAAACGGTTGCGCACCACCGTCACCTACCTGTCGGTGGCCATGCTCGGTGACGACGACGAGCGCGCGGCCTATCGGGCGGCGGTGAATCGGTCACATCGCGCGGTGCGCTCCACGGCGTCGAGTCCGGTGAGGTACAACGCCTTCGACCCGAAACTGCAATTGTGGGTGGCGGCCTGCCTGTATTGGGGCGCGCGCGACATGTACGAGCGCCTGCACGGCCCGATGGACGACTCGGACGCGGACGCCTTCTACTATTTCGCCGCCCGCCTCGGCACCACCTTGCAGATGCGCCCGGAGCTGTGGCCCGCCGACCGCGCCGCCTTCGACGCGTACTGGGCCGAGAATCTGGCGCGCACCCGGATCGACCCGCCGGTCCGGGCCTATTTCGACGATCTGATCGACCTGAAGATGTTGCCGCTACCACTGCGCCTGCCCTTCGCGCCACTGCACCGCTGGGTCGTGGCCGGCATGTTGCCACCGCACCTGCGCGCCCAGATGGGCATGCGCTGGAGCGCTTTCGACGATCAGGTGCTCGCGGCCTTGCTGCGCACGCTCGGCGCCGTATCCGGGCACATGCCCGCGCCGGTCCGCATGTTCCCGGTCAACGCCTATATGGCGGACTTCCGCCTCCGCCGCCGGCTGGGGTTGCGCCTGGTCTAGTGCGGCACCCGGAACGACACCACCACGTGGTCGCGGGCGAACTGCCGGATAGCGGCGTCGTCGCCGAGGGGAATCACCGTCTGCGGTGTGAGCGCGAGCGAAACGGCCGTGCGCGCGATCATTTCGGCCAGCGGTTCTGGATCGTATTCCGGCAGTTTGCCTTCCGCCTGCAAGCGGGTGACGAATTCGGCGAGGTAGTCGCGCCCCAGTTCGATGATGGGCGCGCCCTGCGTGGTGAGGAACGGCAGCACGAATTCCGGTTCGGTGGCCAGCAAGCGGTGCACCAGTTTGTTCTCGCGCAGCCCGGTGAGAAAGGCGGCGAACAGTTCGACGATCTGGTCTTCGGCGCTGGCGTCGCGGTCGACCTGTCCTTGCAGCACCGCGTCCACCTCGTCGATGAATTCGCGGGTCTGCCGCAGCGCGACGGCCTGGATCAGGTCGGACTTGCTGGCGAAGCGCCGGTACAGCGTCGCGAGCGAGAGCCCGCAGCGCCGGGCCACCTCGACCATGCTGGTGCGTTTGATGCCGAAGTCGAGGAACGCCAGCAGCGCCGCGTCCAGCACGCGCGCCTGATTGCGATCCTCCGGGCCGGTGCTGCGCACCAGCGACAGCAACTTGGTCAGCCTCGCCATGGGTCCACCCTATCGAGTCACGGCTCGGCGTTGACACTCCACCGAGACGATGAGAAGGTTAGATATAAATCGTCTCACAGCTCAATGGAGAGCCATGACAGCCGCATCTCGCGCCCACGATCCCGACCCTGTCGACTACGTCCCGTTCACCCCGGAGACCGTGCGGCCGCACCTGGACGGCGTGGCCGCCTTCCTCGGCGGTGCCGCGAACGTGATCATGCAGCTCAGCCTGCGCCCGGTGGGGCGCGGCGTACTGGAGAGCACGGTCGACAGCGGCAAGGTCACGCTGCACCCGA
Source organism: Nocardia sp. NPDC127579 (assembly GCF_042672005.1). Lineage (NCBI taxonomy): Bacteria > Bacillati > Actinomycetota > Actinomycetes > Mycobacteriales > Nocardiaceae > Nocardia > Nocardia sp. NPDC127579. The sequence continues at coordinate 379,732 of NZ_JBHXVZ010000002.1, read as the reverse complement.
TCAAGCGGCTGCGCACCACCCTCACCTATCTCGCGGTCGCGCTCATGGGCACCGACGACGAACGCGCGGCCTACCGCGACGCCGTCAACGAATCGCATCGGCCGGTACGCTCCAGCGCGGCCAGCCCGGTCAAATACAACGCCTTCGACCCGAATCTCCAGCTGTGGGTGGCGGCTTGCCTGTACTGGGGCATCGATGACCTGCACACCCGTATGCACGGGCCGATGCAACCGCGCACCGCCGAAGCGTTCTACCAGTACTGCGCCCGGCTGGGCACCACCTTGCAGATGCGGCCGGAGAGCTGGCCCGTCGATCGCGCCGCATTCCAGCAGTACTGGGACGAGAACCTGGCCACCAAATCGATCGAGCCCGAGCTGCGTCGCTACTTCGACGCCATGATCGACCTGAAGATGATGCCGCGGCCGATCCAGCTGGTCTTCGCCCGGCTACAGCGCTTCATCGTCACCGGCCTGCTCCCCCAGCATCTACGTGACGAGATGGGCATGCGCTGGACCGCACGCGACGAGGTCCGCTTCACCCGGCTCTGGCGCGGGATCTCGGCGGTGCAGACCCGGCTGCCCCAGCCGCTGCGAATGTTCCCGGTCAACGCCTACCTGCTCGATATGCGGATCCGCCGCCGGCTGGGCCGGCCGCTGGTCTGATCAGGACCCGACCAGCGCCCGCAGGAAGAAGGTCAGATTCGCCGGGCGCTCGGCCAGGCGGCGGGTCAGATAGCCGTACCACTGACTGCCGTAGGGCACGTAGACCCGCATCGTCAGCCCGGCGCCCGCCAGCCGCAGCTGCTCGGCGTCGCGGATACCGTAGAGCATCTGATGCTCGAAAGTATCGGTGGCACGGCCGGTTTCGGCGACCAGCTGTTCGGCGGCGAGCACCAGTACGGGATCGTGCGTGGCCACCATGGGATACCCGTCACCGCGCATGAGCACGTCCAGACAGCGCAGGTAGGAGTCGGTGACCTCGTTCCCCCGCTGGAAGGCCACCTCCCGCGGCTCCCGATAGGCGCCCTTGCACAGCCGAATCCGGGAACCGGGCCCGGCCAGCTCGGCGCAGTCGGACTCGGTGCGATGCAGGTAAGCCTGCAATACCGCACCCAGCCAAGGGAATTCGGGCCGTAGCGCGCGCACGGTCGCCAGGGTGGCGGCGGTGGTGGTGTGATCCTCGGCGTCGACGGTGACCCACACTCCGGCCTCGGCCGCCGCGCGGCACAGGGTGCGCAGATTGTCGGTGGCGATGGCGGGGCCGTCGACGGACAGCGCCTGCCCGAGCGCCGACAATTTCACCGACACCTCCATCGGAATCGCGCCACCGGTCCTCGATTCCGGCCCGGCCGCCGCCAAATCCGTGATCAGCGCCCGGTATTCGGCCACGGTGGCGTCGGCCTGCGCGCGATCGGTGGTGTTCTCGCCCAGGAAGTCGACGCTGACCATGCGCCCACTGGTCCGCAGTTCGGCTGCCACTGGCAGCAATTCGGCGCGATCATCGCCGGCGACGAACCGCCGCACGATCTCGGCGGTGACCTTCGTGCCGGTCAGTGCCCGCTTCATCCGCGACGAGTCGGCGGCCGCGAGGATCACCGGGCGCAGCGGGTTCACGCCCACCGCGCGCGCTCCCCCGTCACGAATCCGATCCCATGTGCGGATAGCGATAGTCGGTGGGCGGATCGAAGGTTTCCTTGATCACCCGGGGTGCGGTCCAGCGCAGCAGATTCAGCGGCGAACCTGCCTTGTCGTCGGTGCCGGAGGCGCGGGCGCCGCCGAAGGGCTGCTGCCCGACCACCGCGCCGGTGGGCTTGTCGTTGATGTAGAAGTTGCCCGCGGCGAATCGCAGTGCGGCGCCTGCCTGTTCGACCGCGGCCCGATCCTGGGCGAAGATCGCGCCGGTCAGCGCGTACGGGGCGGCCCGGTCCACCTCGGCGAGGATGGCCGGGAACGCCTCGGGTGTGTCGTCGTCGTAGACGTGCACCGACAGGACCGGCCCGAAATACTCGGTGGCGAAGGACTCGTCGTGTGGATCGTCGGAGAGTAGGACCGTGGGGCGGACGAACCAGCCCTCGGTGTCGTCGTAGGTGCCACCGACCGGGATCTCGAGCCCGGCGGCCCGGGCGCGTTCGATGGCCGCCACGTTCTTCTCGTAGGCCCGCCGATCGATCACCGCCCCACCGAAATTCGTCAGATCCGCCACATCGCCGTAGGTCAGCTCCGCCGCCTCGGCCAGGAAGTCCTCCCCCATCCGCCGCCACAGCGAACGCGGCAGATACGCGCGCGACGCCGCCGAGCACTTCTGCCCCTGATACTCGTAGGCGCCACGGATCAGCCCCGTGCGCACCGCGTCCGGATCGGCCGAACTGTGCGCCACGATGAAATCCTTGCCGCCGGTCTCCCCGACCAGGCGCGGATACCCGTGGTAGCGGCCGATATTCGCGCCCACCTCACGCCACAGGTACTGAAAGGTCTTGGTGGAACCGGTGAAATGGATTCCGGCCAGCCGTGGATCGGCCAGCGCCACCTCCGACAGCGCTATCCCGTCACCGGTCACCAGATTGATCACGCCCGGCGGCAGACCCGCCGCCTCCAGCAGCCGCATCGTGTGGAACGCCGAAAGCGTCTGCGTCGGTGACGGTTTCCAGACCACGGTATTGCCCATCAGCGCGGGCGCAGTAGGCAGATTGCCCGCGATCGCGGTGAAGTTGAACGGGGTGATCGCGTAGACGAAACCTTCCAGCGGCCGGAAATCCATCCGGTTCCACACCCCGTCGCTCGAGCGTGGCTGCTGCGCCAGCAGATCCCGCGCGAAGGCCACATTGAAGCGCCAGAAGTCGACCAGCTCGCAGGGCGCGTCGATCTCGGCCTGCTGCGCCGTCTTCGACTGGCCGAGCATCGTTGCGGCGGCGATGGTTTCCCGCCACGGCCCGGCCAGCAGATCGGCGGCGCGCAGCAGCACCGCGGCACGGTCGTCGAACGACATGGCCCGCCAGGCGGGTGCCGCCGCGACCGCCGCGTCGACCGCCGCGCGGGCCTCGGAATGAGTGGTATCGGTGTAGGTCCCCAGGATGTGGCGATGCCGGTGCGGTGCGACGATCTCGTGCCCCTGCCCGGTCCCCGAGCGGTGCTTTCCGGCGATCACCAGTGGCACATCGACGGATTCGGCGGAGAGTTCGGCCAGTTTCGCGACCAGCAGCGCCCGCTCCCGGCTACCCGGTGCATAGGAGTGCACCGGTTCGTTGGCGGGGGCAGGGACAACCGTGACAGCGTCCATACCCCAGGTTAGCGCCGCGGGCGGCGCGCCAGGCGACGGTTCGCGCACTCGCGTGTCGCGGGCTGGCTTTGTCGATCAGGAAAGACCTAGGCTCATCCCATGACCACCGCGCGAATTCTCGCCACCGCACTCGCCGCCGGATCCCTGCTGCTGGCCACCCCCGCGCTCGCCCAGGCCGACTGGGGCTCCACCCAGGTCGTCGCGGGTCGCGAACGGATCAAAGTCACCGTCACCGGCACCGAATACCCGGCCGGACACTGCCTCATCGACCCCAGCTTCGGCACCCCCGACACCCAGAGCATCGGGATGGAGCCGGACGGCACGATCGTCATCGAGAACCTGAAGCCGGGAACGCATCGCGTGTCGGTGTGGTGCCCGCAGGGCGGTGTCATCGGTGAGAGTGTGGTCGAGGTGCAGCCCGGCAACCCGCTGCTCGATCTGCAGGACCGCGCCTACGCCGCCGGCGGCAGCAGCGAGAAGGTCAGCGACCCGGCCCTGCGCTGAGCGCGGCTAGGCTGGGGCCATGGGTGTCATCGGTGAACTGTTCAACGGCGGGAAACTGACCGACGAGGGCAGCGAGGACAGCAACGGCCAGCAGCATCCCGGCGTCGACCTCGATCTCGACGCCGGGGTGGTCCGGCTCGCGCCGGCCCGCCCGGCCGAACCGGACGACGAATAACTCAGTTCGACGAAAGCCGTTGCGCGGCAGCGGCGATCCGCTCGTCACCGGCGGTCAGCGCGAGCCGGACGTGCTCGGTACCGGCCGGCCCGTAGAAATCGCCCGGCGCGGCCAGAATGCCCCGCTCGGCCAGCCAGTCCAGGGTGGCCCGGCAGTTCTCGCCCCGAGTCGACCACAGGTACAGCCCCGCCTCGGAATGATCGATCCGGAAACCGGCCGCCCGCAGGGCCTCTCGCAGGATTTCGCGGCGCGCGCGATAGCGCTCCCGCTGCGCGTCCTCGTGCGCGTCGTCGCTCAGCGCGGCCGTCATCGCGGCCTGGATGGGCAGCGGCAGCATCATCCCGGAATGCTTGCGCACCTCGAGCAGCTCGGCTACCAGCTCCGGATCGCCGGTCACGAAACCGGCGCGGTAGCTGGCCAGATTCGAGGTCTTGGACAGCGAGTGGATGGCGAGCAGGTTCGTGTGATCGCCGTCGCAGACCTCGGGATCCAGGATCGAGACGGCCCGCCCCTCCCAGGTCAATCCGAGGTAGCACTCGTCGGAGGCGACGATCGCGCCGCGTTCGCGGGCAAAGGCCACCACCTTGCGCAGATGTTCGACCGGCAGCACCTTGCCGGTCGGATTGGACGGCGAATTCAGGTAGATCAGGCCCGGCGTCCGCGGGCCCGACTTGGTCAGTCCGTCCGCACGCAAGATCTGGGCGCCCGCCAGCAGTGCGCCGACCTCGTAGGTCGGGTAGGCGACCTCGGGGATGACCACCAGATCACCCGCGCCGAGACCGAGCAGCCGGGGTAGCCCGGCGATCAGTTCCTTGGTGCCGATCACCGGCAGCACCGCCGCCGGATCGATACCGGTGATGCCGAAGCGCCGCTTGAGCGCCTCGACGGCCGCCGCGCGAAGCTCCGGCGTGCCGTGCGTAGTCGGGTAGCCGGGCACCTCCGCCACCGCGTTCAAGGCGGTGCGGATCAGCGGCGCCACCGGATCGACGGGTGTACCGACCGACAGATCGACCAGCCCGCCGGGATGCGCCGCCGCGCGCGCTTTGACCGCGGCAATGGTGTCCCAGGGAAAATCCGGAAGCAGACTGCTGACCCGGCTACGCGATGTCACGGGTTACTCACTCCGCCATCGGAGGTAGTTCCTTGATGAACGGCGGGTCGTAGTCGACCGCGCCGACCTTGGTCGCGCCGCCCGGGGAACCCAGCTCGTGGAAGAAGTCGACATTGGCGTTCACGTAGCCGCTCCACTGATCCGGGGTGTCGTCCTCGTAGAAGATCGCCTCCACCGGGCACACGGGTTCACATGCACCACAGTCCACGCACTCGTCGGGTTGGATGTACAGCATGCGACCACCCTCGTAGATGCAGTCCACGGGGCATTCCTCGATGCATGCCTTGTCCTTCACGTCAACGCACGGTTCAGCGATGATGTACGGCACTGCCGTTCTCCTAGTCTGTCCTCACCTGCGGGGATGGTCCGCCTGCGAAACCCTATCGGGACACCCCACGTTACTACCGGTCAGCCTGCCCTAACTCGCCTGCTCGGGGCCCGGTCGCGACGCCGGATGGTCCCGTCCACACCGACGTCGGCACCCTCGATCCTAGTGCCACGCACCGGGCCCGTCGTCCCCCCAGTCGCCCGGCTAACCGATAGACAGCGGCAGCGGCGCGGCGCGGCGCTCGACCGGGCCGTACACCGTGGTGCGTTCCCGGACCGGCCGCCCGATCCCGGCGGCGATCTCGACGAGTTCGGCGACCGTCTTCGCCGACCCGTGCTGCGAACCCGCCATCCGGGAGATGGTCTCCTCCATCAGCGTCCCGCCCAGATCGTTGGCGCCGCCCTCGAGCATCATGCGGGTACCCGCGGTGCCCAGTTTGACCCAGCTGGTCTGGATATTGTCGATCCGGCCGTGCAGCATGATCCGGGCCAGCGCGTGCGCGGCCCGGTTGTCCCGGATGGTCGGACCCGGCCGGGACGCGCCCGCCAGATACAGCGGAGAACTCTGGTGCACGAACGGCAGCAGCACGAACTCGGTGAAACCCCCGGTCTCGTCCTGGATTCCGCGCAGCACCCGCAGATGCCCGACCCAGTGCTTCGGATTGTCGACGTGGCCGTACATCATGGTCGAACTCGAGCGCAGGCCGATCCGATGCGCGGTGGTGATCACCTCGATCCAGGCCGAGGCGGGCAGCTTGCCCTTGGTCAGCACCCAGCGCACCTCGTCGTCCAGGATCTCCGCGGCCGTACCCGGAATCGTGTCCAGCCCCGCCTCTTTCAGCGCCACCAGCCAGTCCCGGATGCTCTGGCCGCCACGTGAGGCGCCGTTCACGATCTCCATCGGGCTGAAGGCGTGCACGTGCATGGACGGCACCCGTCGCTTCACCGCGCGCACCAGATCCGCGTAACCGGTGACCGGCAGCTCCGGATCGATACCGCCCTGCATGCAGACCTCGGTGGCGCCGTCGACATGGGCCTCCCAGGCCCGGTCGGCGACCTCGTCGGTACTCAGGGTGAACGCGTCGGCGTCGCCCTTGCGCTGCGCGAAGGCGCAGAATCGGCAGCCGGTGTAGCAGATGTTGGTGAAGTTGATGTTCCGGTTCACCACGTAGGTGACATCGTCGCCGACCACGTCGCGACGCAGCTGATCGGCAAGGGCCGCAACGGCTTCCAGGTTCGCGCCGTCCGCGGTGGCCAGCGCGAGGTACTGGTCGTCGGTGAGCCCGGCCGGATCCTGCTCGGCGGCGCGCAACGCCGCGAGCACCTCGGAGTCCAGCCGCTCCGGCGCGGTCACCGCGAGATCGCGGGCCTGTTCGCGAATCGTCTCCCAGTCGCCGAACGCGCCCGTGATCTCCTCACCCAGCCCGGAATCGCTGCGGGACTCGGTATTTCGGCCCTCGGTGTCGATCGAGGTGTTCAGATCGACGCGCCCCGCCGACTCCCAGGACTCGTCCGGCTCCTGCCAGGGCAGGCCCTTGGGCATGGCGTCCGGATTCGCCAGGCCCGTCGCCGGATCGGTGAGCGCGGCGACGTGCGCGCCGATCCGCGGATCGGTCCAGGGGTTGCCCGCGCGCACATACTTCGGATGCGCGGAGGTCCGCTCGACCAGCTCGTAGCCGGCCGCCGCGGTGATCGCGCGCAGCGTGTCCAGATTCGGCCAGGGGCGTTCGGGATTCACATGATCCGGGGTCACCGGGGAGACGCCGCCCCAATCGTCGATCCCGGCGTCGATCAGCGCGCGACACTCCTGCTCCGACACCAGATTCGGCGGGGCCTGCACCGGTACGTCGGGACCGAGCACCAGCCGGGTGACCGCGATGGTGGCCCGGAACTCGTCCATGCCCGCGTCGGGCACATCGCGCATCGCAGTGTCGTCCTTGGCCCGGAAGTTCTGGATGATGACTTCCTGGATGTGCCCGAAAGCCTTGTGCTGCTTGCGGATAGCCATGATCGACTCGGCACGCTCGAGCAGCGTCTCGCCGATGCCGACCAGAATGCCCGTGGTGTAGGGCACCGACAGGCGGCCCGCGTCGGTGATGGCGCGCAACCGGACCGCCGGATCCTTGTCCGGGCTGCCGTAATGGCAGTTGCCCTTCTCGGTGAACAGCCGGGTGGAGGTGGTCTCCAACATCATGCCCATGGACTGGGCCACCGGCTTGAGCCGCGAGATCTCCGCCCAGCTCATCACACCCGGATTCAGATGCGGCAGCAGACCGGTTTCCTCCAGCACCATGATCGACACGGCGCGCAGGTAGTCCAAGGTCGAGTCGTAGCCGCGTTCATCGAGCCACTGCGCCGCCTCCGGCCAGCGGTCCTCGGGCCGGTCACCGAGGGTGAACAGCGCTTCCTTGCAACCCAGTTCGGCGCCGCGGCGCGCGATCTCGAGCACCTCGTCCGGCTCCAGGAACATGCCCTTGCCCTCGGCGCGCAGCTTGCCCGGCACCGTCACGAAAGTGCAGTAGTGACACTTGTCGCGGCACAACCGGGTCAAAGGGATGAAGACATTGCGCGAATAGCTGATCGTCTTCGGCCGACCGGCCGACTCCAGCCCCGCGTCCCGCACGCGCGCGGCGCTGCGGCACAGATCGATGAGATCGTCGCCGCTCGCGTGCAGCAGCACGGCCGCCTCGTCCACATTCAGCGTCACACCGTCACGCGCGCGGCGCAGCGCGCGCCGCATCGCCGACGATGTGGGGGGAACACTCGGTGTCGCCAGCCCGGTCAACGCTGGACCTCGCTGACGCTCGGCTCCGCCGTGACAGGCTGTGCCGTGCCCTCGGTTCGTTCGCTGCGCTCACTCACGCCCTCGATCATGCGCTACCCATCCGGAACTGTCTCCCTCGCCTGCTCGTCAGTCACCGGACCGCCGCGTGGCACCGGCCATGAGCGGGACAACTCCGCCGCCGCGCGGCCTTATTCCCGGATTCGGACCGGGCCTGGTGAGCCTGCGATTCCACCGGGTCCGCGCCGTGCCCGCCGGAATTCGGGCAAGATGGCAAGATGTCGCAGCCGCGCACGATCCTGGCCGATCCCGCTTGGCGGCCGAGCGCGAGGGCGCGGCTGCTGTGGGCGCTCCAGGTGGGCGCGGGGTGGGTGATTCCGGTGGTGGCGCTGGCGGTCTGGGCCGTGCTCGATTCGGGACGCCGGGGTTCGGCGCTGCTGTCGCTGGTGATCGCGGTGGCGCTGGCCGCGGTGACGGTGGTCGTGGTGCCGCTGTGGCGATACGCGGTGCACCGCTGGGAGGTCACCGACGAGGCCGTGTACACCCGGGCCGGCTGGTTGACCCAGGAGAGCCGAGTCGCGCCGATCTCGCGGATCCAGACCGTCGATACCCAGCGGGGGCCGCTGGAGCGGATGCTCGGCTTGGCGACGGTCACCGTGACGACCGCGTCGTCGGCGGGGGCGGTACATATCTCCGCCCTGGATCTGCCGGTCGCCGAACAGACTGTGCGGCGTTTGACCGAGATCGCCGCACAGCATCGCGGGGACGCGACGTGAGAGCGCGCGGGCCGGAGCGGTCATGACCGGGGTCGCGGAGTCCGAGGGCTGGCTACGGCTGGACAAGCGGATGCTGCTGGTGCATCCGATCACCGAGCTGGTGAAGTTCATTCCGGTCCTGATCGGCACCGTGCTACTGGGCACCAGCAGCGGCAATCACCTGTGGAGTCTGGTGCCGCTGACCCTGATCGTGCTCTTCGCGCTCACCCGCTGGTTCACCACCAGCTACCGGGTCGGGCCGACGCACGTCGAGTTGCGCACCGGCCTGTTCCAGCGCAAGAAACTGTCGGTGCCGCGGTCGCGGATCCGATCGGTGGACATCGAGGCGGATCCACTGCGGCGGGTGCTCGGATTGGCGGTGGTGGTGATCGGCACCGGCCGAGCCACCGAGCGCGAGGACACCTGCAAACTCGATGCGCTCGACGCACGGGTGGTGCCCGGGCTACGTGCACAACTGCTCGCGCACACCTCGCAAAGCGCTGTGGCGGGACATAATTCGGCGGAATCGACGCGGACCGCCCGGGAGATCGGGCACTGGCGAGCCGCCTGGGCCCGCTACGCGCCGCTGTCACTGACGGGGTTCGCAGTCGTCGCGCCGGTCGTGGGTTTCGGTTTCCAGTACGGGCTGGGCGAGCTGCTGTTCGAATCCGAAGCGGCACAGCACCTCGGCGAGGGCGGCGTCGCGGTCCTGCTGCTCGCCGCGCTGGCGCTGCTCGTCGCGATCGTGCTGGTGGTCAGCCTCGCCGCCTGGACCCGCTACCTCATCACCTATCACGGGCTCCAGATCCTCGACAACGGCCACACCCTGCACGTACGCCACGGCCTGTTCACCACCCGCCAGATCACCATGGACCTGGCCCGCTTCCGCGGCGCCACCGTGCGCGAACCCCTTCTCCTGCGCCTGGCCGGCGCCGCCGAACTCGAAGCCGTCATGGTCGGCGAGAAACCCAAACTGAAACTGCTCCCCCAAGCACCCCGAGCCGCCGTCGAGCGCACGCTCGCCGAACTGCTGGAACCCCGCCGCAGATCAACCGATACTGTTGCAGTACAGCATGATTCGTTCGCCATAGGACACAGTGGCCGCATCGATGCGGCATCGACACCACCGAACCGCCCCGGTTCGCCGAGCACGGCACCTGCCGAAGTCGTTGTCCAACAAGAACATTCATATCCACAGCCGGCCTCAGGAGACCCGACAGCCCCGTCAGCAGCTGCGCGGCCAGCCAGACCGGAAACCACAACCTCACCGGCAACGGCTGAACAACAGGCCAGGCCAGACAACACAGCCCCAGCGACAACAGCTGCGCGGCAGGCCGGACTGGGCACCACAATCTCACCCGCAACGGCTGGGCGGCAGGTCGGACCCGACACAACGGACCCCGCGACAACAACCACACAGCAAGCCGGACCAGACAACTCAGCCCCAACGGCTGCGGCAGCACGACGGGCAGGACCCGATACAACAGCCTCGGCACCAGCGGCGGCGCGGCAGGCCGGGCAGGACGCGACAGCGCGATCCGCCGACGGCACCCTGACGGCGGTCGACCCTGGACAGCGCGCGTCGCCGCTCGGAGCGGGAATCCCCCGGACCACCGCGCAGACCAGTGCACCGCTGACTCCCCATGGCCCCGTCGCCCGAAGACGGCGCTACACCCGCGCACTGATCCCGGCAGTCCTGCTGGTTCTCGCCTGGCTGGTGCTCGGTCTGATCGACGCGCCGCTCTCGCCCTGGTGGCTGGCAGTACCTGCGCTCATGGCACTCGCCGCCCTCCCGCTTGCCGAGGATCGGTATCGCGGACTCGGGCACACCGTCATCCCGGCGACCACCACCGCCCCGGCCTGGCTGATCACCCGCTCCGGTTCCCTGGACCGCACCCGCGACTGCCTGGAGGCCCCCGGCATCATCGGCTGGACTGTGCGCCAATCCTTCTGGCAGCGCAGGGCCGGCGTCGCCACCGTCGTCGCCGCCACCGCCGCAGGCCGAAAACGCTACTCGATCATCGACCTCCCCCTCGACCAGGCCCACCCCCTGATCGAATCGATGACACCTGGGCAACTCGGTGCTCGACACACCGTAGACGGCTGACTTCACACGCCTTTTCGTCACTGCACACACGCATCTGCATGTGCACAGTGACGAATAGGCGTGTGGAGTGCTCGAGCAGTTGCTTCCGGGGCGGCCTAAATGCCCCCTCCTGGAAGGGAACAGGATGTGCTGGGCACGTCGAGTGACCTACCGGACTTACCTCCACGGCACCATCGTCCCCTGGAAAATCTCGAGGGGCCCCGCCGTGGTCCGGTTCAGAACCTCCAAGAACACTGTCCGAACACGATCTCAACGCGCCCGCCGCAATGACACACAGCTGTCCTAGCGACATCACCCATGCAAATTTGTGTGTACTGAGGTGGAATCGGGTGTGGGATGGCGAGAACGGCACGAGGCCACGCTGCCCTGCGACGAGAACTGCGCAAAGTCACGCTGTCCTCCGACGAAGAACCGCGAGATCCCGACACCGCGCAACAAGAACCACTCGGCGTCGCGGCCCCCTGCGACAAACGGCGCGAGGTCGCACAGCCCTCCGGTGAGAACCGCGCGAGATCCCGGAGCCCGGCAGCGAGAACGGCGCGCGGTTGCGGTGGAATCGCCGGTGCGGGTGTCGCTGAGTGATTGCTGCGGGCTGGCCGCGTTCAATTGGTTCGTGGTCGACATGGTGGAGTCGCGGGGGAAAGAGGTGACGGTCGCTGATCCGCGGGTGCGGCGGATGCAGCGAGGAGATAAGTATCGGCTGACGGCGGTGGGCGGGTTGGCGGCGTTGTCGCTGGATGCGCTGTCGAGTGTGGCCTATGGCCCCGAGGCGATCGTCTTGGTGCTGGTGGTGGCCGGGGCGGGGGCGGTGTCGTGGGCCCTGCCGGTAGCCGGTGTGATCGCTCTGCTGTTGCTCGTACTGGTGCTGTCGTACCGGCAGGTTATCGCGGTGCATCCGGATGGGGGCGGGTCGTATGCGGTGGCCAAGCGGCATCTGGGGCGGTTCCCGGCGCTGCTGGCGGCGGCGAGCCTGGTGGTCGACTACGTGCTGACCGTCGCGGTGAGTTTGGCGGCCGGCGCGGCGAGCCTGGTCAGCGCGTTCCCGGCGCTCGACGGTCACCTGCTGACGCTCACGCTGATCGGTTTGGCGCTGCTGACCGTGCTCAATCTGATCGGTGTCGCGGAATCGGCGAAAGTGCTGATGGCGCCGGCGTTCCTGTTCATCGCCCTGATGGTCGCCGTCATCGTCACCGGCCTGCTCCGCAGTGCGCCGGTGGCCGTCGTCGGCACCGACCGGGCACCGTTCCCGATCCTGGAGGCGGTCGGAATCCTGTTGCTGCTCAAGGCTTTCGCCGCGGGCTGCTCGGCACTCACCGGTGTCGAGGCGATCGCCAACGCGGTGCCGTCGTTCCGCAGTCCGGCGGTACGGCGCGCACAGCACACCGAGGTGGCGCTCGGGGTGCTGCTCGGTGTCCTGCTGCTCGGACTGGCCTGGCTGATCCGCCGTCACGAGGTGGTCCCGCGCGGCGGCGTCACCGTTCTGGCCCAGCTCGCGGCGGCCGCGTTCGGCACCGGCTGGTTGTACTACCTCACCAATCTGGTGGTCACCGTGGTCCTGGTGCTGGCCGCCAACACCAGTTTCGGCGGGCTGCCGGTGCTGCTGTCGCTGCTCGCGAAGGACCGCCGTCTGCCCTCGCTGTTCGCCATGCGTTCCGAACGCCCGGTCTACCGTTACGGTGTCGCGGCGCTGGCGGTGACGGCAGGATCGATCCTGGTGATCGTCGACGCCGACACGCACCGCCTGCTGCCCCTGTACGCGATCGGTGTCTTCATCGGATTCACCATCAGCCAAACGGGTTTGGTGCGGCACTGGTACCGGGAACGCGGCCGCGGCTGGGTTACCCGCTCGGCGCTCAACGGTTTCGGCGCGACACTCACCTGTGTCGCGGGCGTCGTGCTGCTGGCCGAGAAGTTCCATGAGGGTGCCTGGCTGCTGCTGATCATCGTGCCCGCCTTGATCATGCTGTTCGCCCGCACCGAGAACTACTATCGCGCGGTGGCGCGCACCCTGCGCCTGGGCAGTGTGCCGCCGCCGCTTCGGCTCACACCGGATTCCGATCCGCTGGTACTCGTCCCGGTCGTCGCGATGAGCGAGGTCACCGTCCGCGCGCTGGAAACCGCGCTGCGTATGCACGGTGAGATCCGCGCGGTCGCCGCCGAGATCGAGCGGTCGAAGACCGAACACCTCAGCGCCCTCTGGCAGGAATGGCATCCCGGGATTCCACTCGTGGTGCTCCCCTGCCCGCACCGCAACCTGGTGGCCACCCTCACCGCCTATGTCCGCAAGGAAACCGCGACCGGCCGCCCGGTCACTGTGCTCCTCGCCCAGGTGGAACCCACCCATTGGCGCCACCGCGTCTTCCACAATCCGCGCGGCCCGGTCCTGGCCACCGCCCTGCGCGTACGGACCGACGCGGTCGTAGCCACCATGGCGATCCGCGTCGACTGACAGCCATGGCCACGACGGCCGTCGGCATCGGCTGACGGCAGTCCGCGTCCACCGTCAGGACCACCCACGTCCGCTAACGGGCAGGGTTCCAGCGCAGCAGCGCGTAGAGCAGTGGCGGTATCACGCCGCCGAGGAACAGCAGCAGGGTCGACCAGTTGCTCAGCAGCATGAGGTCACCGCCGGGGCCGGGGATCGTGCAGACGAAGAACCCGAATGCCCACGCGAGCAAGGGCAGCAGCATGATCCGGATGCTGTCGGTCAGGGTGGCCATCGCGGCGACCAGGAGCACGTTCAGTACGGCGGCCAGCGCGGCGGTCAGCGGGAATGGGGTGGCACCGCCGGTGCCGGCGATGGCGAAGTCGGCGGCCACGACGGCCGCTTCCGGGGCGGGCAAACCGGAGCGCCCCAGATAGAACGGCAGATACAGCACCTCGACCGCGAGCGTGAACAACCCGCTCACGACCAGCAGCGTCATGAGCACCCGGCGGGGCGCGCGCTCGGCAGGGTCCGCGTCGGGCGCGACGCGGGTTCCGACGGTGGCCGTCACTGGACCGGCGGGAAGCCGAGCAGGGTCAGCAGATGACTCTGCATCTCCGCGAAGGTGTGCAGCGCGGACATGTACAGCTCGTGTTGAGCGGGCCAATTCGGGCGCATGCTCTCCACGAAGGCCGCGATGGCGTTCTGCAAGTCCCAGTTGTACACAGTGCGAGTCTACGGGGCTAGCGCGGTTCGCCGTCCATGGGGAGATTGGCGACCACGGGGAACCGGCCGGTGTGGCCGTCGCGTCGCGCGGCGATGGCAAGGACGCGTTTGCGGGCCGCGAACCAGCCGATGATCAGGGCCGGGACGATGAAGACCAGGGCGGCGACGGTCCAGGTGCCGATCGGGCGGTCGAAGGCCATCAGCACCACCACGAATCCCAGGAAGATCAGTGTGAGCACGCCGGTGTAGGGCGCGCCGATCATCCGGAACGCGGGCCGCTCGGCCCGGCCCTGCTTCCACCACCGGTACAGCTGCAACTGGCACAGCACGATGGTGGCCCAGGAGGAGACGATGCCCAGCGAGGCCAGGTTCAGCACGATCTCGAAGGCCTGGTCGGGGACGATGCCGTTGAGCGCGATACCGAACAGTGCGATCAGGCTGGTGAGCAGGATGCCGCCGTAGGGCACACCGTTACGGCCCATGACGCCGGTGAACTTCGGTGCGCTGCCGTTCATCGACATCGAGCGCAGGATGCGCCCGGTCGAGTAGAGGCCGGCGTTGAGGCTGGAGAACGCGGCGGTGAGCACCACCAGGTTCATCACGCTGCCGATCCCGGGGACACCGAGCGCGCTGAAAAAGGTGACGAACGGGCTCTCGCTGCCCTTGTAGGCGGTGTAGGGCAGCAGCAGCCCGAGCAGCACCACCGAGCCGACGTAGAAGATCGCGATGCGGAAGATCACGGAGTTGATCGCGCGCGGCATGATCTGCTCGGGATTCTCGGTCTCCCCGGCGGCGGTGCCGACGAGTTCGACTGCCGCGTAAGCGAATACGACGCCGGAGGTGACCAGGACGAGGGGCAGCAGGCCGGTCGGGAAAAGGCCGCCGTGTTCGGCGACCACCGTCGGCCCGGTCGCCTCGCCCTGCACGGTGAATCGGCCGAGCAGGAAGATGGTGCCGACGATGAGGAAAGCGCTGAGCGCGAATACCTTCACCAGCGCGGCCCAGAACTCCATCTCACCGAACCACTTCACCGACATGAGGTTGATGCCGAGCACGATGACGAGCGCCACCAGCGCCAGTACCCACTGCGGTATGGCCGAGAACCCGGCCCAGTAGTGGAAGTACTTCGCGATGGCGGTGGTGTCGGCGATACCGGTCATGGACCAGTTCAGGAAGTACATCCAGCCGGCCACGAAAGCGGCCTTCTCGCCGAAGAATTCGCGCGCGTAGGAGACGAACGACCCGGACGACGGCCGGTGCAGCACCAATTCGCCCAGGGCCCGCAGGATCAGGAAGGCGAAGACGCCGCATACCGCGTAGACCAGGAACAGGCCCGGTCCGGCGCTGGCGAGCCGTCCGCCCGCGCCCAGGAACAGGCCGGTGCCGATGGCGCCGCCGATCGCGATCATCTGCAGCTGTCGCGGCTTGAGGCTCTTGTGATAGCCGTGATCCTCGACGCCGAGGTAGTTCGTCTCGCTGTCGTCGACTGCCGTCATGAACGGTGCTTTCCTCCGCGTCGAACGGGTGTGAACGAAGGAACCCTACCCGAGCCGCGAACGATTCAGCACACACCTAGCTATCGGATTGATCAGCGAATTTCAGCAAATCGCGCAATACCGGCAAACAGATCGTGCTCGCGGCCGTCGGCCCCGGTCGGGCCGCGCTCACCACGCACCAGCACAAAGTGCTCCTCGGGCAGCACCGGCTGGGCGACATTGTTCGACAGCGCGAATTCGCGTCCGGCGGCCGCCACCGTGACCTGGGTCGCGTGCGCGCGCAGCGCGGCCCGCTTGGCGGCCAGCGCATCCGAGACATCGACGGTCGTGGTGACCGTCGAGCTGGGCACGCAGGCAAGTTCGTTCTCGGCGGGCAGGCGCCAGCCCCGCGGCAGCGCCCCGGGCAGGCCGTCGACGGTGCGCCGGGCCAGCGCCGTGGTGTGCAAGCGCAGGATGTCGGCGTCGGTCACGGTCCAATAGAACTTCGGTGTGTCCCAGCCCTTTTCGGCCGCCGCACGCACGGCCGCAGTTGTGATCTCATGTGCGCGAATGTGATCCGGATGGCCGTAACCACCCTTCGGGTCGTAGCCGACCACCACATCGGGCCGCAGCTCCAGCACGATCTCGGTGAGCGCGTCCACGGCAGCAGCGCCGGAATTGACGAAGGCCCGCGGATGCGCTGCCGACGGCGTACCCGCCATCCCGGAATCCCGCCAGCGCCCCGCGCCACCGAGGAACCTGGGCGCGTCCACATCCAAAGCCGCCAGCGCGGCGGTCAATTCGGCGATCCGGTAGCCGCCGAGCTGGTCGGCCTCCTCGGCGACCAGCCGCGCCCACCGCTCGCCGATCACCTCCCCCTCCTCGCCCAGCGTGCAGGTGACCACCGTGACCGGAACGCCCAGGCGACGATAGTGCGCGATGGTGCCGCCGGTGGTGATGGATTCGTCATCCGGGTGCGCGTGCACCAGTAGCAACCCGCCGGTGCGGCCGACAGCAGATTCCGTGCGCGCCTTCACGCTGCGGAACTCTACCGCAATCGGCCGACAGCCCGCGCAAGCAAAGCCGCAAATCCAATATTCGATTCTGGCGCAGCATATCGTCGGCAACCGAACCGGCCTTGTTTCGCCAATTTCGACCTGTTAATGTCCGAAACAGGTGAGCGGGCAACAAAGTTCGCTCATGTGGAGGGAGAACAACCGTATGCGCATCCTTGCGTCGCTATCGGCACCACTGATCATCGCCGGAGGAGTACTGGCCGCCGCCGGCCCCGCTTCAGCGGATGATTTCACCAGCACCTGCTACTACACGGATTCGGCGTGCCAAAGCGCCGCCAAGGCAAAGTGCCCGGACACCTACAAAATCGTCCTCCGGAACGATGGATCCAATCTCGAAGACTGGTTCTGCGTCAGGTTGTGATATCCGACCCCGATTATTCCGGTTTCGGCAAGATAATTGGGAATAGTCGAACAGGGAACGAGTAGATAGCCAGAGCTATTTACTCGTTTCCATGTTCAGTCACGAACCCTGCGCCACATCGCCGCGCTTCCGAAGATGCCGACCTGAATGGCGCCACTCAACGACGCGCCGTCCACCCTGGGCCCGGACGCGGCCACGAGATTGTCCTGCGCGATCGGCAGCACCGAGGACAGCGCCCACAGCCTCGGCTCGGCCTCGGCCAAGGTCCGGCCGACATCGATACCGCGCAGTGCCGCATCGATACTCGGCTGCAAACCCGGATCGCAGATGCCGGACAGATTGCTCGGCGCCCGCTTGTCCGATTCGACGATGGTCTGCGAATCCGCTTGGCTCCCGGTGTCCACCGGCGCACAGCCGTATCGAGACGCGAGCACCGTCGCCGGATCCGCGCCCACCGCCTCCCAGCCGACGATCGCGTCCACGCCGCTGTCCGCGATCTCCTTGCCGTACAACGCATCCGCGGTGAGGCTGCGCACGCTGGCATCGATTCCGGCACTACGCAATTGATCCGCGGCGGTATTGGCGACCGCGAGCGCGGTCAGGTCGCTGACGACCGCGCCGATCCGAATGACCAGTGCCTTACCATTTTTCGCGACCGACCGGGGTTGCGGCGCGGGCGAGGTCGGCGAGTCGACCGGAGGCAGCTCCGGAGCGCGGACATAGCCTGCCTCACCGAGCAGCGCGAAGGCCTCGTCCATGGACGGCCGGGGCGGCGAGGTCGGGACATACCCGGGCTCGGACGGGGCGAGTACCTGCGCACGAGCCGGTTCCACCCAGCCGCCGGTCTGGCCGGCGACCGTGGCCAGCAAGGCCGGATCCAGCAGCGCCAGCACACCGCGCCGAACCCGCGGATCGCCGAGATCGCCACTGCGACCGTTGATCACGTACTGCAATTCCCTCGACTGCGGTGTGATCGCCGAACGTACCGAGGGGATGGCGGCCAGCTGTGCCTGCGTCGCGACGCCGCCATGCACCAGCGCGATCTGGGCATCACCGGTACGCAGCGAATCGGCGACCTGCGCGGGTGTTCCACCCCGGCGCAGCAGAATCTGATCCGGCGCGGCCGGTGTACCCCAGTAGCGATCGTTGCGCACGAGCTGGATCTCGTCACGACCCTCGTCGATGTTCTTGATCGCGAACTGACCGCCGGACACCCGGGTCCGCATCCCCCACCCGTCCTGGAAACCACCCGGGGAGTCCTTCATCAGATGCGACGGCAACAAGTCCGTGAACAGCTCGCGCCAGGCGAGGTACTCCCCGCGCATCGTGACGGTGACGACTTTGCCACCGGCGGAGGAGTTCACATCCGAGATCAGCCGGTAGCCCGCCGGATCGACGACACCGGGCTGGGTGATCATCTGCTGCCAGAGGAACCGGAAATCCTCGGCGGCGATCGGCGCACCGTCGGACCAGTTGGCCTCGTTGCGCAGCGTGTAGGTGATGGTGAACGGCTCTTGCAGCGTGACCTCGGCCGAGACCAGCAGCGCGGTGTCGGCCACCCACGCGGTGGCGCCGGGCACCGCCGGATCGGGCATCGGCCGGAACGGGCTCGGTAACACCGTCGAACTGACCGCCGAGGTGGCCGGTGACTGATCGGACCGCAGATGCGGATTGAATCCGATGCCGATGTCATCGATGGCCACCACGACGGTGTTCTTATCCGGTTTGGCCGGTGTCGTTTTCGGGCTGTCGGTGCTCTCGATCGGTGGTGGCGGATTCGCGGTGCACCCGGCGGCGAGCACCGAGACCGATGCCGCCACCAGGACCGCTATCGCGCGCATCGTGGCGCGCCGTACCCCCGTGCTCACACGCCGCACTCTACCTCGCTCGCTTTCGCGGAGCCGCCGGGTATTACTGGGCGGCGGCGCGGTCGCGAGCCTTGCGCCGGGACAGTTCCCGGCCGCGTTCGGTGGCCCCCAGGGTGACCTTGCGCACACGCACGATCTCCGGGGTCACCTCGACGCACTCGTCGTCGGCGCAGAACTCCATGGCGCCTTCGAGATCGAGCTGCAGCGGCTTGGCCAGGGTCTCCATCACGTCGGCGGTCGAGCTGCGCATATTGGTCAGCTTCTTCTCGCGGGTGACGTTGATGTCGAGATCCTCGGCGCGCGGGTTGATTCCGACGACGTGACCCTCGTAGGTCTCCGCGCCGGGCTCGACGAAGAACTGCCCGCGGTCGGCCAGCTGGATCATGGCGAACGGGGTCACCGATCCGGCACGGTCGGAGACCAGCGCGCCGGTGTGGCGGGCCCGGATCTCACCGGCCCACGGCGCATAGCCGTGGAATACGGCGTTGGCAATGCCGGTGCCGCGGGTCTCGGTGAGGAACAGCGTGCGGAAACCGATCAGGCCGCGCGAGGGGACGATGAACTCCATCCGCACCCAACCGGCGGCGTGGTTGTTCATCTGCACCATCTTGCCCTTGCGGGCGGCCATCAGCTGGGTGATGCCGCCGAGGTGCTCCTCCGGGCAGTCGATGGTCAGCTCTTCGAACGGCTCGTGCACCTTGCCGTCGACCTGCTTGGTCACCACCTGCGGCTTGCCGACGGTGAGCTCGAAGCCCTCGCGGCGCATCTGCTCGACCAGGATGGCCAGCGCCAGCTCACCGCGGCCCTGCACCTCCCAGGCGTCGGGGCGGCCGATGTCGAGCACACGCAGCGAGACGTTGCCGACCAGTTCCTGATCCAGGCGCGACTTCACCATGCGGGCGGTCAGCTTGTGGCCCTGCACCCGGCCGACCAGCGGCGAGGTGTTGGTGCCGATGGTGACCGAGATGGCCGGCTCGTCGACCGTGATCCGGGGCAGTGCCACCGGGTTCTCCACATCGGCGAGGGTGTCGCCGATCATGATGTCCTCGATGCCCGCGACCGCGACGATGTCACCGGCCACGGCGACCTCGCCGGGCTGACGCTCGACGCCGATGGTCTGCAGCAGTTCGGTGATCTTGACGGTCTTGACGCCGTCACCGTGCATCCAGGCCACGTTCTGGCCCTTGCGCAGTTCGCCGTTGTGGATGCGGACCAGGCCGAGGCGGCCGAGGAAGGGCGAGGCGTCGAGGTTGGTGACGTGCGCCTGCAGCGGCTTGGAGGCATCGCCCTTGGGGGCCGGGATGTTGTTGAGCAGGACGTCGAACAGCGCGTCGAGGTTCTCGGCGTCGGGCGCGGAGCCGTTCTCCGGGCGCTCCTTGGAGGCCTTGCCCTCGCGGCCCGAGGCGTAGAGGACCGGCAGGTCCAGCGCCAGTTCCGCGGCTTCGGCGGCCTCGTCGTCGAGATCGGAGGCGAGATCGAGCAGCAGGTCGTGGCTCTCCTCGACGACCTCTTCGATCCGCGCGTCGGGGCGGTCGGTCTTGTTCACGACCAGGATGACCGGCAGCTTCGCCGAGAGCGCCTTGCGCAGCACGAAGCGGGTCTGCGGCAGCGGCCCCTCGGAGGCGTCGACCAGCAGCACGACACCGTCGACCATGGACAGGCCGCGCTCGACCTCACCACCGAAGTCGGCGTGGCCGGGGGTGTCGATCACGTTGATGACGGTGACGGAGCCGTCGCCGTGGTGGCGGTGCACCGCGGTGTTCTTGGCGAGAATGGTGATGCCCTTCTCGCGCTCCAGGTCACCGGAGTCCATGACCCGGTCGACCAGCTCGGCCCGTTCGGCGAATGCCCCGGACTGCCGCAGCATGGCGTCGACCAGCGTCGTCTTGCCGTGGTCGACGTGGGCCACGATGGCGACGTTGCGAAAATCGCGCGCAGACGACACGCTGAATCCTCCTGCTGTTGGTATGGGTGACCGGGCCCTGCAAACAGGTGGCGAAGAAACTCACCTGGGGTCGCGGCCAGGTGATACCTTACCGGCTATCCCGTGTCCCCATCGCGTCCGGCTCCCACACTTAGGGTATGCTAACCAATGTGGGCAAGGTGAAAGCCAAGAAGGTTTCCAAGCTGAAACCCAAGAAGAAATGCTGCCGTAAGAAGACGCGCTGCATCAAATGCCCTGTTGTCATCATGCGGATGAAGAAGGCCGAAGCGGCCGGCTGCTGTGGCAAAGACCTCAAGAAAGCTCTGAAACTAGCGCGCGCCGCGTAGCGAATTGGGTACAACCGGGTCATGAGCACCCCACTGCTTTCCGACACCGAACTCACCGAGGCGCTGGCGAGCCTGGACGGCTGGTCCCGCTCCGGCGACAGCATCACCCGCACCCTTCGGGCCACCTCGTTCCCGGCCGGAATCGAGCTGGTCGGTCAGATCGCCGAGATCGCCGAGACGATGAATCACCACCCCGATATCGACATCCGCTGGCGCTCGCTCACCTTCACGCTGTCCACCCACGATTCGGGCGGCCTCACGAAGCTGGATATCGCGCTGGCTCGGGAGATCGATCGGCTGGCGGAGCAATCCGGCGCGACCGACTGACCCATATCACCCAGACGAAGAGCACCAGCACACCGAACAGGTCCACCGCGCCGAGCCAGGCCAGCCAGCCCGGCCGGGACACATCCCAGATCGAGGGCTGCGCGAACGACAGCACCCACGGCACGCCGACCAGCATGGTGACCAACCAGAAGCCGGCCAGCCAGCGTGCGCCCGGCGCGCGGCGCAGCGGGCCGTACACCAGCCACAGCACCGTCGGCAGCAGCCAGACGAAATGGTGCGACCAGGAAATAGGCGAGATCATCAGGCCGAACAACTGCACGATGATCAGCGTGCCCAGCCGGTCGTCGGGGCCGAGCGTGCGCCAGGCGCAGATCCCGAGCGCCGCGACCACCAGCACACCGGCGAGATACCAGGGACCGGTCTGCACGTCGTAGCCGACGATCCGGCTCAGCGCGCCGCGCATCGACTGATTCCACACCGAGCCCACGGGACCGATCCGGTCCGCGTCGCCGAGCAGCGTGCCGAAGTAGCGCTGGGCTTCCCGGCGGTTGATCAGGAAGCTCACCCCGACCGTCAGGCCGAACGCGACCGCCGAGAACACCGCGGCCCCCCAGCGCCGCCGGGCGAGGAAATACAGACCGGTGATCGCCGGGGTCAGCTTGATCCCGGCGATGATGCCGACCAGTCCGCCCGACACCCACCAGCGCGAGCTGCGCGCGGCGAGCATGGCGCCCAGCACAAGGAAGACATTGACCTGTCCGTAGTCGATGGTGGTACGCACCGGCTCCAGCCACACCCCGACCGCGGTCCAGCCGACCGCGGCTGCCCGCCAGGCGGTTTCGCGCAGCCGCTCGCGGCCGAGCAACAACTCCAGGCTGATTCGCACGATGCCGTAGAGCGCGGCCACCGTGGCCAGCAGCCAGCCGATCGCGATCACCGTGAACGGCAGGAAATGCAGCGGATAGAACACCAGCGCCGCGAACGGCGGATAGGTGAACGGCAGCGGAAAGTCCGGCGTCTTCTCCGAATAGGTGTAGTCGTAGAGCCGATCGGTGAGCAAGGAGGCCGACCCGTCCACGTAGACGTGCAGGTCGACGAGGTTCATCCCGTTCTCCGACAACAGCATCCACAGCATGCGCGCCAGCACGGACAGGCCGAGGGCCAGCACCGCCCAGCGCAGACGGGCGGCGGCCGGACGGTCGGGCGGCCGAACGCTGTCTGGGGTCACGTCGCAGGCTTTCGAGTCGGTGCGGGAGGCAAGGGATTTCCCGCGAGGTGTTCGGGCGTTCGTCGGCAGGGTCGGAAAACTCCGACTACATTAACCGCAGCGCGAAGGCCCACAAGGCGGACGCCCCGGTAGGACCACCCATCAGGGCCCTATAGTGATGCCCGGCGTAGACCCCCGGCGCCGTGAAATAGCTGATAACATCCGCATCACACTTCACTCCAGTAACACCGCATCGCGCACGGTTCCGCCCACACGATTCGTCCCGAGCGCACGACTCGGACACCGCAGCTGTACAACTCGGTGACCTTGTCTTTAGAGTGACCCCGAAACGATGGGTTTTCACCCCCGTCGCTCCAGATGTACCCGAAGGTAAGGACGGCTAGACCAGTGCTTCGCAACCGAGGATCGCGGATCGCATTGACCGCTCTCGCCCTGGCCGCGAGTGCTTCACTCGCTGCGCCCACCGCTATTGCGGCCCCGGCGCCCGCGTCCACCGCGGTTTCGAACGAGATTCCCATCGTGCCCGAGGGCGTTCCGGTGGACGCGCTCGCCGCGCTGGCGCCGGCCATCGTCGGCACGATCGCCAGCCCGGCCAAGGACATCGCCGAAGGCGGCGCCCAGAACGCGATTCTGGCGCAGGCGAAGGCACTGCTGGCCACGCTGAATCTGCCCCCGCAGATCAAGGCCACACTGGAACGCGTCATCAAGTTCCTCGACGGCAGCGGCGGCGGCGGCCCGGAGCTGCCCGAGGACGGCCCGGTGATCGCGCAGTTCCTGTACCCGAGCATCGGCAAGGGCTGCATCAGCGCCAGCGCCGACTCGGTCGGCACCACGCTCGCGGTGCCCGGCCCGGCCCAGCTGCCCCCGCCCGGCCCGCAGGCCGGTCAGACCGGTTTCGTGTTCACCGCCCTCGGCACCAAGTCGCCGACCGCGGTGCAGAAGGCCCCGATGACGGTCCAGTGGGTCAACCTGAACACCGGCAAGACCGGCGTGCAGAACCTGACCGACGACGCCAAGATCAACCCGGACGGCCCGGCCACTCTCTCGGCCATCGCCGACACCGGTTCCGGCCGTATCGTCGCCGTGGTCGGTGGTTCGCTGACCACCCAGGCCGCCGACGCCGAACCGCGCACCTGCACCTTCCTGCCGATGCTCGGATTCTTCAACGTCGCCTGATTTCCGACCGAAGCCCGGTGGCCCGACGGCCGCCGGGCTTCGTCGTGTCTTGGCCCCTTTGCACCGGAACCCCTGTCATGCGGGGTGGATTCACCCGCCCTGTGGTAGACCCGAGTCATGGCGACTGACGAAATGCCGCGTCCCGGCCACTGCATCCGGAGCCATCGATCGCACCGATCGATTCTGTCGTTCCGGTCCGAAGGCTCCATCCTGTCCATCGGCTCCGCCTACTCGATCCTGTCCATCGGCAGCGTGGGTTCCGTGTTGTCCGTCGGCTCCGTCGGCTCGTTCGGCGCGCTGATCTCCTCGGGGTCCTTCGCCAGCATCGGCTCGGTCTTCTCGGGCCTGTCCCGCTGGTCGATGTTCTCCTGGCGGGCCGATCATGCCGCGCCCGACTCCCGGCCCACCCTGCGCGTAGTCCCCGACGACGAACCCGATCTGCGGGTCACGCCGCTGAGCCACAGCCAGACCTAGGCTGGGGCCAGGCGCACAGCGAAGAGGGCCCCACCCACCGGCGAGGCCCTCCGGAGGTCGGCTACCGACCGGCGAGCCGCTGGATGCGTTCGCGCACCCGAGCCTCGTCCACACCCAGGCGCGCACAGGCGCCGGCCAGGTCGATCGCCGGAAGTGCCTGTGGCGCACGGCCACACGCGTCCAGCACGGCGACCGGACGGCCCTCGCTGGTCAGGATGACGCGCTGCTGTCTGCTGCGTTCGACGAGCCAGTCGATCCCGTTCAGGGCTGCGGTGGAGACCGGAATTCGTAATGGGCCCATGGTGTTCAGTGAACCCGACGAACGTCCGCGGCACACGTCGAACCCCGGATTAGGTGCTGATGGGACTGACGGTGCGCGAGTTCAATCCCCCTGGGGCACTACAGGACTCAGTGCCAGGTAGTGAACCGGCGACGTTTCGCCCAGCGACGGGCCCGGCGGCTGACGAGCAGGGCGGGCAGCAGCAGGACACCGGCCAGCAACATCGCGACCAGAAGCAGGCCCGCGAGAAGTTCGCCGAGCGCTTGCACAGCGGCCGGTACGACACAGGCCGCGGCCACGACGGCGAGTACGACGGCGGCGGCGGTGTGCCCCGAATCGGCAAGGATGGCGGACGAGGTGCCCAGGCCCGCCGCAAGTACCAGCCCCAGCACGCCGAGGAGGTAGTTGTCCCAGGATAGCCAGGTAGAGGGTTCGGTACTGCGGTGCTGTCCCACGGTCGCGAGCCTAGCGGGATCCGGTGCGGACACAACGGGTTCGCACCGGTTGTCCGCATCGATGTCCTCCCCTACGGGCGCGGCCAGGGGTTGCGTTCCTTCTCCTCGATCGACGCATTGAAGCGTGCGACGAGTTTGCTCAGTTGCTCCACATCGGCCGGATCCCAGTCCGCGACCACGGCCCCGATGCCGTCGCGGCTCTGCGCGCGGTCGTGCGCCATGGCTGCCAAACCCGCTGCGCTGGCCCGGATCTTGCGTGCGATCCCCCCGTCGGGGTCCGGAACCCGTTCCACCAGACCCTGTTTCAGCATCGAGCCCACTTGACGGTTGATCGTGGAGATATCGAGCCGGAACGCCTCGGCGAGTTCACGCAGGCTCAGCGGCTGGTCCAGTTCCAGCCGGATCAGCAGCAGATACGCGGAGCGGTCGAGCCGGAAGCCGGGGCGGCGTAGCACCGAGGTGGGGAAGTGCCGGGACAGCAGGGTCATCTCGTAGACCAGGCGCGGCAGCGCGGCAGGCTCGGGCATGCGCACCACTATGTCGGCCGCCGGGAGCCAGAGCAAATTGTGTGCCATACACACGATGTGTAGCGTACACATTCATGACCATCGCCGAGTCCCAAGCGGACCTCACCGACTCGAGTCCCGGGCCCCGCCGCCCCGCCGTGCTCATCGCCACGCTGGGCATGGTCGGCGTCGTCGTCTCGCTCATGCAGACGCTGGTCATCCCGATCATTCCGTCGCTGCCCACCCTGCTGAACACCTCGGCCGCCAACGCCTCCTGGGTGATCACCGCGACGCTGCTCGCGGGCGCGGTATTCACCCCGATCAGCGGCCGCCTCGGCGATATGTTCGGCAAGCGGCGGGTGTTGTTCGCGAACCTGCTGGCCCTGATCGCCGGATCCGTGGTGTGCGCGAGCTTCTCCTCGCTGCTGCCCGAAATCGTCGGCCGCTCGCTCCAGGGCGCGGCGGTCGGCGCGATCCCGCTCGGCATCAGCATCATGCGCGACGAACTACCCGCCGAGAAGGTCGGCTCGGCCATGGCCATCATGAGCGCCACCCTGGGCGTGGGCGGCGCGATCGGCCTGCCCGTCGCCGCGGCCATCGCGCAGAATGCCGACTGGCACATGCTGTTCTGGACCGCGGCCGCCCTGGGCGTGCTGTGCGCGGCGCTGGTCTTCGTCCTGGTGCCCGAATCGCCCGTACGCACCCCCGCCCGCTTCGACTTCGGCGGCGCCGTCGGCCTTTCGATCGCACTGCTGAGCTTGCTGATCGCCATCACCAAGGGTGCGGACTGGGGCTGGGCCAGCGCGTCCATCCTGACGCTGTTCGCGGTCTCGCTGCTCACCTTCCTGATCTGGGGCTACTACGAGCTGCGCCAAGCCGCCCCGCTGGTCGACCTCCGGGTGTCGGCGCGGCCCCGGGTCCTGTTCACCAATGTCGCCTCGATCGCGGTCGGTTTCGCCCTCTACGGGATGTCACTGACCTTCCCGCAGCTGCTCATGGCGCCGGAGCAGACCGGCTACGGCTTCGGTCTGTCCATGGTGAACGCCGGACTGGTGATGGCGCCCACCGGCCTGGTGATGATGCTGCTCTCGCCGGTCTCCGCGCGGCTGTCGGCGGCGCGCGGCCCGAAGGTCACCCTCATGCTGGGCTCGGCCGTGGTCGCCCTGGGCTATCTGCTCGCCGTGCTACTCATGGACAGCGTCTGGCAGATCATGCTGGCGTCGGTGATCTGCGCGGGCGGCGTCGGCCTGGCCTACGCCGCGATGCCCGCACTGATCATGGGCGCGGTGCCGATCACCGAGACCGCCGCCGCCAACGGCCTGAACTCGCTGATGCGCTCGATCGGCACCTCCACCTCGGCGGCGGTGATGAGCGTGGTGCTCGCGCACCTGACCATCCAGCTCGGTTCCCATGTGCTGCCGTCGCGCGAGGCCTTCCACACCACGTTCTTCATCGCGATGGCGGCGGCGGTGGTGGCGATCGGGCTGACCGCGTGTATTCCGATGGGCCGCAAGGCACAATCCTGATCGATTCGTAGACTCGGTCCTACGACCGCGCGAACGACCGGGGGAAATATGGACAAGCGGAGAATCGGCCGCCTGGTGACACTGGCCGTGGCGGTGACCGCACTCGCGGTCGCCGCCGTGCTGGGAGTGCGCCTGTGGCAACAACATTCGCGCGACTCGGCGGTCGTCGGGGACAACCTCACCGAGTTCCCGGCCCTGGACGACACGATGCTCAGCGCCGAGCAGGCCCGCCTGGTGGCGGTGCTGCGGCACGAGTTCGACGAGCCCGGCGGCGGGACGAAATACGCCGAGGGCCAGGTCGAACCGTGGTGCGCCGATTTCGTCAGCTGGACCATGCGGGCGGCCGGTCTGCCGCTGACCAATCCGAACTCCGGCTCCTGGCGCATTCCCGGCGTGTACACGCTGCAGGAGTACTACGAGAGCGCCGGACGTTTCACCGGCCTGAACGGCGCCGTGCCGAGCACCGGTGACGTACTGCTCTACAGCGACGCCAGCCCGTTCACCCAGCACACCAATATCGTGCTGACCTACGCGGACGGCGTGGTCACCACGATCGGCGGCAACGAATTCGACGAGGTGCGGGTCAGCCGGTTCGTGCTCGCCGACATTCCGGGCGTCGTGGGATTGGGCAAGTTACACAGCTGAGACGGAGACCGCGCGCGGGCACCTTACGATGGAGTAGGCAGCGCCCGGCAGCGCTGCCTACTCAGGGGCCCTGTCCTGCTACCCCCTCATCAGCAGGACAGGGACCCGCCTGTTCGAGGCGGCGCAAGTTCCCCGAAACCTCGGTCGCGTAGCGTGTCCGATGTCCGTCTTCAGGTAGGGGTTCCGCAACAGTGCAACCGATCGAAACCATGCCGAGTCTTGATCCGCGCTGGATCGACTACGCCGAATTCGGAGAACGCTTCGTCGCCCAGGCGGTGACCCGGGAGCGGATCGCGGCCGCGGTCGCCGGAATGGCCGGTCGCGGGGTCAGTATCGGCCCGTATTCGCTCGGCCCCGCGGGCCTGGCCGGGTTCGTCGCCGAAGGCAAGGTCGGCGAGCCGGTCGTGTTGCGCCAGGACCCGCACGTCGTGTTCGAGGTCACGGTCCCGCTGTCGTTATCGGTGAAAGTACTGCTCGGTGGGAAGAAGCTGCGGCTGTCGGCCGTGGTCGACGTCGATATGACGCTGCACGCGCGCACCGCGGATCCGGTACTCATCGTCATCGACATCCCGCCGGTCACCACGCGCGATGTCAGCTTCGTGCTGCGTGCCCAGGCCATCGAGTCCTCCTGGGAGTGGGTGCTCGGACCGCTGGCCGGCATGGTGCAGAACGAGGTCGCCAAGCGGGTGAACACGATTCTGGGCGAACCCCAGGCGCGGCGCGGGCGGGTCTTCGACGTCGCGGCGATCATCGACGGCACCCGGTCACCGCACCGGGACCGGACCGTTTTCGACTGGATCGACTACGGCGAGTTCGGTCATCGCTTCTTCGAGCACATCGTCACCCGGAACCGGGTCCACGAGGTGGTGCGCCGGATGGCGGGCCGCCCGATCGAGGTCGGACCGCTGCGCACCGGCCCCGGACGCAAGGCGACGGTCCACGTGCGCGGGTCGATCCTGGAACCGGAGCTGACCGACCGCACGGCCGAGCTGGTCTCCTTCGACCTGCTGCTGCCGGTCGGCCTGGACATCACCGTCGACGTGCTGAAATCCAATCGCTATCGGGCCGATGTGCGGATTCCGCTGGTGCTGACCGCCCGCGCCGCGGACCCGCTGTCCGTCGTCATCGATGTCGACCCGCTCGACGTGGCCGACATCGAGCTGGACTACAGGGCCGAGGGCAGGCGCGCCGCCACTCTGGGCGCGCTGGCCGGGATCAAGAAGCAGGTGGTCGCCCAGGTCGCGAGTGTGGTGCGCAAGGAATTGGCCGATGCGTCCGGCCGGACGATCGATGTCGCCGCGCGGATCGGCGGAACCGCGACTCGTCAGTGACCCTTGGGACTCGTGTGATGAGTGTGTCCGATGGGTCTGGCGGTTCCCCTGTGAATATGGTGAAATGAGTTTACGTTCGAGGCTCCCGGCGCGCGGCTGCCGCAAGACAGCCACCTTGGGGAAGGTGCGCCGGGCACGCTGCCCATAAAGGTGCGCCTTTCTTTCCGGCGCACCCCGCGGTTAGTGCGAAGGAGTCTGCGTAATGGAGTTGTCCCGGCGTTCCCTTTTCACCTGCGCGGCCGCTGTCACGGCACTCGGCCTGACCACGCCCCGCCTGTCCGCCCAACCCATCGGCACCCTGCTCGATTACGCCGGCGGCGTGCCCTCCGTCGACGCCATTCTCGCCGCGGGGCATCTCGGCGCGATTCGCTACGTTTCCGATCGCCGGCCCGGCGCGGAATGGATGGTGGGCAAACCCCTGCTGGCCGGGGAGGCCGACGCGCTGCGGGCGGCGGGCCTACAGATCGTCTCCTGTTACCAATTCGGCAAAGGCCCCACCGCGGATTGGCGCGGTGGATTCGAAGCCGGCCGGGAGCACGCCGAACGCGGGCTGCAATTACACCTGGAGGCGGGCGGCCCCGACAACCGCCCGATCTACACCTCCATCGACGACAATCCCAGCGCCGAGGATTTCGACGCCATGATCCGCCCCTACCTGGAGGGCTGGGAATCGGTCGTCGGACACGAGAACACCGGCGTCTACGCCAACGCGCCGACGATCGACTGGGCCTTGGACGCGAGCCTGGGTTCCTATTTCTGGCAGCACAATTGGGGCACGCCGGCCGGATATGTGCATCCGGCGGCGCATCTGCACCAATTCGAAATCGACAAGCGCGTCGTCGATGGAATCGGTGTCGACCTCAATCACATTCTCGCCGAGTCCTACGGACAGTGGTGACTCAGCCGTCGACCACGACCGCGGCGGCGGCGTGCCGGGCCGCGAGGTAACCGAAGACCAGGGCGGGGCCGATGGTGGCGCCCGGCCCGGCGTAGGTGTGGCCCATGACCGGCGCGCTGGCGTTACCGGCGGCGTACAGGCCATCGACCGGGCCGCCGTCGGGACGTAGCACGCGGCCGTCCACATCGGTGACCAGACCGCCCTTGGTGCCGAGATCGCCGGGCACCATGCGCGCGGCGTAGAACGGACCCTGCTCCAGCGCACCGAGATTCGGGTTCGGCCGCTGGCGCGGATCACCGTAGTAGCGGTCGTAGGCGCTCGCACCGCGACCGAAATCCGCGTCCCGGCCGGTGTGCGCGAAGGTGTTGAAGCGCGCCACGGCGGCGGTGAATCCGGCGGCCGGAACTCCGATCCGCTCGGCGAGCTCGGCCAGCGAATCCGCGCGGACGATCGCGCCGGATTTCAGCCAGCGGCCCGGAATCGCCTGGCGCGGGGCCAGTCCGGCGAACGAGTAGCGGTTGCGGTAGCGCTGATCGAAGATCAGCCAGGCGGGCAGGTTCTCGGCCGGACCCGGCCCCTGCCCGTGCGGGCCACCGTACATCCGGTGCGTGGCCTCCACATAGGGCAGCGATTCGTTCATGAACCGCTCCCCGCGCGCGTTGACGATCAGACTGCCGGGCAGGTTGCGCTCGGCGAGGCAGAACCACGGCACCCGGGGCAGCGGAATCGAGGGGCCCCACCACGCGTCGGCCATGAATTCGACTGCCGCGCCGACCGATTGGCCCGCACGGATGCCGTCGCCGGTATTCGCTCGCGCACCGACGGTCCACTCGGTGCCGATCGGCGCGCGCTGGTACCGCTCACGCATCTCCGCGTTGTGCTCGAAGCCGCCGGCGGCGATCACCACGCCGCGCCGCGCTTCGATCCTCCGGTCGACACCGTCGTGACGCACCACGACACCGGCGATCCGGCCGCCGTCCTCGCGCAGGGCGACCAGCGAAGTATCCAGCCACAGTGGGACATTCGCATCGGCCAGGCCCACCCGGAGCATGGCCATCAGCGCCTGTCCGCGAGCCAGCAGATGCCGGCCGAGCAGGTGCGCCTTCGCCCAGCGGGCGCCGACACCGATCGCACGGGGCAGGAAGCGCGGATTGCGCAGCCCCAGGTGCAGCTGCCGGAAATCGGCCTGGGTGAGCACGAAGTTCTTCGGGCCCGCCGCGTAATCCGGTTCCAGCGTGGCCAGTTCGGAGCCCAGCTGCCGCGCGTCGAACGGCTTCGGTTCCACCGAGCGACCATGCGCCCGACCGCCTGTCGCCTCGGGGTAGTAGTCGGAATAGCCTGGGACCCAGCGCATCTCCAATGGCGAATGCCGTGCGAGGAAGTCGAAGACCTCGGGACCACGGTCGATGTAGGTGTCGATTCGGGCAGCGTCACCGTGCTCGCCGACGATCTCGGTGAGATAGCTCCGGGCAGCTTCGAGGTCGTCGGCGGGGGCATCGCGCCGCAGCGCGGCATTGCCCGGAATCCATACCCCGCCACCGGAACGCGCCGATGAGCCGCCCCAGTGCGCCGCCTTCTCGATGACGACGGCGCTCAGGCCGTGGCGCGCGGCCGTGATGGCCGCGGCCATTCCGGCGGCACCCGACCCGATAACAACCAGGTCGAAAACCTTGGTGTCCTGCATGATTCGATCCTGTTCTCGAAATTTCAACGCCAGCGCCGGTCACGGACGGCGGCGAGGGCTCCTTCGATACACACCGGCAGCGAGGCCGCCGCGTTGTCGGGACTACGCAGCCACTGGAGGTAGCCGAATTCGGCGGCCGCGAGCATGAGATGCACCAGCAGGCCTGGACGACTGTCGGTTTCCGGATCGCCCGACATCCGTTGCGCCACCAGTTCGATCAGGCGGGCCCGATGCTCCGGCGGCACCAGCGCCACCCGGTCGAGCAGGTGCGGCGCGCTGCGGAACGCGGCGCGCCACTGCTCCAGCTCGGCGGCCGCCTGTTCGGTCGTGCGGGTCAGAATCGCCTGCGCGAGTGCGTCATCCGCGGCTTCGGCGGCCGGGCGCTGCTCGAGCAGGGCGGCGATGCCCGCGCCGCCCTCACGCACCGGATCCAGCAGCAGATCCTCCTTGTTGCGCACATGCCGGAAGTAGGTGCTCGGCGAGATCTCGGCGGCGGCGGCGATCTGCTCGGTCGTGACCGCGTCGAAACCCTTGCGCGCGAACAACTCGAACGCGGCCCGCTGAATCTCGGCCCGCACCTGCCTGCGCTGCCGTTCGCGCAACGGCACTGTTCCACCTGCCATGCCTGAGAGTATCTCCACATATGACAGTCTCTGTCAACAAGATGTTCACTCTCATAGCAGCGCTCTCGCGCCGGAGCGGCCGAACCCATAGGCTGACGCCGTGATTTCCGGGCGGACAGTGGTCGACGGGCGTTTCGAGTTGATCGAGCCGCTCGGCAGCGGTGGCATGGGCACGGTGTGGCGCGCCCTGGACGTGATGCTGCACCGCGACGTCGCCCTCAAGGAAGTACGACCGGACGTCTCCCCCGGCGCCAGCTCACCGGCCGTGCAGCGCGAACGCGTGCTGCGCGAGGCGCGGGCGCTGGCCCGCATCGGGCATCCGAATGTGGTTGCGCTGCACCACATCGTCAACTCCGAGTCGGAAACCCATCCGTGGCTGGTGATGGAACTCGTGCGCGGGCAGAGCCTGGCCGATCGGCTGACGGCGGGACCGCTGCCGGTCGCGGTGGCGGCGCGGCTCGGACGCGGCGTCCTCGCGGGCCTGCGGGCCGCACACGCCGTCGGCGTGCTGCATCGCGACGTCAAACCCGCGAATGTGATGCTGCGCGAAGATGGTTCGCCGGTGCTGACCGATTTCGGCATCGCCGCGATCGACGGATTGAACGGACTGACCTCCACCGGACACCTGGTCGGCTCGCTGG
This sequence comes from Nocardia sp. NPDC127579, assembly GCF_042672005.1. Taxonomy (NCBI): domain Bacteria; kingdom Bacillati; phylum Actinomycetota; class Actinomycetes; order Mycobacteriales; family Nocardiaceae; genus Nocardia; species Nocardia sp. NPDC127579. The sequence goes on along the minus strand of NZ_JBHXVZ010000002.1, from coordinate 346,738 downwards.
AATACGTCGCGCCGGAACGGCTCGGCGGCCAGGAGGGCCTGCCCGCCTCGGATCTGTGGTCGCTGGGCCTGGTGCTCTATGTCGCGGTAGAGGGTTTCCATCCGATGCGGCGCGAGACCACGGTCGCGATCCTGGCCGCCGTACTCGCCGGTGAGGTGCCCCCACCGCGGCGCGCGGGCGCCCTGACGCCGCTGCTCGAGGCGCTCCTGGTACCGGATCCGGCGCGGCGGCCGACCGCCGAGCAGGTGGATCAGCTACTGGCGCAGGCACTTTCCGCGGATGGCCCGACTCCGCCCGCCGCGCCGCGGTACGCCGAACCGGAGGCCACCACGCGCACGTCGGTCACACCCGCCGAGGGATATCGGCCGACACCGCAGCGGCTCGAATCATCGGCCCCGCACCCGCCGGCGAACCAGACCTCAGCTCCGCACCAGCCCGCAGGCCAGCCGCCGGCGTCGCACACTCCCGCAGGCCAGTCACCGGCATCGCACACTCCCGCAGGCCAGTCACCGGCTCAGCACTCCCCCTCGGCTCTGCCCCAATCGCCGGGGCGATACTTTGCCTCGGCAATTGGGGCAGATCATCGATCGGCACCACGTCCACCGCTAGGACGATCTTCCGCACCTCAGCCGTTGGCCGAGCACTCGACGCCCTCGGTCCAGCCGATCGACAAGCCGACCGCCACACCGGCCAGTCGCACGCGCCGCGCGGTTTTCGCGGGTCTCACCCTCGCGGTGGCCATCGCGGGCGGCACGACCATCGCGCTGTGGCGGTCACCGGAGGACACCGTGGGCCAGCCGCCCGCGACCAGTCGGGCGGCGGCCGCGGTTGAACCCGGCAGTCCCTCGGCCGAACCCGACACCGGGACAGACCTTTTCGATCCGGCCGCCCTACGCACCGCCATAGCCGCGATCGAAAAGCTATCCGGCAGTCTGGAATTCACCGAAACCAGGATCTACCCGGATCGCGTGTCGACCGGCGCGCCGCTCGCCGACCGCCCGTCGGTCTACGACCTCTTCGAATACGACCGCGATATCCGGGCAGCCGAACGGACAGGCCCCGGCGGGCAACTCACCGACGCCACCATCCGGCTCGGCACGATCGATTGGGACCTGATCCCCGCCCTGTTCCGAACCGCGGAGCAGACTCTGAACGTCCCGAAACCCACTATCCGCTACATCATGGTGGATCCCACCTGGGCCCACAACGACGACAAGCCGACGCTGCTGTTCTACCTCATCGACGACTACAGCGCCGCGTACCTGGCCGTGAATCTGGACGGCTCGTTCGTTTCGAGCTATCCCGCGTCACCGGGCGGCGGGTAGGCTCGGCGCAGGTCGGGGCGTGCCGGAATCGCAGGAGGTCTCGTGTCATGAAGCTCGTACGCGCGTTCGCCGTCGGCGCGGCCATCGCGGCCGCCGGTGTCACCTCGACCGGGATCGCCGCGGCGGATCCGGTGACCATCCCGTTCCAGATCAATCCGGCCCCGTGGGGCAATCCGAACGGCAGCTTCGACGCGCCCGCGCCGCGGTGCGCGGCGGTGGTCGGTGAGCGGCCCGGCACGGTGTCGATCACCGGGAACAAGCCCGGCCGCTGGGGCTGCATGCTGTCGTCGCCGGTGCGGTGGCTGAACCTGAACACCGGCGCCACCGGTGTCGCTCAACTGTCCGACGGTCTGCACGGGTTCCCGCCCGAGACGGTCATCGAGACCGGTCCCGGGCAGGTCGCGCTCATGCTCACCTCGGTCGGCGGCGGGCCGATCACGCCGGGCCTCGCCACCTTCTACGTGCCCTGATCTCAGGCGGGGATGCCCATGCCCTCGGCCAGCAGCGGCCACGACTTGTGCAGCGCCTCTTCCCAATACGGCCAGTAGTGGGTGCCGACCGGGTTGAACTGGTAGGTCGCGGGGATGTTCAGCGAATCGAGGCGGTTCTTCAGGTTCATCGTGCAGGCGTTGGTGGCGCCCTCGATGAACATGCCGAGGCTCAGGTTGACCGCACCCATCGCGCCGGGCGCCTGGTTCAGGTAGTAGAGCACGTCGGCCGCCACCGGGATACCGCTACCGCTGGAGATGTAGAGCTTGGTGCCGCGCAGCTTCTCGGCGTTGATGACCGGATCGTTGGCGGTCCACAGCGGGCTGTTGTCGGGGCCGTACATGTTCTCGGTGTCACCGCCGGCCCAGGTCTCGACCGAGAACTTGACGGCCTGCTTGCCGACCGGGTCGGCGATCTGCGCGCAACCGCTGTAGGCGGCGACCGTGCTCCACAGGCCCGGCTTGGCCTCGGCCAGTTGCAGCACCGAGGTGCCGGAGGTCGACAGGCCGGCCAGTGAGTTCCGGCCGGTGGAGTTCAGGGTGCGGTCCAGCAGCGGCGGCAGCTCTTCGGTGAAGAAGGTGCGCCACTTGTTGTTGCCGAGCTTCGGGTCCGGCTGCTCCCAGTCGGTGTAGTAACTGCCGCGGCCGCCGATCGGCAGGACCACATTCACCGGCTTGGTAGCCAGGAACTCCAGTGCGTCGGTCTGGGCCTGCCAGCTCGCGCTGCCCTTGCCGCCGTCGAGTCCGCTCAGCAGCCACATGTTCGGGGCCGGGGTCGACTCGTCGACCGGTCGCTGCACGTCGACCTGGATCTCGGTGTCCATCGCCGCCGAGTAGACCTTCAGATGCCAGTTGCGTCCATCCTTGACGATGGCGGTGACGGCCGAAGATTTCTCCGGGGCCGCCGTGGCGGTGCCGCCGAGCGGCGTCAACGAGAGGGCGGCGGCGAGGGCGATCGCGGCGGTGTTACGCAGGGCAGAGAACTTCACCGGATTTAAGTCTTCCACCGAGGCCGAACTGTTACACAACGGTGTTCCTGATCACCGTCGGTCGCGAAGAATCACCGAGCCGACGTCCGCAGCGTGAAATCGTCGTCATCCGGGGCGGCCAGCATCGATTCCATCCGCGCGCGATCGAAGGGCAGCAGATCGATGGCGCCACCCTCGGTGAAATACCAGGAATTGCAGCCGGTATTCCAAACCGTGGGGCCCAGCGCCGCGGTGACCTCTGCTTCGAACCGTTCGGTCGCGGCCGCGGTGACCTCCACGGTGTCGAATTCTCCGGTCTGCCAGCGCGCGATCCAGGCAGCGATGTAGCGCGCGGTGATCTCCGCCGCGTGATGCAGCGGAATCGAGCCGGTCGGTGAATTGGGCCCGAGCACCGTGAACAGATTGGGGAAGCCCGGCAGGGCGGTCATCCGATAGGCGCGCGGACCTTTCGCCCAGGCCTCATCGATCGAAAGCCCGTCGCGGCCGATCAGATTCATCGGCCGCATGTAGTTGTGCGCCTGGAATCCGGTGGCGAACACGATCAGATCGACGGCGTGCTCGCGGCCGTCGGAGGTGCGAACCCCGGTCGGGGTGACGGCCTCGATGCCCTCGGATACCAGTTCGGTATTTCGGGCGTGCAAGGCGCGATAATAGCTGCCGGACAGGACCTGCCGCTTGCACAACGGCTCGTAATCGGGCGTGAGCCGGGCACGCAGTTCCGGATCGCGCACCTGCGCCCGCAGGCTCAGCCGCGCGTATTCCTGCACCGCACGCCGCCGCCAACTGGGCCGGGTGACGATATCGGTGAACAATTTCGCACCGATCATGCCCGCCCGGTAGAGCGCCTTGTTCACATCCGGCAGCCGGTCCAGCACCGCGCCGACGGCGGCGGGCTGCGGCAACCACATGGGCGCCCAGATGACCCACTGCGGGCTGCGCACGAAATGGGTCAACCGCTCGGCCTCGGGCTGCAAGGCCGAAACCACCTGCACGCCGGTCGATCCGGTGCCGATCACCGCGATCCGGCGTCCGGCGGTCCGCACGCTGTCGTCCCAGCGGGCGGTGTGCACGATGTCGCCTTCGAACTGGTCGAGGCCCGGGATATCGGGCTGCGCCGGATGGTGCAGCACGCCGGTGGCCGCGATGACGAAGTCCGCCGCGTACTCCGCGCCGTCCCCGGTCCGTACCCGCCATTCGGATCCGGCGAACCGGGCATCGACCACCTCGGAGTTCAGCCGGATCAGCGGCCGCAGGTGGTATCGATCCACCACGTCGGCGAGGTAGCGCTGGATTTCCGGGCCGGGCGCGAAGACCGCCGACCACTTCGGGTTCGGTGCGAATCCGAACTGATAGAGCTGCGAGGGCACGTCACAGGTCAGGCCGGGATAGCGGTTCCAGTGCCACACCCCGCCCACGTCGGCGCCCTTCTCCAGGATGGTGACATTGCGGAAACCCTTGCGCTGCAAGGTGATCGCGCTTGCGATACCGCTGACGCCCGCGCCGATGACGACGATTCGCGGTTCCCGCCTCATGACCGATCTCCCTCGATGGATACCACCAGTATTCGAATACTGACGGTATTTCGAATGCCACGGTCTGTCAATCGGCACTGCTTGTGCACATGCACAACCCGCGCCGACGAGCCTCGGCCGGATGCCGATAGCGGGCGGCCCGCCCATGCGGTGTGCTGTAGACATCACTGCTGAACAGGAACAACGAGGTTACTGCGACATGGTCAGGAAGAATCTCCGACGGCTGGCGCTGACGCTGACATCGGCGTGCGTGCTGGCGAGCGGCGCGGCGGCGTCCGCACAACCGGGACTCCCGGCCTTTCCGCCGGATCAGAACCAACTGCCGCAATTGCCGGCGGAACCGCAACTCTACGATCTACTGCCGATTCCGACCCCCGCCGAGGATCCTTGGTACGCCGATCCGCCGAATCTGGAATCGTTCGCGCCCGGAGCGGTCGTGCGCTCACGTGAGGTGCAGACCCGGCTGCTCGGAATTCCGTTCCCGGTATACACCAAGCAATTGCTGTTCCGCTCCAACGACGTCCACGACAATCCGATCGTCACCGCGACGACGGTGATCGTGCCCGGGATCCCGTGGCAGGGCAGCCCGCGCCCGGTGGTGTCGTTCCAGGAAGCGATCGACTCCACCAATTCGGCCTGCAATCCCTCCTACACCTTGCAGACCGGCACCATGAAAGAAGCCGCGCTGGCGGTGTATTGGCTGATGCAGGGTTTCGCCATCAACGTCCCGGACTTCGACGGCAAATTCAATACCTTCAACACCTACGCCGAGGGCAAAATGGTGCTGGACAGCCTGCGCGCCATGAAAAGCGATGCGGGCCTCGGCCTCACCGACTCCGGCATCGCCCTCTACGGCTATTCCGGCGGTGGTTCGGGTTCGCTGCGGGCCGCCGAATTGCGGCAGAGCTACGCCCCCGATGTCCGGCTGCTCGGCACCAGCATCGGCGGGACGCCCGGAAACCTGGTCGAACAGGCGCGATTCGCCACCGAACAGCAGCCCGGGCTCACCGGCATCAGCAACTTCACCATGTGGCTGGGCTTCGCGTCGCTGTCTCGTGAATATCCCGAGGCGTTCGACGCCCAGGAACTGCTGACCCCCGAGGGCCGGCAGATCCTCGCCGATTTCCAGAGCCGCTGCTATGCCACCATCGCCGCCACCGGCATGTATCGCCCGATCAGCGATTATTTCCAACCCGGCAAATCCCTGGAGGGCACACCGGAGGTCATGCGCGCGCTCGAGGACAACAGCCTCGGCAAACACATCCCCGATACCCCGGTGCTGTGGTGGCACGGCGTCTGGGACGAGCTCATTCCGCCCAGCCGGGTCGTGCTGCCCACCGCGCAGAGCTACTGGGATCGCGGCGCCGACCTGCGTTTCTACACCGTCCCCGTCCCCGAGCACGTGGTCAACGCCGTCACCGGCTGGCCCCCGGCGGTCGCCTGGACCAGCGCGCTGCTGCGCGGGCTGGCGCCCGGGCCGAAGTTCATGGCCGCCTTCGCCCCGCTGCCCGAAGGTTTCCCCGGCAGCTGAGGGGCACAGGCGAGGCGGACCAGGACCTGGTTCAGCGCCGACTCCGCGTGCCGCCGCGCTCACCCCACACCGACGAATTCTTCGGTCCGTTCCGGAGCCGGGGCCCCGCGCTCCAGCCGCCCGGAGACCATGGCCAGACCGAGGGCGGTCACCACCAGTCCGACGCCGACCCAGTTGGGTGCGGTGTAGCCGAATCCGGCGGCGATGACGGCGCCACCGAGCCATGCGGCGATGGCATTGCCGAGGTTGAACGCGCCGATGTTCACCGCGGAGGCCAGGGTGGGCGCGGCGGTGGCGTGGTCCAGGACGCGCTTCTGCAACGGCGGGACGGTGGCGAATCCGAGCGCACCGATGAGCACGACGGTGATCGCGGCCGCGACCTTGTTGTGCGCGGTCACCGTGAACAGCGCGAGCACCAGGGCTAGTCCACCGAGGGTGGTGTAGAGCATCGGCATGAGGTGACGGTCGGCGAACTTGCCGCCGATCAGATTGCCGAGGAAGAAACCGAACCCGAACAGGACGAGCAGCCAGGTGACCGAACTCTCCGCGAACCCGGCGACCTCGGTCATCATCGGCGCGAGATAGGTGATCGCGGCGAACACGCCACCGAATCCGAGCACGGTCATGGCCATCGCCAGCAGCACCTGCGGGTTACGCAGGACGGCCAGTTCACTGCGCAACCGGGCATCGCGGGGCGCCGGCTGTTCCGGGACCAGCGCGGCGATGCCGATCAGCCCGATCATCCCGATCAGCGCGACGAACAGGAAGGTCAGCCGCCACCCGAAGGCCTGTCCGAGCAGCGTGCCCAGCGGTACGCCGACCATGGTGGCGACGGTGAGCCCGGTGAACATGATCGCGATCGCTCCGGCCCGCCGATCGGCGCTCACCAGCGAGCCCGCGACCACGGCACCGATGCCGAAGAACGCGCCGTGCGCCAGCGAGGCCACGACACGGCCGGTCAGCATGAGTTCGAACGTCGGCGCGAGCGCGGAGACCACATTGCCCGCGACCAGTAGCACCAGCATGCCGAGCAACATGCGTTTGCGGGATATCCGGGTGCCGAGCCCGGTCATCAGCGGTGCACCGGCGACCACGCCGAGCGCGTACCCGGTGACCAGCAGTCCGGCGGTCGGAATGGACACCGCGTAGGTGTCGGCGATGTCGGGCAGCAGCCCGACGACCACGAACTCGGTGGTCCCGATCCCGAACGCCCCGAGAGTCAGGGCTAGCAGGGCGAGTGGCATGTGCGCAGCCTCCGGTCTATTGCGCGTGACTTTTACAAGCGCCAACAATAATTGCAGACACATTTAATTGCAAACGCGGGCTATTGCAGACGTCGTCTATCCTGGAGGCATGACCGCAGATACCGCGCTGACCGGCCTGGCCGATGGCTGGTACGCCCTGTCCCTGCTGCACGACCGGATCGAGGCGCAGATCGAACGCGCCCTGCAATCCGGCCACCAGCTGAGCGTGCGCGAATACTCACTCCTGGTCGTACTCAGCCGCCAGCACGACGGCCCCGGCGGGCACCTGCGGATGAATCAGGTCGCCGAGGCCGTCGTCCTCAGCCAGAGCGCCGCCACCCGGCTCGTCACCCGGCTCGAAGACCGCGGCCTGCTCCAGCGCTATCTCTGCCCCGACGACCGCCGCGGCATCTACACCGACGTCACCCCGTCCGGCATGGACCTGCTCGAACAGGCCCGCCCCACCCACGACACCGCGCTGTCCACCGCCCTCGGCCAGGCCGCCGCCGATCCCGAACTCGCGCCGCTGGTCACCGCCGTCGAAGCGCTCAACCGCCCGCGAAGCTGACGTTTCGCCGACGGCCACTTCGCCCCGGTGGATCGGGCCTGATCAGATCAGCTCCATCGTCGGCCCGCGGTGCAGGACGCGATAGATCCGATTGCGGATCGCGTTGGCCTCCGACGCGGACAGGGTGCGATCGATCGGCCGAAGGATCAGGCGGACAAGCAGATTCGCCTGGCCCGGGTGGATGCCGAGACGATCACGCGCGGCCGGCGGCAGCTCCGCGTAGTCCGTGCGGGCGCGAACCTCGACCGATTCGATCACGTCGAGCACATCCGGGAGACTCGCACGGACCCGGTCGCCCAGCGTTTCCTCGTCCTCGTCCTGATCGACCACGATGGAGATGTCGCGGCGCGCCGCCGGCAGCGGCGACACCTGTTGCCACGGGTCCAGAGTGAGCATCTGCGCGGCGTGCGCCCGCAAGTACCGGATATCGGGAATCGCCTTGCGCAACATGAGCGCTCGATCGAGTCCCAGGCCGAGCGCCAGACCGGACCACTGCCGCGGATCCAGACCGGAACCGCGCAGCACCTCCGGGTGGATCCGGCCGCATTCGGCGAGTTCGAGCCATTCGCCGGCCCAGCGCACATCGATCTGACGGCCGCCGACCGTGTACGGATGCACCGCGTCGGTGGCCCGCCAGGGTGCACCGGGCAGCACCGTGCCGACGACCCGGGCGATCAGATCGAGCAGGTCGTCATCGGAGGTGTGCGGGGAGCTGCGCAGGCGCCACAGATCGACCTGATGGGGTTCGCCGACATGCTGCCGATCCACTGCGTCGCGCCGGTAGACCAGACCCGGCACCACCAGCAGCTCATCGACATCCGAACGCCCGCAGTAGGTTTCGAGTATCGCGGGGATCTCCGCGCTGGTGTGGCTGCGCAGCATCACCGTCGGGCTGAGATAGCGGGTGTAGCGCTCGGCGCGGGTCACGTCACCGCGCGCGTAGCCGAGCCGATCGTAGTTGTCGCGCACCGCGACGATCGGCGGGTTACGCACATAGCGCGGGCTCGTGCCCCACGCCCGCGACAGCGCGTCGACCAGCGCGGCGAGCAGCGCCTGAATCGCGTGCGGACCGTGCGCGGGATCGGTCAGATCACGCACCTCGAGCGCGCGACGCAACTGTTCGACAGTCAAATAGTTGTGCATGGGAAGTCTCCTCGACGAAGGGCAGGGACGGCTGGACCCCCCGACCGTGCCTGCGGAGACTCGACGAGCTACTGGCGCGCGCGAGCAACCCCGCGGCCGATTCCCGGCCGGGGGTGCGTAAATCGCTGCTGGCGCATACGAAAATCATAGATTGCCGGTCGCCCAGCCATCTACTTCGAGGGATCCACGAGTCCGACGGAGTGTGGGAGAGCTACTGGGGGTCATGGCTTCCTGCGGCGCGCCCGGTTGACCCGCACCGCGTCCTGGATCAGCGCTCGGAAAGCCTCGGGGTCGAGTTCGTCGTCCACGGACAGATCGATCGACCGCCCCACTGGAGTGTGGAAACGTCGGGTTCCGCCTGCTTGATCAGCAACCGAATCTCATCGACCCGATCGATGTGCCAATCCGATGCCATGGCCTCGATATTAGAGGCCGATACCTGATCAGACGTCGAAGCGGAACATGACGACGTCGCGCAACCGACCAACGTGTGCTTCAGTTGAGCGTGACGAGGTTACGAACCAAAGCACCGAAACGTGCGGGGCTCGAGACGAATAGCTTTCGATCGACAGTTCCACGTTCTACGCGGGAAACCAGTTGGGCTAATGCTGCGGCAGCGTCACGTCGCGTGCCGGTCAGCGCAGCCTCTCGGAGCCGCCATGCCTTGATGCTGGCACCGTGGTGATGAGCTATTTCGAAGAGCGAGGAAAGATCGGCGACGTCCTTTCCCGCACATCGGCTTTTCCAGGCCAGGGCCTTCAAGATAACGGCCGCCTCGACGTCCGGGATCAGCACCGTGAAGCGGATTCGATCGCCATTGCGCAGAAGCACCTCAGCAGTGACCGCGAGCGGCGGTGACTGGATCGCCATACTCAATCCGGGTGCCGTGTCGAAACCACGGCCCTCTATCACGCTGGTCTTCCCTGTGTCGCCGAACGGCACCAACAAGTCCACAGCCATACGCCCCTCGGTGCTGTTCTTGCCGTACCGATTTCCCTTCTCGGCCGCATAGCCGAGCTCTTGAAGTCGCCGATGCAGGCTCTGGCCGGCGGCGACCGGGCGGCTGACGCCCGCGTCGGCGTCGGCGGTCCCGCGGATCTGTAACGACGGTGTCGGATAGGCGTGTATCAGCAGCTGCACCATGTGGCCACCAATGACACGGTATCCACCATCCTCATCGATATTGATACCGGCGGCTGCGTGCGCTAGATCCGCGAGGGCAAGAAATCCGAGGTCGGAAGCGTTCGACGTGGATATGATCTGCACCTGGACGGATCTCGGGTCAGCCACTGAATCCTCCGCCCGCTATCCGTGCCTTCAGACGTCCGGCTGCCTCATCGGCGGCAGGCCCTGTGCTTGTGTTTATCAGATCCCAGAGCGCGATTGCGGGATCGGCGATCCGATGCCGACGGCCCGCATTCATATGGGCCGCGACTTGGATAATTGTCGGGTCGTTCGGGACCACCACCTGCATGGTGGCGTCGAGACGATCGGAAGGAGTCAGCCCGACGGGGGTGAAATCAACCAACTCTGGAATGTAAAGCAGCGCAGTAGAGGGAACTTGCCACGGCGCATATTCGTCCGCCGCGAGATCTCCGGACGTCACCGACGGCAGCTCTAATTCTTCCAGCAGCTCACGCGCGGTCACAGCCTGCCTCGAAACATCGTCGAGCCCGTACCAGTAGGTCACCGTTCCCTTCGGGCCCGGATATTCGCTCAACCATGCTTCCAGCGCCTCGACAGACGCAGTCCAGCCATCTGGACCACGACTGACGTGCGGAATCAGCCGCAGCGCTTGCGATACCGCTTGTTGACTGATGCCCGTCAAGTCGGCCAGCATCGGCTGAGTCAACGGCCTTCCTGCCACGGCAAGGACTCGCTGGACGGCCCATCGACCCCATGCCGCACGACCGGTATTGTCGGATCCACCGTGTGTACCTGCTTCCGCCAGCACCTCACCATTGATCACCACGAAGTGCGGGTCGTCGGTGACCAAGTCGAATGCTCCCGACATGGCAGCCCTCGAAACTGCCGCGCCAGCGCTTGGCGCAACGTGCAAGGTTCGACCTGTCGAGTTCGATGAGCCGCTGTGCAGCAGGCTCATAGTCAGTCGTCGTGGCCATACTCGCAACGCCAACTCGACAAGGATTTCACTTCGCGGATCCCTGATAGCCAGGCTGCCTGGCGTACCGCCTACTACCTGAACACCGGCACGGCGAAGCAGACCCACTAGGTCTCGCTGTGGACTCATGTCACACCCCGTGCGGCCTACTCCAATGGATAAAACTTGTCAAACAAGCTTACAGCAACAAATTCAACGAAGCTTGTTTGACAAGTCAAAAGAAGTGCGCTATATGGCGGTATCTTACACGTTGAAGCGGAACTCGACGACGTCGCCGTCGACCATGACGTAGTCCTTGCCTTCCATTCGGACCTTTCCGGCGGACTTGGCGGCGGACATGGAGCCGGCGGTGATGAGGTCGTCGAAAGCGACGATTTCGGCTTTGATGAAGCCGCGTTCGAAGTCGGTGTGGATGACGCCGGCAGCTTTGGGGGCGGTGTCGCCCTGGTGGATGGTCCAGGCGCGGGCCTCTTTGGGGCCTGCCGTGAGGTAGGTCTGCAGGCCGAGGGTGTGGAAGCCGGCGCGGGCCAGGGCGTGCAGGCCGGGTTCGGTCTGGCCGATGGATTCCAGGAGTTCCAGGGCGGATTCGTCGTCGAGTTCGAGCAGTTCGGCTTCGACCTTGGCGTCGAGGAAGACGGCGTCGGCGGGGGCGACGGCGGCCTTCAACTCGGCGACCTTCGCGGCGTCGGTGAGCACCGATTCGTCGGCGTTGAAGACGTAGAGGAACGGCTTGGTGGTGAGCAGCGAGAGCTCTTTGAGCAACTCGGTGTCGACCTTGGAACCGGCCGCGAACAACGTGGTGCCCTCGTTGAGCACCTCCTGCGCCAGCTTGGCGGCGTCGGCGATCGGCTTGCGATCCTTCTTGATCTTGGCTTCCTTCTCGAAGCGCGGAACCGCCTTCTCCAAGGTCTGCAGGTCGGCGAGGATCAGCTCGGTCTCGATGACCTCGATGTCGGCCATCGGATCGACCTTGCCGTCGACGTGGATCACATCGTCGTCGGCGAACACCCGCACCACCTGGCAGATGGCGTCGGCCTCACGGATATTCGCGAGGAACTTGTTGCCGAGCCCGGCGCCTTCGGAGGCGCCCTTCACGATGCCCGCGATATCGACGAAGGACACCACGGCCGGGACGGTGCGCTCGGAGCCGAAGACCTCGGCGAGCCGGTCCAGCCGCGGATCGGGCAGCGGCACCACCCCGACGTTCGGCTCGATGGTCGCGAACGGGTAGTTCGCGGCCAGCACGTCGTTCTTGGTCAGCGCGTTGAAGAGCGTCGACTTTCCGACGTTGGGCAGGCCGACGATTCCGAGGGTGAGACTCACGAGTAGGAGAGTCTACCCACCTCAGGGAATGAGAACGACTTTGCCCAGGTTGGCGCGGGCTTCGACGAGCGCGTGGGCCGCGGCGGCGTCGGTGAGCGCGAACTCGGTGTGCACGGGCCGCACCTGGCCGGAGGCGAAATACTGCCAGAGTTCGTCGCGCCAGTGGCGATAGATCTCGGGCGTGGTTTCGGCGACGCGGCGGATCTGGAATCCGATGACCGCCTTGGCTTCCGCCAGCAGATCGTAGGCCTGGATGGTGCCGCCACCGGAGCTGTAGGCGACCAGGCGACCGCCCGGAGCCACCGCGGCGAGCGCCGGACCGAGCAGTTCGCCGCCGACGGCGTCGACCGCGTAGTCGGCGGGTGCGCCCCAGGCCGCGGCGTCGTAGGTGACGACCTCGTCGGCGCCGAGTTCGCGCACGAAATCGGCTTTGGCGAGATCGGAGACCGCGCCGACCACGTGCGACGCACCCCGTACCCGCGCCAGCTGCACCGCCAGGTGCCCGACCCCGCTGGCCGCCGCGGTGATCAGCGCGGTCTCGCCGGCTTCGGGCCGCGCGGCATCGATCGCGCCGAGAGCTACCAGTCCGCTACGCACCAGTGCGACGGCGTCGACAGCGGAGGCCCCATCCGGAATCGGGGAGGCCATGCGCGCGGCGACGATGGCATAGTCGGCATAACCGTGCCCGAAGCACAGACCGACGACCCGATAGCCGGGCGTATAGCCCGTCACGCCGTCACCGACCGCGACGACCTCACCCGCGATCTCTCCGCCGAGCGGGATCGGATCGGCTGACTCGCGCACCTTCCGGACGACGGGCAGGGTCACGCCGATGGCCTGCACTTTGACCAGCAGCTCGCCGGGCCCGGGTGTCGGCACCTCGGCCGAGAACAGCTCGAGCACGTCCGGACCACCGCTGCGCTCGTACCCGACCCGCCGCATCACACCTCCACATAACCGTCAGAACGCGTAACGGTAACTGGGCAGCAACTGGATCCGGCACACCGTGACCCGGACATGTGCGACATCTCACCGCCGCGTCGACGGCGGTGTGCGGCGGTCGGCGGCGGGGTTGCGCGCACGGCACGGCGGCGTAGCGTGACCGTCATGGAGCCGACCACGGAGGTGGTGACGGCACGGCCCGCCCCCGCGCTGGCCGGGTTCATCGACCACTATCTGGGTTACCGGATGACCGGGTACGCGCCCGGCGTCCATCGGGGCCTGCCCTCGCGTCATCTGACCTTCATCGTCGCCATCGGGCCGACCATCGACGTTGTCGCCCAGACCGATCCGGGCCAGCGTCCACAGGACTACCGCTGCGTCGTCAGCGGTTTGCAGGCGAGCGCGGCGACCATCGCGCACCGCGGGGACCAGGAGGGGGTGGCGATCGCGCTGACCCCGCTCGGTGCCCGCACGCTGTTCGGGCTGCCCGCGGGTGAGCTGTGGAATCTGTCCCTGGAGTTCGCGGATGTGGCCGGTCCGATCGGCGACGAACTGTGGGAACGTCTCCAAGGCCCGGCGCCCTGGCCGCGCCGCTTCGCGGTGTGCGACCAGATGCTCACGGCGCTCGCCCGCCCCGGCCGCCTCGTCACCCCCGAATTGACCTGGGCCTGGCGCAAGGTCGTGGATTCCGGCGGCACCGTCGGCATCGGCGCGCTGGCCGCCGACATCGGCTGGTCCCGGCAGCATCTCGCGCGCCGCTTCGGCACCGAGTTCGGGTTGAGCCCGAAGCTCGCGGCGCGCGTCACCCGGTTCGAACGGGCCCGGCGGATGATCGCGCACACCCCGTCGTTCGTCACGATCGCCCAGGTCGCGGCGACCTGTGGCTACTACGACCAGGCGCATCTCGATCGCGATTTCGCCGAGCTGGCCGGATGCAGTCCGACGACCTGGCTGGCCGAGGAGGTGCCCACCCGTGACCCGAATACCGCCCTTATCGAATGACGCCGGTTCCAATCGTCCAAGCCGAAGAAGGTCGCTCCGGACGACCCTGGATCCATGACTGATCCAGCATCGACCGACATCGCCTGCATCTGGCCCTGCCTCGCGCTGACCGACGCGCGCGGCACCACCGCGTTTCTGGTGAAAGCGTTCGGTTTCGTGGAGACCGCGATGTATGCCCGCGCGGACGACCCGGCCGTCGTCGAACACGGCGAACTGCGGTGGCCGCTCGGCGGGGGCATCATGATCGGCTCCACCGGACGCGACGATTCCCCGTTCGGCACGCGGCCGCCGGGCACCTACAACCTCTACGTCGTCTGTGCGGACCCCGACGAATTGTTCGAACGCGCCACCGCCGCGGGCGCGGAGGTCGTGCGCGGCCTGAAAGACGAGGATTACGGCTCGCGTGGTTTCACGGTCAGCGATCCGGAGGGCAATCTCTGGAGTTTCGGCACCTACCGCGGCGCATAGCTAGTCCAGGGTGGTCGACTTCCACCAGCCGACCACGTCCTGCCGCTCGCTGGAGCTTCTGGGGCGCGAGTACATCAGGAACGGCGCTCGATCCGAAGTGTCCAGGAAGACCGTCACGATAGCCTCGCCCCAGTACGATTTGACCCGGTAGTTGGTGTAGGACCGGCCGTTGTTGTCCGCGGTGAACTTGTTCTTCGGGTCGAGCAGGGCCACCACCGCCTGCACGTCGGCGGCGGATTTGTAGGCGTAGATCCGGAAGGTCGGGTCCTTGTAGTCACCGCCGGACTCGCATTCCCAACCCGCTGTCCAGCGACCGAAATCCAGGCCGTCGTCCTCACGGTCGACGCCCTTGCCGTCCTTGCTGCTCTTACAACTGGCGCCGCGATAGCCCTCTTTGCGCGCCGTATCGACCGGCACCATCTTGGGGAAGGCTGTCCAGATGGCGGCGTGATCGCCGGACGAGACCTGCGTCGACGATTCCGAATTGCCGTACGCGGCGAAGAGCGCGGCGGCCAGGCCGAGGACGACGACCAGCGCACCCGCGCCGAGCGCGGCCAGCAGCCGGGTGCGCCGACGAGGCGCCGGCACCGGATGCGCCTGCGTGGTCGGGTCCACCGGCCGCAGCGGCCGGGTCGCATCGGCGATCACGGTCGGCTCGGTCGAGACGCCGAGCGCGCGCCGGACCGCGGTCGCGAATTCGGTGCAACTGGTGAACCGCTGTTCCGGCCGCTTGGCCAGCGCCCGAGCCAGGACCGCGTCGAGCGCCGGAGGGAGGTCGGGCCGCATCGCACTCAACACCGGGATTGCGTCGTAGAGGTGCCCCTGCATCACCACCGCCGGATGCTCCGCGGTGTAGGGCGGGGTGCCGGTGAGCAACCGGAACAGCGTGCAGGCCAGGGAATACTGATCGACCCGCGCGTCGAGTTCGGTTCCGGAGAGCTGTTCGGGTGCGGCGTAGGCGAGGGTGGCGGTGAAGCTGCCGGTGCGGGTCAGGTGACCGCCGTCGTCGCGCAGGCGCGCGATGCCGAAGTCGCCCAGCAGAACTCGCTCGGGGCGGCCGTCGGCGGGGTGCTCCAGCAGGATGTTGGCGGGCTTCACGTCGCGGTGCAGCACCCCCTTGCTGTGCGCGTGGTCCAGGGCCTCGGCGACCTGGCCGATGATGTGCACGGCGCGTTCCGCGGGCATCGGCGCCGGGATGGCCGACGCGTCCGCGCCCTCGACGTACTGCATGGCGATCCATAGCTGTTCGCCGACCGCGCCTCGGTCGTACACCGAGACGATGTTCGGATGTTCCAGCCGCGCGGCCAGTTCCGCTTCGCGCTCGAACCGGCCGCGGCTCTCCGCGTCGGAGAACAGTTCGGGGTTCAGCACTTTCAGGACGGTCCGCCGGGGCAGCCGGGGATGGCGCGCCAGATAGACGGTCCCCATTCCGCCGCGACCCAACTCTCGTTCGATCACATAGTCGGCGAACACCTCACCGTTGCGTAACATCTCGAGCTCCAACCCGTGGACAGCAAGCTTCCCCTCGACCCGCCGGGCCGGCATCGACAGCCATCGTCACCTATCGGGGCATGCTCTGCCAACTCGGTATTCGCCCTGAGTTCCAGGGGCTCAGCGACCGCCCATCCCGGACATCGCGATGCCGCGGACGAACGCGCGCTGCGCGATCGCGTAGAGCACGAGCAGCGGCAGCATGATGACGATTGCGGTGGCCATGAGCAGGGGCCACTGGGTGTGGTACTGCCCCTGCAGGCGTACCAGCCCGAGGGTGGCGGTGGCGATCTCGTTGCGCTGGATCATGATCAGCGGCCAGAGGAAATCGTTCCAGACCGTGATCCAGGTCAGCACCGCCAGCACCATCAGGGCGGGGCGGGTGTGCGGCAGCAGGACCCGCCAGTACACCTGCCAGGTACTGCATCCGTCGAGGATGGCGGCTTCCTCCAATTCCGCTGGGAGCGTGCGGAAGAACTGGCGCATGAGATACGTGCCGAAGGCGCTGCCGAACAAGCCGGGGACGATCATCGACCACGGGGTGTCCACCCAGCCCAGCGCACGCATGAGCAGGAACTGCGGTATCACCGTGACGGTCAGCGGCACCATGAGTGTGGCGAGGTAGGCCACGAACAGCACCTCCCGGCCCCGGAAACGCAAGCGCGCGAACGCGTATCCGGCCAGCGAGCAGAAGAACACCTGCCCGGCGGTTACGCACAGCGCGTACACCGTGGTGTTGAGCAGCATTCGGCCCAGCGGCAGCAACTCGAAGACCTCGCCGTAGTTGGCCCACCGCGGGCGCTCGGGCAGCAGTGCGGCGTCGGCGATCTCACCGTCACGTTTCAGCGAACCGGACAGCGCCCACAGGATCGGCAGCAAAGCGCACCAGGCGATCGCGGTGAGCGCGAGGTAGGCGAGCACACCGCCGCACAGCCGCCGCAGGATCCTGGCGTTCACAGCTCGACCTCCGAACGGCGCGCGAAGCGCAGCTGCAGCAGGGTCGCGATCAGCAGGATCGCGAAGATCACCCAGGCCAGCGCCGCCGCGTATCCCACCTCGTAGAACCCGAAGGCGTGCTGGAACAACATGATTCCGAGCAGGTAGGTGCCGGTCTCCGGTCCGCCGCCGCTGCCGGTCAGGGCGTACGCCTGATCGAAGGCCTGCACCGAGTTGATCACCGTGATGACGAAGACGAACGACAGCGGCCCCCGGATCAGCGGCACCGTCACCGACCGGAAGCGGCGCAGCGCACCCGCACCGTCGATCTCGGCCGCCTCGTACAGCTGCTCCGGCACTCCTTGCAACGCGGCCAGCAGAATGACCGTCGCGAAAGGGACGCTCTTCCAGACGGTCACGATGCTCAGCGCCACCAGCGCCCAGTTCGGATCGGTCAGCCACGGCACCGGATCGACGCCGATCCCGCCGAGCAGCAGGTTCAGCAGACCGTCATCGGTGGTGAACATGAACCGCCACACCACCGCCATGGCGACCGTGGAGGCGACCAGCGGCAGGAACGCGATAGTGCGAAACAGGGCTATCCCCCGCAGTTTTCGATTCAACACCGCCGCCACCGCCAGGCCGATCGCGACGGTCGGTACCAGGGTCAGCACGGTGAACAGCGCCGTATTGCGCAGGGCGATCAAGAACAGCGGATCCGAACCGAACAGACGCCGGTAGTTCGCGACGCCGACGAAGCGTGGCGGACCGAACAGATCCCAGGAATGAAAGCTCAGATACAGCGAGAACCCGAGCGGGAACACCAGAAAGACCAGCACCGCGGCGAGATTCGGCGCGATGAACACCCATCCGGCCCGCTCGCGCCGCTGCGCCAGGCGATCACGCGTCGCGCGAGCTCGGGATTCGGCAGGGCGTCCGGTGTGCGCGGGCCGGTGCTCGATGCGGCCGGGCGCCCACTGTTCGGCGGACGACTTCGCGCCGGCCGCCGGATCCTGCCGCCTCAGTTCAAGCATGCGACTCCAGAAGCGCGTCGATATCGGAAGTGACAGTGCCGCCCAGTGATTCGGCGGTGGCCGCGCCGCGCAGCACCCGATTGCCGCTGCGTTCCAGCAGCGCCGACACCTTCCCCCAGGTCGGTGTCACCGGCAGCGGACGGGAGGCCGCGGGCCCGCCGGTCATCACCTCGAGGTTGCCGATCGCCCGGTGCGCGGCGGCGAATCCGGGTGCGACCATCACCGATTCCAGTACCGGGACGAACAGCCCGGAGGCGGCGACGATCGCCTGCCCGACCGGCCCCGTCGCGAATTTCACGAACTCCCAGGCCTGGTCGATCCGCGGACTGTCGGCGGCGATCGAGAGTCCGGTGCACCCGACATCGGTGATCGCGCCCGGCCCACCCGCCGGCCCGCGCGGCAGCACCGTCAGATCGATATCGAGATCGTCGTGCCCGGCGAACTCCGAATACAGCCAGTGCCCGCCCAGCGCCAGGGCGGCCCGGCCCCGGCGGAACAGATCCGGTGCCGAAACTGACTGCTGGTCAGCAACTTTCGGTGCAACGCGGTGTCGAACCGCCAGATCCGCGTAGAACTGGAATCCGGCCGCGAACCGCGGATCACCGAGATTCGTCCGGGTCGGGTTCACGGCGGGAGTGAACCACTCGGCGCCGTTGTTCATCCCGAAGCAGGCGGCCGAGAAGTACGGCACCCAGGCATCGGCGAAACCCCATTGCCGAGTGCGGTCACCGGTTCGTCGCGTGAGTTCCTTTGTTGCGGAAAGGAATTCGTCGAAGCTCCAGGCATCGCCCCAGCGCGCGGGCGGCACGATCCCCGCCTCGGCACACAGCCGCCGGTTGTAATAGAGGAACACGCCGGACCACTGCTCCGGCAGGGCATATTGACCACCGCCGTAGCTGAAGGTGTCGTACAGCGTCGGGAAGCTGTCCCGGCGCAGCTGGGCGGCATAGCCGGGTTCGCGATCGAGCAGGGTCCGCAGGTCCAGCAGGACGCCCCGGTCGGCCAGCCCGGCGTACAGCAACTCCCAGGCCATCATCACGTCCGGGCATTTGCCGCCCGCGCAGTAGGTGAGCATCTGCTGGAGCGGATCCGGGCCGGACATAATGGTGCGGACCTTGATCTCGGGGTGCCGCGCGCGGAACTCCTCGATGATCCGCAGCCGCACCCGGGCCTCCTCCGGCCGGGCCTGGAAGAAGAAGGTCAGCGCGTCGTCGTCGGCGCCACACCCGCCCACCGCCCACGGCGCGGCCAGGGCGGCCCCGAGCAGCGTTCGCCGCCGCAGCGCGGTCACGAGGCGAGCGTCATCGTCAGGATCTACCGTTCTTCGAGCGTCGAAGTGGACTGTCATTGACGGGCAGCAGCATACTTACGGCAAAAGACGCGGCGACCGCCGGGCGCGGGACGGCGACCGCTCGTCGCATCAGATCGACCGTTCATCCGATCCGAATGTTCAGAGCTGCTTAAGCCTCTCCGAAGCCGCTGGCGTGAGGTGAGGCGGCGTGGCAGCATACGCACGGCTAGAACGCAGGTGACGGCGGACACACTCGACCGAAACCGGACACGAGCGGCCGACGGCGCAATTCCACTCGGCGCGGGTGCTCGATCGGTTACGGTTTTTTCTGGTTTCTGCTGGATCCTGCGCTTTTTCAGGAGATGAGGGCTCGATGGCGACAATCGAATATCTGCGGACAGACCCAGATCTACCCCCGGTCGGCGTAGTCGACAAGCGGCCGATCACAGCGAAGATGAAGGCGATCTTCGCCGCGATCGCGCTACTCGGCGCCGGTGCCTGGGCGTATATCGCCGTCGCACGCGGTGAGTCGGTCAATTCGGTGTGGATCGTCGTCGCGGCGGTGTGTACCTACGTCACCGCGTACCGCTTCTACGCCAAGTTCATCGAGTGGAAGATCACCAAGCCCCGCGACGACCTGGCTACCCCTGCCGAGATCCTGGAGAACGGCAAGGACTACATGCCGATGGACCGGCGGGTCCTCTACGGCCACCACTTCGCCGCCATCGCCGGCGCCGGACCGCTGGTCGGTCCCGTGCTCGCCGCGCAGATGGGCTATCTGCCGGGCACCATCTGGATCGTCGTCGGCGTGGTCTTCGCGGGCGCGGTGCAGGACTACCTGGTGCTGTGGGCCTCCACCAAGCGGCGCGGGCGCAGCCTCGGGCAGATGGCCCGCGACGAACTCGGCGCGATCGGCGGCGTGGCCGCCATCGTCGGCATCCTCGTGATCATGATGATCCTGCTGGCGGTGCTGGCCCTGGTCGTCGTGAACGCCTTGGCCGAGAGCCCGTGGGGCGTCTTCTCCATCGGCATGACCATCCCGATCGCGCTGTTCATGGGCGTCTACCTGCGGTTCCTGCGGCCGGGCGCGGTCGGCGAGGTCTCCGCGATCGGCATCGTGCTGCTGCTGCTGGCCATCGTCTCCGGCGGCTGGGTCTCCGAAACCGCCTGGGGCGAGGACTGGTTCACCCTGTCCAAGGTCACCATCGCCTGGCTGCTGATCGCCTACGGCTTCTTCGCCTCGGTGCTGCCGGTGTGGCTGCTGCTCGCCCCGCGCGACTACCTGTCGACCTTCATGAAGATCGGCACCATCGGCCTGCTGGCCATCGGCATCCTGATCACCATGCCGGTGCTGAAGGCCCCCGCGGTGTCGGAGTTCGCCTTCGACAAGACCGGTCCGGCCTTCGCAGGCAGCCTGTTCCCGTTCCTGTTCATCACCATCGCCTGCGGCGCGCTGTCCGGTTTCCACGCTCTGGTGTCCTCGGGCACCACGCCGAAGCTGCTGGCCAAGGAATCGCATGCGCGGATGATCGGCTACGGCGGCATGCTGATGGAGTCGTTCGTCGCGGTCATGGCGATCATCACGGCCACGATCATCGACCAGCACCTGTACTTCGGTATGAACGCGGCGGCCGGTCTCACCGGCGGCACGCCGGAAAAGGCCGCGGCCTACACCAATTCGCTCGGTCTGTCCGGTCCGCCCGCCACCCCCGAGACCTTCAGCAACGCCGCCTCGGAACTCGGCGAGAAGTCGATCGTCTCGCGCACCGGTGGCGCGCCCACGCTGGCCGTCGGCATCTCCGAGGTGTTCAGCAAGTTCCTCGGCGGCTCCGGCATGAAGTCGTTCTGGTACCACTTCGCGATCATGTTCGAGGCGCTGTTCATCCTCACCACGATCGACGCGGGCACCCGTGTCGCGCGCTTCATGGTGTCCGACGCGCTCGGTAACTTCAGCGGCCCGCTGCGCAAGTTCAAGGATCCGTCGTGGCGGGTCGGCGCCTGGGTGTGCTCGCTGCTCGTGGTGATCGGCTGGGGTTCCATTCTGCTGATGGGCGTCAACGATCCGCTCGGCGGCATCAACGCGCTGTACCCACTGTTCGGCATCGCCAACCAGCTGCTGGCGGCGATCGCGCTGACCGTCGTGATGACCATCATCGTGAAGAAGGGCTACGCGAAATGGGCCTGGATTCCAGGCATTCCGCTGGTCTGGGATCTGCTCGTCACGATGACCGCGTCCTGGCAGAAGATCTTCTCCGCCGACCCGAAGGTCGGCTACTGGAAGCAGAACAGCCTCTGTGAGCAGGCCCAGGCCGCCGGGAAGCTGTGCTTGACGGCCAAGACCCCGGAGCAGGTCGACATCGTCGTCCGCAACACCTTCATCCAGGGCACGCTGTCCATCGTGTTCGCGGCCATGGTGCTGATCGTCGCCGTCGTCGGCGTGCTGGTCTGCTACCGGGCCTGGCGCAAGGGCGGCTCGGAAACCACCGAGACGCCGGACGTGCCGTCCAAGATCTTCGAGCCGACCGGGTTCTTCCCGACGGCCGAGGAGAAGGAAGTGCAGAAGCAGTGGGACGAGCTGGTCGCCGCGGGAAAGATTGCCCCGCGCGGTTCCGCGCACGGAGCCGAGAGCCCGGACGTCAGTCTGAGCAAGTGACGAAACCCGCTGTGCCGCAGGGCGGTCGGTCCACCGGACCGGCCGCGCTGCACTCACCCACCCCGCCGGCTGCCAGCCCCGGACGGCGTCTGCTGAACGGGCTGCGCAGCCTGCTGCGGTGGTACAACGCGATCATCGGCGGGCAGGACTACCAGCGCTACGTCGCGCATCTGCGACGCGAACACCCCGGCTGTCCCGTCCCGACCGAGCGGCAGTACTGGCGCGATCGGTACGACGAAGCCGAGAAGAAGCCGCAGAACCGCTGCTGCTGAAGCACACCACAGCGCCCCGGTCACCGTGTAGGTGATCGGGGCGCAGGTGTATTCGGTGCCCGAGGCCCTCGCGCCGCCGTGTCTGATTTCCGCTAGCACGGGCCGCGGAGAGCTGACATTGTGGAATGCGTGACGATCACGGCGTTGGATTTCGAACGGTGCTATCGAGCGGTCTCGACCCGGGACTCCCGCTTCGACGGGCAGTTCTTCACGGCGGTGCGCACCACCGGCATCTACTGCCGGCCATCGTGCCCGGCGATCACCCCCAAACCCGCCAACGTCAGCTTCCTGCCCACCGCGGCGGCCGCCCAGCAGGCCGGGTATCGGGCCTGCCGTCGCTGCCTGCCCGACGCCGCGCCCGGATCACCGCTCTGGAACACACGAGCCGACCTGGCCGCGCGCGCCATGCGGCTGATCGGCGACGGCGTGATCGAGCGTGGCGGCGTACCCGCGCTGGCGGCCACCCTGGGCTACTCGCAGCGACAGCTGACCCGGGTGCTGACCACCGAACTCGGCGCCGGGCCGCTGGCACTGGCCCGAGCCCATCGCGCGCACACGGCGCGGCTGCTGATCCAGACCACCGAGATGCCGATGTCGGACATCGCGTTCGCGGCCGGATTCGCCAGTATCCGGCAGTTCAACGACACGGTCCGCGAGGTGTTCGCGGTCAGCCCGACCGTCATGCGCACCGAGGCGCGCCAGCGAGCCCGGCGGGACGCGGCGCCCACCACCAACGGCGCGCTCACCCTGCGGCTCCCCTTCCGGGAGCCGCTCGATCGGGCCTGGCTGGAATGGTTCCTCGCGGCGCACGTGACGCCCGGTATGGAGCTGTGGGAAGACCGGGTCTACACCCGTGCCCTGCGTACACCGCACGGGCACGCCATCGCGCGGCTCAGCATCCAGAGCGACCATGTACGAGCCGAATTGGCGCTGCACGACATGCGCGATCTCGCCCCCACCGTGGGGCGACTACGGCACCTGCTGGACCTGGACGCCGATCCGATCGGGATCGACGAGGTGCTCGGGGTGCGGGCGGGTGACGGTGGGGAGCGGGAGCCGCGTCGGCCGACGTTCACACCCGGTATCCGGGTGCCCGGTTGCCTGGACGGACCGGAACTGTTGCTGCGCACCATGATCGGGCAGCAGATCTCGGTGTCGGCGGCGGCCACGCACACCGCGCGGCTGGTGGAGACGCTCGGCGAGCCGATCGCCGGGCCGCTGCCGTCCGCACACTCCCCCGCGCGGCTGTTCCCCACCCCGACGGTGATCGCCGAACACGGCGCCGAGGTATTGACCGGCCCCGCCAGACGAATCCGGGCCATTGTCGGCGCGGCCGCCGCACTGACCTCGGGAGAACTGGAGCTACACCAGGGCCGTACCGCCGCCGAACTGCGCCGCGACCTCTTGACCCTCGACGGCGTCGGCCCCTGGACCGCCGACTACGTGACCATGCGCCTGCTCGCCGACCCCGACATCCTGCTCGACACCGACCTGGTGGTGCGGCAGGGGGCGACGCTGCTCGGCCTCGACCTCACCGACACCGCGGGCTACGGCCCGTGGCGTTCCTACCTCAGCATGCACCTGTGGAAAGCGGCGCTCGCCGAGCGAACCCCGCGCTCCCCCAAGCAGAACGGATGACTCGCATGACCACCGCCGACTTCACCACCGTCGACACCCCCATCGGCCCCTTCACCGCCATCGCCGATGCCGACGGCGCCGTCCTCGCCTCCGGCTGGACCGCCGACGCCGAGGGACTGCGCCTGCTCATCCACACCGGTCTGCGACCGGTGGCCGTGCGCGAACGCGATTCGCTCGGCGCGGTGAGCGAGGCCGTAATCGCTTACCACGCAGGCGATCTCACCGCCATCGACGCGATCCCGGTCCGCCAGCGCTCCGGCGAATTCCTCACCCACGCCTGGGAGGTCCTCCGCAAGATCCCTGCGGGCGAGCCGGTTACCTACACCGAATACGCCGCCCTCTCGGGCCGCCCCGCCGCCACCCGGGCCGCTGCCAACGCCTGCGCCCGTAACGCCGCCGCCCTCTTCGTCCCCTGCCACCGCGTCCTGCGCATCGGCGGCGCGCTCGGCGGCTTCCGCTGGGGACTGGAGGCCAAGCGCTGGCTGCTCGACCACGAAGCCTGAACCCTGCGGGCCCGGCTCAGCATTCACCTAGCGCTCGGGTCGCCAGGTCAGGCAACGACGGTTTGCAGGTGGGAGCCGGTGGGAGTGCGTCGCACGTGGAGGCGGCTGGGGATGCGCTGACGCATTTCGTCGACGTGGCTGACCACGCCGACGACGCGGCCGTTGGAGCGGAGTTCGTCGAGGACGCCCATCACGGCGTCCAGGGTGTCGGCATCCAGGCCGCCGAAACCCTCGTCGATGAACAGGGTGTCCAGGACGATTCCGCCGGATTCGGCGGCCACCGTGTCGGCCAGGCCGAGCGCCAAAGACAGTGACGCCATGAAGGTTTCGCCACCCGAGAGGGTTTTCGCAGGGCGGATCGCACCCGTGTAGTCGTCGCGGATATCGAGTCCGAGACCGCCGCGCCGACCACGCGGGCCCGCCTTGTCGGTGTGCACGAATTCGTAACGCCCACCGGACATGCGACGCAGCCGCACCGAACCGGCCAGCGCCACCTCCTCCAACCGGGCCGCGAGCACATAGGAGCGCAGCGACATCCGCCGATTGTTCTCCCCGCGCCCCGCGACCACCTCGGCCAGCCGCGCCAGCTCCTCGTGCGCCTGCTGCCGGGGCGCGATCCGATCGACCTCCGTCCACAACTGAGCACCCAGCTCCTCGAGCGACTGCACCCGCCGCCCGGCCTCCGCGTGCGCCGCCGCCGCCGCATTCGACTCACGCTGCGCCTGCGCCACCGCCGACTCCACCTCCCCCAGGTCGCGGATCTCCGCCACCGCGGCCCCCTGTACCTCGGGTTCGGCCAGTACCGCCTCCGCATGCGCCCGCACCCGATCGGCCGCCACCAACTCGGCATCGATCTCGTTCTGCCACTGCACAGTTCGCGACGCCGCCTTCACCACCGTGGCGTACGCGGTCAGCAGCGCGACATCATCTCGAGGCGCACCAGCAGTCGTCCCCAGCGCCGCGGCGCCGTCCGGGTCGAGGGTGAAACCCGCGGCGTGGGCGAGGGATTCGACACGGGTGGCGATGGTGGTGACGGCTTGGCGGGCGGTGGCGGCGTGGGTGCGGGCTTCGCGGAAGGCGGTAGCGAGCGTGATGAGGGTGTCGATGCGGGTGCGGCGGCGATCGATGGTTTCGTCGGAGCCGGCGGCGGCGCGCAGGCGGGCGGTGAGTTCGGTAAGTCGCGCGGTGGCGGTGGCGATGTGGCTGGTGATGGCGCCGCGGCGGGTTTCGGCGGCCCGGAGCTGGTCGTGCAGGCTGGATTCCTCCGCCCGGACCTGGGTCAATTCGGCAGTGGACCGGTCGGCGAGCGTCGCGGATTCGGCGGCGTCCTCGTAGCGGGCGGTGGCCGAGCGCAGCGCCGCGGCGAGTTCGACGCGGTCGGTGTCGCCGCCCCGGGCGATCAGGCCCTCGATCGCACGTTCCAGCTCGGTGATTCGCGCCAGGACACGATCACGCGCCTCCTCGGCGGTGCGGGCCGTCGCGGCGGCTGCCTCCTCGGCCTCCTTGGAGACCGCGTCCGAGGTCGGCTGAGCGGGTTCGGGGTGCTCGGCCGAACCGCACACGGTGCACGGCAGCCCCTCGCTCAACTGTCCCGCCAGTTCGGCGGCCATGCCGAGCAACCGCCGCTCCCGCAACTCCAGCACACGCTCCCTGGCATCATTGTGCGCGGCCCGGGCCGTTTCGAACTCGATCCGAGCGCGATCCAGATGCTGGCGCCGCCCGGCCAATTCGACGGCGGCCGTAGCCGCGGATTGGAGCCGCTCGCAGTCGGCGGTGAGCGCGGGCAACAGCGCCACCGCCTCGGTGGCTTCCCGCACCCGCTGCTCCAGACCGGCGATCGCCGCGGGCAGTTCGTCCCGCCGCCGGATGAGCGCGCCGATCCGGTCGACGAGTTTCGCGTCTTCGGCACGCAACCCCGCCGTTTCGGCGTTCAGCTCCCCGGCGACAGCGGCGTCGGCGTCGATCTCCTCGAGCGCACCGAGCTGACCGCTCCACCGCCGCACCGCCGCATCGATATCCGCGTCGGGACGTATCTCGGTGTCGGCGAGTAGGTCGGCCGCGCCGACCTCGGCGGCGGCGGGTTCGGTCAGGGCGGACACGAATGCGGTGGCCGCGGAACGCAATTCGGTGTCACAGCGGCGGCCGGCCATGACCGCCTCGCGGGCCTCGGCGATCGCGTCGGCGACCGGTTGGGCGCGGCGTGCGGCCTCCAGTTCGGCCTGGGAGGTCGCGCGCTGTTGCGCCTGTGCCCGGTAGTCGTCGAGTTGACGGCGCGCGGCGGTCATGCGGCGGCGCAGCTCGTGCAGCCGCCGCTGTTCTTCCGCGAGTTTGCCGACCCGTGTCGATTCCTGACGACAGCGTTCGGTTGCCCCGGTCGCGGCGGCCAGGTCGGCGCGGGCGGTGGCGAGCAGATCCTGCGACCAGCCCACCGATTCCAGCAGGCCGACCGACTCGGTGACGCTCAATCCCGCCGCACCGCGAATCTGGGCGATCAACCGCTCGATCCCTTCGCGGCGCTGGTCCAGATCGGCGGCCGAGGCGCGCCGCTTATCCAGGAGCCAGTGCTCGGCGGAGCCGAAACGTTCTGTGTCGAAGAGCTTTTCGAGCAGCTTCTCGCGATCTTCGTTGTCGGCGCGCAGGAATCGCGCGAAGTCGCCCTGCGGCAGCAGCACCACCTGGAAGAACTGATCCGCGCTCATGCCGAGCAACCGAACGATCTCGTCACCGATATCGACGATCCGGGAGAGGTTCTCGCCCTGCCCGTCCAACCAGGCCAGTGTGGCCTTGGCCGGTTCGGTCCGCATACCGGTACCGCGCAGCTTGGGCCGCTCGAATTCGGGGGTTCGGGTGAGCCGCACCCGCCGACCGCCGAGCGTGGCCTCGAGCACCACGTGCGGCGGGGTCTGGTCCGGCGCGTGATCGGAATGCAGGCGTTTGCTCTCCCCGCGCGCGCCGGGCACCCGCCCGTACAGCGCGAACGCGATCGCGTCCAGCACGGTGGTCTTACCCGCGCCGGTCTGCCCGTGCAGCAGGAACAGGCCGTCCGCACCCAGCGCGTCGAAATCCACCACGGTGGCCGCGGCGAACGGGCCGAAGGCTGTCATCTCCAGCCGGTGCAGCCTCATGCGGACAGTTCCCCGAGCAGGGTCGGCTGCGCCGCCCGCTCCGGTTCGGCCACCGCGGCCGCCAGCGCTCGCTCCAACCAGGTCATCTCGCCGTCCGACGGCGCACCGCGGACATCGGTCAGGAAGCTGTGCGCTACATCGGTATCGCGGCGGCCGTGCACCCGCTCACGGTAGCGCAGCTCCGGATTACCTTCCGGCCGTGACCATTCCACGTGCACGGCGTGCGGAAAACGTGTACGCAATGTGCGCAGCGCGTCCACCGGGCGGGCGTGATCGGTCAGCGTGGCCGACACGTAGTGCTCGACCGCATCGGAATACGTGGCGTCGGACAGTAATTCGTCCAGGGTGCCGGTGAGCCGGCTGAGCCCGCGCACCACGGGTAGATCGCGGCGCTGTACCGCGCACAGCCCCGCGTCGTCCAGGTCGACGAGCCACACCGCCTTGCGGTGCGAGTTCTCCGCGAACGAGTAGGGCAGCGGCGAGCCGGAATACCGGACCGACTCCGACAGCGTCTGCGGCGAGTGCAGGTGCCCGAGCGCCACGTAGTCGATGCCGTCGAAGGCGGACATCGGCACGGTCTCCACTCCGCCGACCGAGATGGACCGCTCCGACCCGGTGGCCTCTCCGCCGACGACGAAGGCATGCGCGAGCACCACCGTGCGGATACCGCCGCGCTCGGCGATATCGGCCCGGATCCGGCCCATGGCGGCGTCCAGGATCTCGGCGTGCGAACGCGCCTGCGGCACTCCGAGTTCGGCGCGGGTGATCTCGGGTTCGAGATAGGGGATGCCGTAGCAGGCGAGGTCGCCGTGCGCGTCGGCGAGCATGATCGGCCGATCGACCGCGGCGACGGTGGTGCGCAGATGGAGTCCACCGGCCGCGGCGAAACTGGCGCCCGCGCCGAGCCGGGCCGGGGAATCGTGATTGCCGGAGGTCGCGATGATCTGCGCGCCCGCGGCCCGGATCGCCTCGAAGCCGCGGATGCAGACCGCGATCGCGTCGGCGCTGGGGATGGAGCGGTCGTAGACATCCCCCGGCACGACCACGACGTCCACCGATTCGGCGGCGACCAACTCGGCAATGGCATTCAGCGAACGTGCTTGATCGGCAAGCAGATCGACACCGTGGAAGGTGCGCCCGATATGCCAGTCCGAGGTGTGCAGCAGCCGCATGGCGAAAAACGTAGGCGCACCCACCGACACAATTCAATTGCCGGAGCCCTGATGTCGGATTTGCCGGAGTTTCGATTCGGCGTGTTCCCGGTCGACACGCAGTTCGGGCGTGCCGAAACTCACGACCGCGACGCATATGCCATCAGCGCCCATCCGGGCATTTGCTGCGACACGCCGATCCGTTCACAGTCATTGACATCGAAGCGGTTCAGTCGGTTTGCCGACACCCGCGCTGTGAAGTTGCCAGGGGCCGGAACTTGTCGGTGGCGTGCGGCACTATCTGCTCCCATGACCGCATCGATGCTGATCGCACTGTTGCTGGTATTCACCGCCGGAGCCGGCCTCGGCTGGCTCGGCCACACCGCCCATGCCGGGCAGCGGGCGGCCGCCGCCGAAGCCCGGCTGGCCGCCGCGACCGACAACGAGCGGCTGCTGCGCCAATCCCTGACCGCCGCGAACGAGGATGCGGCGCGCCGCCATTCACACGCGATCGGCGCGCTGGTGGAGCCGCTGCGGGAGGCGGTCGGAGCCCTGGAACAACACATACAGCAGGTCGAGCACAGCCGCATCAACGCCTATTCCGGCCTGCGCGAACAGGTCGCGGGCATGCAGCGCACCTCGCATCAGCTCACCAGCCAGACCGGCCAGCTGGTGGCCGCGCTGCGGGCGCCGCAGGTGCGGGGCCGCTGGGGTGAGATCCAGTTGGAACGCGTGGTCGAACTGGCCGGAATGACCCGGCACTGCGATTTCGACACCCAGGTGAGCCGAGCCGCGCGCGGTGACGGCAGCGCCGACCGCACCGGTACGGTCCGGCCGGATCTGGTGGTGCGGCTCGCGGGCGGGCGGCACATCGTGGTCGACGCCAAGGTGCCGTTCACCGCCTATCTGGACGCCAGCGCGGTCGACGATCCGGACGAGCGCGCCGAGCACCTGCTCCGGCACGCCAAACACCTGCGCGCCCATGTCGATCAACTGGCCGACAAGGCCTACTGGGCGGCCTTCGATCCGTCCCCGGAATTCGTGGTGCTGTTCGTGCCCGGCGATCCGTTCCTCGATGCCGCGCTCACCACCGATTCGAGCCTGTTGGAATACGCGTTCGGCCGCAACGTCATTCTGGCAACCCCGACGACGCTGATCGCGCTGCTGCGCACGGTGGCGTTCAGCTGGCGGCAGGAGGCACTGTCTCGGGATATGGCAAAGATCCAGCAATTGGGCCGGGAGCTCTACTCCCGGCTCGGCATGACCGGCAGGCACCTGGACCGGCTCGGCGCCCAGCTCGGCAAAGCCGTCGACGCGTTCAACTACACGGTGGCATCGGTCGAATCACGCGTGATGGTGACGGCCCGCAAGCTGCACGAGATGGAGATCGCCGAGCAGGAGGTTCCGGCCATCGCACGAGTGGAGGCCTGGCCCCGGGCCGTGGGCTTCGCCGACGCTGACGGTTAGCTCGCTACCGCGGTCGCGTCGTGCCATAACACCGTACGGCGCGACGGCGGTTAGGGTTCATGGTGTGGCTGCTTCCCAACGTGTGCGATCCCGGGTGCCCGCGCCGCAACGGTCGATCCTGCCTTCGGTGCCGGGGATCCCGGTCGGCGCGGCCGTCCTGATCGCGGTTGCCTGCACGTTCCTCGGATTCCTGATCGATGCCAACGGCGATCAGACCGAGCTGACCGGGTCCTTCGCCGCGCTCTATGTGCTGGGCTGCGTGGTCGCGGTGCTCGTCGTTCGCTACCGCGGCCTGTTCGGCACCATGGTGCTGCCGCCGCTGCTGATGTTCTTCGCGGTGCCGCTGGCGTATCAGCAGCTGTCCGGCGGTTCCTCGGCAGGCAAAAAGGATCTGCTGCTGAATCTGGCGATACCGCTGGTGTATCGCTTCCCGACCATGCTACTGGCCACGGCCCTGGTGCTGATCATCGGCGGCCTCCGGATCTACCTGTACCGGCGCGAACAGTCCGCCGAGGACGCGGCCGAAGCCCGCCGCGGTTCGAGCTGGGGCCGCAGCGCCACGACCGGGCGGTCACGGTCGAGCCGCGCCGCCGCGGGCGATCGCGCCGAGCGCCGGACGCGGCGCAACCGACCAGAACCCGACGGCGATCTGGACGACGAGGATCTGCTGCACCAGAAAACCGACAAGTACCCGCCGCCGCGGCTGGGCAAGCGCGGCGCCACACCGGTCGCCGACAGCCCGCCACGAACCGGCAAGTCCGGCCGATCCCGGGAGGGACGCTCGAGCCGGGGCGGCCGCTCGGCCACCCCGCGCAGCGACAATCCGCCGCTGCCCCGCCCGAATGTGCGCTACCGGGAACGGGATCCGGGCAACCCCGAACGCCGCAAACCGGAGAACCTGTAGCTCAGGCGCGGGCAGCGCGCAGCTCGCGCGGCAGCGCGAAGACCAAGGTCTCGTTCGCCGTCGTCACCGGCTGCACCTCGCCGAAACCGTGCCCGGCCAGCATCTCCAGCACGCCCTGCACCAGAATCTCCGGTACCGACGCACCCGAGGTGATGCCGATCGTGCGGACATCGGCCAGCCAGGCCGGATCCACCTCCTTGGCGTAATCCACCAGGTAGGCGGCATTCGCACCGGCATTGAGCGCGACCTCGACCAGCCGCACCGAATTCGAGGAGTTGCGCGAGCCGACCACGATCACCAGATCGCATTCGGGCGCCATGGCTTTCACCGCGACCTGACGATTCTGCGTCGCGTAGCAGATGTCGTCGCTCGGCGGATCCTGCAATCCGGGGAAACGTTCACGCAGCCGCTGCACCGTCTCCATGGTCTCGTCGACGCTGAGCGTGGTCTGCGACAGCCAGATCACCTTCGACTCGTCACGCACGGTGACCTTGTCCACCGCATCCGGGCCGTCCACCAGCTGGACGTGATCGGGGGCCTCACCGGCAGTGCCCTCGACCTCCTCGTGGCCCTCGTGCCCGATCAGCAGAATGTCGAAATCGTCGCGGGCGAAACGCTTGGCTTCCTGATGCACCTTGGTGACCAGCGGACAGGTGGCGTCGATGGTGTGCAGCTTCCGCTCCGCGGCCGTCTCGTGCACCATCGGCGAGACGCCATGTGCGGAGAACACCACCACCTGGCCCTCGGGCACCTCGTCGGTCTCGTCGACGAAGATCACTCCGCGATCGCGCAGCGTCTCCACCACGTGCCGGTTGTGCACGATCTCCTTGCGCACATAGATGGGGGCGCCGTGCTTCTCCAGCGCCTTCTCCACCGTCTCCACGGCGCGGTCCACACCCGCGCAGTAGCCGCGCGGCTCCGCGAGTAGGACGCGTTTCCCGCCATCGGCATCGGTTGATCCGGCACCCGCCGAGCGGGCGATTCCGACGTTCAAAGGTATGGCCGAGGACATGACTCCTAGCTTACTGGCGCACACCGACCGGGACCCGGCCGGATGAGCGGGCGTGACGAGCGGCACGATGTGTCTGTGACAGTAAGTCTTTGCATAGCCGAGCGGATCGGGCAGGCTAGGACCATGTTCCGACCTCCGTTCCTGGCCCGGGTCGCCGCCGGCGCCGCCGTATACGCCCTCGAAGAGACCCGCCGGTTACCCACGGCGGCAATGAATTTCCCGATCACCGCGATCAGTCAGCTGCTGCAGACCACGATGCACGTCCAGCAGTTCGTGACCAGCCTCGCGCTCAAGGGTGACGCCGTGTTCGACCGGCTCGGCAACACCCCGGTCGAACAACCCGAATGGGCCACCTTCGACGAGGATCTGCCCGCCGAGCAACCCGCCGGCTTCGCCGCCAGCCGTTTCGACCTCTACACCGACGGCGAAGCGCCCGGCGCGAGCAACGGCCACGCCGCCGCCGTGACGACCATCACCGTGCCGGAAACCAGCCGGCCCGAGCCCGAACCGGAACCCGTCGCCGCGGCCGAACCGGAACCCGAGGAGATCGCCGAGCCCGAGGTCGCCACCCGCTACGACTACGCGAATATGACCCTCGCCCAGCTGCGCGCCCGCCTGCGCATGCTGACCCTCGACGACCTCGCCGCCCTGCTGACCTACGAACAGCAGACCCGCGCCCGCGCCCCGTTCGTCACCATGCTCACCAACCGCATCGCGACCGTCCGAGCGCAGTAATTTGGCGGCGCGGGCGCCGCGGGTTTGCGGCCCCGTATGTCTCGCATCCGAGCAGCCGAGACTCGCGCTGCGCGCATGCGCTTCGGCTGCTCGGATGCGAGACGGCCGCAAACGGTCGGTCGTAAGACTCCCTCCGGACGGGGCCGGGACGGTTGCGAGCCCCGGGCAGAGCCAGTCGGTCGCAAGACTCCCCCCGGCAGGGCGAGTCGGTCACAAGACACCCTCCGGACGGATCCGGGTGGGCTGTAAGACTTCCTCCGGACAAAGCCGGATCGGTCGCAAGACTCCCTCCGGACAAAGCCGGATCGGCCGCAAGACTCCCTCCGGACGGAGCTGGGCCGATCGGAAGACTTCACACAGACAGAGCGCGTCGGTCGTAAGGCTTTCCACGGACAGAGCGCGTCGGTCGTAAGGCTTTCCACGGACAGAGCGCGTCGGTCGGACGGCTCCCTCCGAACAGGGCTGGGTCTCGGTAGGACTCCCTGGGACAGGGCCGGGCCGATCGGAAGACTTCCTCGGGGCGGGCGCGTCGGGCAGGCGCTAAAGAGGCGTCGCGCCTGCCCGGCGCGCGAGTTGGTCGGGGGCGCCGCGTATATCTAGCTGTATGACTTCCGCCGATCCGCCCGCGAATTCCGCTGAGGCGCCGTGGCCGGTGCGCTCGGTGTCGATGAAGGTGTCGCAGTGGATCGATCGGCTGGGCAGCATCTGGGTCGAGGGGCAGATCACCCAGATCAATCTGCGGCCCGGCACCCGCACCGCGTTCCTGGTGCTGCGCGACCCGTCGGTCGACATGTCCCTGTCGGTGACCTGCGATCCCGAACTCATCCGGAAATCGCCTGTGCCGCTACAGGAGGGCACGCGGGTCGTGGTCTACGGCAAGCTTTCCTTCTTCACCGGCCGGGGCACCATCTCGTTGCGGGTACTCGAGATTCGCCCGGTCGGAGTCGGTGAACTGCTGGCCCGGATCGAACGGTTGAAGGCCCTGCTGTCGGCGGAGGGCCTGTTCGATCCGCGCCTCAAACGTCCGCTGCCCTTTCTGCCCAAGACCGTCGGCCTGATCACCGGCCGGGCCAGCGCGGCCGAGCGAGATGTGCTGACGGTCGCGCAAAATCGGTGGCCCGCAGTACATTTCGATATCCGCAATACGGCGACCCAAGGTCCGCTCGCGGTGCCGCAGATACTCACCGCCCTGGCCGAACTCGATCGCGACCCGGCGGTCGAGGTGATCGTGCTGGCCCGCGGCGGCGGCAGTGTCGAGGATCTGCTCGCCTACTCCGACGAGGCGCTGTGCCGCGCCATCGTCGCCGCCACCACCCCGATCGTCAGCGCCATCGGGCACGAACCGGACAACCCGCTCAGCGATTACGTCGCCGACGTGCGCGCCGCGACGCCGACCGACGCCGCCAAGCGCGTGGTGCCCGACGCGGCGGCCGAGACCGCGGGCGTGCGCGAGCTGCGCGCCCGCTCGGCCGCGGCGTTGCGCGGCTGGGTGGAGCGCGAGGCCCGCGCACTGGCGCAGCTGCGCACCCGCCCGGTGCTGGCCGCGCCGCTGCGTGAAATCGACCGGCGCACAGAGGAAGTCGAACGGCTGCGGGTCTCCGCGCGGCGCAGCGCGGAACAGTTGCTCCGCACCGAGTCCACCGCCGCCCGGCACCTGCGCGAGAAACTCACCGCGGTGGGCCCGGCCGCGACCCTGTCGCGTGGCTACGCTGTCGTCCAGCGGGTGACCGGCTCCGAACGCCATGTCGTCCGCAGCATCGAGGACGCGCCCGCGGGCAGTCAGCTGCGTGTCCGGGTCGCCGACGGCGCCGTGACCGCGGCCGCGCTCGGCGCCCAGGCGCTGGGCGCCCGCACGACCGATACGAGGGAGAGGGAATGACCGTGGCCGACAGCGGCACCGACGCCAATGCCGAGATCGCGAGCTTCGGCTACGAGCGCGCCCGCGACGAACTGGTCAATGTCGTGAAGATGCTGGAACAGGGCGGCCTGGACCTCGACGAGTCACTGACCCTGTGGGAGCGCGGCGAAGCGCTGGCGAATCGCTGCGAAGAACACCTGGCAGGCGCCCGCCGCCGCGTCGAAAACGCGATCTCCCGTTCGGAAGCCGCCGAAGAGGCCTGATCGCCCCGGTGCCCGATCGACACCGTCAGCGGGTAAGCGGCTGGGCCGCGCCGACGGCTTCGGCGAGCGTCTTGAACGCGCCTTCGTTGCCCGCGCCCTTGATCAGGATCCGGACCCCGTCGAGGTCGGCGATCCAGGCGGTTTCCTCGGTGGGCTCGGCGTAGACGGTCCAGCTCTGCCGGCCGATCTGCTGGGTGCCGCTGGCGTAGCGGGAGCCGAGCACGAAGCGGGCCAGGGCCTCCTCGGAGGCGTCGGTCTGGGTCAGCTGCATGTAGGTGCCCTGATGGGTGATATAGCCCACGGTGCTGACCGCGCCCCCGCCCGCGCCCGCGATGGCGGCGCGGCTGCCCGAGTTCGGGGTCCAGTCGGCGGGTACGGCCGGCTTGCGGATCGGGAACTGGAGGGTCTTCGCGTCGGCGGCGAGGGCCGCGTCGATGTCGAAATGCGGGATGGCGCCCTGCGTCGGGCCGTTGGCCGCGAAACTGCACTGGCTGGCCAGTCCGGCAAAAACCACGGCGATCAGCACCAACGGGATCAGGGAGAGGAACAGATCCTTGTAGTTGAGCAGAATGCGTGGCTTTTGGTAGGACACGTCCCCAGTATCCACGCCGGTACGCCCACTGCCGAGCAGGGGTGGCACGAGGCCCGCCCACGTAATGAGACAATCGTCCGGTACGCACTACCCGAGGGAGGCACCCCGCCATGACGGCATCTTCGCCCACCAGCCGCCGCGAGGCACCGGACCGCAACCTTGCGCTCGAACTGGTCCGAGTGACCGAGGCGGGGGCGATGGCCGCGGGCCGCTGGGTCGGCCGCGGCGACAAGGAGGGTGGCGACGGCGCCGCCGTGGACGCGATGCGCCAGCTGGTCGCGACCGTCTCCATGCGCGGCATCGTGGTGATCGGTGAGGGCGAGAAGGACGAAGCGCCCATGCTCTACAACGGCGAGCTGGTCGGCGACGGCACCGGGCCGGAGCTGGACTTCGCGGTCGACCCGATCGACGGCACCACCCTGATGTCCAAGGGTTCGCCGGGCGCCATCGCCGTGCTGGCGGTCGCCGAGCGCGGCGCCATGTTCGACCCGTCGGCCGTGTTCTACATGGAGAAGATCGCGGTCGGCCCGGACGCCGCCGAGGTGATCGATCTGTCGGCCCCGATCGCGGAGAACCTGCGCCGCGTGGCCAAGGCCAAGGGCTCCTCGGTGTCCGATCTCACGGTGTGTGTGCTGGATCGGCCGCGGCACGAGCGCCACATCCGCGAGGTCCGCGAGGCAGGCGCGCGCATCCGCCTCATCTCCGACGGTGACGTGGCCGGCGCCATCGCCACCGCCCGCCCCGATTCCGGTGTCGACATGCTGATCGGTATCGGCGGCACGCCCGAGGGCATCATCGCCGCGGCCGCCATGCGCTGCATGGGCGGCGCGCTGCAGGCCCGCCTCGCGCCCAAGGACGACGCCGAGCGCGAGAAGGCCCTGGCGGCCGGCCACGACCTGGACCGCATTCTGTCCACCGAGGATCTGGTGTCGGGCGAGAACGTCTTCTTCTGCGCCACCGGTGTCACCGACGGTGACCTGCTGCGCGGTGTCCGCTACTTCGGCGGCGGCGCGTCCACCCAGTCCATCGTCATGCGCTCCAAGTCGGGCACGGTCCGCATGATCGACTCGTACCACCGCCTGACCAAGCTGCGTGAGTACAGCTCGGTCGATTTCGACGGCGACGAGGACGCGGCTCCGCCGATGCCCTGACCGACTGCGAACAGAGGCGCGCAGGCAACCGGCCTGCGCGCCTTTTCGTTGCCCGCACCGGGCCAACCTGAACCGCGCAGCGCGCGATGGTGCGGGCCACCGATTTCGGACGTCGGCATTCGACCTGGCGCGGGTAGCTGGATCGGGGATGCGCTCCAAGCTCCGGTAGGGCCGGCAACCCGCCGTTGAGCGATACTCGGCGTGTGGAGTCGATGGGGTTACGGTACGGCGATTCCGCGTTGGTTGCGGAGTTGGTGGCAGCGGCAGGCGGGGCCGGCGCGCCGCAACTGCTGGCGGACCGCGCGGACGCGACGGTGGTCCGGGTCGGAAACCGTGTGGCCAAGGCGCATTCGCCCGAGACCGTCGAGGCCGCACTACTGGTCCGGCTGCGCTTCACCTGTCATCCGTGGCTGCGTCCGATTCTCGCGGAACCACATACCGGAGCAACCGTGCGCCGTCACCGCGATCGCTTGATCACCGTGTGGCCGTTCGGTGACACGGTCGACCCGGATGACCCGAACGCGGCACCCTGGGCGGAAGCCGCCACCTTGCTCGCACGCCTGCACGCGCTGCCGATCCCGCCCCCGCACCGATTCAATTGTGCTGTGCGGCAGCTGGATCCGTTGCCATCCGCCGGCGGTCCGGCCCGAGTGCGGCGCGCGATGCACCGACTCGTGGCCGCGGGCGACAGCGTGGACGGCGCGGCCGCCGCCGCCGTGCGGCACGCGCACGCCGGACTCTGCGCGGAGCTACCGGAGATCGCCACGGCGCCTTCCGAACTCGCCTCGCGCCGGTCGGCAGCGACAGCTTCGGGAGAAGTCGCGGCACCGTCCGCCCGACGTCGATTGGTGCACGGCGATTTCCATCTCGGTCAGCTCATCCGTCTGCCGGATCGAACCGGAAACCCCTGGCGTCTGGTCGACATCGATGATGTCGGCGTCGGAGATCCGGCCTGGGATCTGTCCCGTCCAGCCGCCTTCTACGCGGCCGGGATACTGGAACCCATTGCGTGGGAACGTTTTCTGAACGCCTACCGGATTGCGGACGGCCCGGCGGTGCCCGCCGCCGGTGACCCGTGGCCCGCCTTGGATCTGCCCGCTCGGGCCGTGGTGATCCAGGCCGCCGCCTTGGCGATCGTCGCGGCCGGCGCGGCCGGTCGCCCGCTCGACGACATCGACAAAGCCTTGGTGGACACCTGTTCTCGGATCTCCGCGTGGCCGATGACATCGTGATCCGCGCATGCTTCCGGTACCGTCGCCGGTATGCAGTGTCCGAAATGCCATGGTCTGATGCAGACCTACAATCGCAGCGGTGTTCATATCGAACAGTGCGGTAACTGCCGGGGGATCTTCCTGGACTACGGCGAGCTGGAGAACCTGACCCGGCTCGAATCCGGTTACGCGGCCCCGCCGCCCCCGCCGCCGCACGGCGGCGCTCCGGGCTGGGGCGCGCCCGCGCCGCACCACGGTGGGTACGGCCACGGCCATCACGGCCGCCACAAGGCCTTCGGGAAGATGCTCTTCTCCTCCTGAGGTTATTCCCCGCGCCGGATGTGCGAATGACCTCAGGCGTGGCAGCCCACAGGGCCTCGCTCGCGGCCTATGGTCGAGCCATGACCGAGGAAAAGTTTCGCATCGAGCACGACACGATGGGGGAAGTCCAGGTCCCCGTGCACGCCCTGTGGCGGGCGCAGACCCAGCGGGCCGTGGACAACTTCCCGATCAGCGGCCGCGGGTTGGAGCGTGCGCAGATCCGGGCGCTCGGGCTGCTGAAGGCCGCGTGTGCCACGGTGAACCGGGATCTGGGCCTGCTCGACCCGGCCAAGGCCGCCGCGATCGTGGCGGCCGCCGAGCAGATCGCGGCCGGCGCGCACGACGACCAGTTC
Organism: Nocardia sp. NPDC127579; assembly: GCF_042672005.1. Lineage (NCBI taxonomy): Bacteria > Bacillati > Actinomycetota > Actinomycetes > Mycobacteriales > Nocardiaceae > Nocardia > Nocardia sp. NPDC127579. The sequence goes on along the minus strand of NZ_JBHXVZ010000002.1, from coordinate 308,100 downwards.
CCGATCGATGTGTTCCAGACCGGTTCCGGCACCAGCTCGAACATGAACGCGAACGAGGTGATCGCCTCCCTCGCCGAAGCGGCCGGGGTGCGGGTGCATCCGAACGACGACGTGAATATGTCGCAGTCGTCGAACGACACCTTCCCCACCGCGACGCATCTGGCGGCGACGGAGGCGGTGATCACCGATCTCGTTCCGGCGCTGGAGCATCTGCGGTTGGCGCTGCTGGACAAGTCCGAGCTGTGGCGCACCGTGGTGAAGTCGGGTCGCACGCATCTGATGGACGCGGTGCCGGTCACGCTCGGTCAGGAGTTCGGCGGCTATACCCGTCAGGTCGCGGCCGGGATGGAGCGGCTGATGGCCACCCTGCCCCGGCTGGGCGAGCTGCCGATCGGCGGCACGGCGGTCGGGACCGGTTTGAACGCGCCCGCCGGTTTCGGCGCGAAAGTGGTCGCGGAGCTGGTGCGTTCGACCGGCATCGACGCGTTGACCGAGGCGCAGGATCATTTCGAGGCACAGGCCGCCCGCGATGGCCTGGTGGAGTTGTCCGGTGCGCTGCGCACCATCGCGGTCAGTCTCACCAAGATCGCCAACGATATCCGCTGGATGGGTTCCGGCCCGCTCACCGGCCTGGGCGAATTGCAGCTGCCGGATCTGCAGCCGGGCAGTTCGATCATGCCGGGCAAGGTGAATCCGGTATTGCCCGAGGCGGTGACGCAGGTGGCCGCGCAGGTGATCGGCAATGACGCGGCGGTGGCGTTCTCCGGCGCGAGCGGCGCGTTCGAGCTGAATGTCTATATTCCGGTGATGGCGCGCAATGTGCTGGAGTCGATCCGGCTACTGGCCAATGTGTCACGGCTGTTCGCCGACAAGTGTGTGCGCGGGCTGGTCGCGAACGAGGAGCGGCTGCGCACGCTGGCCGAGTCGTCGCCGTCCATCGTCACTCCCCTGAACTCGGCGATCGGGTACGAGGAGGCGGCGGCGGTGGCCAAACAGGCACTGAAGGAGCAGAAGACGATCCGGCAGACGGTGATCGATCGCGGCCTGATCGGCGAGAAGCTCAGCGAACAAGAGCTGGATCGCCGCCTGGACGTATTGTCCATGGCGCGGGTCGACGATAAATAATCAATTCACACAATCGAATTCCCCCGGCGGCTACTGCCGTCGGGGGAATTCGAATGCCCGATACTCAGACACCGAACAGATCTCGCGCCCAACCAAAAACGTCGACACCATGATCGAGGAACCAGCTAACAATATCGAGCACCATGGTCTTCACCTTTCTTGGGGTCCGCTGCGGTTTGCAACGTTATTGAGCTAATCGGCAGCAACTCCGGCTGCGTTTCACCCAATCCACAAAAAAGTCGAAAATAGCCTTTCTAGGCGGCCGCTTCGGCGCGCAGGGATTCCAGCTCGGCCCGCGCCTGCTCGCCCGCTTCGCCCAGATCGGTCCGCTCGAAGACATTCCACCGCCGCAGCAGCGGCCCGAACACCAGCTCGGGCTGCCGGGCCGGATCGTAGATACCGGCCTCGGCCAGCAGCTCGTCACTGGTCCGGCCGTCCGGCAGGGTCACCCTGGGCACCTCGAACGCCGCCACCCGGTCGGCGATGGCGCGCATCGCCTGATCGGGCGCGTGCGCGAACGCGGCGTCCACCAGGTGCGCGAAGAATTCCGCCTGCAATTCGTCATCGATCGCGATCCGCTCGGCCATCGCGGTAACCATCGGATTCTCCTGAAGCGCCGCGATATTGCGATGCCGCACGGCCGACGCCGCTTCCTCGAATGCGCAAGTAGCCAGCACATCGAGCAAATGCAATGCGGGACGCCGGAATCCATTCGTCATATGCGCCATACGCTGACGTTCCAGATCGACCGGATCCACTGCCCGAGTCACCATCAGGTAATTACGCAGCATGATTTCATGCCGGTTCTCCTCGGCGGTCCACCGGCCGACCCACCGCCACCACGCACCGGTGCGCAGGTACTTACCGATCTCGCGGTGATACGAGGGCAGATTGTCGGCGATGAGCACGCTCACCGTCAGGGCCAGCTTGGCGATCTCACTGAGCTCGGATTGCTCCGGCTCCCAATCGCTTCCGCCCAGAAAGCCGAAGTTGCGGCCATCGTCGAACGGCACGTAGTCGTGCGGCTGCCAGCCATCGGCACGTTCGATATGCCGGTGAAGCTCGAGTTCCACCTCGCCAGCCAGGGCTTCGAGCAACTCGCGGTCGGTCAAGTGATTCTGCACCAGCACAACCTAGCCGCTGAACGCCGCCGGTGGGCGGGGACCTCCGAAGACCGTGCCGCCGAACGGCAACGATCCGGCGAATCCGCGCTGGACCCGCCGGATCGTGCCGGATTACGAGCTACGCGCTCGGACCGTATTCCTCCAGCATCTCGGTGACGAGCGCCGCGATCGGCGAGCGCTCACTGCGGGTCAGGGTGACGTGCGCGAACAGCGGATGCCCCTTGAGCTTCTCGATCACCGCCGCGACGCCGTCGTGCCGGCCCACCCGCAGATTGTCGCGCTGGGCCACATCGTGGGTGAGCACCACCCGCGACCCCGTTCCCAGCCGGCTCAGCACCGTGAGCAGCACATTGCGCTCCAGGGACTGCGCCTCGTCCACGATCACGAAGGAGTCGTGCAGCGAGCGACCGCGGATGTGGGTGAGCGGCAAGACCTCCAGCATGTCGCGGGAGAGCACCTCCTCGAGCACCTCACGGCTGGCCAGTCCGTCGAGCGTGTCGAAAACCGCCTGCGCCCAGGGCCCCATCTTCTCGCTCTCGGATCCGGGCAGGTAGCCCAGATCCTGGCCGCCGACCGCATACAGCGGACGGAAGACCACCACCTTGCGCTGGGTGCGGCGCTCCAGCACCGCCTCCAGGCCCGCCGTCAGCGCCAGCGCCGACTTACCGGTACCGGCCCGGCCGCCCAGCGAGACGATGCCGACGCTCTCGTCCAGCAGCAGATCCAGGGCGATCCGCTGTTCGGCGGAGCGGCCGTGCAAGCCGAACGCCTCCCGATCGCGGACCAGCTGCACGCGCTTGTCCGGGGTGACCCGGCCCAGCGCGCTCGAGCTCGTCCCGAGCAGCCGGATGCCGGTGTGGCAGGGCAGCTCCCGGGCCTCGTCCAGATCGAGCACGGCCTCGGCGTAGAGCTGGTCGACCTGCTCCTTGGCCACGTCGATCTCGACCATGCCGGACCAGCCGGAGGTCACCACATCCTGGGCGTGGTATTCGTCGGCGTGCAAGCCCACCGCGCTGGCTTTGACGCGCAACGGAATGTCCTTGGACACCAGCACCACCGTGCGGCCCTCGGAGGCGAGATTGAGCGCGCAGGCCAGGATGCGGGAATCATTGGTGTCGGTGCGGAATCCGACGGGCAGTACCGCGGGGTCGGTGTGGTTGAGTTCCACCTGCAGCGTTCCGCCCTCGGTGCCGATCGGCACCTGCTGATCCAGCCGGCCGTGGCGCAGCCGCAGATCATCCAGGTTGCGCAGGGCTTCCCGCGCGAACCAGCCCAGTTCGTGGTGGTGGCGTTTGCCTTCGAGTTCGCTGATCACAACCAGCGGGAGCACCACGTCGTTGTCGCCGAACCTGGTGAACGCCCAGGGATCCGACAGCAGGACCGAGGTGTCGATGACAAAGGTTTTCTGGGAGAGCGAAGCCCCCTTGGTGTCTGAAGGGACAGCGGCGGCATTCCCGGATGAATTCGGCCCGGAGGGATTCGACGCCGAGGGAGCGGAAACGGAGCGTGCAGCAGTCACGGTGGGCTCCTTTGTGTCCGTGCGGCACCCGCGCGCGGACGATCTCGCTGGACCGGCCGGTCCTGATGGCGTTCGACTTTCGTCAACTGCCACGAGGGCCGGGCGCCGGCCCTCTCGCACTGAATTGCTCAGTCACGGTCAGGACCTCCCGTACGAACCACACCGACGCGGCCCGCACCATCGACGCTACCGCCGACCACCCGGTCTGCGCTCGGGGAAGTGAAGGCGTGTCCGTGAATCTTTCGTTAACCGAGACCGGATCCCGGGCTAGAGTCGCTGGTATGGCCGGTAACGAGGAATTCGAGAACCTGTCGTCGAAGGAGCTGCACGACGCGGCGGTCAAGCTCGCGGTGCGCCACGGAGATGTGAAATTCCTGTGGCAGCTGCTCACCCGGATTCCGGCCGCCGCGGCCGAGGCGGGCGAGCAGGGCGAGGCCGAGGTCGATGTCAACAACACCGCCGCGCTGCTGCACGACTACGTGCACGCGGGCGAGGGCGATCTGGCCGAGCAGCTGCGGCCGTTCTATCTCGAGTACCTGTCCCGGCACTCCTGAATCCGGGCCCGGCTATTCGCCGGTGATCGCGTCGCCGCGCTCGGCGACGAGCACGGCGACGCCGTCCAGAATCCGCTCGATGCCGAATTCCAATGCGTCACCGCGGTTGTCGGTGAACGGTGAGCCGTCGCCGGTCGCGGCGGCCTCCTCGGCGAAGGCCGCCCGCACCGCCGGATAGCCATCGCCAGCGGCCGTCATCATCAGGGTGAACTGTTCGGCGACCTGCGCCGCCAGCTCGCCGCCGGTGCCGGTCTGCTGGGCCAGGCCGCGCGCGTGGCCGTTGAGCAGGACGACGGTGTCGAGTCGTTCCGGTCCGGTCAGCCCGGTGCCGTCCAGTGCGACCAGCGCGACCTCCAGCCAGCCCAGCTCGTTCGGCCCCATCGGCCGCACCCCGGCGACGAGTTCCAGCGTCCACGGGTGTGCGCGGTAGCGCTGATAGATGGTCATGGCCCAGTGCCGCAGGGCGTTTCGCCAGGCCGGAGCCGAACCCGGCTGCGACCCGCGCGGTTCCGGCGGCGCGCCGATGGCGGTGTCGAGCATGAGCGCGGTCAGCTGTTCCTTGCCGGGCACGTACCGGTACAGCGACATCTTCGTGTAGCCGAGCCGTTCGGCCAGCCGCTGCATGGACAGGTTGGCGAGTCCTTCGGCGTCGGCCAGGGCGATCGCCTCGGCGACGATGCCGGTCAATGTGAGCGCCGGTTTGGGTCCGCGCCTGGGCCGCTGCGGCATCCCCCACAGCAGTTCGACGGTGGTCGGTGCGGGCATGTGCCGATCCTTTCGGTAACCGTCTTGACGGACAACTGTGTCTACCATACTCTAATTCGTGTCCATCGGAAACAGATTCCATCGGACACTATTCTTGTGCGAGGAGAAACCATGCGTAACCAGTCCGTTCTCATCTCCGGCGCCTCCATCGCGGGGCCCGCCCTGGCCTACTGGCTCACCCACTACGGCTTCGACGTCACCGTCGTCGAACGCGCGCCGGAGCTGCGGCCAGGCGGCCAGGCGGTCGACTTCAAAGGCGCCACGCACCGCACCGTGCTCGAGCGCATGGGCATCTGGGAAGCGATCCAGGAACGTCGCACCGGCACTACCGACACCGTGTTCGTCGACACCGACGGCAAGCGCATCGGATTCATCTCCGGCGACTTCACCGGCGGCGACGTGGAGATCCTGCGCGGCGACCTGGCCCGGATCCTCTACGACCGCACCAGCACCACCTGCGACTACCGCTTCGGCGACGCCATCGCCGCGCTCACCGAGACCACGGACGGCGTGCAGGTGGAATTCGAGCACGGCGCACCCCGCACCTTCGACCTGGTCATCGGCGCCGACGGAATCCATTCGCGGGTACGGCGACTGGCGTTCGGACCGGAAGCCGACTACGTCCGGCACCTGGGCCACTACTACTGCGTGGCGGGCGCGAGCCCGTGGCAGGATGGGCCGCGCGAACGCCGCACCTCGCATGGATTCAACGCACCGGGGCGGCTCGCGATCAGCGGCGGCGCCAAAGCACAGCAGATGTACATGTTCTCCGCGCCGGAACTCGACTACGACCGTGGCGATCTCGACGCGCAGCGCCGCATCGTCGCCGAGCGGTTCGCCGGACTGGGCTGGGAAGTACCGCGCATGCTGGCCGAGCTGCCCGGATTCGAGGACTTCTACCTCGATTCGCTGAGTCAGGTGCGGATGCGCGGCTACACCAAGGGGCGGGTCGCGCTGGTCGGCGACTCGGCCTACGGCAACACCCTGGGCGGTTTCGGCACCGGACTGGCTGTGGTCGGCGCGTATGTTCTGGCCGGCGAGCTGGCCCTGGCCGACAGCGACCATGCCGTGGCCTACGCGCGATACGACGAGATCATGCGCCGCTACGCCAAGATCGCGGGCAACGCCAACGCGGGGAAATTACTCGCCCCGCGCACCGCTCGCGGCATCCGGATGCGCAACTGGTTCGTCAGCGGCCGGCTGTTCGCGCTCATGGCCAAGATCGGCGACAACGCCGCCAACGACATCGATCTGCGCGACTATCCGGAGCTAACCCGGACCCGATGATCGGAACGCAGCTCTGGTCCGGGGCGATCGGCTGTGTTTCGATGGAACCGACAGGGGGTGGCGTGCGTCTATATGGTCGAACGGCTCACATCCGCCACCGGGCACCACCAGGGAGCGATCCATGAGACCTACCGACGGCAGGGCGATCACCAATCCCGAGAACGCGCAGAACTTTTCGCACGCCGAGATCAAACAGGCCGCCGATCGGATGAATCCGGGCGGGCTCGAAGCCGCGTTCACGGCCTGGGCGGCCATCGCCGCCGCGGTGACCACGGCGGGCGACGCGTTCGAGACCGCCTTACAACAGGCCATCGACCAGCGGTGGGAAGGCGCGGCGGCGACTGCCGCGGTGCGCGGTATCCGCGAATTCACCACGCGGGTAGGTGAACTCGGGGAAGCGCTGGCCCAGCAGTCCGGCCCGCTGTCCGCGGCGGCCGGTGCGGCGACGAAGTTCCAGGCGGCGATCCCCGCGGTGACCGATTCGTCGTCGAGCTCCACCGAGCCCGCGGCCCGCAACTCCCAGGAGGAGCAGGCCCGCGACGATATGTACACCTACTACATCCAGCCCTACGGGGCGACAGCGCCGCAGATCCCGACGCTTCCAGCGCCGATCGATCCGGCTGCGAACACCGGACCGGTACCGGATTCACCTGTGGTGCAACCGAATACGGACAACCTCATCTCCAACGGAGCGAAACCGTCCGACACCGACCCCGCCGAATCCGGGAAACCCGCCGAGGACGCACAGCCCAGCGACCAGGGGCAACCGGAGGAGCCGGCCCCGGCGGCAGCGGCCGCTCCGACGCCTCCCACAGCGCCCACGGCTCCCACCGGGGAGAGCCCGAACCCGACCGACGGCGAACCGGAAAGCACCACACCGCAATCCCTTTCGCAGAATCCGGTCGGCACCATTCCGGCGTCGGTCTACGCGCCGACCACCGTCATCGCGCCGCAGTCCAGCCCGATCCCGGCTCCGGCGGTGATCCCGGATCCCTCCGCCCCGGGCCCTTCGGCTCCTGGCCCGTCGGCACCGGGCACGTCGGCACCCCAACCCGGCGGCAGCTCGAATCCACCGGTCTCGAACAACCCCGGCCCACCGCCGAACGGAGCGAATCCGCCGCGCCAGGGCACACCCGTGCCGCTGCAACCGGTGCCCCAGAACGCCCCGGCCACAGCGGCTCCCGTGGCCGCCAAGGTCGCGGCGCCCGGCGCCGCGGGCTTCGCGGGCGTGGTCGCACGGGCCCGGGTCCGGCGCGAGGAAGACGGCGAGCACCGCGCCAAGAGCAAGCGTTCCCAGGAACACACCAAAAAGCTGATCGGCGACACCGAGAAGCCCGTCCCGCCCGTACACGGGACCGACTGATGGCGCCGATCCCGCAGTGGACGCTCACCGCCGAACAGTTCGCCGCCGCCTGGTTCGGCACCGGCCTGGACCGGCTGCCCTTCCCGTTCCGGTTCACCAGCCGCTTCCCGGGTATGCACGAATACCAGGAATACCAGCGGCGTTTCCGGCGCGAACTGGACGCGGACGAGCACCTGCACCTCAAACGTGCACTGCGCGTCCTCGGCCGCCCCGATTGGCGCATCGAACTGTTCGGGCTCGACCATCGACACGGCGCCGCCGTGGAGATGCGTGCCATCGGCTGCGCCAGCCGCAGCGGGACCGGCGTCATCGCCATGCAGAACCCGGCGCCCGACGGCGGCAAGGTCCGGTTACGCCGCTGCCGAAGTGACCATCTGGCGACCGAGCTGATCCGGCTGCTGCCCGATCCCCCGGCGGGCACCGCACCCGAGAAGAGTTATCTGCTGGGCGATCTCACGCCCGATCCGGACGGGCCGGTCGACACCCGCGAGAGCTATCGCCGGTTCTGGCGGCAGCGCTGCACGACCCGGGGCACGGTGGTCGTGCTGCTCGGTCCGCGCAATGCCGAACCGTTGCGCACCGGAAAACTGCGCTGGATCGATACCGCCGAGGGGCGCTACGGCGAGACACCGGCCAACGGCGCGCTGATGATCCGCCCGTCCACCAGCGCCGGGATCACCCGCTATCTGGACGAGGCCATCATTCGCGCCCGCGCGCACATGGAGTGAAAACGACGGCGTCCCCGCCCTTTTCAGGTGCCGGGGACGCCGAGATACCGGGCAACTCAGCCGAGCAGGCGCCAGTCCTCCAGGCCCTGGTAGAGCGGAACGCTCTGGGCCAGCTTGGTGACTCGGCCGCGCAGGGTCTCGAGATCCGAGCCGCCCGCCAGCGCGGTGGCGATGATATCGGCGACCTCGGTGAACTCGGTATCACCGAAACCACGGGTGGCCAGCGCGGCGGTGCCGATCCGCAGACCGGAGGTGACCATCGGAGGCCGCGGGTCGAACGGAACGGCGTTGCGGTTCACCGTGATTCCGACCTCGTGCAGCAGATCCTCGCCCTGCTGGCCGTCGAGCTGCGAATTGCGCAGGTCGACCAGGACCAGGTGGACGTCGGTGCCGCCGGTGAGCACGGTGATGCCCTTGTCCTTGACGTCGGCGCCGGTCAGCCGCTCGGCCAGGATCTTGGCGCCGGACAGCGTGCGCTGCTGGCGGTCCTGGAACTCCGCGCCCGCGGCGATCTTGAACGCGACGGCCTTGGCGGCGATGGCGTGCATGAGCGGGCCGCCCTGCTGGCCCGGGAACACCGCGCTGTTCAGCTTCTTCGCGAATTCCTGCTTGGCCAGGATCAGGCCGGAGCGCGGGCCGCCCAGCGTCTTGTGCACGGTGGAGGAGACCACGTCGGCGTAGGGCACCGGCGACGGGTGCAGACCCGCGGCGACCAGACCGGCGAAGTGCGCCATGTCCACCCACAGGTAGGCGCCGACCTCGTCGGCGATCTCGCGGAACGCGGCGAAATCCTGGTGCCGCGGGTAGGCCGACCAGCCGGCCACGATCACCTTCGGACGCGACTCGCGAGCGATCTTGCGCACCTCGTCCATGTCGACGCGGTGGTCTTCCTTGCTCACCCCGTAGGAGTGCACCTCGTACAGCTTGCCGGAGAAGTTCAGGCGCATGCCGTGGGTCAGGTGCCCGCCGTGCGCGAGATCCAGGCCGAGCAGCCGCTCGCCGGGGCTCATCAGCGCCATCAGCACCGCGGCGTTGGCCTGCGCGCCCGAGTGCGGCTGAACATTGGCGAACTCGGCCCCGAAGAGTTCCTTGGCCCGGTCGCGGGCCAAGGTCTCGACGACATCGACGTGCTCGCAGCCGCCGTAGTAGCGGCGGCCCGGGTAGCCCTCGGCGTACTTGTTGGTGAGCACACTGCCCTGCGCCTGCAGCACCGCGCGCGGCACGAAGTTCTCCGAGGCGATCATCTCGAGCGTGTCGCGCTCGCGGGCGAGCTCGCCCGCCATGGCGGCGGCGAGCTCCGGATCGAGCTCACCGAGAGACTGGGTATTGACAGAGGCGGTCGACTGCGTCACGCCGCCGAGTGTATTGGCCTGGTCCGCATCGACTGGAACGGGGTTCTGTTGCATGGCGACCTCCAAGGTGGCCCGGCACCCAGGCGCGCGGTGCGGGCGATGGGGCTTCCCGGTGGTTACTTCCACCTCGAGTGCGCCAGTCGCGGTCCGTTCAGCCTATCCGGAGACCCCTGCCCCGCGTTTTGGGGGCGGTGCGGCGCGTAACGAACCGAGGTGTGACGAGCGGTGCACCGGGTAGCTAGTTGTCCTGTTCCACGACGAAGGAAGAACCATGTTGCACCTGGTCTCCGTGCCCACCAACCCGATCGACGGCCTGCTCCGGGTGATCTCGCAGCTGCTGTGCTCGATCTCCTCCGGCGGGAACTGCGCCGTCATCATGTGATTCACATGCGCCGGATCGCACCCGGTGTCAGCGGCTCATCCAGCAGACGCCGGAAGCGATCCGCGCGATCCTCGGCGTCGGGCGCCTGATCCAGCCAGCCGCCGAGCAGTTTGTAGCCCTCCACGTAGGTGCTGATGTAGGCCCGCCACAGCGGCGAGGACAGGAAGCGCAGCGACTGCCGCGCGCGTTCCGGTGTCGTCAGCGACCAGCGCTGCAAGAACTCCGCCACCTCGGTGTCGTCCCGGCGCCGATCGTGCAGCAGCAGGGCCGCGTCCTGGCGCACGCCCAGCAGCTTGCCCGACGCGACGGACAGGCGTTCGGCGCGGTCACCGTCGAAGCGCAGACCCAGATCGGCGTAGATCTCCTGCGCCCACTTGCCCCAGCCCGGTCCGACGATCGAGCGCAGGGCCAGGTCGGCCAGGCCCTCGGCCATCAGGCACTGCGGGGTGTTGACCAGGAACAGCGTCTGCTCGGCCTGGCCCGCCGCCACCAGTCCGGCCTCCTTGCGGCAGTGCTCGGTGTGATGACCCGGGTACGCCTCGTGCGCGATCAGCGCCGGCAGGTGCGCCATGTGCTGCTCGAGATCGGAGTTGATCGCGACCCGCGAATGGTAGTTGCCCAGGTAGTAGTTGAATCCGGACCACGGCTTGTCGCCGACCACCTCGTAGGTGACGTGCTCGTGGTCGGGCAGCGGGTAGCGATCGCGGACCAGTTCGCGCAGTGCCGAGGAGAACGCGTCCACGCAGACCTGGAGGCGGGCGGGCGGGATCGCGTCGGCACGGCGATGGTGCAGCATTCGCTCGGCCAACGGGCCGTCGCCGGGCAGCACCTCGTCCATCAGGCGGTGCGCTTCGCGGTAGTCGTCGGTGTCGCCCGGGGCGATCTCCACGTCGAAGTAGTCGCGGACCTCGTCGACGAAGCCGATGTCGTCGCCGGCGAACTTGCGACCCGAGGTCTCCAGCGCGCGCAGGTGCACATCCAGGAATTCGGTGCGTTCGGGTGCCAGGCCCGCGTCGGGCAGTTCGGCGCGCAGCGCGGCCGCGCGCCGGGCCAGCGCACGTGGTTCCGGCGCGGGGGCGTTCTGGACTTCGCGGCGCAGTTCCGGGTCACCGGTGTAGGCGTCGACGAAGCCGTCCTCGAGCCGATCGAAGGCCAGGCCGAGCCGCAGATATTCGGTGACAAGGGGATGCGCGTCCATGGCCGTCCACCCTAATGGCTGACGGCCGCGACCACCCGATGTTACCGGCCAGTAGCCACACCCCCCGTTTCACACTCTCGTGCGGCAGAGCACAATTCGTCCATGCGGCGACAGCTAGACCGGACCTCACAGAAGTGTCCCGACGCCAGTGCGTGTTACTCGACCGAGGGCGTCGAGTAAATGGCGAGGATGAGTGAGCCGAGCCCCTACGTGGAATTCGATCGCAAGCAGTGGCGAACACTGCGCAAATCGACTCCGCTGGTGCTCACCGAGGAAGAACTGATCGGGCTGCGCGGCCTGGGCGAACAAATCGACCTCGAGGAGGTCGCGGAGGTCTACCTCCCCCTCGCTCGACTCATCCACCTCCAGGTGGCCGCCCGCCAGCGCCTGTTCGCCGCGACCGCCACCTTTCTCGGCGAAAAACACCCCGATCAGCAGGTTCCATTCGTCATCGGCGTCGCGGGCAGCGTCGCCGTCGGCAAGTCGACCACCGCGCGCGTCCTGCAAGCGCTACTGGCCCGCTGGGAGCACCACCCGCGGGTCGACCTGGTCACCACCGACGGATTCCTCTATCCCACCGAGGAATTGACCCGCCGCGGCATCATGCATCGCAAAGGTTTCCCGGAAAGCTACGACCGCCGCAAACTGCTGCGTTTCGTCACCGAGGTGAAATCCGGTGCGGCCGAGGTGTGCGCGCCCATGTATTCGCACATCTCCTACAACATCGTGCCCGACAAATTCCATTGTGTGCACCAGCCCGACATCCTCATCGTCGAGGGCCTCAATGTGCTGCAAACCGGTCCGCGCCTGATGGTTTCGGATCTGTTCGACTTCTCCATCTACGTCGACGCACGTATCGAGGACATCGAGAATTGGTATGTCCAAAGGTTTCTCGCACTGCGCGAAACCGGATTCGCCGATCCCAAGGCACACTTCCACCACTACGCGAATTTCACCGACGAGCAGGCCACCGCCGCCGCCAAGGAGATCTGGAACTCCACCAACCGCCCCAACCTGGTCGAGAACATCCTGCCCACCCGCCCCCGGGCCACTCTGGTCCTGCGCAAGGACGCCGACCACACCATCAACCGCATCCGCCTGCGGAAGCTCTGAGCCGGCCGTGGCTCAGGTGCCGAAGCGGCGGTGTCGCGCCGCGAAATCGCGCAGCGCGCGCAGGAAGTCGACCCGGCGGAACTCCGGCCAGTAGGCCTCGGTGAACCAGATCTCGGAGTACGCGCTCTGCCAGAGCAGGAACCCGGACAATCTCTGCTCACCCGAGGTCCGGATGACCAGATCCGGATCCGGCTGCCCGGAGGTGTAGAGGTGCTGGCCGATGGCGTTCACCGTGATCGACTGGACCAGATCCTCGCCGTGCTCCCCCGCCGCGATCTCCTGGCGCACCAGCTTGCGCACCGCGTCGGTGATCTCCTGCCGGCCGCCGTATCCGACGGCCACATTGACATGCACCCCGTCGCGCCCGTCGGTGCGTTCGGCCGCCGTGCGCAGCCGCTTGGCGATCAGCTCCGGGAATCCCTCGAGGCTGCCGACGATGCGGACGCTCCAATTCTGTTCCGGCGCAGACAGTTCCTCGACGACGTCGGTGATCACCTCGAACAGCGTTTCCAGCTCCTCGGGGTCGCGTTGCAGATTCTCGGTGGAGAGCAGGTAGACGGTCACCATCTCGATGCCGACCTCGGCGCACCAGCCGACCAGTTCGGCGATCTTGAGTGCGCCGACCCGATGGCCGTGGCTCACATCGGTGAAACCGTTCTCCCGGGCCCAGCGGCGGTTACCGTCGCACATGACCGCGACATGGCGGGGATGTTGTTTACCGGCCAGCTGCTTGGACAGCCGCGCCTCGTAGATGCGGTAGGGCAGGCCACGCACCCGACTGGGAAACTCCACGGCGACCAACCCTACGCCTCACCGGCGCGATCCCGGCAACGACGGCGGGCACTGGCACCACCACCAAACCTACGGTACCGTAGGTTACTCACCAGTCCCTTAGGAGATCGCTCGTGACCGAAGTAGGGAGCGCCGTCGGCGCGGCGCTGGTCAAACCGCGCATGCGGGGCTGGATCCACACCTGGGCGGCCGGTATCGCCGCCATTGCCTGCGCCGTGCTCGTCGCCGACGCCGCGACCGTGTCCGCCACCGCGGCCTGGTCCACCCTGATCTACGGGCTCACCGTCTGCCTGCTGTTCGGAGTCAGCGCGGTATACCACCGGGTGACCTGGCCGACCGTACGCAAGCGCATCCAGATGAAACGCGCCGATCACTCGATGATCTTCCTGTTCATCGCCGGTAGTTACACCCCGTTCGCGCTGCTCGGCCTGCCCGGGCGCACCGGACGGATCCTGCTCACCGTGGTGTGGGCGGGCGCGCTGGCCGGCGTCGCGCTCAAACTCCTGTGGCCGACCGCGCCGCGCTGGGTCGGCGTCCCGCTGTATCTGCTGCTCGGCTGGGCCATCGTGCCGGTCGCCGGGCAACTGCACACCGAGATCGGCATCGCGCCGCTCATCCTGCTGCTCATCGGCGGCCTCATCTACAGCGGCGGCGCCATCCTCTACGCCACCAAATGGCCCAACCCGTGGCCGGCCGTCTTCGGTCATCACGAGTTCTTCCACGCCGCGACCGTGCTCGCCGCACTCACCCACTACATCGCCATCTGGATGGTCGTTCTGCGCTGAAGTTCGGTGTCCGCACACCTGTCCGCGCCGCGGCCCAATAAAGTCGGACCGGAACTCCGACTACCGGACGGCACAGGAATGGCAGAGCAGGACGTGGATCGCGCGGACAACGGCACCGATGCCGTGCACCTGACCGCGCCCCAGAATCGCCTGCGCCGGGTGATCGCCGGGCTGGTCCTCTGGGCGCTGCGGGCCCGCTGGGGGCTGGCCGCGGTGGTGATCACCGCCAACCTCAGCGGTCTCGCGGTCATCGTCACCGAGCTCTGGCTGAGCAACTTCTTCGACAAACTCGGCGACGACTGGCTGCACACGCTGACCATCGTCGGCATCTATCCGACCATCGGATTCCTGGTCGGCGTCGGCCTGGCCATCCGGGACCGGAACGTCTACTTCGGCTGGCTCGACCAGAGCCGCCAGCCCACCCCAGAGGAGGCGCGGCGGCTGCTACGGCTGCCGTTGGCGATCACGCTGCGCGCCCTGGCCATCTGGATACCCGGTGTGATCGTGGCCGCGGCGGTATTCACCCACGTCACCCCGCACGACGACCGCGGCGTCACCGCGGCGCTGTTCACCATCGGCGCCCTCGAATCCGCGGGCATCACCTTCCTCGTCGTCGACCGGCTGATCCGCCCCACCATTCCCGTCATCGCGCGGGTACTCGGGGCCACCATGCACTGGAGTTCCTCGGTGCTGGTGCGGGTGGTGCTGAGCTGGGCGGTGGCGGGCGCACTGCCGATGATGATGCTCATCGTCGTGCTGGCCGACCCGGCCTCGGCCGCGCCGGACCGGATCCGCACCGCCATCTACCTCTCCGCCGTCGGCCTGGCCGTCGGGGCGCTCGCGACCGCGCTGCTGGCGCTGGCCGTCGCGTCACCGATCCACATCCTGCGGCAGGCGCTGGACCGGATCACCCAGGGCGAACTGAACATCCGGGTACCGATCGGCAGCACCAGCGAGATCGGGCGGCTGGAACATTCGGTCAACGAACTGGCCGCGAATCTGCGGGAACGGCAGCGGATGCGGGATCTGTTCGGGCGGCACGTCGGGCCCGAGGTGGCCGCGCGGGCGCTGGCCGAGCAGAACGTGGACCTCAAGGGCGATGTGCGGGAGGTGAGCGCGCTGTTCGTCGATGTGACCGGGTCCGTCGCCCTGGCCACCGGGCTGACACCGCAGGAATTCGTGGCCAAGCTGAACCGGCTGCTCACCATTGTCGTCTCGGCCACCGAGGACAACAACGGGCTGGTCAACAAGTTCGAAGGCGATGCCGCGCTGTGCATCTTCGGTGCGCCGATCGCGCTGGGCGACAACGCGACACCCGCGTTGCGGGCAGCTCGCCGGATCCGGGACGAGGTGCTCGCCAGCGGTGAACTCGATATCGGGATCGGGGTGGCGCGCGGGCAGGTCTTCGCCGGCGACGTCGGCGCCGACACCCGCCTGGAGTACACCGTGATCGGCGACGCCGTGAACGAGGCGGCCCGCCTGACCACCGAAGCCAAATTCGCGCCGCGGCGAATCCTGGTGAGCAGCAGCGTCATCGAGGCGGCGGCTGCGCACGAACGAGCGAAATGGCAGCACTACCAACGGATTCACCTACGTGGCCGCGCCGAACCCACCTCGTCGTGGACCGATGTCGACCACGCCGACCAGGTCGCCGGCTAGCGCCAGGGCAGCAGCACCGGCTCCGCCGGGATGTCGTCAGCGAGCAGCCGCTCCAGCAGACCGGCCAATCCCAGCGGAAACACCCGATCCGTAGTCGTTTTCAGCTCGGCCAGCGACCACCAGCGCCAGCCCGACAACGCATTCCGTTCGATCTCCTGATGCCCGGAGACGTCCACCTCGAATGCCTCGACTCGCACGAAGAAGAACGAGTCCGTCGCATCGAACACTGTCCCGTCCTGCGCGGTCCACTGCCCCGCACTTACCGCCACCACCGGACTCAACTGATCCACCGCGACCCGGCACCCGGTCTCCTCGAACAACTCCCGCACCGCGGCCGCGTCCACCTCTTCCCCGGGATCCACCCCGCCACCGGGCGTGAGCCACGACATTTCCGCCTCGAACGGCTCCGGCGGCATGAACCGGAACAACAGCACCCGCCCCCGCGAATCGACCACCACAACCCGCCCCGTAGCCCGCGCCACACCCATCCCCCGATCCTAATTCGCCTACCGCCCCGCGGAAATCACAGCAACTCCGCACCCCGACCGGCGACTTCACCCACCCGATCGCGCAGGTGGTCTCGCCGAAGCCAGTGTGACCACACGAGAACAGCTGCGGATCCATCCCCAGGCGAGATAGCGCAGAGCAACCCGCACCGGGAACAGCGCGACTTCACATCGCTTTCAGGCACCCCACACGCCCGATCGCGCAAGCGACGTCACGAATCCCTTTGTGAGGTCCCGGATGCCAGTGTGACGGCACGACAACAGCTGCGGATCCAGCTCAAGGCAATGCAGAGCAGAACGGCCCACACCGGCAACCGCGCGACATCACATCGCATTCGACCACCCCACACACACGATCGCGCATGCCATATCGCGAATACCGTTGTCAGGTAGCGAAAGCCAGCGTGAACACACGAGAACAGCTGCGGATCCATCCTCAGGCAAGGGAGAGCAGAGCAACCCGCACCGGGAACAGCGCGACTTCACATCGCTTTCGTGTACACCGCACACCCGGTCGTGCGGGCGATGTCGCGAATGTCTATGTGAGGTCGCGGATGCCGCTGTGGCGACAGTTCGGATCGTGACTTGCCGAAGGGAGGTATATCGACGGCATCGGCGCGATCACCGGCGCGGGACGAGGTTGATGTGGGGCTGGGTGGCTGTGGGGGCAGAGGTGGGGCGGGTGGAAGGGTCAGGGGTGGCGGAGGGAGGAGTGGAGGGCGGCGGGGGTGGTTACCGGGAGGTCGCAGACTTGGCCTCGGCAGACGTAGGCGGCAGGGTGGTTGTCGATGGTGGGGCGGGCGGTGAGCAGGGGGACGGAGTCGGGGGTGGCGGCAATGATGATGGTGCCACTGGGGGCCTCGCGGTGGGCGGCGGCAATGAGTTCGGCTGTGGTGTTGAGGTTTTCGGGTGGGACGGCGATGGCGATCTGGAGCGGGCCGTGCAGGGCGGCCTCGGCGACGGCGAGCCACTGCCCGGCCGAACGGGGGGCGCGGGCGAGGATGACGGCCGCGCGGGTGAGGGTTTGGTCGGCGTGGGTGCGGTAGTCGGTGGCCTGGTCGGGGGCGCTGAGCGCCGAGGCGGTGAGCAGGGCTTCGGCCAGTGCCGAGGCGCCGGCGGGGGTCGCGCCGTCGATCGGGTCTCGGGGGCGGGTGACGAGCACTTCGGCATCGTCGGCGGTGTCGAACCAGCTGCCGGGGCTGTCCGGGTCGGCGAAATGCTGGATCGCCTTGTCCAGCAAAGCTTGTGCTTGTTCGAGCCAGTCGAGTTCGCCGGTGGCCTGGTGCAGGGCGAGCAGGCCGGTGGCCAGCCAGGCGTAGTCCTCGAGAACACCGGGCGCGGCTCCGACGACGCCGCCGAGCGAGGCGCGGCGCACCCGGCCGTCGACCACGTGCTCGGCGAGCAGGAAACGGGCGCACTCGGCGGCGGAATCGATCCAATCCTGTTGCTGGAGAATCGTTCCCGCTTCGACCAGGGCGGTGATAGCCATCCCGTTCCAGGCGGTGACGACCTTGTCGTCCCGGGCCGGTTGCGGGCGCAGGTCGCGGGCCCGCACCAGCGCGGCGCGGACTCGCTCGAAACGTTGCGGATCGTCGGGGTCGGTGTAGCGGGTGAGCACCGAGGTGCCCTGCTCGAAGTTGCCTGCCGTGCCGACACCGAAAAGCTCTGCGGCCCAAGCACCGTCGATGGCGCCGAGGGTTCCGGCGAGTTCGGCGGGCGTCCACACGTAGGTAGCGCCCTCGACCCCGGGACCGTCGGGTTCGAGGTGAGTGTCGGCGTCCAGCGCGGAGGCGAATCCACCGCGCTCGGTACCGAGATCGTCGCGCAGGAACCCCACGATCTCCCGAGTCACCCGTTCCGCCAACGCATCCGAGTGCCGAGCCAGGTGCGCGTAGCCGCGCAGCAGTTGCGCGTTGTCGTACAGCATCTTCTCGAAATGCGGCACCACCCAGGCGGAGTCGACCGAGTACCGCGCGAACCCGCCACGCAACTGGTCGTAGATCCCGCCGCGCGCCATCGCCGTCGCGGCCCGCAGCAGCGCCGCCCGCACCTCCGGGCTCCCGGTACGTTCCCAGCTCCGCACCAGCCCGACCAGCAGCGCCGACGGCGGAAACTTCGGCGCCCCACCGAATCCACCGTGCTCGCGATCCTCGTCCCGCAGCACCGCGGCCACCGCGTGATCGAGCAGCGCGGCGTCCACCGCCAGATCAGCTGCCGGCAGTCCCGCCGCCTGCTCCCGCAGGGCCGCCGCCACCTGCCCCGAAGCCTTGTCGACCTCGTCCCGCCGATTCCGCCACGTCTCCGCGACCGCCTCCAGCACCTGCGTGAACGACGGCATCCCACCCCGCGCCACCTTCGGGTAATACGTCCCGCAGTAGAACGGCTCCCCTTCCGGCGTCAGGAAGCAGGTCATCGGCCACCCGCCCTGCCCGGTCATGGCCACGGTCGCGTTCATATACACAGCGTCCAGATCGGGCCGCTCCTCCCGATCCACCTTGATACACACGTAGTTCTCGTTCATCACCGCGGCCGTAGCCGCGTCCTCGAACGACTCGTGCGCCATCACATGACACCAGTGGCAACTCGCGTATCCGATGGACAGCAGGATCGGCGCGTCTCGATCCCGCGCGGCCGCGAGCGCGTCCGCGTCCCATTCTCGCCAATGCACCGGATTATCCGCATGCTGTCGCAGGTATGGCGAGGTCGCAGTACCGAGACGGTTCACCATTCCAGCCTAGGCCAGTACCGCCGGGCGGCGGTGGCGGCACCCGAACCGCCGGCCGAGGCCCCCGTCGGATGTCATCGAGGTGTCATCGGTATGTCAAGGCCGGACGTGAATGTGGTTACCGTACCTACGAAAGGGGTTGGCAGCCATGCGGAATTTGCCGGGACGGCACATCGCGGTGAACGGTCACGAGCTCTATGTGGAGGAATCGGGCCGCGGTAACCGATACGTCGTTTTCGAGGGCGGGTTGTGGAGTTCGCGGACCTGTTGGGATCGGGTAGTGCCACTGCTGCTCGGCGATGACACCCGGCTGATCACTTACGACCGGATCGGGTTGGGGCGCAGCGCGCCGTTGGATCGGCCACTGACCGTCGAGCAGCATGCCGCGGACCTGGTCGCGCTCGTCGAACAGCTGGTGCCGGATCGACTGGTGCTGGTGGCGCACAGCTACGGCGGGGTGATAGCCCGGATGGCCGCACCGGCGCTGCGAAAGCGGTTGGACGGGATGCTGTTGCTCGATCCGTTCCCGGAGCGGGCGCGAGCCTACGACGATATGGATGCCATGCTGCGGATGGCGGATCGGCCACTGGTCTTCGCACAGTGGCTGACCCGGGTGCGCCCGTTGCGGCCGGCGATCGCCGCGCCCATGAAATGCCTTCCGCCGGACACATTCCGGACCATTGTCGAGGAGGACGCCACGCCGGGCGGGGTCCGGCAGGCGCGGCGGGAATGGGCCGCACTCGCGGCGGTTGTCCCAGATCTGCGGAACACGCCGCCGGAGCCGCCACGTTGCCCGGTCACGCTGCTGTCGGCCGATCGGGTCACCAAGTCGACCGCTCCCCACCATGCGGATATTCAGGGTGCGCAGCGCGCCTATATCGACGAACTGCCCAACGGGCAGTTCGAAACGGTCGACTGCACGCATCACGTGGAAGCGCTGGCGCCCGAGACAGTGGCCGATCGGGTGCGGATATTGCTGGCAGGATCACGCGTCGCGTCCGAACCCCCGGTGCGCCCCGTGCGGTGACACCGGGTCGCCGGCCCGGACCTGCGACACTGGTCGATGTGCGGATCGGTTTGCTGGGGTCGTTGCGAATCACCACCCGGGATGAGGAGCCGCTCGAAATCAGCGGGTCCCGTTTGCGCTCGTTGACGGCGCGGCTGGCTCTCGACGCCGGCCGTACGGTCGGAGTCGACACACTCATCGACGACATCTGGGGCGAACAGGCGCCCGACGGTGCGCCGAACGCCCTGTCCCGCCTCGTCTCCCGCTTGCGGCGCGCGCTTCCCGAAGGGAGCACTCTCCTGCGATCCGATCGCGGTGGGTACCGGCTCCTTGTCGCCGAAACCGACGTCGATGCACTGTGTTTCGAGCGTCTGGTCACCTCCGGACGCAGCGAGCTCGCCGCAGGGCGGCCCGATGCGGCGGCGCGGATCCTCGGTGACGCCCAGCGGCTGTGGCGCGGTGCGGTGCTCGGCGGACTCGGCGATCCGCCTTTCGCCGCCCTGGTCGCGATCCGGCTGACGGAGCTCAGGGTGCAGGCCGCCGAACACCGCATCACCGCCGAACTCGCCCTGGGACGGCATTCGGACGTCTCCGCCGAGGTGGAGCGGCTGGCTGCGGAACATCCACTGCGAGAACGGCTGCAGGGCCAGCTCATGCGGGTGCGGTACGCCACCGGGAGGCAGGCGGACGCTCTGACGGCCTTCGAGCGGGTGCGGACGGCACTGAGGGTGGAGCTGGGCGCGGATCCGTCCGCCGAGTTGACCGCGCTGCACGGGGCAATCCTGCGGCAGGAGCCGGATCTCATTCCCGTTGCCGGCACCGCGTCGCCCCGGAAGCAAAGGGTTCGCAACGCTGTTTCTCCGACAGATCTGGTGGGTCGCGACGGCGATCTGCGAGCACTGCGCGCAATGCTCGACACCCATCGTCTCGTCACGATTACCGGCCCCGGCGGGGTGGGCAAGACTCGAATCGCACTGGCACTCACGGACGATCGCGTCGATACCCACCTCATCGAGCTCGCGCCGCTGGACAGTCCGGACGATCTGTACCGGCAGATCCTGCTGGCATCGGAGGGGCACGGTCCAGGTTCACCCGTCGAAATCCCGTCCGCCGCTCCTGGTCTCGGCACGCTCACCGAGGTGCTGCGACAGCGGAGGGTGCTGCTGGTGCTCGACAATTGCGAGCATCTCATCGATGCGGCCGCCGAGCTCACCGCGCATCTCCTCGCGACCTGTCCCGAATTGCGATTCATCGCCATAAGCCGCGAGCCCCTCGGCATTGCGGGAGAGGCGCGGTACCCACTGCCTCCGCTCGGTCTGCCACCCGCCGATGTCCCCCTCTCGGCGGCACCGCAATATCCGGCGGTCCGGCTCCTAACGGAGCGGGCCGCGGCCGTGCGGCCCGGCTTCGCCGTCACCGATACCAATGTCGAAGCGGTGACCGACATCTGCCGGCGACTCGATGGCCTGCCTCTGGCCTTGGAGCTCGCGGCCGCGCAGTTCCGACTGCTGACACCGGAACAGATCGCCGCCCGGCTCGATGACCGATTCCAGATGCTCACCGCAGCCTTCCGCGACACGCCCGCCCGCCACAGCACATTGCGTGCGGTGGTGGAATCGAGCTGGGAGACCCTCACTGAGCCGGAATGCAGACTGGCGCGGCGATTTTCGATATTCCGCGGTACCGTCACATTGCCCGCCGTCGAGGAGATCTGCGCGGATCACGGAGGCGAGCATCGACTACCCCCCACCGCGATCCTCGATGCCCTCCGCGGCTTGGTCGACAAGTCCGTGATCGCTGTGGTGCCGCCCGATCCCCCGGCCACCGAAATGGGCTACCGCATGCTCGACACACTGCGAATCTACGGTGCACGACGGCTGCACGAGAGCGGGGAAGCCACGTCGGTCCGGGCAGCGCACGCTCGATACTGGCTCGCGGTCGCCGAGGGCGAGGAGCCGCGCCTGCGAACCGGTGACCAGCTTCGGGCACTCCGGACGCTACGCGCCGCGCATCCCGATCTCCTTGCTGCCCTTCGAAATTCACTCGCAGACGAGAACGCGGCCGTCGCGACGAGACTCTGTGCGGCCCTCATGTGGTATTGGATCCTGCAGGGCGCGGGCTATGATTTCGCTCCCGTCGAGGCGGTACTGGATCTGGACGACGAGCACCGTCCCGCCGAGCGCGCCATCGTCGCGGCGGCACACACACTGGTAGTCGTAGGCTTCGGGCGCGCGGAACCCGGTGCCGCACAACGAAGTGTGGCTGTCGCCCGCGCACACCCCGGCGCCACCGGCCATCCCCTGCTGGCGCTGTTGCCGGTCATTGTCGCGCAGGCCGACGCCGATATCGACCGCGCCCGCGGCGAACTCACCCACCTGTTCGACACCGCCGACCGCTGGACCCGGGCCGTTGCCCGGCTCTTCCATGGATTCATCGATGAGCTGGCGAGCGATCTGCCCGCCGCTGGCCGCCATTTCCGCCATGCCCGAAACGATTTCCAGGCAGTAGGTGACCGCTGGGGCCTGTGGTCGGCCACCCAGGGTGTGGCCAAGGCGCACGCCGCCGCGGGCGAACCGGCCGCTGCCGCCACCTGTTACCGGGAGGCTCTGGGCTATCTCACCGAGCTCGGTGCCACCAGGGACATTCCGGCGCTGACGGCGCAGATCGGGCATCAACTCCTACACTCCGGCGACCATTGTGGCGCCCACGCCGAACTCACCCACGCGCTCGACCTGGCTCGCGGCCACGGCCCCTCGGAGGCGCTCGTCTGGGCGGCCTTCGGACTCGGGCTCCTCGCGGCCGAGGCCGGCGATATCGTGCAGGCTCGCCGCTGGTACGACCAGGCACTGGCCGCTGGATGGCGAGAAAGGTCCGGCGACTGCGAGTCTGCCGCCCAGGCTCGAGCCGCGGTATCCGCGCTCGTGCACGCCACCCTCGCGGATCTGGCCGTGCGCCACGAGGAGGACTCGGCGGCGCGGAATCACCTGCGGTCCGCGGTCGACCTCGCCATCCGGTCGATGCATCCGGCGACGATCGCCACGGTGGCCGCGAGATTGGCCGAGGTCATTCGCGCCAGGGGCGCGGCGGCGGTGGCGGCCGAGCTCACGGACTTCGCCGACGCCTACCGACGCGGACGCACCATGCCCCACGACGCGGCGTTCACCATCCTGCGCAGGGCTGCCGAGGGCTGATGATCCGAACCAGCGGCACGCGATCCCGGCATCGGTCACGTGCCGCC
Organism: Nocardia sp. NPDC127579; assembly: GCF_042672005.1. Taxonomy (NCBI): domain Bacteria; kingdom Bacillati; phylum Actinomycetota; class Actinomycetes; order Mycobacteriales; family Nocardiaceae; genus Nocardia; species Nocardia sp. NPDC127579. Next base: position 284,879 of record NZ_JBHXVZ010000002.1, on the reverse strand, counting down.
GTGTCAGCGCGGTGTGGCCCGGATGTCATGCCGAACACCGAGCGTGTGCCCCATGCGATTCACCACCTTCCCCGTCCTCGCGGTCCTCGCGGCGACCACCGCACTGGTTCCCGCGTGCACGAATCCGACCGGCTCGGCGAGTACGGCACGCTGCGAGGAACTGATCGGCGAGTACGGCGTTCCGGATGCCGCCACCCGGGTCACCCAGGCGACAACGGTCGCGGCGAGCGGCGGCAAACCCGAGCGATGCGACATCCGTGGCACCGTCGCGCCCGCCGTGCGGTTCCGCCTCGAACTGCCCACCACCACCTTCAACGGCCGCTATCTGCAGTATGGATGCTTCGGATTCTGCGGTCGACTGGAGGAACCGGCCGCACCCGACTGCGGCCCAGCACGCACCGGCGATTTCGCCGTCGCCACCACCGATGACGGCCATATTCTCGAAAGCGCCGCAACCCAGGGCATTTTCGGCCGAGACGATCAGGCGGCCCGCGACGACTGGTTCTTCCGCGCCCCACACGTCGTGGCGAAGGCGTCCAAGCATCTCATCGACGTGTTCTACGGATCACCTCCCACCCGCGCGTACTTCAGCGGCTGCTCCAATGGCGGCCGCGAGGGACTGCTACTGGCTCAGCGATATCCACAAGACTTCGACGGAATCATCGTGGGAGACCCGGTCAACTACCTCGGCCCGCTCGGCGGTGTATCCGAAACCTGGCGCGCCCGAACGAATCTCCGCGTGGACGGTTCCCCCGTTCTCACCGATGAGAAGCTCCCGGCGTTGCATCGAGCCGTACTAGCGATCTGTGACGCCCTCGACGGCCTCGCCGATGAACAGATCGACGAGCCACGCGCCTGCCACTTCGACCCCGCCACCCTGACCTGCCCACCTGGCACTGACGATTCGGGTTGTCTGACACCGGAACAAGTCATCGCGACCCGCGCCTTGTACGCGGGTCCCACCGATGCCGAAGGCCGCCGTCTGTATGTCGGCGGCCAGCCCTACGGCAGCGAGCTCGCCTGGGCCGGATTCATCACCCCCAAACCGGGATTCGGCGTCTCGCTGTCGGCGAGCGTCGCCGACAACTACCTCCGCTACGTCGGCTATCCGATCGGTACCCAGCACTCCTCGGTCAGCGAATTCACGTTCACCGAAGAGGAGTTGCGCCGGCTCACCACAGAAGGCGCCAAAGGCAATGCCATGAGCCTCGACCTCACCGAATTCCGCTACGCGGGTGGCAAACTCATTCTCTGGCACGGCTGGGCGGACCAGGATCTGCCGCCCACCGCAACCATCGACTACTACCATCGCATGGCGCAGCGCATGGGCGGCGTACACGAAACACGGTCCTGGGCAAGACTGTTCATGGTCCCCTCCATGTATCACTGCACGGGCGGATACCGTCTCACCGAATTCGATCCCTTCGCCGCTCTGGTCGAATGGGTCGAGGACGACACGGCGCCCGACCACATTATCGCGACCGGGCGCGATGAGACCGGCGCGATCACCCGCGCCCGTCCCGTATTCCCGCATCCTCTGATCGCGGCATACGATGGCGATGGCAGCATCGACGACGCCGGGAACTTCGCCCCGGCCCAGCCCTCGGCCCCACTGCCCGACACTATCGACTGGCTGGGCACCTACCTCCACGACATCCCCGGCCCAACCGCACCATAGTCCGATGTGGTGCCGTAGACGGGTCGCGATGATGCCGTCGAGGTAGGGCGTTGTGACACAGCCCAATCGGTTCCTGTCCGAACTTCGGAGGACGTCCCCGTGCGCCGAATGCGGTATCAGATCGATGTCAGGCCGGTGTCAGCTGACCTCGGGACCGTATGTACAGCCGGACCAATCCGGCCCCATTTCCGGTCGGATTCCAAGGAGAGACCACATGGCACGCGTATCCGTCGATCGGCTGCTGGCCGACCGTCACTCCCTGCCGCTGTCGATCGCATTGCATCTTGTTCCCGGCGTCCTGATCGTCGCCGTCTACTTGCTCGTCGGCGACCCCTTCATCGACGCCATCGGTTATCCGAGCCTCCTGGGCTGGGCGATCGCCCTGTGTGCGGTGCTGATACCGATCCTGTGCGCGCTGCTGTGGCTGGGGCGAAAACGAAACGGCCGCTTCGCATTACATGGCGTACTTCGCTACATCGACAGACCTGTTCCGCGTGGGAAGCTGGTGGCGATGATCATCCCGCTCATGGTGTGGATGACGGTGTTGAGCCTCGCGACGGCGCCGGTGAACAGATTCTTCCTCGGCTTTTTCGCCTGGGTTCCGTATTCGGACGTCGGCGGCAGCGCCACCAAGTTTCTCGACGGCTACTCGTACTCGACCATGCTCACCACGATGCTGATCTGCCTGCCTTTGACCGGCATCGCACTTCCGCTTATCGAGGAGCTGTACTTCCGCGGTTTCCTGCTACCTCGCATCGCTCACCTGCGCGGCTGGGCCCCGGTGGTCAGCGCGGTCTTGTTCTCGCTGTACCACTTCTGGTCACCGTGGGTGTTCGTGTCGCGGGTGATCTTCATGCTCCCGGGTTTCTGGCTCGCCTGGCGGCACCGCGACATTCGGATATCGATCGGGATGCACGTCGGAGTGACCTCGGCCATGGCGGCTTTCGCCGTCGTCGCCGTCGCGTTGCACCTCCTCTGAGCACCGGATGAACGCCTCGATCGCCGCCGCCACCTGAGGAGCGTGGGTCAATGCCAGGGAATGGTCCGCGCCCTCGACGATCACTTCGCGGCGGCGCGGCAGCCATTCCGAAATGAGTTGCCGCACTTGGGCGAACCACGGGCCGCTCGCCGTGCCGCCGATGTAGAGCACCGGCTGGGTTATTCGGGTGGCGTCGGCGGCGCTGAACGTCCAGGTCAGCAAGGCCGGTAGATCGACACCGAAGAACGTGCCCGCATCCTGTTCCAGCCGTGCGACCGAACCCGGTAGCAGCTGTTCCATCTCCGCGCGCCACGTCGGCCCGACGAGGATCGCCATGAACCGCTCCATGGCTACCGACGGGCCGTGCCGCCGGTAGGTGTCGACGAGTTCTCCGCACACCCCGCGGAATTCGGACGCGCAGGGCGCGTGCACCGGAGGCGGCTCGATCAACGACAGGCTACGCACGCGCGCCGGCGCGGTGACCGCCAACTGCATGGCGACCGCGCCACTGTAGGACAGCCCGACGATGTGCGCGCTCCGCACACCGAGGACCGCCAGCAACCGCTGACAATCGAGAGCGTCCCGCGCGATCGACCCGGGCCCGTCGGCGGAACTGCTACCCGCATACCCCCGCCGGTGATACAGGATCGTCCGAAATCCGGCCAGCCGCTCGGCCATCGGCCGGCACTCGTCGGCCGTGGCCGCGGTTTGAATCAGCACGACCGGCTCGCCGCTGCCGCGCACCTCGACCTCGAGGTCCGCGCCCGCGATCGCCACTCGATCCATGTCGACACCTCGTCGTCTCGACCCCGTCTCACCGTCGAGTCTATTCCGGGGGTTGGTTCCAGCTGTCGATCCACCGGGCTTTCGATGCCCTACGCGACCGTGGCTGCGTCCGCACGCTGGGCCAGCAACTCGGGCCGGTGCTTACCGTCCTTGAACCAGCGGTGCGAGCCGGGCTTGCGCGCCTCGGTGGCCAGGTGTTTGATGCCCGCTTCGCACGCGAATTCCTTGAGCTTCTTGCCGACCGCCCCGCCGAAGTACAGCCGCCTGGGGGTCTCGTTCTTGTGGCCGAGCTGGTAGATCCCGGCGTCGCGGCCGAAGCTGACGCACATGGCCGGGAACGACATGTCGATCGGCGCGGGCTCTTCCCCGGCGATCCGGTGCAGCAGGGTGTCGGCGGCGTGCGCGCCCAGGCAGTACGCGGTGTACGCGCTCATCCGGAAGGGCAGATCCGAGGGCGCCGAGGAATCACCGGCCGCGACGATGCGGTCGTCGTCGATGCTGGTCAGTGTTTCGTCGGTGCGCAGCCGGCCGATGGCATCGGTGCTCAGGCCGCTGCGGACGGCCAGGTCGGGCACGCTGAAGCCTGCCGACCAGATCGTGACCGCGCTCGGCAGCGTCCGGCCGTCGGCCAGTTCGACCGCGTCGGCGGTCACGGCGGTGACGGCCGCGTCGGCGCCTTCGATGACTGTCGCGCCGAGCGCGGCGAGGTACCGGTGGGCGGTGCGCCGCGCCTTGGGGTGCAGGTACGGCACGAGCGCGCCACCGCAGATCAAGGTGACCCGGCGTCCCTGTTCGGCCAGTTCCGCGGCGGTCTCGACGCCGGCCGGGCCGCCGCCGATCACCGTCACCGGCGCCGCGAGCGGTGTATCGAGCAGGACCGACCGGACCCGCTGGGCCGCCTCCAAAGTCGCTACCGGATAGGCGAATTCGGTTGCCCCCGGCACCGTCGAAACGGCACTGCCACTGCCGACCGCGTACACCAGGTAGTCGTAGCCGATGGCGCTGCCGTCGGCCAACAGCACCTGGCGCGCGGCGGCGTCGATCCGGGTGACGCTGCCGACTACCGACCGAATCTCCTCGGCCAGGACGTCCTGGTAGTCGACGACTCCCTCGTGGGTGCCGCCCGCCACCTGGTGCATGCGCAATCGCGGCACGAAGACCTGGCGCGGATTGATCATCGTCACCGCCACGTCGGCACGCTGGGTCAGGCGATTGGCCGCCATGACACCGGCGTAGCCGCCACCGATCACGACGATCTCGTTCTTGGCGTTCATGTCCGTCTCCTTCGCTCGGGGTTCGGACACCAGACACCGCGTCGCTCCGAGTTGTGACAGCGGGTGTCGCAGGTCACAGGTGATGGTGTCAGCCGACGCAGAGCCGCGCCAGGCGGTCGGCGGCCTCGGGCGGCGCCAGATCGGCGCCCGCGCGGTACGCGGCGTCGTAGTCGGCACGACCGAGCCGCTGGACGAGTTCTTCTGTCAGACAACGCAATTCGGTGTCGCCGTGGTCGTGGGTGCCACGAATGGCCTGGCTGAGGCCGAGGGCGGTGGCAGCACCCGCCGGGTCGTCCTCGAGGTGCAGCAGTCGCGACAGGAGATAGGCGGCCGTGGGGGTGTCGAGGTGCGCCTGGACAGCCTGGAGTGCGCGGGGCAGCAGTGCGCGGGCACGGGGCGCGTCACCGGCGGTGAGCAAGGTGGCCACGCGCGCGGGCAGGAAACGGTCGGTGGCCCGGCCGGGCAGCTTGCGGGCCAGGGTGTCGATGCGATCCAGTTCGCGTTCGGCGTGTTCGACGTCGCCGGAGCGGCGGTGCAGTTCGGCCAGGGCGCTGAGCACCTCGATCCGCAGGATCGGCTGGCCGCTCCGCCGCGCTGCGGTCTCGGCGGACTCGATGTCGTGGCGGGCGCCGGCCAGGTCGCCGGCGCGCATGCGTTCGGTGGCGAGCCCGAGCCGGGCGCTGATCTCGTCCTGCGACCCGAGATCGGCGGCGATCGCGACGCTGCGGCGGTAGGCGGCGATCGCCTGGTCGTGGTCGCCGTCGACGGCATGGGCCTGCGCCAGGCCGTACAGCGCTTTCGCCGCCCACCACCGATCACCCAGTTCCTCGAACAGGTGCAGCGCGCTGGTCAGCGCGGTGACATAATTCGCCCGGTCACCGCGGGCGCGGTGCCAGATGGCGTCGATCATGAAGGTGCAGGCGATCGCCCAGCGATCGTGTTCACCACGCACCCGGGCGATCTCGGTCTCGGCCAGCTCGTCCAGGCCGTGCATCGGGGCCATCACCAGCACGATCGTCAGCAGCATCGGATACCGCCGCAGCGCCTGTGTGCGCTGACAGTCCTCGAGCAGGACGCGCAACCGGTCGGCATCGAGCGGACCGCCGCTGACCTGATGGATCGCGGTGAACGCGGCGCGAGCCGACGCCGGGAGCGCGTCGCCCAACTCGGCCACCTTCGCGAGGTAGCCGTCGGCCCGCGCGTCGTAACGCACCATGACCCAATACCAGTACAGCGGTCCGAGAATCCGGGCGGCGCTCGGGGCGTCACCGCACTCGACGGCGGAGTGCAGTGCGAACACCAGGTTGTCGTACTCGGAGTGGAACAGCCGCAATGCCCGGTCCTGCTGATCCGAACGCAACAGCGGCTCGTGCTCCTGCGCCAAGTCGGCGAAATACCGGGTCGACCGGTCGAGCGTCGCCTCGAATTCCCCGGCCAGCCGCAGCTTTTCCGATGCGTGGGCCCGGATGGTCTCCAGCATCCGGTAGCCGTCGCCGGCCTGCACCACGATGGACTTGTCGACCAGAGAGTCCAGCAGATAGACGATTTCGTCCGCGGGCAGCTCGGTGTCCGCGCAGACCGCTTCGATCACCGCCGCGCCGGCGCGCGCCGGAAATATGGACAGGCGACGAGCGAGCGTCCGTTCCGGCTCCCCCAGGAGCTCCCAGCTCCATTCGATGACGGCGTGCAGGGTTTGCTGCCGTCGCTCGGCGGTCCGGTTCCCGGTGCTGAGCAATCGGAAGCGGTCATCGAGCCGTTCGGCGATCTGGTCGACCCCCATGCTCCGCAGGCGCGCCGCGGCGAGTTCGAGTGCGAGCGGCAGTCCGTCCAGGCGCCGGACGATGTCCAGGATCGGCGGTGTAGTCGTCGCGTCCAGGACGAGGCCGGGCCGCACGGCGGCGGCTCGGTCGAGGAACAACTGGACGGCGCCCGAGTCGGCGGCCCGATCGGCATCCGCGGGCAGGTCGAGCGGGCCGAGGCGGCACAGTGTTTCACCCATGACCTCGAGCGGTTCCCGGCTGGTGGCCAGGATGGTGAGGTAGGGCTGGCGCTCGAGCAGGTGCCCGGCGAACTCCGCGACCGGTCCGGAGATCTGCTCGCAATTGTCCAGTACCAGTACACCTTCGTCACCGGCGAGCAGCGAGACCACCCGCTCCAGCGGCGACCCGACCGGCTGGGCCTCGGCGACTGCGACCGCGCCCAGCACCGCCTCGATCAGTCCGTCCGGGGTGTGCACGGCGGCCAGCGAGACCAGCCAGACTCGGCCGCGCTGATGGGCGCGGTGCCGGCTCACCGCGCCGATGGCGAGCCGAGTCTTGCCCACTCCGCCGGGTCCCACGATGGTGACCAGCCGGGCGCCTTCCAGCAGCCCGGCCAGCGATTTCAGCTCGTCGGTCCGGCCGACGAAGCTGGTGAGCTGGGCGGGTAGTCGACCGGGCAGCACCGCCGAGGGGACCGGCGCGGGTTCGGGACTCGCCAATTCGCCGCGCAGCACGGCCAGGTAGGTATTGCGCAGCTCTTCGCAGGGGTCGACACCCAGTTCCTCGGCGAGCGTGCCACGGACCGCTTCGAAGACGGCCAGCGCGTCGGCTTGGCGGCCCGCCGCGTGCAACGCCCGCATCCGCAGTCCGGCCAGCCGTTCCCGCAGCGGATGGACGGCCGCGACTGCCTCCGCGTCGGCGAGGATCGCGCCGTGGCGTCCGAGCTGGAGCTCGGCCTCGAAGCGGTCTTCGGTTGCGCCGACCCGCAATTCGTCGAGCCGCGCCCCGGCGGTGCCGGCGAACGGAATCTCGCGCACGTCGGCCAGTGCCTCGCCGCGCCACAGCGACAGCGCCTGGTTCAGCAGCGCGGAGGCCGACGCGAAGGCCCCCGCGGCCAATTCCCGACCGCCTTGTTTCGCGAGTTGCTCGAACTGGGTCGCGTCGACCTGCTCGACGCTCAGGCGCAGCCGATAGCCGCCCGGCACCGTTTCCACGACCGCGGCCCCCGCCAGGGCTTTGCGAAGGCGGTGCACCTGTGCGTGCAGCGCGTTGACGGTGCCGCCGGTCGATTGGTCGCCCCACAGACTGTCCAGCAGCGAATCCACCGACACCACTTCGCTTCCGGCCAGTGCCAGCCGGGCCAGCAGCGCGCGCACCCGGGTGCCCGCGAGCTCGATCGGCGCGCCATCGTCGGCGTACGCCAGGACCGGTCCCAGCACCTCAATCCGCATGCCCGCCAGGTTATCCAAGCCGCTCGCCCTGGGCGAAAGCGCTCGACGCACCCCGTTGATCTAGCAGCGCTAGACAATCTAGCTGTAGCCTGTTACCGTTGCTCCAGTTCCTAGCGCTGCTAGAACTCAAGCGGAAGGAAGCTCGAAATGCTCATCGTCACCGGCCAGATCATCGCCATCGCAGCCGTTCTCGCCAACGCCATCGTCTACGGCACCGACGTCTGCGCGGCCGTGATCACGCGGTCGGTGAATCGCAAGCTCGATGACGCGACCATGACCGTGAGCGCGGGGTGGGGCCACTACTACGGCGACAAGCGCATGCCGTTCGCCGGCATCGGCGGTGTGATCACCGCGGTACTCACCCTGCTGATCGCACTGTGGGCCGGGCAGATCGGCGCCGCGATCGCCGCCGGCATCACGGTGACGGCACTGCTGAGCTGGCTCGGCGTCTATGTCCGCGTCGCCAAGCCGATCAACACCCAGCAGACGGCCGCCGCGCACAGCGGCGTCATTCCGCCCGATGCCCGTGCGCTGCAAGACAAGTGGGACAGCATGCTGAAGTACCGAATCTCCCTGCAAGCCATCGCCGTCGCCGGACTGTGCGCCGCGCTGGTCCTGCTCTGATATCGAATACACCAGGAGTAACGACATGACCTACACCAGCAATGAACAGCGCTTCCTCGCCGAGGCCGGGCTCGGCCGCCTCGCCACGGTGTCACCGGACGGCGTGGTGCAGAACAATCCGACCGGCTACCGGGTGAACGCCGACGGCACCATCGATATCGGCGGCATGCGGATGCGCGGCACCCGCAAGTTCCGCAATATCGAGGCGGGCAGCCGGGTGTCCTTCGTCATCGACGAGCAGGTTTCGCTGGACCCGTACGTGATTCGCGGCATCGAGGTGCGCGGTCGGGCCGAGGCGCTCGACGACGCGGAACCGCCCTACCCGCATCAGGAGCGCGCGATCATCCGCATCCACCCGGACCGGATCATCTCCTGGGGCATCGACGGTGATTCCTTCGACTTCACCAGCCGCGGCACCCGGTAACCGCGACCGGTCCGAACCGGGCGTGTCGGATCCGCCGGATTGCGCAATCGCCTGCGGCACCGCGCGAGACGGCCGATAGTCGAGGTATCGCGTTCTGTGTTGTCCCTGCCCCATGACTCCGTGACGGGAGAAATGCTGTGACAAGTCTCGACAACAACCGACACACCTACCTGCTGGATGGGCCGCGCGGCCTGGGCACCGAGCTGGCCACCAAGTTCTCCACGGCACACCGGGACGAGCCCGAACCGGCGTCGGCCCCCAGGTCGGCGACCGGCTTGCGGCAGCCCGGCGATTCGGATAACTCCTTGGGCGAGAGCGCGTTTCGCATGCCCTTCCGGCATCCGGCAGCCGAGCTCGAGCCCTATCGGGAACTGGAGTGGGGTGATGGCTCCGCGCCCCCGCTGTACTGCCCGCCGGTCACCCGGGTCGATGACGACCTCGCCGATCGGATCGATGACCGGCTCGCGACCTGGGCGCAGTCGATCGGATTCACCGACGAGGAATTGGAGAAGCTGCGCCGGACCGGCTACGGGCGGCTGGTCATGTTGACCCACACCGATTCCGATGATCCGGACCGTCTGCTGGTCCCGGCCCAGATGAATACCGCCTGGTGGATGGCCGACGACTACTATGCCGACGATTCGGCGCTCGGCGCGGATCCGACCCGGCTGCCGCAGCGACTCACCTTGGCGATGGCGGCGCTGGATCCGCTGCCCGACGCGGGCGAGTTCACCACACCGCTGGATGAGGTGCTGCGAGAAGACAAGGTGCTGCGCGCATTCGGTTCGGCGATCCAGAATCTGCGCGCGCACGCCACCCCCGCCCAGGTGCAGCGCGCCTGCTACTCGACATTCACCATGTTCGTCTCGTGGACCGCCTACGCCGCGTGGCGGCACACCGGCGAATCACCCACCGCCTGGGAGTATCTCGCCGCCCGCCAGCACGACACCTTCTATACCTCGATGACGCTGATCGACCCGGTCGCCGGATACGAGGTGCCGGCCAACCTCTTCTACGACGACCACGTCCGGCAGGCCGCGTTCCGCGCGGGGACCGCCGCCGTCCTGGTCAACGATCTGTTCTCGGTCAAGAAAGATGCCGCCGACGAGGTACCGGTGAGCAATATGGTGTTGCAGATCGCGGCCGATCGCGGCTGTTCGCTGGCCGAGGCGACCGAGGTCACCGTCGACCTGCACAACGATATGGTGCGGCAGTTCGAAGCCGACCATCGCGCGCTGCGCACCGTCCCCTCCCCCGAACTCCAACTGTTCCTGCGTGGGGTTCGCGACTGGATGGGCGGCTCCTTCGAATGGCACAACACGAATCCGCGCTACCGCTAGACGGCGTCGGGCTACGCCAAAACGGCTCCCTGCGACCAGAACCCGCGCTAGAGTCCCTCCCCGAAAGACAGAACTGAAACACGTTCTACCGGGGAGGAACTCGACATGCCACAATGGCGAATCGGAACAGTGCTGTGCGCGGCCGCATTGGCGATCGGCCTGGGCCCCGGGCCCGCGCACGCGGAACTACCGGTGGAATACAGCCCGCTCAGCGGAATCCGCGCCGAACTTGCCGATCCCGGCGGCTCGCTGCCGGGCAGCAACAACTGGGACTGCGAACCCAGTGCGGCGCACCCGAATCCGGTGGTGCTGGTACACGGCGGCGCGGGCGCGGGCGCGCAAACCAACTGGGGCACATACACTCCGCTCCTGGTCAACGAGGGCTACTGCGTCTTCGCCCTGACCTACGGCGCCCTCGACGTGCCCTGGCCGGCCTCGGCGCTCGGCGGGATGACCGGCACGCCCGAGCAGAACGCCCGCACCATCGGCGATTTCATCGAGCGGGTGCTGGGCGCGACCGGCGCCGAGCGGGTCGACATCCTCGGCCACTCCCTGGGCACCCTGCTGCCGAACTACTACGCGAAACGATTCGGCGGCGCGTCCCGCATCGACCGGTACGTGTCCCTGGCTCCGGTGTGGCAGGGCACTTTCGGCGATCAACTCGCCACCGCTCGCGAGTACGCCGCCCGGCTCGGCGCGAGCTCCGCCCTGGAAGCGGCGCTCAACGCCCAGCCCACCGGGAAGGAAGCGCAGACCGGCTCGCCGCTCATGATCGACCTGCATTCCGACGGGATGTACGTCCCCGGGATCACCTACACGAATATCGTCACCACCCACGATCAGGTCGTTCTGCCGTACACATCCGGACTGCTGCCCGGCGACGGGGTGACGAATATCGTTCTGCAAGAAGGATGTTCCCGGAATACGGTCGATCACCTGGGCATCGTCGCCGATCCACGCGCGGGCGCCCACGTACTCAACGCACTCGACCCGCAGCACCCGAGACCGGTGCCCTGCACCGGGTAGGGCGACTTCGACTCAGTGGCCGTGCCGGTGGCGGTGGCGATACCGGTGCCGATGCCGGTCGCCACTGTCGGTCTTGTCCGAACACGACAAAGCTCCCACATCGTTCGCGCCGCTCTTACACGGGTCGTCAGCGTCGGTATTCTCGCCGTGCGCCAGGACCGCGCCGGTCGTCCGTGCCGGGACGGGCGATATCTCGGCCACCGAGAGAACGGTCGCGGCGACCAGTGCGGCTGCGCCGATCAGCGCGGCCAGCCCGGCCCGGGATCTCGTACTTCGGAACATGCGGTCTCCTCGGATGACGGCTTCCACATCTGCGTCCAGCTACCGTACAGCAAACAACAACGGTCACCGTGCGACGAGAAACTCTCGAGGTGAAGCGACGATGCTACGTACGAGCAGCCCGATCCAGACCCTCCCCGACCTGACCGGCGACCACCCGCCGAGCGGCCCGGACGACCCGGATCCGGCGCCACCGGCACCATGGAATCCGTTCACCCGCATCGCATTCCGGTTCTGCTTTCTATATTTCGGGCTGTACTGCCTCCTGTACCCGCAGTTGCTCACGGACCTCACCGGCTGGCTCGGTTCGCTCGTCTCGCCGCTCGACGATCCCTCGACCTGGCAACTGCGAATGCTGCAACCGGCACTGGAGTGGGTGGGGCGGCATGTGTTCGGCGCGACCGAGGTCCCCCTGGCGACAACCGGCGGCCGCGACCAGCTCATCTACTGGGTCCTGCTGTTCTGCCTGCTGCTGATCGGCCTCGTGGGCACTGCGGTCTGGACGCTGCTGGACCGGCGAGCCGAGTACCGGCGCCTGGCCGGTTGGTTCTTCCTCTTCATCCGCCTGTGCGTAGCGGGTGCGATGATGAATTACGGTCTCGCGAAACTGATTCCGACCCAGATGCCCGCACCGCCGCTGCACACGCTGCTCACACCGTACGGTGACTTCACTCCACTGGATGTGCTGTGGAATCAGGTCGGCGTGTCGATGCCCTACCAGGTGCTGCTCGGCACGGCCGAGGTGCTGGGCGGTGTCCTGCTGCTCGTGCCGCGGACCAGGGTCGCGGGCGCACTCCTGGTCATGGTCGACATGGCCATGGTGTTCGTCCTGGATCTGTGCTTCGACGTGCACGTGCGGACGTTGTCCGGGCACCTGCTGCTCATGTCGCTGGTACTGCTGGCGCCGGAGGCGCGCCGACTTGCCGACGTGCTGCTGCTCGACCGGCCCGCTGGCGTGTCCACCGCACCGTATCCCTTCCACACCAGGCGATCCCGGCGGATCGGCGCCACCGCGCAGGTGCTGCTCGGCATCTGGATCACTACCGCTTTCCTGCCCGCGAGCCTCGACTACTGGCGCGAGCAACATCCGCCGAAGTCGCCGGTACACGGCATCTGGACCGTCACGGAGTTCACCCGGAACGGGGTCGGCATCCCACCGTTGACCACCGATCGAAACCGCTGGCGCAGGCTGGTTTTCGATGAGCCGGGCTGGGCCACCTATCAGCGGATGGATGACAGCTTGATCGAGGTGCGGGCCACGATCTCGCAGAGCCGCATCGAGCTGTTCGCACTGGGCGGCACCGACTCGAGCCCGCTGGCGAGCTTCACCTACCACCGGACGGTAGCGGATCTGCTGCGCCTGGAAGGCACGTTGCAAGGCCATCCGGTGACGTTGACGTTGGAGCGCATCGACGAAAATCGATATCCGCTGCGCGACAGCACATTCGAATGGATCGAGCCGCCCGGCTCGTGAGCCGCGCCGGCACCCTCGGTGGCAGCATCTCCCGATTACCCAGCGCCGTAACCCCATCGGCGATAGGCTCGCCGACGAAGCGGACCCGAGGGGAGGGCAAGGCTCTGGACGCGCTGTGGACCTATGTCACCGATCATCGCCAGCAGTTACTGACCGATTCCTATCTGCATGTGTCGGCGGTGGTGCAGGCGGTGCTGATCGCCGCGGCGGTGTCGATCGTGCTCGGGGTCGCGGTCTACCGCAGCCCCCTCGGCTCGGCGGCGGCCACCGCCGCCGCGAGCATCATCCTGACCATTCCCTCGTTCGCGCTGCTGGGCATACTGATTCCGATACTCGGACTGGGCGTCGCGCCTACCATCACCGCGCTGGTGCTCTACGCGCTGCTACCGATTCTGCGCAATACGATCGTCGGATTGTCCTCGGTCGATCCCGCGGTCACCGATGCCGCGCGCGGTGTCGGCATGAACCGGCTCCGCGTCCTCGCCGTCATCGAACTGCCGCTGGCCTGGCCGGCCATTCTGGCCGGTATGCGGATCAGCACCCAGCTGATCATGGGCATCCTCGCCATCGCGGCCTATGCGAAGGGCCCGGGCCTTGGCAATCTCATCTTCTCCGGGCTGTCGCGGCTCGGCACACCGACCGCGGTGCCGCAGGCGCTGACCGGCACCGTGCTGATCGTCGCGCTGGCCCTGCTGCTCGACGCCCTGCTCGTCCTCGCCGGACGACTGACCACCTCCGGGGGAATTCGTGAGTGACACCGTGCAACCGGCAGTGTCCGGCGTCGAGATCGTGCTCGATTCGGTCACCAAAAACTATCCCGGGCAACGAGATCCGGCGGTCGAGAACGTCTCGATGACGATTCCCGCCGGGGAGACGGTAGTCCTCGTGGGCCCCTCGGGCTGCGGCAAGACGACGACCATGCGCATGATCAACCGGCTGATCGAACCCAGCTCGGGCACGATCACCATCGGCGGGGAGAACGCGGCGACGGTGAATCCGGATCGGCTGCGGCGCGGCATCGGGTATTCGATTCAACAGGCCGGGCTGTTCCCGCACCTCACGGTCGCCAAGAACGTGGCCACCGTGCCGGGGCTGATCGGCTGGGACCGCACCCGGATCGGCGAGCGCGTCGACGAGATGCTGGATCTGGTCGGGCTGGATCCGGGTGCCTTCCGCGACCGCTATCCGCGGCAACTGTCCGGTGGTCAGCAGCAGCGCGTCGGCGTGGCGCGGGCGCTGGCCGCCGACCCGCCGGTGCTGCTGATGGACGAGCCGTTCGGTGCGGTCGACCCGATCACGCGCGGACTGCTGCAGGACGAATTGCTGCGGCTCCAAGCGGAATTGCGCAAGACGATCGTGTTCGTCACCCACGACTTCAACGAGGCGGTCAAGCTCGGTGACCGAATCGCGGTGCTGGGCGATCGGTCTCGCATCCTGCAGTACGACACCCCGGCCGCGATCCTGGCCGAGCCCGCCGATGCGACGGTCGCCGGGTTCGTCGGCGCCGACGCGGCGCTCAAGCAGCTCACACTCACCCGGGTCGAGGATGTCGAGCTCGGCGACTGTCCCACGGCGCTGGACACCGATCCGCCCGAGACGCTGCGCGCCGCGATCGCCGCGAGCGACCAGGACTTCGGCCTCGTGCTCGACGCGCAGCGCCGGCCGATCCGCTGGGTCACACAGCCTCAGCTCGCGCTGGCGAAATCCTTGCGGGACGTGGGAACAGCAGTGGGCGAAGGTATTTCGCCGCGATCCACGCTCCAGGAGGCCTTGGAGGCCCTGCTCGCCGACAGCACCGCCAACGCGGTCGTCACCGGTCGGCGCGGCGTATACGCGGGACTGATCACCATCGACACCCTGGTCGCGCACCTGTCGGCCATCCGCTCCGCGCACGCGGGGAACGGCTCGGCATGACCGCGCAGACCGAACGCCGCGCCGAACGCATCCGGCTCTTCGCGCAGCCCGCCCTCGCCGTGCTCGCCATCGTGGCCGTGCTGGTGTGGGCGTTCGCCCGCGATCTCACCGACACCCAGCGGGCCAGTCTGACGGCGGACAATATCGCCACGGTCACCTGGGAGCATCTGCGGATCACCGTGACGGTGGTCGCCATCGTCATCATGCTCGCGGTACCGCTGGGGACCGCGCTCACCCGGCCCGGACTGCGCAGGCTGGCACCGCTGTTCGTCGGGATCGCCAATATCGGGGCGGCCGCGCCCGCCATCGGCCTGATCGTGCTGTTCTATCTGATCACCCGGACCACCGGCTTCTGGATCGGCGTCGCGCCGATCGTGCTGCTGTCGCTACTTCCCGTGCTGCGCAACACCATTCTCGGATTCCAGCAGGTCGATCCCACCCTGGTCGACGCGGGCCGAGGCCAGGGCATGTCGGCGGTGACCGTGCTGCGCCGGGTCGAATTCCCGCTCGCCGTGCCCTACATTCTCGCGGGACTGCGGACCTCGCTGGTGCTCGCGGTGGGCAGCGCGACCCTGTCGTTTCTGGTGAGCGCGGGCGGGCTCGGCATTCTGATCGACACCGGCTACAAGCTGCGCGACAACGTCACGCTGTGGGTCGGCGCGGTGCTGGCCGTCGCGCTGGCGCTGCTGGTCGACTGGCTGGGCGCTTTGGCCGAACGCTATCTCGGACCGAAGGGGCTGCGATGAGAGGCCGAATCCGCCGGGGCGCTGTGGCATCGGCGCTGGCGCTGATCACCCTGGTCGCCACGGCCTGCGGGCTGGAGGCGGGTCGCTCGGTTCCGCTGGCGGTGCGTCCGGGCAGTATCCAGCCGATCCCCGAACTCGAGGGTGTGCGAATCACCGTGGGGTCCAAGGATTTCACCGAGCAGGAGATCCTCGGCCTGATCATCGCGTTCGCGCTGGACGCGGCCGGGGCCGAAGTGCGGGATCTGACCGATATCGTCGGATCCAACAGCCTGCGTGACGCGCAGGTGCGCGGCCAGGTCGACATCGCCTACGACTACACCGGCACCGGCTGGATCAACTACCTGGGCAACGAATCACCCATCCCGGGATCGCAGGCCCAGTTCGAGGCGGTCCGGGACGCGGATCGCACTGCGCACGGAATGCGCTGGGCGGCAATGGCTCCCATGAACAACACCTACGCCATCGCGACCAGCGCCCGCACGGCCGAGGAAACCGGGGTCAAAACTCTCTCCCAGTACGCGAACCTGGTCAACACCGACCCCGCCGCCGCGGCCACCTGCGTGGGTACCGAATTCAGTGTGCGCCAGGACGGATTCCCCGGTGTGATCCGCAAATACGGCATCGACGCCGCCAAGGTCCAGAAGCAGGTGGTCGACGACGCCATCGTCTACCAGTCCACCGCCGACGCCCGCCAGTGCCGCTTCGGTTCGGTCGCCGCCACCGACGGCCGCATCCCCGCCCTCGACCTGCGCCTGCTCGAGGACGACCTCAGCTTCTTCCCGCAGTACAACGCCGCCCTGGTCATGCGCGAGGACTTCGCCGCCGCCCACCCCCGGGTACTCGACGTGCTCACCCCGATCTCGCGCCTGCTGACCAACGAGTCGATCACCGAACTCAACCGCAAGGCCGACGTCGACGGCGTCGAACCCGCCATCGTCGCCCGCGACTGGATGGCCGCCCAGGGCCTCATCACCATCCCCTGACACCGCCCGGTTGCGAGCGCCGAGCCGATCCCTGCTCGCGGCTCCGGCGGGGATGCTTGCTTCGTCGCGCCTACCACGCTAAGAGTTAGCCGGTCATCGGCTGGTGTGGCAGGACGGATCGCATGGAGGACGATCGGTGAGCTTCGCGGGTGCGGATCGGTCGGCGGTTTTCGCTCGCTGGTGGGGGCGAGACCGGTTGGCGGCGTTGCTGAATACCGGATTGGCGGAGCTGGCACCGGTCCTCGACGGGCACGGGCCGGGCCGGGTACCCGGGCCGCTCGGCGCGGTCGCCCGGTCCGATTTGCTGCGCCGGTTCGCGCGCCTGCCGCAGGAGCCGGACCCGGACCCGGACCGGCTGTTACGCGAGCTGACGAGCGGGTTGTTCGCCGGTGCGGTGAACTGGCGCAGCCCGCACGCGCAGCACAATGTCGGATCGGCGGTGAGCGTCGTGCCGGCCGCGGTCTCGGCGTTGTCGGCGGCGGTGAACATCAATCTGATCAATGACGATCAGGGCGGGAACGCGGTGATCACCGAGCCCGCGGTGGGACGAATTCTCGCCGAACTCGCCCGGGTCGACGCCGAGCGGCTGCGCGTGGTGTTCACCTTCGGCGGCACCGGGACCGTGCTGTACGGGATGAAGGCGGGCCTGCGCAAAGCCGCCCCCGAATCGGCCCGGACCGGAACCCCGGCCGACGCGGTGGTCGTGGTCGTGGCCAATGCGCACTTCAGCGTCGCGCGGGCGGCGGACTGGCTGGGCATCGGCGCGGATCGGGTCCGCGTGGTGCCGGACGGTCCCGGCTGCGTCGCGGCGACCGAAACGGCGCTGCGCGCGGTACTGGACGACGGTGGCCGGATCGCGGCGATCGTGGTCAACGGCGGCACCACGCTGGACCATGCCGTCGACGATATCGAGGGCTGCGCCGCGCTGCGTGATCGCCTGGTCACCGAGTACGCGCTGGGGTACCGGCCACATCTGCACGTCGACGCGGTCATCGGCTGGGTGTGGCTGTTCGTCGGCACACCCGGCGGCGCGGCCCGCGCCGCCGCCGCGGATCCGGCGATCACCGCGCGACTGACCGAGCAGTACCGCCGGATCGCCGCTGTGCGGCATGCAGATTCGTGGGGCGTGGATTTCCACAAGGGCCCGGGCTGCGTATCCCTGGACTCCAGCTGTGTGGTCTTCAACGACGCCGCGGATCTCGAACGGCTCGGCGGTGATCTGGAAGTGTCAGTGGTCGGACCGGAGCGGGACCGGGTAACCAATCTCGGTTATACCCTCGAGACCGCGCGGGAGGCGGGCAAGGCGATTGCCGCGCTGGCAGCGCTGCACACCCTCGGCTCCGCCGGATTCGTCGACGTGCTCACGGTGCTGGTCGCGGCCGCGGCGCGACTGCGGCAGTCGTTCGGCGCGAGCTCCGACTGGCTGGTTCTCAACCCCGACGCACTCGGCTATCAGACCTCGCTGCGCCCGTTACCTCCTGGAACCCCACGCGAGCTCAATCCGTTGCAAGACACCGACTCTGAGCGCGTTCGGCGTGGAAACGACTACGTGACAGCATTTTTCGACTGGGACAACCAGACGCGAATGCAAGCCGGATTGCCGGGCGTCGTCTATTCCTATTGCGCGAACTATCGGACCGGAGCCTGCGGCGCGCCCGTCTCGGCGCTGAAGTTCTACCCGGTCAGCCCCTTGATCAGCGCCGCGGAAGTGACCGGGGCGGCCGAACTACTGGTGAAACGGAAGGCGGAATTCGATGCGCTGCGATGACATGCTCGCCACGGACCTGGCGGCCATGGACCGCGCGCTCCAGGAATTCCGCAATGCCTGCTACGACCAGGTCAGCCGGGGTGCGTTCGAGGCCGGATTACTCGGCGCCCCCGAACCGTTCACCGCCGAGGAATTCCTCGCGACCCACGCCCTGCACGAGCGTGCCGAGGCGGCCGAACTGTTCCTGGCCGCCATGCTGCACTGGAACGCACTGCGCCTCGACGACCGGGGCCGGTACGTATCCGCCGACCGCACACCGGCATTCGAACCCGACCGGGCCCTGTTGCGCGCCGCCATCGGCTGCGATGAGCTCGTCCGCTATCCGGATTTCGACAACTTCGCCGGACTGGCCCGGGAACTGTTGCACGGCGACGGCGCGACCGGCGCCGGATTCAGCGAAGCCAACCTGCCGCTGTGGGAACTGGCGCTGCAAGCGCCCTACTACCGATACTCGCGCCTGCGTGCCGCACGGCGGCTCGCACGCAGCGGACCGCACCTGCTCGACCTGGCCTGCGGGCTCGGCCACGGTCTGCTCGAACTCGCCGACGCGCTCGCCGCCGATCCGCAGACCCGGCTGGTCGGGGTGGACGTCAGCCCGGATTTCGCCCGGCTCGCCGCGAACCGGACCGCTGATCAACCGCATATCAGCATCCTGTGCGCCGATCTGGATCGACCGCTGCTCGGTTTGCCCGCCGCCGGATTCGACGGTGCGATGATCGTCGGCGGCTACCACTTCCTCACCGAGCCCGATCAGTTGTGGCGGACAGCGGCACGGCTGATCAAACCGGGCGGCACGCTCGTGCTCGCCCACGTGCTGTCCGAAACCGGCAGCCCCGACCAGGATCTGATGCACCTGCGCTTCGCCCTGCGGCGGCCGCCCGGACATCCCGCCACCCGCGCCGGCATCCTCGCGGCGGCTCAACGCCATCATTTCCGACTACAGGACGAGTTCAGCCTCGGCTGCTATCGGACGCTGGAATTCATCCACATTCGCGACCGGCCGAACGACCCTCGGGCGAAACGATTTTCGCACCCGCGGGCCGAGGTGGAGATCGTTCCGGTCGGGCCGCTGCGCACCAATGCCTGCCTGCTGCGTTGCCGCGGCACCGGAGCCCAGCTGCTGATCGACGCCGCCGCCGAGCCCGACCGGCTCCGCGCGGCGCTCGGCGGCCGTCTCGACATCCTGGTCACCACGCACAGCGATTGGGACCATATCGGGGCGGCGTCCGAACTCGTCACCGCGACCGGCTGCCACCACCTGGCCCACCCCGGCGACCTGCCCGATCTCGAGGTCGGCACCCGACCGGTCGAGCACGGAGACATCGTCTCCTTCGGCGCCTGCCGACTCGAGGTGATCCACGTCGGCGGGCACACCCCCGGCTCCATCGTGCTGGCGCTCGAGGCCGCCGCGGATCGTCCCGCGATCCTGTTCACCGGCGACGCGCTGTTTCCCGGCGGCGTCGGCACCACCTGGGGCGATACTGCCAACTTCCACACCTTGCTCGACGCCGTCGAGCAGCGCCTGTTCGCCCGCTTCCCCGACCCGACCGTCATCGTCCCCGGCCACGGACCGACCACAACCCTCGGCCGGCAACGCCCGCACCTGACCGAATGGCGGCGACGCGGGTGGTAAGCGCCGAGGACTGGACCGGGCCGAGCCGCCCGCCTACCGCGAGGCGTCGTCGAGGTCCAACCGAATCCTGTATCAGCGCATAGGATTTCGGGACCATGGTGACCCGCTCGGCCTGCCGGGCGGTCCGAGGATCTTCCCGATGTGGCGGACGCCGTGATCGTTTCAGGTGGTGGGCGTCGCGAGGCGGTAGACGCAGCGGGTGCCGGTGTAGATGGTGGGCATGCATTCGTTGCAGTGGACGCAGGCCGAGCGGGTGGCGGAGTCGGATTCGATGCGGCGCAGCAGGTTCGGTTCGCGCAGGAGGGCGCGGCCCATGGCTACGAAGTCGAAACCTTCGGCCAGGGCTCGGTTCATGGTGTCCAGGTTGGTGATTCCGCCGAGCAGGATCAGGGGCATGGTCAGCTCGCGGCGGAACTGCTGGGCGCGTTCCAGCAGATAAGCCTCCTGATAGGGATATTCCTTCAGGAACAGGCGGCCCATCAGGCGGAAGCCCAGGCGTGCGGGGGTGGGCAGGACTTTGGCGAACTCGCGGCGCGGTGCGGCGCCGTGGAACAGCAGCATCGGGTTCAGCAGGGAGCTGCCCGCGGTCAGTTCCAGCGCATCCAGCGCGCCGTCGGACTCCAGCCAGGCGGCCACGCGCAATGATTCCGGAACGGTCAGCCCGCCGCGAATGCCGTCCTCCATATTGAGTTTCGCGATTACGGCCAGCCGATCGCCCACGGCCTCGCGCACGGCGAGTGCGATCTCGCGGGCCAGTCGAGCGCGGTTCTCCGGCGAGCCGCCGTAGCGGTCCTTGCGCCGGTTGAGCAGCGGGCTCAGAAAAGAACTCGTCAGATAGTTGTGGCCGAAATGGATTTCGACCGCGTCGAATCCCGACTGCTCGGCCAATCGGGCTGCATTCGCGTGCGCGGCAATCACTTCCGCGATCTCGTCGATCCTCGGCACCCGCATGGGTCGCATGCCGAGCGGACTGAACATCCGGCTCGGGGCCAGCGCCGGCAGGCGATTGGAGGCCGCGTTGGCCACCGGACCCGCGTGTCCGAGCTGTGCGCTGGCCGCCGCGCCCTCCGCGTGCACGGCATCGGTGAGCTCACGCAGCCCGGGAACGGCTTCGGGCCGCATCCAGATCTGATGCCGGTCGGTGCGGCCGCCCGGCGCGACCGCGCAGTAGGCCACCGTGGTCATGCCGACGCCGCCCGCCGCCACCTCGCGGTGGAAGGCGATCAGGTCGTCGGTGACCAGGGCATCGGGGGTGCGGCCCTCGAAGGTCGCCGCCTTGATCACCCGATTGCGCAAGGTGATCGGGCCCAGTCGCGCGGGTGCGAAGATCTCGGTCATCGTGCGCCTCCCGACGGTGCGGTCAGTCCGGCGATCACGAAGTCCCGCAGCGCCGCCACCGCGGCCGGGGACGGTTCGGCATCCGCGCCACCGAATCGGATGATGATCAGGTCGAAGGCCAGCATCCAGCGACGGCGGCTTTCGTCGTCGCCGATCCCGGGCAGCAGCCCGGACCAGGACCCGAGCCGGAACCACGGCTGCTGCCAGCCGGTCATGTGCCGGCCCAGCACGAAATGCGCCAGCAGTCGCAGATGCAGACGCCCGAGCGGGTCGGCGGCCAGGTCCGCGAACGGCGCGAGCACGGCGTCGACGATCTCGGGTACCGAACCGCCGGCGGCGGTCACCGTCGAGAGCCGCTCGGCCCACAGCGGGCCGAGCCGGGCTTCGAGCAGCGCGGATACCAGCGCGTCCTTCGAGCCGAAGTGATAGTGCACCGCAGCGGGATTCGCACCGGCGGCCGCGCAGATCGCGCGCACCGATACGTCCTCGTATCGCTCGGTCAGCAACAGGCGCTCCGCCGCGGCCAGCAGCCGCTGCCGGGTCTCCGCGGGCGCGGTCGTTCGCTCAGCCATGCCGCTCAGTGAACCATGCGTCAATCATTGTTTCAATCATTGATTGAAAGCTGCCGCCGCGTGCTGATTTGCCAGAGAGACGCTGGGTATTCGCTGGCTATGACTCACTTCAGGCGATGGGGCGCGGTGTACCTGCTGATTCTCTTGTTCGCAGGGTCGTGGGCGGCGCAGTTCGTGACCCAGCTCGTCGAGTATCGGAACGCACAGCGCGATCACGGGCTGCCGTTCGAATGGTCGGGGTACTGGCCGGACTTCCTGGCCAGCACGTTCGAGAACTGGCAGAGCGAATGGTTACAGCTGGTGTTCCAGGCGATCCTGCTGCTGGGGGCCAAGCATTGGATCTTCCGTGTGGAGGCGGAGAACGTCGAACGGATCGAAGCGAAGGTCGACGATCTGCGGGATTACCTGGTCCCGCCGGAGCAACGGCACCAGGTCCCGAACGAGTAGGTGCGGTCGCTCACTCGGCGAAGCCGGTGCGCCAGTAGGGCTTCGGCCTGTTCGGCGCCCGCCGCTACTGCCCGTCGTTTCCGGGAGATTCGGGGCTGTCGGGACGCTGCCCGGTCACACGGCGGTAGAGGATCACCGCGCCGACGAGGATCACGATCCCGATGATCACGATCAGTTCCATAGTGGGCGCATACCCAGCAATCCCGTATTCAATCGGTGGCGCGATTCGCACGGATCACGATCAGGTCCTCGTGGCGTTCACCGGGGCGGATCCGGCCGGTGTGCTCCAGCCAGCCTGCGTGCCGCCGCAAAACCGGCCCGAACGGCACGCGCGCGCACGCCACCACCCGCGCCTCGAATCCGTGCTGGGCCAGCAGATCCAGCGTGGCCGCCGAACCGGCGAGCGCGGACTGTACGAGGAGCCCGACACCGCCCGGGGCCAGCAGTCGCGGCAGTGCCGCACACAGTTCGTCCAGTACGACACGGCCGTCCGGGCCGCCGTTCCACGTCCGGCAGGCCCGCGACGACCGCTCGGTCGCCGGGCAGGGCACATAGGGCGGATTCGCCAGCACCAGGTCGAAGCGGCGGCCACGCAGGGCGGACGCGAAATCACCGTGCACGAACTCGATCGGGATCCGGCGCAGCCGGCTGTTCAGCCAGGCCGAGGCCAGCGCGGCGCGCGAGACGTCGACGGCGGTCACCGCGGCCGCGCCGATCCGGGCCGCCGCGATGGCGACCGCGCCGGTGCCGGTGCCGATGTCGAGCACCTCGGGCCGCGGCGCGAGGTCCGTTCGGGCAAGTGCGTGCGCCAAGAGCCAGGTGTCGTGCTGGGGGCGGTACACGCCGGGACACCGCAGCAGATAGTGGGCAGCCGGGCCACGCTCCCGGGTGACGGCGGGCGGGTGAGAGATGATCATGTCTGCTCCTCGCAGCCGGTCATCGGTCGGTGCTGCCGACATTCCCGCTGTCTCATGATCGAAACCGGCAACGTTTGGGCACACTCGATCGCGGTATCCCGCAATCGATGACCCACGAATCCCCGCCTCGTCGCGATCGACGCCGGATCACCCTGGTGCCCGGCGGTCCCGCGCTGGTCGAAGGGCCGGTCGAGATCGTCGGCGAAGACGGAACCGTCGTCACCTCGGATCGTTTCCTGGTGGCGCTGTGCCGTTGTCGCCGCAGCCGGAACTTTCCGTTCTGCGACACCAGCCATCGACGTCGTGCCCGTCCTCAGGAGTGAGCGCGCAGCGCGGAGTGTCCCGCACGCCAGCAGCCGAGTACATGCTCGGCGAAACGCTCCTCGAGCAGGTTCGTCGCCTGGATGCCGAACACCACCGACTCGGTCAGATCGGGTTGGCGCGCAAGCAGATCGCCGATGACATCGCGCCGCATCACCTGTTCGTGGACGGCGTCGGCCTCGATGTGCTCGGTATAGAACAGCACGCACGCCGGGTCGGCGTCGAAGCGGCGCAATGCCTCGACCATATGCCGCGCACCAGGTGGAGACGTGATCTCGACGGTGGCGAAGTGGCCGACCAACGCCCCGCGCAGCGCACGATGCAACCCGAACAGTGACATCATGTTCACCACGGCCAGCATCGGCGCGGGCGCGCGATCGAGATAGTGCAGATACGCCGGGTCCATCCCGGCCCCGGCCAGCAGGTCCGCGAACAGTCGCGCGTGCACCCGCTCGCCACGCCCACCGCCGAACTCGTCGAATTCCACGGCGACCAGCGATGCCTTGGCCTGGCCGCGCAGGCGGGGAATCACCCAGGCGTACGGGTCGGCCTCCTTGTGGTGGTAGATCGAGCGCAACGCGAAATACTCACGCAGCTGCGACCATTCACCGTCCCGGGCCAGGTAGGCCGCGACGCCGGCCGGCTCGGGCGGCTCGACCAGCAACTGTCCCAGCTCGGTCTCGATATCGATGCCGCCCGCCGCTTCGGCGCGCAACGCGTCGAGAAATATGCGCTCCAGATCGGCCCGGACCCGCAGCAGTTCCGGGTCCCACTCCCAGGCGTCGTCGACCGTGTCGAAGCCCTGATAGTGCAGTTCGTAGCAGGTGTGCAGCGCCAGATGCAGATCCTCGCCATAGGGGTCGGCGGCGGCGGAAGGCGGGACCGTCACGGAAGCACCGGCCAGCAACCGCACGATCGCCTCGGACAGCTCGCCGCGCGGCGCGGGTAGTGCTCGTGGCTCGATGATCGTGGTCATATCCCGCTGATACCCGATACCGCCCGGAATATCTCCGCTACGGATAGGCCGGATACGGTTCGGCCAGCACTCGGCGCGCCATATGCGCCGCGTTGCGCGCCAGCGCCGCGGTGGTGCGCGCGACCGCCTCCGGCACGGCATCCAGATCCTGGTAGTCGACGCTGCCCATGGCCTCGCCGTTCCAATAGGTGCAGCCCTGGGCCGCGATGGTGAAACCGATATCGTTCAAGCCCTGGAACACGTCCGCGACCACCTTGTGCGCGCCGTCCTCATTGCCGACCACCGCGACGACACCGACCTTGCCGACCATACTCGGCCGATTCCGATCGTCGGTCTCGGACAGTTCGGCGTCGAGCCGTTCGAGCACGCGCTGCGTCAGCGAGGACGGATGCCCCAGCCAGATCGGGGTGGCGAGCACGAGGATGTCGGCGGCCAGGATGCGTTCCCGCAGCAGCGGCCACTGATCACCGTCGCCCTCGTCGGTGCTCACCCCGGGCCTGATGTCGTAGTCCGCCACGCGGATCAGGTCACCCTTGACGTCGTGGCCGGCGAGTTCGGCCAGCACCTGGCGGGCGATGGTCTCGCTGCTGGATGCCGCGGGTGACGGCTTCAGCGTGCACACCAGTGCGATCGCGGTCGGAACGGTCATCGCGTCCTCCTCATCGGGTCGGCAGGAATTCCTGGGCTTTGGTCTTGGCGCCCTGCGCGAGCAGATGCCAGGCGCCGGGATCACCGCGCAGCACCGCCGCCGCAGTGTCCTTCATCTGTTCCCAGGAGGTATGCGGCGGGATCGGCGGCACCTCGGGATCGCAGCGGACATCGATCAGGACCGGCCGGTCGGCGCGCAGCGCGCGATCCCATGCGGCCCCGAGCCGGTCCGGGTCGTCGACGGTGATCGCCTCCAGCCCGGCGCTACGCGCGACCTCGGCGTAGGAGATGTCCGGAAGTGTCTGTGACTCCTCGAATTTCGGGGCGCCGCCCATGGCTCGCAGCTCCCAGGTCACCTGGTTCAGGTCATTGTTGTGGAACACACAGACCACCAGGCGCGGATCGGTCCAGCGTGGGTAGTAGCGCGCGACGGTCAGCAGTTCGGCGAGACCGTTCATCTGCATCGCGCCGTCGCCGACCAGCGCGACCGCGGGCCGGTCCGGATGGGCGAACTTGGCGCCGATGGCGTACGGCACCGCGCAGCCCATGGTCGCCAAGGTGCCCGACAGGGAACCGCGCATGCGATCGTGGAAGCGCAGGCAGCGGGCGTACCAGTTGGTCGAGGAGCCGGAATCGGCGGTAACCATGGCATCGCCGGGGATTCGCTGCGACAGTTCCCACACCACCCGCATCGGGTTGACGGGGTCGGCGGCCAGCATCGCCTGTCGTTCGACGGTGTCCCACCAGCGTGCGTTGCCCGCCTCGATCGTCTCCCGCCAGGACCGATCCGTCTTGGGTTCGATGAGCGGAAGCAGTTCGGCCAGTGTCGAATTCGCGTCACCGACCAGCGGGACCTCGATCGGGTACCGCATGCCGATCATGGCGCCGTCGATATCGATCTGCACCGCGCGCGCCTGATCGAACTCGGGCAGGAACTGGGAGTAGGGAAAGTTCGATCCGATGATCAGCAGGGTGTCGCAGTCGCGCATCAGCTCATAGCTGGGGCGGCTGCCGAGCAGGCCGATCGGACCGGTGACGAAGGGCAGATCGTCGGCCAGCACATCCTTGCCGAGCAGCGCTTTCGCGACACCCGCTCCGGTCGCCTCGGCCAACTCGACGACTCGCTCGCGCGCCGAGCGCGCACCCTGCCCGATCAGTATCGCTACCCGCTGTCCGGCGTTGAGCACCTCGGCCGCACGCCGAATTTCGCTGTGCGGCGGTATTACTCGTGGTCCCTCGGTCCGTACGGGCGGACTTGAGGGCACCTCTTTGAAGGCGTGGCCCGGCGGCCGATAGGGCTCCTCCTGGAGATCCGCGGGAATGATGACGGCGGTGGGAGCCCGCCGCGCCCGAGCGGTGCGGAAGGCGCGGTCGAGTGCGTTGGGCAGCTGCTGGGAGACATCGACCTGCACCAGATAGTCCGACGCCACGTCCTTGAACAGCGTCGGCAGATCCACTTCCTGCTGGTAACTGCCTCCGACGGCGCTGCGCGCGGTCTGCCCGACCAGCGCCACCACCGGAACATGGTCGAGTTTCGCGTCGTAGAGGCCGTTGAGCAGATGAATCGCGCCCGGCCCGGAGGTGGCCACGCAGGCGCCGACCTCGCCGCTGAACTTGGCGTAGCCGGTCGCCTGGAACGCGGCCATCTCCTCGTGTCTGGCCTGGATGAACGCGGGTGAGTCCGCGGCGCGCCCGAACGCGGCGATCAATCCGTTGATCCCGTCGCCCGGGTATCCGAAGACCTGTCCTACGCCCCATTCGCGAAGCCGCCGCAGGACATGATCGGCCACCTGTTCGGTCATGGTCGCTCCTCGGTCACAGAATCGGACGGCCGCCGGTGACAGCGAGGCGGGCGCCGGAGATGTAGCTGCCGTCGTCGGAGGCGAGCAGCACGTAGGCCGCCGCGAGCTCGGCCGGTTGTCCCGCGCGGCCGAGCGGGACGTCGTCACCGAAGTGCGTGACCTTCTCCACTGGCATCGTCGACGGAATGAGCGGAGTCCAGATCGGTCCCGGCGCGACGCTGTTCACGCGGATTCCGCGCTCGCCAAGCAGCTGTGCCAGGCTCGCCGAGAGGTTCGCGATCGCCGCCTTGGTGGCCGCGTAGGGCGCGAGGGTCGGCGAGGGCATATCGGAATTGACCGACGAGCTGCCGATGATCGACGAACCCGGGGCCATATGCGGCAGGGCTGCCTTGACCAGGCTGAAGTACGCGCTGACGTTGATCTTGAAGGTGCGGTCGAACTCGTCCTCGCTGATCTCTTCCAGCGTCTCGTGTGTCATCTGGTAGGCCGCGTTGCTGACCAGCACGTCGATCCGGTCGAACTCTCGGACGGCCCGCTCCACCACTGCCCGGCAGTGCCGGGCGTCGGCGAGGTCGCCTGCCATCAGCACGGCGCGGCGACCGGCCTGTTCCACCAGCGCCGCGACCTCCTTGGCATCCTCGTCCTCGTCGAGATAGGAGATCAGTACGTCGGCGCCCTCGCGTGCGAACGCGATCGCCACGGCCCGGCCGATCCCGCTGTCAGCGCCGGTGATCACCGTCGCCTTGCCCGCGAGTTTGCCCGAGCCCTGATAGCTGTGCTCGCCACAGTCCGGTACCGGAGTCATCTGCGATTGGATACCGGGGGTCGGTTGCTGCTGTTCGGGAAATCCCATGAGCCGGGTCCTCCTTCGCATCGGTTTCCCCCTGGCGCGCTCGCTGCCGAGGCCGCTGCCCTTACCGGTGGAGGCGAATCCGTCGTCGTTGCCGGATCGGCCTGCTCGCGAACGCGCGGTGCAGTGCACAGTGACGACATACCCAGGTCCCTCGGCGGCACACCCGCGAATCCACCGGCGGCCTCACCAGGCGTCGATGAGCGGGACAGGTGGCCGCTGCCGCCGCCAGCGCTCGGCGAACCGGGTAATGCTGCGCGGCGCGCTGACGCTGCGCAGGACCGCGTCGTCGGTCATTCTGATCTGACGACTGGTGACCTTACGAAAGCTCGCGGCCGAGCCCGCGCTGCCGGTCGCGCTCGTCGCGGTCCCGGCCCTCGCGGACGGCGCGGGTGTGTGCCTCCTGGTCGCGCTGAGCATCGTGACTGTTGGGGTCGTGCGGGGGCGCTGCGAAATCCACACCCGGCATCGGCGCAGGTCGCTCCTGCGCCTGCGGAGCCCCACGCTGCGCCCACTGCCTGCGCTGCTCGTCGGCCCACTGCCGGGCAAGCTCCTGCGCCGGAACCGCGCTTTGCGCGCACACCTGCTGCTTGGGCTCGGGCTGCTCATGAGCAGGCGAATTCTGGTTGCCGAGAGCGCGATCCAACTGGCCCCGCATTTCATGCACGGCCTGCAAAGCGGCTTCATGCCGGACACGCGCGACCTCGGCAGGAGAGGGTGCCCCTCGGGCGCGCTGCTCACCGTGGGCTTCCCGCTCTGCTCGCTCTCGCTCCTTGGCCCGGTCCCTGCGCTCGCGATTCAGCCGCAACCTGTCCAGAAAGCGAGCCAAAGCCTCCTTCTGTTCCTTCTCCTTGGTGCGTGCGAGTTCATGAGCGCGCTGGAAGGCCGCATTACGCTCGGCACGGCCGACTCTGACGAGCTCGACCATTCCGCGCGATTCCTTGTTCGCCCGTTCGAGTGCATCGGCGACGCTTTTCGGTATCTTTCCTGACATCTCCCACTTCGATTCGATACCGAAGTTCTTCGCCAGCTCAACGTCTTTACGGATCTGGTCGAAGAGTTCCCGGGACGGTTTGATGCGTTTGGCTACCTTGTTTTCGACCGATTTATCTATTCGACCGTGTCTGAATCTCGCATTGTCGAGCTTCCGCATTTCTCCATTGGGAAGTCGTACCGTCACCTCCTTCTTCCATCCGTCTGCTTCGGTGCGACCCATGATCTCGGCGCGTCCATCGCGGAACGCATTGCCGATATCGAACGGTTGCCGTCCGCCTCGGCCGCCGGAATAGCCTTCTGTATTGTCGTCGTAGGATGGCATGGCTTGCCCCCAAAGCAATTCGGTGAGATTCATTGACCCTGCGACGATCGCGTGCGCGAAGCTCGAAGGGCTTGTCTACTAGCGCAGCGGCGGCCGACCGGCCGCAACCCACTTCTCGTGATCCTCGACGGCGAACTCGAATATCGTGGACCATACGGTTCCGGTGCGCCGGGAGCTGGCTACGACAAGCCATTGCAGTGGGTCGCGATAGACGTTCGCGAAGTCTTGCCGTACTACCGGCCCGAGTGTTTCGTTGT
The DNA here is from genome assembly GCF_042672005.1 of Nocardia sp. NPDC127579. Classification (NCBI taxonomy): domain Bacteria; kingdom Bacillati; phylum Actinomycetota; class Actinomycetes; order Mycobacteriales; family Nocardiaceae; genus Nocardia; species Nocardia sp. NPDC127579. The sequence goes on along the minus strand of NZ_JBHXVZ010000002.1, from coordinate 255,294 downwards.
TGTCCCAGTTCGGAATGTTCATCCAGGAGCCGCCGAAGTTGCGGCGGAATGTCTCGCCGAGGAACCGGATGAACTGATCGGTGACATCGGGGGCGGGAAGCGGCGCATCCTCGTCCGGCATCAACTCCAGTGCCACCGCTTCCGCCTGGATCAAACCGTCAGCGCTGTAAGGGTTCTCGGGCATATCGGGGATCGTGTCGGTCAGGAACTTCCGAAGCTGCACATCCATGCGCTCAGGTTCGAGCCATTCGAGGAATTCCGGTACGTGCTGGTCGGCTTCCTGCCGCGCCAACTCCGCTTGCGTCATCTTCCGAATCTCACCCATGCCATTGCCTCCCGTTCTGCCGCTTCCGGTTTCGATTCGTTCGCGAAGGCCGTTCACGCTCTTGTGTTTCGGTATCCGCTGCGGCGGATACAGGATCAGAAGGTACACCAACACCCAGACACAGAGCGTGCCCGCGAACGTAGGCGATGGGTTCACAGTCGACCACCGCTCGTCTGCCTGCCTATGTGTCTTTCGTGTGGTTCGAGATGCTCTGGCCTGCTGAGCGGTTGACTTTCCATTGCCTGATGACAGCGTCTACTTTTCGCTGCTCCGACGAACGGTTGCTCACAATCGACGAGTCGTCTTCCGGCTCCGTCGAATTCATGGCACGGACATACTCGGCCTGGAATTCGCCCGGCACCAATTCGGCAACGAGATGGCCGAGGCTCGGAACGTAGATCGCCTGAGCATCGAGGTCGGCGCGGAGCTTCCGCAGTTGTCTCCCGGCTTCGCCGACTGGAGTACGGCCAGGCTCGTGGATAATGAACCCGCAGAAGTCGAACCCTTGCACACGCGCGAGTTCACGTATCGCTTCCTGGTCGGCTTCGAGGTGGACACCAGAGATCGCGGTGTTCAGGAAACCGATCGCGTTGGGCTGCAACGTCATAACCTCGGCACCCCCAGCTCGCACTCAGTGATCGCGGCAAGGACGGTCGCTGTATCGGGGCGAAATCGGTTGCGTGGCGGGTGTATCCATTTCCGGATCTGCGTATCTCGCGCACCGACGTTCAGCGACGGGAGCGCGAGCACGCCTCCGAGGGGAATCAATGCCGAACCGGTACGCCGTAACGCGCGCCGGTAGAAGATGCTCGCCTCCGCATCCGGGGACCTCCGCGTGAGGAATGTGTATCGCTGCGAGCGGTGCCACATCACCGGGCCGAGCTCGCCCCGCGCCTTCAATACCTCGCGGATCTCCTCGCCGAGGTCTCGCGGTGTAGTGACCCCTCGTATCGACTGGTCGACCGTGATGACGAAGCGGCCGGCTGCGTCGATGTCGACCGGTAGATCGCAGATCACTCGAAGGCGGCGGATGTCTTGGTCCTCCTCGCAGAGAACGTCACCGGTGATCATCGGGCACGCTCCTGCTCGGCGCACGTGCGTAGTGCGGCCATGACCGACCAGCTCGACGGCCGGTAGGTGTCCCGCACGGGCACCTCCCACCCACAACTCGAGTCGCCGGGCGTCGGCAGCGTCAAGACCCGCCCCGGGGCCACCAGAACCGAGTCCGTCAGCCGGAGCAGCGCGTTGATTTCGAAGCTGTCATCGGCTTCGTGATGACGACCGGCGAGGACGGCGACGCGACGACCCGGCTGCCAGAACATCGGTGCTCCGATTCCGTACCGGCCCAGAACTTCTCGGGTCTGGTCGGCCCAGCGCTCCGGCATGATGAAGGCTCGGAGCTCGCCGCCGATGATCACGGTGAGTCGTCGCTGCCCGGAGATGACGACTGGCAGTCCGCACGCGCGCAGGCGCCGGTACTCGGCTACGAATTCGGCAGTTGTGACGAGCGTGGACAATCGTGGCCCCCTGGTCGCGAGTCGGTTTGCGAGTGCGCCTGGTGCCCCCGACATAACTCCCTCCGACCTGTCAGGAGAAGGAAAGGTTTCGGTCCAGGCGCATCTTCGATGATTGCCAACCGAGAGGTTCGTTCCCAGAGTCGAACTCGCACACTTTCGATACGCTTCTGACACGGTGCGTTGCGGACACGGACAGGGGCGGCCATGATCGTCACCAGGTGGACGGGTGCCAAGGTGTTGGCCCTGCGCGAGGTTGCTTTGCGGATGAGGCGGGAGCCTTTTGCGCAGAAGATCGGGGTTTTTGAATCAACCGTTCGAAAGTGGGAACGCGCAACCGAGCAGCGCCCGGTCATGGCCGAATCCGCGGAGGCACTGGACACTGTTCTGGCGCAGCTGACGGACGACCAGCAAGCACGATTCCGGGCTGCCCTGGATGAGATCGGCACACCATCGGTGCCAACAGTCGCGCCGGTCGAGGTGGCGGAAGGAGACGAGGTGAAGCGGCGACAATTCGGATTTGCGGTGGGTGCCGCCCTCCTCGCATCCAGCTCGAGTATCAGCCGCGTCGGCCTTCAAGACGCACGGCGGCTGGCCGAGCGCGTTTCCAGCCTTGAACGCAGTGAGCAGGCCATCGGCGGCGCGGCTCTCGTCCACGAGGGGATAAGCCTGCTCGAGTTCGCGAAGGCGCAGATCGACACGGCGACGTTCGATGATCGCGCAGGCCGTGAGTACCTTTCCGCAGCTGGGAATTTGGCGACCATCGTGGGCTGGTTGGCCCATGATGCCGAACAACCTGATCTCGCCCGCTGGTGCTACAACGAGGCGTTCTCTATGGCCGATCAAGCGGGCGACCCCGAACTGACGGTGCACACCTGTCTCAATCTCGCGCACCTCACGATCCACCTCAGCCGAACTGGCGAACCCAAAGCCAACCCTCATCGTGCACTCAATCTCGTCTCCCGCGCCCGTGATCTCACCAGCGGGCGACCGCCCGGCCGCATCCATGCCTTAATCGCCACCCGTGAAGCGCAGGCGCAGGCGGTGATCGGCGATGGAGCGGCATTCGCCCGCGCAATCGCGACAGCGTGGCGTGAGCTGGATTTCGCACTGGAACACGAGCCGACAGGCGAATGCCCACCATGGATGCACTTCGTCAGTGCCACCGAGGTTCGTTGCCAGGAGGCCCGGGGATTCGGCGATCTCGGACAGTTCAAGAAGTCCGCAGACTTGTCCGCTGGGCTCGCGGTGGAGCACGCGGGGGCTCGTAATGCCGCCAATTATCGGGCTGGCTGGTGTGCGGCCCTCGCTCGTGTCGGCGACCTCAACGGCGCTGTCGCTGTCGGCCTACTGGTGCTCGATGATCTCGAAGGGGCAGTGTCCTCTACTCGCACACTGCGGCTGCTCCAACCAGTTCGAGACGCGGCAGTCGACCATCCGGAGAACTTCTCCGCGCGCTTCGACAAGCTGCTGAAAAGGACAGTCCAGGTATGAATTCAGATGACCTTCCGGGCCGCCCAGCAATCGAATTTCACCACTACACAGCCGCGCAGGCACGAGAGCAGCGCCGCACCGTCGAAGACATCTATCGAGCCTCCTACATCGATGCAATCGAATCAGGTGACGAGTTCGAAACCCCTGACGCATTCATGCACCGGTTCGACGCGTACACAGATCCCGACCGCGGCGACGGCTTCGAATTGGTTGTGGCTGTCATCGACGGAAAGCCCTGCGGTCAGACCTGGGGGTGGCCGCTACAGAAGAGCACAGCCTGGTGGGGAGGACTCTCGCTCGATGACGGCGACCCAGCCGAGTTCACCGAAGAGGACGGTGCGCGCACATTCGCGCTGAGCGAGATCATGGTTCGGTCGGCAGACACCGGTAAGGGCGTTGCACGCGCGCTGCACTCTGAACTGCTCGACGGCCGCCCTGAGCAACGCGCGACACTGCTTGTCCGCCCCACCAACACGCGGGCCTACCAGACCTATTTGCGATGGGGATGGCACCGGTCCGGAAGCCTGCTGCCCAGCTGGCCAGATGCGCCGACCTTCGATGTCTTGATCAGGGAACTGCGACACCGGTGAACGACGATCCCCCGGCGGCCCATTCCGTGGTCGCTGCATGGCGCGCTCGCTGCCGAGGCCGCTCGCCCCGCGAATCCACCGGCGGCTTCACCAGGCGTCGATGAGCGGGACAGGTGGCCGCTGCCGCCGCCAGCGATCGGCGAACCGGGTAATGCGGCGCGGCGCGCTGACGCTGCGCAGGACCGCGATCCGACCGTCGCGGACCTCCAGGACCGCGACACCGAGGACCCGGTCCTCGAGCGTCAACACGATCGCGGGACAGCCGTTGACCAGCGCCGAATGCACCGACGGGGAGCCGCCGACACGCTTGCGTTTGGCAGCCGTGGGCGTGAACCCGGCGCGCATGGCGATAGCGAGCTGGCGCGGGTTCCCGTACCGGATCAGCTTCGTGGCGGTGCCGAGCGCACCATCGGACACGCCGGTCGCGTCGTCGGTCAGCAGGGCGATCAGGCGCTCGGTGCGGCCGGAGGCGGCGGCGTCGAGGAATGCAGCCACGATGCGCCGGGCGGCGGCCGCATCGATGTCGACACTGGTGCGGGCGGCCGAGATTCGACGCCGGGCGCGGTGGGCGTGCTGCTGGCTACCGGACTCGGTGATGTCGAGGATCTCGGCGATCTCGGCGTGCGAGTACGAAAAGGCTTCGCGCAGTACGTAAACGGCGCGTTCGACCGGCGTCAGCCGTTCCATCAGGGTCAGCACCGCCAGCGTCACCGACTCGCGCTGCTCGACGGTGTCGGCGGGGCCGAGCATCGGATCGCCGTCCAGTAGCGGCTCGGGCATCCAGGCGCCGACCGCGCGCTCACGCCGCACCGCCGCCGAGCGGAGCCGGTCGATCGCCAGATTGGTGACGGTCTTGGTCAGCCATGCCTCGGGCACCTCGACGTAGTCGCGGTCGGCGGACTGCCAGCGCAGGAACGCGTCCTGCACCGTGTCCTCGGCATCGGCGGCCGAGCCGAGCAGCCGGTAGGCGAGCGAGGCCAGCCGGTCGCGGCTGGCCTCGAAACGCGCTACGGCGACAGTGTCCATGAGCACGACTTTATCCAGCGATCACATCGTGTGCGCGCACACCGACAGCCGCCCGGTAGTGTCGCCGCGGCTTACCGAAGGTGGGATGGCTCAGGCTCCACACCGACAGATCCAGGATCGTGGACTTGAACCGTGCGGCCGGCCGGCCCCGCAGCACCCACGACTTCGCCCGGGCCGCGCCGTCGACCGCCTGGAAGATGGCGTCCCGGCGACCGAGGCTGATGTGGTTTCCGAAATATCCCAGCGACGTGCGCCCGACCTCGCGCCCGGTCAGGTCGCCGATGATCGCGGCGGTCGCCTGCATGGCCGTGAATCCCGCCGACGCGCACGACATCGGCAGCGGCAGGCCGCTCTCGGCGAGGGTGAAGACGCTGTCACCGGCGACGTAGACGTCGGGGTGCGAGATCGATCGCATCTCACGGTCGACGGTGATCTGGCCGCTGGGTTCCACCGCGAGACCGCTGGCGGCGGCGATCGGATGGACGGCGAAGCCCGCGGCCCACACCGTGGCGTCGGCCGGGTGGAAGGTTCCGTCCGCGACGAAAACGCCTGTGCCCTCGACATGTTCGACGGTCGCGCCTTCGTGGATCGTGATACCGAACCGTTCGAACGCGGCCAGCAGGTGCCCGCGCGCCTTCGCGCCCAGCCAGCCGCCGACCTCGCCGCTGGTGATCAGGTCGACCCGCAATCCCGGGTGTGCTTCGGCGATCTCGGTGGCGGCCTCGATCGCGGTCAGGTTACCGCCGACCACCACGATCTTCCCGTTTCCGTTCAGGGCGTTCAATTTCGCGCGCAGCCGTAGCGCCGCGGGACGCGCGGCCACATGGTACGTATGCTCCGCGACGCCCGGAATGTCATGGGCGGCAACGGTACTGCCGAGGGAGTAGAGCAGGGTATCGTAGCCGAGCCGGTCCGTGGCGGACCCATCGGTGATCGTGACGGTGCGGTCCTCGACGTCGACGGCGGTCACCCGCGCCTCCCGCAACCGAATTCCGGTGCCCGCGAATATCTTCGCGAGCGGTACCCGGCGCAGGTCCTGCCCCGCGGCGAGCTGATGCAGCCGCAGTCGCTCCACGAAATCCGGTTCGGCATTGACGACGGTGATCTCGAAGTCCTCGGCGTGCAGTTGCCGGGCCAGGAATCCGGCGGAGAACGTCCCGGCGTAGCCGGCTCCGAGGATGACGATGCGATGCATGGTTGGCTCCTGTCTGGTTCGCGTACCCCTTGAACGAGACAGCCCACGATTTCCTGACAGATCCACTGCCGTGACCCGCGTCACGCACCGTCGAGCACGTGCTCGACCTGGGCGAAGTAGTCGAGTAGCGACCGAGGTGAGTCACTGCGCGGCACCGGCCCAGTGCCGCAGCTTCTCGGGGTTGCGGATCACCCAGATCCGGGTGATCCGCCCCTCGGCGATATCGAACGCGTAGACCGACACAATGGTGTCGCCGAGCTGCGCGACCAGTCCGGGCTGACCGTTCACGGTGCGCTCCAGCAACGTCACCCTGGGGCCGCGGGCGGCGATCTCACCCCAGGCGTGCGCGATACTCGCGGCGCCGGTGATCGGCTCCCGGAAGGCCGGGACCAGGCCGCCGCTGTCCGCGGTCGCGATCGCCGTCGGATCGAGCAGGCCGACCAGCGCTTCGATATCGCTTGCCTCCCAAGCCTTTTTGAAATCACGGACCACCTCGCCGCGCTCGGCGCCGGTCGGGCAGGGCGCGGAATCGATGCGGCGGCGCGCGCTGGAGGCGAGCTGGCGGCAGGCCGCCGGGGTACGGCCGACGATCTCGGCCACCTCCGCGAACGGATAGCGGAAGACATCGTGCAGCACGAACGCCACCCGCTCGGCCGGAGTCATAGCATCGAGCACGACCAGGAAGGCCATGCCGATCGACTCGTCCAAGGTGACCCGATCGGCGGGATCGACCGGGGCGCCGGACAATTCGGCGTGCGCGGGCACCGGCTCCGGAATCCATTCGCCCACATACTGTTCCCGCCGGGCTCGGGCCGAACCCAGCAGATCCAGGCAGATGCGCCCGGCGACACGATTCAGCCAGGCGCCGGGCCGCTCGATCTCGCGGCGTTGCCGCTCCGAGAGCGCGTACCACCGGGCGTAGGTCTCCTGCACCACGTCCTCGGCTTCGGCCAGCGAGCCGAGCAGCCGGTAGGCGAGATTGATCAGCTGGCGGCGTTCGCTGATCACCGCGCCGAGTCGCGGGTCGGTCATATCGGCTCCTGTCGTTGCTCCTGTCGAGTCCGACGAAACAGCGACCCGAATCGTCTGGCCTGACATTCCGCGCGGCCGCGTCGTCGGAAGGTGGTCAACGATTTCAGCAGAGCAGGAGTTCGCCCCATGATCAAGATCGGCATCATTCTCGGCAGCACCCGGCCCCAGCGCAACGGCCCGCAGGTCGCCCAGTGGGTGCTCGAGCAGGCATCGGGTCGCGACGACGCCGAATTCGAGCTGATCGACCTGCGCGATCATCCACTTCCGCACCTCGACGAGGCGGTGGCGCCCATGCACGGCCCGTCGGTCAACGCGCACACCCGGGAGTGGGCGGCCCGGATCGCCCCGTTCGACGGCTTCGTCTTCGTGACGCCGGAATACAACGGAGGGCCGCCCGGGGTCCTGAAGAACGCCATCGATCACCTCTTCACCGAATGGTCCGACAAGGCGGTCGGATTCGTCTCCTACGGGGCGGGCGGCGGCAGCCGCGCCGTGGCCCACCTGCGCACCGTGTGCAGCACTCTCGGGATGGCCGACGTGAGCTACCAGGTCGCGATCTCGGTGCTGACCGATTTCGAGAACTACACCACCTTCACGCCCGGCGCGCATCACGCCGCCGCCTTGCAGACCACGCTCGACCAGGTCGTTGCCTGGAGCGGTGCCCTCGCGCCGCTGCGCACCCGAACCGCACTCGTAGAAGCCTGAGGACACAGCATGAACGACATCGCCATTCGCACAGTGATCGACGACCTGGTCGCGGGCCTGCGCGCCAAGGACCTCGCGGCGGTCGAGCGGGCCTACAGCCCGGACGTGATCTCCTTCGACGTGGAGCCGCCGTTGCAGCACGTCGGGATCGCGGCGAAGCTGGAGAACTGGAAGCGGGCGTTCGCCTTCTTCGAGACCATCGACTACGAGGTGCGCAATCTGGCGCTCACCGTGGGCGCGGATATCGCCTTCGGCCACGGCTTCGGGCGCCTGAGCGGCACACTCGCCGACGGCACACCGACCACGGGCATGTGGGTGCGGGTCACCTACGGCCTGCGGCTGACCGACGACACGTGGCGCATCGTCCACGACCAGGTCTCGGTCCCCCTCGATATGGCCACCGGACGACCGGTCACCGATCTCGAACCCTGAACGCGGGCATGACATTTGCCATCGTCGAGCCGAGACATCGGCATCTGGAGGCAGGTCTGCCCGGCTGCGAGGGTCGATGGAGTAATCGACCGGCTCGACGAAAGGGATGCTGTGCGGACGTGGAATGTGGTGGCGGTGCTGGCGGTAAGCACCGCGCTGACTGCCGGTTGTAGCGAGGATCCGGCCCCGGCGGAGCCGACGATCGTGCTGGTGCACGGGTCGTTCTCCGACAGTTCCAGCTGGGACGCGGTGGCCGGGCAGCTGCGCGAGCGTGGATATCCCGTTGTGCAGGTGGACAATCCGCTGCGCGGCCTCCGGTCCGACGCCGACGCGGTGACGGCCGCGATCGCTGATGTCCGTGGCCCGGTGGTGCTGGTCGGGCATTCCTACGGCGGGGCCGTGATCAGCAATATGCGGCGGGCGGACGTGTCGGCCGTGGTTTTCGTGGCGGGCTTCGCACCGGCCGAAGGTGAAGCAGTACAGCAGCTCTCGGATCCGGCGAAGTATCCGGGCAGCCGGCTGGGCCCCGCGTTGCGGATCCGGCCCACCGAGACGGGCGCGGAAGCGACCCTGGCCGCCGAACAGTACGGCGAGGTGTTCGCCCAGGATGTGAGCGCCGAGATCGCGTCGAAACTGGCGGCGCGACAGCGTTCCACGGCGGCCGCGGCGCAGGCCGAGCCCAGCGGCGAGCCGCTGTGGACCTCGGTGCCGTCGTGGTATGTGCTGTCCACCGAGGACCGGGCGCTGCCGCCCGCGTCACAGCGATTTCAGGCCGAACGCGCGAAAGCACAGGTCCGGGAGGTGAATTCGTCGCACGCGGTGCAGGTGTCGCATCCCGACGAGGTGACCGCCGTGATCGTCGCCGCGGCGGACTGAGCGGTCACAGCCAGCCCGCGGTGCGGGCGATCCGCAGCGCGTCGATCCGGTTCCGCCCGCCGACCTTGGTGATGGCATTGGACAGGTAGTTGCGGACCGTCGCGGGCGAGAGGAACAGCGTCGCCGCGATCTCGGCGGTGCTGATCCCGGTTTCGGCCGCGCGCAGGACATCGGCCTCGCGCGGTGTCAGGGGACTGGCCCCGGTTTCCAGGGCCGCGGCGACCAGATCGGGATCGATGACCCGCTCCCCGGCGACCACCCGCCGGACGGCGGCGGCGAGCGTCTGCGCGGGTGCGTCCTTCACGACGAACCCGCGCACCTGCGCCCGCAGGGCCCGTAGCAGGTAGCCGGGTCGGCTCAGACCGGTCAGGATCAGCACCTGGCATTCGGGCAGGCGCTCACGGACGAGTTCGGCGACAGCGAGCCCGTCCAGGCCGGGCATATCGATATCCAGTAGCGCCACATCGGGCCGAGTGCGCAGGATCTCGTCGATGACGAGGTCACCGCGGTCGAGTTCGGCGACGATGTCCAGGTCGGGTTCCCGGGACAGCAGTGCGACCAGCGCGCCGCGGATCAGGTGCATGTCCTCTGCGATCAGAAGCCTAATCAAGTTGTCCCCCAAGGTATTTCCACTCGCAGGTGAAACCGTCCCGCAGTGCCGAGCCGCGCCGACACGGTACCGGACACCCCGCGTGCCCGCTGCTCTAGCCCGGTCAGCCCGTTGCCGGCGGCGGACTCGCGGCGCGCTCCGTCGTTGACGATCTCCAGATAGCACACACCGCCACCACGACCGGCGACGATGGAGCAGACGCGAGCATCGCTGTGGCGCAGCACATTCGTGGCGCCCTCGCGGATCACCGACGCGAACACATTGTCCACGTCCGGATCCAGCGTCGGCAGGTCGACGGCACAACGGACCTCGATCCCGGCGGCATCCAAGAGCGCTGCGGCACTGTCCAATTCCGTCCGCAGCGAGAGGGTGTGCTCTCCCTTGGTGATCGCTCCCATCGCCCGCAGCGTCGCGCGAGCCAGCTCGCCGAGAGCGTCGATCTCCGCGCGGGCCGCACCCGGATCGTCCGGCAGCAGCGCGGCAGCCAGATCGCCCTTGAGGGAAACGGCCGAAAGGCTCTGCCCCAGCAGATCATGCAGATCGCGGGAGACCCGCAACCGTTCACGTGCGGCGGCCCGCGTCGCGAGGTCGGCACGGGCGCGGTCGAGTCGGCGCACCGCGCGGACCAGGTGGACCACGCCGACGAGACAACCCGCGAGCACCGGGAACACGACGACGACCTCGACGGCGTCCACCACGCGCGCGTCGAGCAGGGCACCGAGCGCGGTAGCGGCGACCGGCGTCAGAACGAGCACGCCGCGCACCGTGCCCCGGAACAGCAGGGCCGCCGAGGCGACGAAGAACACCTGACTGATTCCCCACGCCGCCGGAGCCCAGAGCATCGGCAGGAAGACGAGCGCGGCCAACAGCGCGAACGACGCCCGGTGATCGTGTCGCTCGCGCTGCGCACCGAACACGTGCCACAGATGGACCGCCACCACTGCGGCCGCGAGTACCCACCAGACCGGCGCGGCACCGACCGGCGCGGTCGTCGCGAGGGTCGCTCGCGTCGGCGCCAGGACACCGGTCGCACAACTCGCGCCGATGAGCAGCAGGCGCGCGCCACTCACGGTGGCGAGCCAGGGACCACGCAGCTGCTCGGTCATCTCGAATCACTTGCCCGGCACGTCGGTGACGCACGACAGGGCCCATCGCCCGTCGGCCTGCCGCAGCGTGATCCGCACCGGACCGCTCGGGCTCTGGCGGAGCAGCCGGGCCAGTAGCAGGCGCAGTTCGGTGCGCAGTGGCTCCTGTTCGGCTTCGGGCGGGCCGGAGAGCGGCAGGTCAAGGCGGGCATCGATGTGCGCGGCGGCCAACAGGGCTGCGGTGGACTCGATTTCGCGCAGCAGGTCGGGTTGCTGGAAGCCGCGGATCAGCTGCCGCGCCTGTGCCAGCCCACCGCGCGAGACGGTAACGAGAGCGACGAGCTCGGTGTGGGCCGCGTCCCGGTCACCGCGCACGAGCAAATCGGCGGCCCGGTCCGAGGATTCGGCGATGGACCGCAATGCCGTACGCACGGTCTCGGTCGCTGCTCGATCGATCCGCAGACGTTCCTGGACAATGGCCTGCTCGGTGAGCTCCGCCGCCGCACCGCGTAACCGGCGCAGCGCGAGGACCATCCACACCAGCGCGTAGATCGCGATCACACGCATCGTGGCCGTCACCGCCAACCAGATCGCCTCCTCCCGCGACGCGCCGAGCAGCACCGCCGCGGGCCCCAGCGCGGCGAGCAGGCCCAGCACGAGCGGCATCGCGACCGCCGGAGGCAGGGTGAGCAGTACGACCACCGCGACCACATGCGCGCTGTCCAGCCAGGCCGCGCCCAGCAGCGGGGCCGCGCCCAGCACCAGCACCGCCAACAGCGCGGTGCTGAGCCGAGCCGCGGACGGGGCCCGATCGCGTACCGCGAACACCAAGTGCCGCACGTAGATCGGCAGGCACACAGCGAGCAGGACAGCGGTCTGCGCCACCTGTCCGCCGGGCGTACGGCCGACCGCGAGCAGCGGCAGCAAGCCGAGTGCCAACCCTGCCGACACCGTCCCCGCCGCGGCGACCGCCACATCGCGCGGCATCCACCCGGCACCGATCCGCCCCGCCCCGACCGCGGGCGCGTACTCCACCATGACCGCTGCCACCCCACGACTATTCAGCGCATCCGAACCACCCACCAGTGACATCAGTGGACAGTCACCGATGATATTCGTCATCGGCGTGCGAGGAATCACGCCGATTCAAACCCTGGGGTCGCCCCGCCCCACCGCGTAGATCTGTACGTCGGATCCGAATTCGGCTGTGGTGTAGGGGATGTGAAGTGGCTGTGCGGCAGGCGAGCGGCGTGACAGTGCCGGTGGCGAGTCGGCGGATCATCGGGATCGCCTGCGGTGCGGTCATTGTCGCCCAGATGGCGACCACCATCTACCTACCGGGTATGCCCGCGCTCGGCGCGGAGATCGGTGCGAGCGAAGGCACCCTGCAATTATCGGTGGCCCTGTTCGTGGTGTTCGCCGCGCTGCCGGTGGTGGCGTGGGGGCGGGCCGCCGAACGGTTCGGCCGGGTACCCGCGTTCACCGCGGCGGGACTGTGCTTCGTGCTGGCCAGCGCGGGGCTGGCGCTGATCACGAACGCACCGGAGCTGCTGACGCTGCGGGTGATCCAGGCGATCGGCGCGGGCGGTATCGCGGTGGTGGGCCGGGTGATGGTCAAGGACCTGTTCAGCGGCGCCGAACTGGCGCGGCAGCTGGCGCTGCTGTCGATGGCGTTCGTGGTGGCGCTCGGCGGCGGACAGGTACTCGGCGGCATTCTCACCTCCACACTCGGCTGGCGCGCGGGCTTCGCCGTGCTGGCCGCGCTGGCCGTGGCGCCGATCGGGCTGGCGCTGCGCCTGCGACTTCCGCGACCGGAACCCGCGCCTACCGGTTCGGCCCGCCGCCTGTTCGGCGATCGGATCTTCCTCGCGGCCGCGGTCGCGGGCGGGCTGGGATTCGCCGTCATCGTGGTGATCCAACAGCGCTCGGCGTTCGTGTTCGCCGACGGATTCGACTTGCCACCATGGGTTTTCGGTCTGTTCGGCGTCCTGTACGGCGCGGCCTATCTGGGCGGGGCGACCTACGTCCGACGCCGGGTGAGCGGCGTCGGAGCCCGCGCCATGATGCGCCAGGGCGCCTGGATCATGCTCGCCGGATGCGTGCTCATCACCGCCGTGTGGACGTTCGAACCGCCGCGCGCGATCGCGCTGCCGATCTTCCTGGCCGGGTATGTCACCACGACATTCGGCCAGGCCACCCTGTTCCCGAACAGTGCCGCGCACGCGGTCAGCCACCTGGCCGCCGGTGGCGCGCTGGCGGTTTCGTGGTGCGCGCTCATCCAGCAGGGTCTCGCGGGCCTCGCCTCGCTGACGGGCCCCGCGCTCACCGGGCTGCTGGCCTGGTCCATCGCCATCTCTGTGCTCGCCGCCGTGAACGTAGTCGTCGTCACGGCGCTTTCGCCGACGAAGGGTTAACCGGAATGGTCACACACCAATTCGCCAATATTCGCAGGCAACTGCAATTGAGCACTGCGTTCTGGGACGACAGCACCGCACACGGGCTGGTCGATATCGTCGCCGCGGACATGCGCGACGGCACCGTGCACGACCGCGACGGCCGGACGATCGTCAACTTCTCCTCGTACTCCTATCTCGGCCTGGACAGCGATCCGCGCATCATCGCGGGCGCGCATCGCGGCCTCGACGAGACGGCGACGATCAACTCCTCCATCTCCCGCATGCGGATTCGGCTGAACCTGCTGGAGGAGGCCGAGCAGCGACTGTCGAATACCTTCGGCGCGCAGGCGGTCACGGTGTCCTCGTGCGCGGCCGCGGCCTGGGCGACCCTGCCGCTGCTCGCTTCCGGCGAGCTCACCGGCGGGCAGCCGCCGCTGGTGGTCTTCGACAAGAACGCGCACTTCTGCCTGAACGCGATGAAGCCGCTGGTCGCCGACGAGACCGAGCTGACCACGATCGACCACAACGACATCGAGGCCCTGGAAGATCTGTGCCGCAAGCATGCTCAGGTCGCCTACATCGCCGACGGCGTCTACAGCACCGGCGGCGGCGCACCGCTGGCCGAACTGCACCGGCTACAGGACGAGTACGGCCTTTTCCTGTATTTCGATGAGGCGCATGGCATTTCGACGCTCGGCCGCAACGGCCGCGGATACGTGCTCGGCGCTTACGAGGGCTGGCGCGAGCGCACCCTCGTGATCGCCTCGCTGAACAAGGGTTTCGGGGCCAGCGGCGGCGTCATCTTCTTCGGGCCACCCGGCGACGATTCCCGTAAACCCACCCTGTTGCGCACCAGCGGCCCGCTCATGTGGTCGCAGCGGATCAATACCGCCGGCCTGGGCGCCATCGTCGCGGCCTGCGACCTGCACGACGACGGCACGGTCGACCGGTTGCAGGTCGAATTGCGGGAACGGGTCCGGCTTTTCGACTCCCTCGTCGACACCGAGCTCGCCGGTGACGGGCTCCCGATCCGGTTCGTCGGCATCGGCCGCGAGGACACCACCGTCGCCGTGGCGCGGGACATGCTGGAGGCGGGCTTCTACACCTCACCGATCTTCTTCCCGATCATCCGGCGCGGCAGCGCGGGCCTGCGGCTGATGCTGCGCGCGGACCTGGAACCCGCCACCATCCACCGCTTCGCGGACACGCTGCACGCGAGCCTGGCCGCGCATCAGGATCGGCAGGAGCAGCCCGCATGACCCGCACCCTGGAGCACCCCACCGGATTCGAAGCGCAACGCCGGCTGCTACGCGAGCACACGGCCGAGATCGTGCAGCCGCGGCGGCGGCCCGGCGATCCGAAATTGCCGGTGCGCGAACGCGTCGACCGGGTCCTCGATCCGGGTACGCCATTCCTGGAGATCGGCCGGCTGGCCGCGCACGGCGTGTACGACACCGATCTGCCCGCGGCGGCGCTGATCGTCGGCATCGGCACCATTCACGGGCGACCGTGCATGATCTTCGCCAACGATCCGCACGTCAAAGGCGGCACCTATTATCCGCTGACGATCAAGAAGCAGTTGCGCGGACAGAAACTGGCCCGCGAATATCGGCTGCCCTGTGTGTATCTCGCCGATTCCGGCGGTATCTTCCTGCCGCTACAGGAGGAGATCTTCCCGGACGAGGAACACCTCGGAAAGATGTTCCGCAATATCGCGGAGATGTCGGCGCTGGGCCTGCCGCAGATTTCGGCCGTGCTGGGTATCTGCACCGCGGGCGGCGCCTACATTCCCGCGATGAGCGACGAGACCGTGATGGTCCGCGGTCTCAGCACCGTCTTCCTGGGCGGACCGCAATTGGTGGAGGCCGCCACCGGTATCACGGTGGACGCCCAGACCCTCGGCGGCGCCGACCTGCACGTCCGGGAAACCGCCGTGGCCGATCACCTCGCGGCCAACGAGGAGGAGGCGCTGGCGATGATCCGCGACATCATCGCGCGGACACCCGGCGACGGGGTCCGGCCGCCGGCATTCCAGGCCCTCGAACCCGCGCGGGACCCGGCCGACCTGCCGGATCTGATTCCGGCCACCACCAAGAAGGAAATGGATGTCCGCGCGGTTCTGCGCTGTGTGGTGGATGCCGCCTCGTGGGTGGAATACCGCCGCGACTACGGGCAGACCATTGTCTGCGCGACCGCGCGCATCGCCGGTTACGAGGTCGGCATCATCGCCAATCAGGGCGTGATCTTCCCGGACAGCGCGCTCAAGGCCACGAACTTCATCCAGATCTGCAATCAGCGCCGGATCCCCTTGCTGTTCGTGCACAACGTGAGTGGCTTCATGGTCGGCGAGCAATACGAGCGCGCGGGTATCGCCAAGCACGGCGCGAAAATGGTGAACGCCGTCTCCTGCGCCACTGTCCCGAAGATCTCGCTGGTGATCGGCGGCAGTTTCGGCGCGGCCAATTTCGCCATGTCGGGCCGGTCCATGGGCGGGCAATTCATGGCCATGTGGCCCAATGCCCGCTCCACCGGCGTCGGCGGCGAGCAGGCGGCCGCGGTCATGGCGATTTTGAAGCGGGACCGGCTGCGCCGGGAGGGCAAGGAATTGAGCGCCGCCGAGGAAGCCGCGATCAAACAGCCGATCATCGACAGCTTCGAACAGCAGTCGCTGCCCGCCTATATCGCCGCGCGCATGTGGATCGACGCCATCGTCGAACCGGAGGACACCCGCGCCTGGCTGGCGCAGTGCCTGTCGCTGGCGCACGAGCGCTGGGATCGACCGGCCCCGGCCGCCGCCACCTTCGGGGTGTTGCGGCTGTGATCTCGACCCTGCTGATCGCCAATCGCGGCGAGATCGCCGCCCGCATCGCGCGCACCTGCGACCGGCTCGGCATCGCCTATGTCACGGTGAGCGTCGACGAGGACCGCGCGCTGACCTACCACGCGGGCGCGGCCGCCACCGTGCGGCTGCCCGCGGGCGGCCACCTCGATGCCGCCGCCTTGATCCGCGCCGCTGTCGAAACCGGCTGTGATGCAGTGCATCCCGGCTACGGTTTCCTATCCGAGCACGCCGGATTCGCTCGCGCGGTGCGCGCCGCCGGACTGGTTTTCGTCGGTCCCGCCTCGGGCACGATCGAGACCATGGCCGATAAGGCCGCGGCCCGCCGCGTCATGGCCGAGGCCGGGGTGCCGGTGCTGCCCGGCACCCCGACGGCCACCGACGACCTGGACGCGCTGGTCGACGCGGCCGGAGATATCGGCTATCCGCTGATCGTCAAACCAGCGGGCGGCGGTGGCGGCAAAGGCATGTCGGTGTTGCACTCCGGCGACGGGCTCCGCGCGGCGCTCGCCTCGGCGACCCGCACCGCCACGGCGGCCTTCGCGGACGGACGGCTGCACCTGGAGCGCTACGCCGAATCGGCCAGGCACATCGAAGTTCAGGTCTTCGGCGACGAATCCGGTTCTGTCGTCCACCTTTTCGATCGCGACTGCTCATTGCAACGCAGGCATCAGAAGGTGATCGAGGAAGCACCGGCACCCCGAATCCCCGCCGCCACCCGAGAATCCATGTTCGACGCGGCCGTGCGCGGTGCCCGGGCGCTGCGCTACACGGGCGCGGGCACCTTCGAATTCCTGCTCGTGGGATCGGAATTCTTCTTCATCGAGATGAATACCCGCCTCCAGGTGGAACATACGGTGACCGAGGCGATCACCGGCCTGGACCTGGTGGAGTGGCAGTTGCGGGTGGCCGCAGGCGAACCACTGCCCGCCACCCAGGCGCAGATCGGCTACAGCGGGGCCGCGGTGCAGGTCCGGATGTACGCCGAGGACCCGTTCCGCTCCTTCCTGCCCTGCCCCGGTCCGCTCCAGGTCACCCGGTGGCCGCAAGTTCGCATCGACCGCGCCTTCGCCGAAAGACTCGATGTCACCGGCGGATTCGACCCGATGATCGCCAAACTCGTCGCCTCCGGCGGCGACCGGACGCAGGCGCTGGCCGCGGCCCGCCAGGCCTGCGCGGACCTGCGCTGGCACGGCATCTCGACCAACCTCGGCTTCGTCGGCCAGGTGCTGGCCGACCCGCTGGTCGCCGCGGCCGAACACGACACCGGCTACCTGGACCGGCTGGACCCGGTCGCGGAATTCGGCGACCCGGACCGGCTCGGCGCCCTCGCCGTGGCCGTCGCCCTGAGCGCACCCGACCGCAGTACACCGTGGTCGACGGGCGCACCCCCCGGCGATCGGACCTGGCTCGATCCCGCCGACCACGATCTCGGCACGATCGACCTGACCGTGGACGGCCATCCGTTCACGGTGCGCGTCAGCGGATACGACGGTGACGCCGTCCTGGTGCGCACCGATACCGGCCCGCGCGTCACCGGTCTGCGCACCGAGGGCGACACCGTCGCGCTCGACGGCGTCACCTGCACCCTCACACGCCGGGGCGAGGATTGGGTCAGCCAGGTGGCCGGGGTCACCCGAATCGTGCGCCATGCCGAATACCGCTCGCTCACAACGGCTTCCGCCGGACCCGAGATCCGCTCCCCGATGCCGGGCACCCTGGTGCGGCTGCACGTCGAATCCGGAGCGGAGGTCGAGCGGGGCCAACTCCTCGGCGTCGTCGAGGCCATGAAGATGGAGCACGAGCTCACCGCGACACATCCCGGCATCGTCACCGTGGCCGCGCACGAAGGCGCGGTCGTCACCACCGATCAAGCACTATTTCTCATCGAGGACAGGAGTACCGCGCCGTGAAGCGGACTTGGCGACTAGCGACAGCTCTGATGGCGACAGCCTTGGCGCTCACCGCCTGCGGCGGAACCGATTCCGGGACCGGCGAATCCGGGCCACCGCGCAGCGGCGGCGCGCTGACCTGGGGCGTGGAAACCGAACCCACCACACTCAATCCGCACCTCAATGGCCAGAGCAACACGCACCTGATGCTGCGCAACGTCTTCGAGAGCCTGTTGGCGCGCACACCGGAGGGCGCGTATGTCCCATGGCTGGCCGGCGGGCACGAGATCTCGCCGGACGGGCTCACCTACACCTTCACGCTCCGCGAGGGTGTGAAATTCACCGACGGCAGCCCGCTCACCGCCGCCGCGGTGGCCCGCAACTTCACCATGATGCAGGACGTCTCGTACTCCGGCGGCTGGTCGGCCGGGCCGCTGTCGCATCTGGCCGGGGTGACCCCGCGCGACGAGCGCACCCTGGTGTTCAGCCTGAAGGACCCCTACGCGCCGTTCCTGGACTTCGCCGCCGGCTTCCCCGTCATCTCCCCCACCGCATGGGACAAGCCGCAGCTCAAAGCCGGTGGCCCCGAGATCGCGGGCACCGGCCCGTTCATCCTCGATCGCTACGTCAAAGGTCAGGAGCTGCACTTCCGGAAGAACCCGGACTACAACTGGGCGCCACAGAACGCCGCGCACCAGGGCCCGGCCTACCTGGACGAGGTGACCTACCGGTTCCTGCCCGAATCCTCGGTGCGCACCGGCGCGCTCACCTCCGGCCAGGTCGACCTGATCGAAGGCGTATCCGGTAACGACGCGTCGCTGTTCGACGGCAACCCCGAGTTCACCTATCAGCGCGCGCTCAACAACGGCAGCCCGTACACGCTGTACTGGAATGCCCGCTTCGGGCCCGCCGCCGACGAGAAAGTGCGCAAGGCGCTGAACAACTCCGTCGACGTGGGCGCGGTCCTGCAATCCATCTATCGTGGCCAGCGCACCCGCGGCTGGGGCATCGCCTCCAGCGTCGACACCCTGTTCTACGACAAGAGCATCGAGGGGGCATACGGCGCGGACAAGGCCGCGGCCAACCGGCTGCTCGACGAAGCCGGCTGGACGGCAAGGGATTCCGAGGGCTTCCGGACCAAGGACGGTCAGCGGCTGACCATCGAGCTGGTGCAGGCCCAGTCCACCGTGCGCGACCAGCGCGAGGTGCTGCTGCAAGCGGTCCAGGCCCAGGCCAAGCAGAACGCGGGCATCGACCTGAAACTGTCCTACGTCGACCTGGGCACCTACGCCGAACACCGCAAGAACAACACCTTCGGCGCGATCGCCAACTCCGACACCCTCACCGGCGGCATCGATATCGAGAACCACTGGTACCCGCCGACCGCGCTGGGCACACTGAATTACAGCCGCGCCACCGATCCGGAGCTGTCGGGCTGGCTGCGCGCCGCGGCCGCCACCACCGACACCGCCGAGCGTGCGCGGCAATACGGATTGCTCCAGCGATTCGCGCTGGTGGACAAGGCGTACGGGCTGCCGCTCTACATTCCGGAGAACCAGATCGCGGCGGCGGCCCATGTGCACGGCGCGGGCTTCCGGCCCTACAAGGCGATGCCGGAGAACGCCTACGACATCTGGGTCAGCCGTGGCTAAGGCGAACGGAGACGGCTCCTCGGGGTGTTGTCCATGACGGCCGAGCTCGCGACCTCACCAGGCACCGTCGAGATCGGGCGGAGCCACCGCCGCGTACTCGCCAAACAGGTTGTGCTGCGCCTGTGCTCCGGCCTCGGGGTGCTGTGGGGCGCGGTCACGCTGTCCTTCCTCGGCGTACGGCTCGCACCGGGCGACACGGTGGACGTGCTGCTCGGCGAGCAGCCGCGTACCCCCGAGGTGGCGGCCGCGATCCGGGCCGAGTGGGGGTTGGACAGCCCGGCGGTCGTGCAGTACGGCCGCTACCTGTGGAACGTGGCGCACGGCGATTTCGGGCGCTCCTATGTGCTGCAACGGCCGGTGTCGGAGGTACTCGGCGCCCAGGCCGCGCCGACCCTGGCGCTCACGGGCGGCGCGCTGCTGGTCGCGCTGGTGTTCGCGGTGGTCGTCGCCACCACCACCGCGCGCCGCCCCCGCGCCCGTGCCCTCGCGAATGCCGTCGAGCTGACCCTGGTCTCGACGCCCGCGTTCTGGCTCGGCATCGTGCTGCTGTCGGTATTCAGCTTCGGCCTGAAGCTGTTCCCGGTGGCGGCGAACAAGGGCCTGTCCGCGCTGGTACTGCCCGCGCTTGCGCTCGGGCTCTCGCTCGGCGCGGTCGTCTCCCAGGTACTGCGCGACGGGCTGGAACGGGCGCTGGAGGAACCGTTCGCGGTGACGGTGCGCTCGTGGTCGATCCGCGACAGCGAACTGCGGGTCCGTCACGGCCTGCGCCACGCCGCCCTGCCCGCTGTCACACTGACCGGATGGCTGGTCGGCGGGCTGCTGGGCGGCGCCGTGATCATCGAGGAGGTCTTCGGCCGACCCGGACTCGGGCGCGTCACCGTGGAAGCGGTACTGGCCCAGGATCTTCCGGTGGTGCTGGCCGTGGCCATCCTGTCCGCGTTCGTCTACGTCGTGATCAGCACGGTGGTCGATCTGCTCTATCCCCTGCTCGATCCACGACTGCGCCGCGGAGGTGAGCAATGACAACTCTCGAGAAACCGCGGCTGGCTGTCAGCGGAATCGCCACGCGGGTAAGTAGTTTCAGATTTGCGCCGGGAATTGCGTTGGCGGCCATGACAATCGGGCTGGTGGCTGTCGCCGTGCTCGCGCCCACGGTACTGGCCGGCGCCGACCCGCTGGCCGCCGACCCACTCGCCGCCCAGCTCCCGCCGAGCGCGCAGCACTGGTTCGGCACCGATCATCTCGGCCGCGACGTCTTCACGCGCGTCGTGCACGGCGCGCGCTACTCACTGCTCATCGGCGTGACCGCCGTCGCCATCGCGGTCGTGGCCGGGACCCTGCTCGGGCTGCTGGCCGGGCTGGCGCGCGGCGCGCTCGACGAACTGATCACCCGATTCCTCGATGTGGTCTCCGCCTTCCCGGATCTGCTGCTGGCCCTGGTGCTGATCTCGTTCACCGGCCCCGGCACCACCAACCTGATCTTCGCACTCGGTATCGCCTCCATCCCGCGCTTCGCCCGGGTGGTGCGTGCGCAGACCCTGGTCGTACAGGAAACGGGATATGTCGAGCAGGCAAGGACTTTCGGGCTCAGCCGGACCACCCTGGTGCGGCGGCACGTACTCCCGCACGCGGTGGCCCAGGTGCCGATCCTGGCCACCATCGGCCTCGGCACCGCCATACTCGGCGCGGCCGGCCTCAGCTTCCTCGGCATGGGACCGCAACCGCCGGAACCGGAATGGGGCGCCATGCTCGCCGAAGGCCGCAACTATCTGCGCAATGCCTGGTGGATCGGGGTGCTGCCCGGTCTGGCCGTCACCGCGACGGTGATCGCCGTCAGCTCCCTCGGGCGGCACTGGCAACGACGCTACGACGGAAGGGCGCGAACATGAGTCTGGTCGCTGTCGAGAACCTGCGCATCGGCTTTCCGGGCGGCGAGGTGGTCGAGGGCATCGATCTGCGGATCGACGCGGGCGAAGTCGTCGCGCTGGTCGGTGAATCCGGGTCGGGGAAGTCGGTGACCGCGCGGGCACTGATCGGGCTGGCCGGACCGGGCGCGTCGGTGCGCGCCGATCGGCTGGAGCTGAACGGACAGGACGCCCGCCGCTACCGCGACCGCGACTGGCGCCGAATCCGCGGCAGCACTATCGGTTTCGTGCTCCAGGACGCACTGGTCTCGCTCGATCCGCTGTGCACGATCGGCGCACAATTGGCCGAAGCGCAGCGCGCACAGCGCACGCAGGGCGGGCAGACCACGCGCGACGTGCTCGCGCCGACACATCCGGCCGGACCCGTTGACCTCGCTACCGGCCGGTTTCGCGGCGGCCGGGCCCGCACCGCGCACAGCCTGCGCCTGCTCACCGAGGTCGGCGTCCCCGAACCCGAACTGCGACTGCGGCAGTACCCGCACGAACTGTCCGGCGGGCTGCGTCAGCGGGCGCTGATCGCCACCGCCCTCGCGGGTGACCCACCGCTGATCATCGCCGACGAACCGACCACCGCCCTCGATGTCACCGTGCAGCGCCAGATCCTGGACCTGCTCCGGCAGCGCAAGGCCGCGGGCAACGCACTGCTGCTGATCAGCCACGACCTCGCGGTGGTCGCGGAGCTGGCCGACCGGGTCCTGGTCATGCGCGACGGTGTGATCGTCGAGGCCGGGACCACCCGGGAGGTACTGACCCGGCCCGCGCACGACTACACGAAACGACTGCTCGCGGCCGTGCCTTCCGCGGCCACCCGGGGCAGGGCCCTGTCGAGCACCGATCGCCCGCCGCTGCCGGCACGCGCGGTCGACGAGACCCGAATCGTGTTGTCGGCCCGCGGACTACACAAGACCTACGGCTCGCGCACCGTGGTCGACAATGTCGACTTCGACCTCTTCGCGGGCGAAACCCTGGGCATCGTCGGCGAATCCGGCTCGGGCAAGACCACGACCGCGCGCATGGCCCTGAGCCTGATCGAACCCACCTCGGGCCGCGTCCTGGTCGACGGTGAACCGTGGAGCGAGCTGCCCGAACGGGAACTGCGCACCCGCCGCGGCACCGCACAGCTGATCGCGCAGGATCCGCTCAGCTCGTTCGATCCGCGCTACACCGTGGAGCGCATCATCGGCGAGAGCCTGGACACCATCGGGCTGCGCGGACGCGCCCGAGCGGAACGGGTTCGCGAGATCCTGGACGCGGTGCACCTGAGCCGCGGCCTGCTGGACCGGCACCCGCGCACCCTGTCCGGCGGGCAACGCCAGCGCGTCGCCATCGCCCGCGCCCTCGCACCCAAGCCGGCACTGCTGGTCGCCGACGAACCGGTCTCGGCCCTCGATGTCTCGGTGCAGGCCCAGATCCTCGACCTGCTCGCCGAACTACGAGCCGAATTCGGCACCGCCCTGCTGCTCATCTCGCACGACCTCGGCGTAGTGCACCACCTCGCGGACCGCGTCGTCGTCATGCAGGGCGGCCGCGTTGTCGAATCCGGCGCGGTCGACAGCGTCCTGCGCGCCCCGGACCACGAATACACGCGCCGCCTGCTCGACTCGGTCCCCCGGCTACCGACCCCGACCGGCTGATCGCCGCCGAGCGGCAACGGGTCGCCTGCTCGCGCTCAGTCGAAAACACAGGCAGCCCGGTACGACTAGCAGTCGCGGCCGGTGTATCCGAGCAGTTTGCGGTGCGCGGGTGCGTCGTCGGCGATCTCGACCTCGGGCCCGAACAGGCCCGGGCGGCGGAAGGCATCGATGCCGCCCTGGGACCGCATGAGATGCAGTGTCTGCGCACACAATTCGTCGTCGGCGAGATCCGCGCGGCCGACGGCTATCGCGAGATCCAGTCCGTGCACCACGATTTCGCTCAAGTGCATGACCGCCACCGCCGCGCCGGGCAGCACGCCGATCGGGCTGTCCAGCTTGGCGGTCAGCGCGTCGGGGCGATGCCATGCGGCACGGTCGATTTCGGCGGCCGCGGCGTAGGCGCCCTGCGGATCCGAGCCCAGCCAATCGTCCTCGCGCTCGGCGCCGGAACCCATACCGCTGAGCGCGGCGGCGACCCGGTGCATGCCCGCCACGGTGTGGTTGAGCACCGCGCGCACATCCCACTCCGGGCACGGCGTGGCCTGCGTCAGCTGCGTGTGGGCCACGGCCTCGATGATCTTTCCGGTGGCATCCAACGCGCGATCGATCCGACCGATCACTCCGACGGGACGGGTAGGCGCAGTTTCCATGGGCTTCCTTCGCTCGAGCGGATGCAGCATTGATAGCACGATCGGCTGACAAGTGACGGCAACCGCAGCAACGGATTACCCCGCCTCGCCCGCGACGAAAACCCCGGGGCGACTCAGCGATTCACCGGAAAGTTGGCGCGCAGCACCGACTGTGGATCCTGTGCCTTCTTCACCGCCCGCAACCGGGTCAGCGCGGCGGCGTCGAACGCGTCCGCGACGGTGTTCGAACCGCTGAGGAAGGTGACCGGCAGACCGCCGGTGGCCTGCGAACCGAGGGCCTCGAGGATCGCGTCCTGCCGGGCCCGCACCGAATCGATCAGGTGGGGTAGGCCGAGGCCGAGCAGGTACAGCAGATAGGGCGCGGTCGCCGCGCCGCGCGCGCCGCCACCGTCGCGGGTCCGGGCCAGCGCCCCACCGAGATGACGGATCTGAATCGCCATCAGCGGCGCCACCGGCTCGGCCAGCACGGACTCCAGACCCGCCGCGTCCAGCCCGGTGAGCAGCGCCGCCCGCGATACCGCCGGGCTGGGATCCGTGGGTTCGGCGGTGATCGCGCCGATCTCGGCGACCGACAGCTCACCGCGGGTATCCGCGATCGCGCCGTCGATGGTGTCCAGCACCGCCAACATCTCCCGGCCGGCCTCGATCGCGCCGACCCAGGCCGCGTCCAGCCCGACCATGGCGGGCGCGCCCGGCAGCTGAACCCGGTTGAACCACAACGACAATTCGTCCGGCGCGGCCGCGGTCAGCCGCTGGAACAGCGCGAACACCTCGGCCGTCCGGTCGGCCGGCCACATCACCCGGCCACCGTAGACCCGCGCCAGCGGGAACAGGTCGAACTCCAGCCCGGTGACCACCGCGAAATCGCCGCCACCACCACGCAGCGCCCAGAAAAGATCCGGATCCGAGCCGGCGTCCACCCGGCGACGCGCGCCGGTGGCATCCACGATCTCGAAGGCGCGCACCGCGTCCGAGGCCCAGCCGTACTTGCGGCCGAACCAGGCGAAGCCACCGCCCACGGTGTAGCCGGTCACGCCGACCACCGGGTTGCTGCCGGCGAGACCGGTCAAACCGTGCGCCACGGCCGCGGCCTGCACCGCACCCCACTGCGCGCCCGCGCCCACGGTCGCGATCCGCCGGTCGGCGTCGATCTCGACCGCGTTCAACCGGCCGGTGCGCAGCAGGATCGCCGCGTCCAGCCCGCCCGTGGCGCCATGTCCGGTCGGTTGCGTCGCCACCTGGATCCCGGTGCGCGCGGCGAAGGACACCACCGCCGCCACGTCATCGGCGTCGGCCGCCTCGACCACGGCCGCCACCGGCTGCGCGACCGCGATATTCCAGGGCTGGGCCGCGGCGTCGAAGCCCGCGTCGCCCGGAACCAGTACCGCTCCGCGCGCCGTCGCCCGCAACTCGTCGAATGTCATTCCCTCGTCCCAACTTTCCGATCGCAGCGAGACCGATCGGCCGCTGTCACAGAGATGACGAACCCTAGCGACGGAACGTGACATCCGCCCGAGCCGGGTCAGGTCTTGGCGTGACCGTCGGCGTCGGAATCGTTGTCGGTGGTGCGGGTGATTCCCGGTTCGGTGCCCTCGTCGGCTTCCTGATCCGGTTCCGGATGCTCCGGTTCGAAAGTCTCGGGCAGGTTCTTCAGATGCCGGTTCATCGAACGAACCAGCAACACCGTCCCGGCGAGCAGGATCAACACGATGACCAAGCCGAACGGTGAGGCCTTGCCGAATTCCGGGCCGGTCGGGGTGCCTGGGGTCTGCGCGAGCACTGCGAGCAACATCAGAGCTGAACCCCGGCCGGTTCCTCGACGCCCGCGAACAGGTCGTTCTCCGGAAGCGCGGTGCGCACCCGGGTCTGGGCCAGCTCGAATTCCTCGGTGGGCCACAGCCGCTGCTGCATCTCCAGCGGAATCGCGAAGAAGGCGCCGTTCGGGTCGATCTGGGTGGCATGCGCGCGCAACGCGTCATCGCGCTGCGGGAAGTACTTGCCGCATTCGACCTGGGTGGTCACCCGCGACATCACATCGCCACGCTCGACCGCGTACTGCCGGATCCGGTCCAGCCACTCCTGGAGCGGGAACGGCTCACCGTTGCGCTCGTACTCGGCGGCGAAGAGCTCCAGCCGCTTCATCGAGAATCCGTGGTCGTAATACAGCTTGGACGGCGTCCACGGCTCACCCGCGTCCGGGAACCGCTCCGGATCACCCGCCGCCTCGAACGCCGCCACCGACACCTGGTGGCACCGGATGTGGTCGGGATGCGGGTAACCGCCGGTCTCGTCGTAGGTGGTCATCACGTGCGGCTTGAACTCGCGCACGACCCGCACCAGCGCCTCGGTCGCCTCCTCGAGCGGCACCAGCGCGAAGCAGCCCTCGGGCAGCGGCGGCAGCGGGTCACCCTCGGGCAGCCCGGAGTCGACGAATCCCAGCCAGGTCTGGCGCACACCCAGCGCGCGGGCAGCGGCGGCCATCTCCTCGCGGCGGACCTCGTCGATCCGGTCCAGCACGCCGGGGGTATCCATGGCTGGATTGAGAATGCTGCCGCGTTCGCCGCCGGTCAGCGTGACGATCAGGACGTCGTGTCCTTCATCGGCGTAACGCGCGGTCGTCGCGGCGCCCTTGCTGGACTCGTCGTCCGGGTGGGCGTGCACCGCCATGAGGCGAAGGCCACTCACGATTTCGTTCACCATCGCTCTCGGTCGCGGGTGTCGGATGGTCGTTCCCTATAGTTCCATCCGACCCACATTTGTTCCGACCTACCCCCCGGAGTGATCAGCCATGACCGAGCCGGAGTCCACCGCGGCCGCGCGACACGCCGATCGGTATGGCGAAGTTCCGCGCGTGCGGCGGCCTTGGATCGCGGTGGCGCTGAGCGCCGCGGTCGTCGTGGCCGGCGTCGGCGTGGCGGCACTGGGCTACCAGAAGTACGGGCCCAAGGACATCGAGGCCGAGGGCCTGGGCTACCAGCAGATCGACGACTCCACCATGACGGTCCGGTTCAAGGTGACCCGCAAGGACCCCGGACAGCCGGTGGTCTGTTTCGTGCGGGTGATGTCGAGCGACAGCGCCGAGATCGGCCGCCGCGAGGTGCTGATCCCGCCGCAGGAGGCCGGAACGGTCGAGCTGACCACAACGGTGCGTTCGTCCTCCCGGCCATCGGCCGGCAACGTTTACGGATGCACCGATCAGGTACCCCCCTACCTGAGAACCGAGTGAGCCCACCGCGTCCCCGACCGCCGCCCCTCACGGAATCGCTCCGCGATGCGGCATTTTCAGACCTTTCCGGCGAATCCCGAGCAGCCTCGGACACAAAACAAGTTCCGACCTGCATGTTTATGAGTCATGCTAAAATGGCGTGATACACGGTTCCGGACCTCGGAGCCGTGTTTGCTGCATTGGCGGCCAGCGCATCGGTTCCGGGTTCTCGGGTTGCCCGGAGTCGGGCATCCCATCTGGTCGTCGGCTGGGGTGTGCCCGCCTAACCGCGTGCGCGCGGCAGTTCCAGAAAACAACTACTAGGGAGTGATCGAGATGACCGAGACGCAAGTGACCTGGCTGACCCCGGAGTCGCACGACAGGCTCAAAAGCGAACTCGATGCGCTCATCGCAAATCGTCCCGTCATCGCTGCCGAGATCAACGAACGCCGTGAAGAGGGCGACCTCAAGGAGAACGGTGGCTACCACGCCGCGCGCGAAGAGCAGGGCCAGCAGGAGGCGCGAATCCGCCAGCTGCAGGAACTGCTGAACAACGCCAAGGTCGGCGTCGCGCCCACCAAGTCCGGCGTCGCGCTCCCCGGCTCGGTCGTCAAGGTCTACTACGACGGCGACGAGACCGACACCGAGACCTTCCTGATCGCCACCCGCGAAGAGGGCCTGGGCGATACCAAGCTCGAGACCTACTCGCCCGCGTCGCCGCTCGGTGGCGCGCTCATCGACGCCAAGGTCGGCGAGACCCGCGAGTACACGCTGCCCAACGGCAACACCATGAAGGTCACCCTGGTCAGCGCGGAGCCCTACCACAGCTGATCGCGGGCGCGCGCCCGTCGCGCGAACGAATCCCCTGCCGGACCGACCACGTCCGGGAAACCCGTAGCAGACGCGAGCGGCCGCACTCGATCTCGAGTGCGGCCGCTTCGTCATATCCGTGATCCCCTATCCCGCCAGGGCCTGCTCGACATCGGCGAGCAGATCCGCCCCGTCCTCGATGCCGACCGACAGCCGCACCAGATCCGCGGGCACCTCCAGCTCCGAGCCCTCGGTGGAAGCGTGTGTCATGGCGCCCGGGTGCTCGATCAGCGATTCCACACCGCCCAGCGATTCGGCCAGGGTGAAGATCTTGGTGCGCGAGCAGAACTCGTGCGCCGCGGCCTTGCCGCCGTGCAACCGCACCGAGATCATGCCGCCGAAGCGGCGCATCTGCTTGTCGGCGACCACATGGCCGGGATGTTCGGGCAGGCCCGGGTAGATGACCTGGGCGATGGCCGGATGCTTGACCAGGAACTCGGCCAGTAGCTCGGCGTTGTCGCAGTGCCGTTCCATCCGCAGCGCGAGGGTCTTGGCGCCGCGCATGGTGAGGTAGGCGTCGAACGGGCCGGGTACCGCGCCCGCACCGTTCTGCAGGAACGCGAACGCCGCGTCCAGCTCCGGATCATCGGTGACCAGCACGCCGCCGACCACATCGGAGTGACCACCGAGGTACTTGGTGGTCGAGTGGGTGACGATGTCCGCGCCGTGCAGCAGCGGCTGTTGCAGGTAGGGGGTGGCGAAGGTGTTGTCCACCACCAGTTTCGCGCCGGCTTCGTGGGCGATCTCGGCCAGCGCCGGTATGTCGCCGATGTTCAGCAGCGGGTTGGTGGGCGTCTCGATCCAGACCAGCTTGGTGTTCGGGCGGATCGCGGCGCGCACGGCGTCGGGGTCGGAGACCGCCGCCGGGGAGTGCGTGATGCCCCACTGGGTGAACACCTTGTCGATCAGCCGGAAGGTGCCGCCGTAGGCGTCGTCCGGGATGACGATGTGGTCGCCGGGGCGCAGGGTGGCGCGCAGGGCGCAGTCGGTGGCGGCCATGCCGGAGGCGAAGGCGCGGCCGAAGCGGCCCGACTCCAGCGCGGCCAGATTGGCCTCCAGCGCCTGCCGGGTCGGGTTGCCGGTGCGGGCGTACTCGAAGCCGCCGCGCAGGCCGCCGACGCCGTCCTGGGCGAAGGTGGAGCTGGCGTAGATCGGAACGTTCACCGCGCCGGTCTGCGGATCCGGATCGAATCCCGCGTGTATGGCCCGTGTCGAGAATCCCAACCCTTCAGCGCTCATAGAGCGACAGCCTAAATGGGTCCGATTCCGGAGGTAACGTGAGCCCCATGCTCAGCGTTGATGAACTGTTCGCCACCGACTCCCTGCTCAGTGCCGAGGAACGCGAGATCCGCGACACCGTCCGCGACTTCGCGAATCATCGGCTGCGACCGCATACGGCGGAATGGTTCGAGGCGGGTACTTTCCCGGCGCGGGAGCTGGCCCCGGAGCTCGGCAAGCTCGGCCTGCTGGGCATGCACCTGGAGGGCTACGGCTGCGCGGGCATGTCGGCGACCACCTACGGTCTGGCCTGTCAGGAGCTGGAAGCCGTGGATTCCGGTGTGCGCAGCATGGTTTCGGTGCAGGGCTCGCTCGCCATGACCGCGATCCACAAGTTCGGTTCCGAGGAGCAGAAGCAGCGCTGGCTGCCCGGCATGGCCGAGGGCCGGATCATCGGCTGCTTCGGCCTGACCGAACCCGATTTCGGCTCCAACCCCGGCGGCATGCGCACCCGCGCGGTCCGGGACGGCGCGGACTGGGTGCTCAACGGGTCCAAGATGTGGATCACCAACGGCTCGGTCGCCGACGTCGCCGTAATCTGGGCGCGCTGTTCACCCACCCCGCCGACTTCGTCGTCTGCCACCCCCGGTCCGGACAACAAGATCCGCGGCTTCATCGTGCCAACCGATACCCCCGGCTTCGTCGCCCGCGAAATGCACCACAAACTGTCGCTGCGGGCCTCGATCACAGCCGAACTCGACTTCGACGACGTGCGCCTGCCCGCGGAGGCGGTGCTGCCGGACTCGCGCGGCCTGGCCGCACCGCTGGCCTGTCTGAGCGAGGCCCGCTTCGGCATCATCTTCGGCGCGCTCGGCGCCGCCCGCGACTGCCTGGCCGCGACCATCGACTACGCCCGCACCCGCGAGGTCTTCGACAAGCCGCTGGCCGCCTATCAGCTGACCCAGGCCAAGCTGGCCGACATGGCCCTGGAGTACGGCAAGGGACAGCTGCTCGCGCTGCATCTGGGCCGCCTGAAGGACCGGCACGAGCTGCTGTCGGACCAGATCAGCGCGGGCAAACTGAACAGCACGCGGGAAGCGATCCGGATCGCCCGGGAGTGCCGCACGATCCTCGGCGCAAACGGCATCACGCTGGACTACCCGGTACTGCGGCACGCGAACAATCTGGAGTCCGTGCTGACCTACGAGGGCACCGCGGAAGTCCATCAACTGGTCCTCGGAAAGGCGCTGACGGACGCGAATGCATTTCGCTGACAATGGCTTTCGGCGCGCCGGATAAATGGGTCGAAGATCACATTTTGATAAACGCTGCATGATTGCTACAGTCGGCAAATGTTCTTGCTGGGACCCGCGTTGCTCGAAGTGTCGGCGCGCAGAATTCTGAATCGCCTGCACGAATCGCACGGGGAACCGGCGCTCGCCGCGGCCGCGGAGAATCCGGCCCTGTCGGCGGTGCTGGATCAGCACGGCGCGGCCCTGCGCGACATTCTCGAACACGGCGTCGAGGACGCCGCCGAGGTGCCGCCGCTACTGCTGCTCGCCGGCTACGTCCGCGGCCTGCTCGACCAGGCCCGCGAGCACCAGCCCGCGACCGCACAGCAGCTGGCCGAGATGATCGCCACCCCGATGACGGGCCTGCCGCCCGCCGACTGGACCAGGGCGGACTGGATGCAGCTGCGGCTGGCCGCCGTGTGCGTGCAGGCGCAGACCATCGGCTGAACCGAAACGAAAACGTCCGCCGCGAGCCTGGCTCACGGCGGACGTTTCGCGTTCGGGGGTCAGCTCATCCCGCGGGTGTCGCCGCCGGACGCGCTGGTGTAGCGGACGGTGCTCGCCGACTGTTCGTGGCGGGCCTGTTCGCGGGCGATGTCCTCACGACCACGCTGGTAGGCCTGGGCCTGGCCGCGCAGCGTCGGCATCTCGCTCTCCACCCGGTTCAACCAGCCGTCCCAGCGCGACTGCATCGGGCGGATCAGGCCGCCGCCGACACCCACGATCATGATGCCCGCCACGGTGGCCAGCACGGCCCACAGCACCGGCGCGGTGACCGCGGTGGCCACACCGATCTGGTTCAGCGCGGCGATGATGCCGAGCGCCCAGATGAACACCGACGCCAGCCGGGCCACGGCCGGGCCGTAGGACAGGCTGCCCAGGGCCGCGGTGACCAGTTCGTGCACCACCCGCGCGATGGCCGCGGCGACGACCACGATGACGATCGCGACGGCCAGCCGGGGCAACCAGCTGACGATGCCGTTGAGCATGGTGCTGACCGGGTTCGGACCGAACACACCGAAGCCGAGCTGCAGCGTGATCAGCAGGACCGCGTAGTAGGCCAGCTTCGCCAGCAGCTGCGACCCGGTGAAGTTGCTGCGCTTCAGCATGTTTCCGAGCCCACCGCGGTCGACCAGCTTCTCGAAGCCGACCCGGTCCAGGATCCGGCGCACGATCGAAGCGACCGCCTTGGCCACGATCCAGCCGATGAGCAGGATCGCAAGGAAACCGACGAACTTGGGCACGAAGGTGGCAATCGCACTCCACGCGTCGGTCAAACCCTGCCCGAATTCGATAGCTGAATTGGAGGTTTGCATGAGCGCTTCCCTTCACTGCTGTTCGATGACGCCCGGACGGTTGCCGAGGCGACCTTCTCAGCGTTTGTACCCCGCTACGAAGGGGCGAATCAGTCGTTTGCTGAGAATTTGCAGTGTGCGAGGGAATGGTTATTCGGTCGCGATGGATCAGCGACCGAATCGCCGCGTGCAATCAGGGGTTCAGTGCCCTATGCTCCCGGTGCTCAAGAACCCGAGCAGATCGTGCCGGGTAATCACGCCGACCGGCTTGCCGTCCTCCACCACCATCAGCGCGTCGGTATCCGACAGCGCCTTGGTCGCCGCCGAGATCGGCTCGCCGGAACCGATCAGCGGGAACGACGGGCTCATGTGCATGGCCACCGAATCCGTCAGGTGCGCACGGCCTTCGAAGACCGCGGAGAGCAGATCGCGTTCGGTCACACTGCCCGCGACCTCACCGGCCATCACCGGCGGCTCGGCACCGACCACCGGCATCTGCGAGACGCCGTACTCGCGCAGGATCTCGATGGCGTCGCGCAAGGTCTCCGAGGGATGGGTGTGCACCAGATCCGGCAGCGCACCGGACTTGCCGCGCAGCACGTCACCGACCAGCGGCTCGGCCACACTGCCGTCGAGCCGGGTGCGCAGGAAACCGTAGGAGCTCATCCACTGGTCGTTGAAGATCTTGGACAGATAGCCGCGGCCGCCGTCCGGCAGCAGCACGACCACCACATTGTTCGGATCGCGCCGCGCCACCTCGATCGCCGCGACCACCGCCATACCGCAGGAACCGCCGACCAGCAGCCCCTCCTCGCGAGCCAGGCGGCGGGTCATGTCGAAGGAATCCGCGTCGGAGACCGCGATGATCTCGTCCGGAACGGCCGGGTCGTAGGCCGAGGGCCAGAAATCCTCGCCGACGCCCTCCACCAGATACGGGCGACCGGTGCCGCCGGAGTAGACCGACCCCTCGGGGTCGGCGCCGATGATCTGCACCTTGCCGCCGGAGACCTCCTTGAGGTAGCGGCCGGTGCCGGTGATGGTGCCGCCGGTACCGACACCCGCGACGAAGTGGGTGACCTTGCCTTCGGTATCGCGCCAGATCTCCGGGCCGGTGGTCTCGTAGTGGCTGTCCGGGCCGCCGGGGTTGGAGTACTGGTCCGGCTTCCAGGCACCCTCGATCTCACGCACCAGCCGGTCGGAGACGTTGTAGTAGCTGTCCGGATCCTCCGGGGCGACCGCGGTCGGGCAGACCACGACCTCCGCGCCGTAGGCGCGCAGCACATTGCGCTTGTCCTCGGACACCTTGTCGGGGCAGACGAACACGCACTTGTAGCCGCGCTGCTGGGCCACCAGCGCCAGGCCGACGCCGGTATTACCGGAGGTCGGCTCGACGATGGTGCCGCCCGGCTTCAGCAGTCCGGCCGCCTCGGCGGCGTCGATCATCTTCACCGCGATGCGGTCTTTGGAACTGCCGCCCGGGTTCAGGTATTCGATCTTGGCGGCCAGCAGGCCGGCTTCTCGTTCCACCACAGAGTTCAACCGAACCAGGGGCGTATTGCCGATGAGGTCCACGACATGGTTCGCGATGCGCATGCACCCATCGTTGCAGAAGCGCGATCGCCGCCGCACGCGACCGGTACCGGCGAGGCGGCCCGCAGCCAGGGCAAAAGTGGGTGTGGGGCGCTTAGTATTCCCGGAATGACAGCATCGCAAGGCGATTCGATGAGGGGTGGCGGTCGGGCGACGGGTGGGCGGCGGCTCAACCCCGCTGGTGCCGCCCTGCTCGCGATCGCGGCGCTCGCCCTGACCCCGGCGGCCGCCGATGCCGCCACCACACAGTTTCCGCAGGTGCCCTCGATGGCGCACGGCGGACTCTGCTGGACCAACATCCGCACCTGGGCCGACACCAGCCCGCAGTGGCCGGGCCGGGCCGTGCTCAACATGCGCGCCGACCCGGTCGCGGGCATCGGGCCCGGCGCGTACCCGCTCGCGCCGCTGTGCGAGGTGTACACCACCGTCGCCTGGCGCAATCTGACCACCGGGGCCACCGGAACCTACGCCAACCCGATCGTCGTCGGCATCTACGGCAGCATTCTGTACTCGCTGTTCCAGGACACCGGGCCGGGACGGGTCGAGGTCGTCGTCACCACCAACGCCGCGAGTATTCCCGCACGCGCGAGCTTCGACGTACCTGCCTGAGCCGGACAAGTCGGAGTTCGGTACACATAGATGCGCCAGTACAAAACTGAGCTCGCCACGCCGCAGTACCGAAGGAGCCCTCATGCCTGAGGCAGTTATCGTTTCGACCGCCCGCTCGCCCATCGGCCGCGCCGCCAAGGGCTCGCTGGTCGATATGCGTCCCGACGACCTCACCGTGCAGATCGTGCGCGCCGCGCTGGAGAAGGTGCCCGCGCTCGACCCCACCCAGATCGACGACCTGATCCTCGGCTGCGGCTCGCCGGGCGGTGAGCAGGGCTTCAACATCGCCCGCAACGTCGCGGTCATGCTCGGCTACGACACCCTGCCCGGCACCACGGTGCACCGCTACTGCGCCTCCTCGCTCCAGTCCACCCGGATGGCGTTCCACGCGATCAAGGCGGGCGAAGGCGACGTGTTCATCTCCGCCGGCGTCGAGACCGTCTCGCGCTACAAGAACGGCTCCGCCGACAGCTGGCCCAACACCAAGAACCCGCTGTTCGCCGAGGCCGAGGCGCGTACCGCCAAGTCCGCGGAGGGCGGCGTGTCCTGGCACGACCCGCGTCAGGACGGCCTGCTGCCCGACGCCTACATCGCCATGGGCCAGACCGCCGAGAACGTCGCCAGCCTGACCGGCATCACCCGCGAGGACCAGGACCGCTGGGGCGTGCGCTCGCAGAACCGCGCGGAGGAGGCCATCAAGAACGGCTTCTTCGAGCGGGAGATCACCCCGGTCACCCTGCCCGACGGCACCGTGGTGTCCACCGACGACGGCCCGCGCGCCGGTGTCACCTACGAGAAGGTCAGCCAGCTCAAGCCGGTCTTCCGCCCCGACGGCACCATCACGGCCGGTAACTGCTGCCCGCTCAACGACGGCGCGGCCGCGCTGGTCATCATGAGCGACACCAAGGCCAAGGAGCTTGGCCTGACCCCGCTGGCGCGGATCGTGTCCACCGGCGTCTCCGGCCTGTCCCCCGAGATCATGGGCCTGGGCCCGGTCGAGGCCGTCAAGCGCGCGCTGGCGCTGGCCGGCAAGGGCGTCGACGACATCGACCTGTTCGAGATCAACGAGGCCTTCGCGGTGCAGGTGCTCGGCTCGGCCCGCGAGCTGAAGATCGACGAGGACAAGCTGAACGTGTCCGGCGGCGCGATCGCGCTCGGCCACCCGTTCGGTATGACCGGCGCCCGCATCACCACCACCCTGATCAACAACCTCCAGACCTACGACAAGCAGTTCGGTGTGGAGACCATGTGCGTCGGCGGCGGCCAGGGCATGGCCCTGGTCATCGAGCGCCTCGCCTGATCCCCGGAATAGCCGAAAGGGGCGGTCACCGTACGGTGACCGCCCCTTTCGCTGGTGACTGCTAGTCGTTGTTGAAGTAGCTCAGCAGCCGCAGGATCTCCAGGTACAGCCAGACCAGGGTGACAGTCAGGCCGAACGCGACGCTCCAGGCGGCCTTCTCCGGCGCCTGGGCGCGGATCAGCTCGTCGGCGGCGTCGAAGTCCAGCAGGAAGCTGAACGCGGCGATGGCGATGCAGACCAGGCTGAAGATGATGGCGACCGTACCGCCGTCACGCAGGCCGAAACCGCCGTCGGTGAAGAAGCTGGCGACCAGGTTGCCCAGCATGAGCACCACGACGCCGATGGTGGCGCCGATGATCATGCGGGTGAACCGCGGGGTGACGCGGATGGCGCCGGTCTTGTAGACGACCAGCATGCCCGCGAAGACACCGAAGGTGCCCAGCACTGCCTGGGCGATCATGCCGGTGCCGCCGACGCTGACGATCTCGGCGAACACGAACGAGATCGCGCCGAGGAACAGGCCCTCGAACGCCGCGTAGGGCAGCACGATCGCCGGGTTGTCGGTCTTGTTGCCGAAGATCGCGACCAGCGACAGCACCAGGCCGCCGATCAGGCCGACCAGCATCAACGGGAAGGCCAGGGCGTTGTTGGTGCTGCTGGCCGACAGGATGTAGGAGACCAGCGCCGTCACCGAGAGCACGCCGAGGGTCATCGCCGTCTTGGTGACGATGTCGTCGATGGTGATCGAGCGGGTGGTCTGCGCGGGCGGCTGGTACGGCTGGTACTGACCGGGCTGCCCGTACTGACCCGGCTGACCGTACTGGTTCGGCGGGTACTGGGTGCCGGCCATGCCCTGGCCGAAGTTGGCGTAGCCGCCACCGCCCTGCTGCACGGGAAGCCGTTTGAAAACCGGGTTTGACGTGGTACGCAAAGCGTCCCTTCTTTCGGTCGTTGCTGCTGCTGGGCTCCGAGCGGGTGCTCATCGGCCAACTGCCTGATTCAACGTGTATGTCCCCGGGCAAGTTCCCCGAGGGGCTTGCCCGATTTGGACATATCGGACTGAACTCTACCGCTGCCGGGCGTCGTGCAGGCCACGGACCGATCGAGTCACCGTGAACTTGCGGTTGCGGGCGACCACCTCGGTGCGGCCCACCATCTTCTCGACGACGCCGCGATAGTTCAGATGCGAGTTGTAGACCGTCCACAGCTCGCCTCCGGGACGCAGCACCCGCCCGGTCTCGACGAACATCTTGATCGCCGAGCCGGTGTGCACCGCGGCGCCGATATGGAACGGCGGATTGCACAGCACCAGATCGGCGCTGTTGTCGGCGGCCGTGGACATGGCGTCGTCGCGCACCACCGTGACGCGGTCGCCGACCTCGTTGGCCGCCACCGTGGCCCGCGCCGAGGCCACCGCGGCCGCGGACTGATCGGTGCCCACCACGCGGATCCCCGGGCGGGCCTTGGCCAGTGTGACGGCGATGAGCCCGGTGCCGCAGCCGAGGTCGATGGCGTCGCGGGCGTCCGGTTTCATCAGCCGAACGTGCTCTAGTAGGAAGCGGGTTCCGATGTCCAGGCGCGCGCCGGAGAAGGCGGCGCCGTGCGCGACCACATCCAGGGCGAGCTCTTCGATGCGCTCGCGTACCGGGAACGGCGGCGGGCCCACGGGTTTCGGGCCGGACACCAGCAGCGTGCGGGACTTCTGCCGGCCGCGGCTGGCTCGTACCTCCGAGAAGTATTCGCCCAGCACGTCGTTCATCGACTTGGTCAGGTATTTGTCGCGCCCGCCCGCGATCACGACCACGTCGGGATCGGCGTAGCGCGCGATGGCGTCGGCCACCTCGGCGAGCCCCGCCAGTGCCCGCGGCAGACGAAGCAGGACGACTCGGGCGTCGGCCAGCAACTTCTCGGTGAGACCGTGCGCGACAAGGCGATCGGTGAATCCGAGCGTTCTGGCGTTGTTGGCGAGGGCTTGTTCGCCGGTGTACAGATCCTGGTGCACGCGCACCTCGCGCAGGTCATGCGCGGCGATGGCACCGAGGGTCAGTGCGCCGTAGCTGTCACCGATGACAGCAACCTTTCCGCTACCAGCGGTGGCCAGCTGCTCATCGGCGACATCGAGAATCAGCCGATCCGCGGCATCGACGGCATAGAGGTTCAGCGCCTCCACATCCGGATACCGCCGCAGTCGGCTTAGGACATCCTCGACTTCTCCCACACGTCAAGTGTGCTAGATCGTTGCCCGAATGTCTCATTCACCCCGGCCAATCGACCCCATGTAATTTTCCCGGAAATCCGCGAGACCCGTAATTCCATGTGGCACAGTGCAATACGACATCAGGCCGGGCGGACGAAAGGACCTGCGCGACACGAGGATTGCTGGTCCCCGACCAGACCGGTCAGCTGAGTAACATCTGCCCCATGCGTAACACGATGGCGTTGCTGGTCGTGGTCTGCGCGGCCCTGCTGACGGGCTGCGGCGATCGCGGCACCGACGGCGCACCCACGCCCGCTACCACCGGCACGTTCACCGACGCGCCCGCACAGATCCCCCAGGATGCGCTGCCCAAGCAGCAGGCGCCCGCCCCCGATGCGGGCGTCACCGTGACCGGCCTGCGAATCGGCCGCCAACCCGGCTTCGACCGCGTCGTCTACGACCTCGGCGGCACCGGCATGCCCGGCTGGAGCGTGCAGTACACCGATCGTGCCGTCCAGGACGGCAGCGGCTCGCCCATCGACGTGGCCGGGCAATCGGTGCTGGAGGTACGAATCACCGGATCGGCGTATCCGTTCGACAGCGGCGTCGAGCCGTACGCCGGACCCGATCCGGCGGCCGACCCGAACGCGCCCGGCATCGCCGGGGTGTACCGCACGGCCGTCTACGAGGGCATCACCCAGTCGTTCATCGGGGTGAACGCCGACCGGCCGGCCTTCACCGTGAGCGCCCTGAGCAATCCCCCGCGCCTGGTGATCGACATCGCGACGCCCTAGGATGAATACGGCACGGGGGTATTTGCGAGCCGCCGGAGCCGATGGCTACACTCGGCGCCGTGGTCGACCAGCATCCACTGTTCCGAGCGTCCGGGGTCACCCGGATGCTGGCGGTGCTGGCCCTGCTCGCGGGCATCGTGGCAATGCACGCCGGAGTGTTCTCGATGAGCCCGGCCCACGCCGCGGCGAGCCATTCGACGCACCACGCGACGCCGGATCACACCATGGACACCGCCCCCGTCCAGCCGGACGCGACCCCCGGTTGCGGCGGCGCCGACTGCGATCTCGGACACGCCGGTCTGCACGGCTGCGTTTTCATCCTGACGGCGTTCGGCCTGACCCTGCTGCTCGTCCTGCTCTACTACGTCCCCGCCGGCCCGAGCAGCGGACTGCGGCCACCATCCCGGCACTGGCGCGCCGAGCGGGAACGCCCGCCGCCGTGGACCGTCCTATCCCTGGCCGAATTGTCGATTCTGCGGATCTGATGGGCGTTTTCGCCCTGCTCTCATCCCTTTCCGACACTCCAGGAGTACACCCATGTCTATTCGCCGTACCCGAATCATCCTCGCCGTCGCCGCCCTCGGCCTGATCGCCGCGGGATGCAGCGACAACGACGATTCGAACTCCATGCCCGGCATGCAGCACAGCTCGTCGTCCGCGGCGCCCGCCACATCCGCGCCGGGCGCGCGCACCGATTTCAACGACGCCGATATCGCGTTCCTGCAAGGGATGTACCCGCATCACGCGCAGGCCGTGGAGATGGCGAAGCTGGTCCCCGGCCGCAGCCAGAACCCGCAGCTGCTCGCCCTCGCGACCAGCGTCGAACAGGCCCAGTCCCCCGAAATGCAGCAGATCAGCAGCCTGCTGCAGAGTTTCGGCAAGCCGGTGCCCAGCACCACCGGCGACCATTCCGGCCACGGCGGCTCCATGCCCGGCATGATGTCCACCGAGCAGATGGACGCCCTGCGCGCCGCCTCCGGTACCGCCTTCGACCGCATGTGGATGGAAATGATGATCCAGCACCACCAGGGCGCGATCACCATGTCCGACACCGAGATCGCGGGCGGCGTCAACCCCGACTCGCTGGCCCTGGCCCGCGCGGTGATCGCGGCGCAGAAAGCCGAGATCGACACCATGAATGGGATGCTGGCCGGACTGCCCGGCTGATCCGAAGACGACACGGGTCCGCGGCCCTGAAAGTCGCGGACCCACGAGTCAGGCCATGCGGAATCGCAAATGGCCTGATGGCACGCCGCCCCGGTCCGGCGGGGCGGCGGTCCACCCGGGCTATTCGATCAGCCGCTCGTGCAACCGCACCCACTGGTCCGGATGGACGTCGCCGGAGAAGCTCGAACGCACCAGATCGGTGTAGGAATCCCGTTGCCGTACCAGCGATTCGCGTCGGCGGCGGATGCTCAGAATGGCGGCGTCAGCCGAGGCCGCCGGCCGGAAACTGTGCCGGTCCACCGATCCGTGCGACTGCCAATCGAACCACGGCCAGCTCAGCACGGTCACCAGATCCCAGCGTCCGTCAGCCCCGGTGCGCTGCCGCGCGTCCGCCTCGGGAACCAGCAGGGTCGCGGAGGTGAGTTCGGGTGCGGCCAGGCACCAGTCGACGATCCGCGCCGCCGCCGGAACGTTCCCGACCACCGCGAACGGACCACGCGCCGGCTTGGTCTTGGTGAGATCGGCTCGCACCACCCGTATTCCGCTGTCTCCACGGGCGCGGGCCGCTAGTTTCGCGGCCAGCAGCGGGTCCGGTTCATACGCGGTGACCTGCGCCCCGCATCGAGCCAGCGCCCACGTGAGCACGCCCTCTCCCGCCCCCGGCTCGAGCACAGATCCGGCCGGATCAGCGACCGCCAACAATGCTTCCACGGCCGCCGGGCTCACCAGATGATTCGGAGACGGCGTTCGCCTGCCTTGATCCCGGTACGTGCGGCCACCGCCGCCGTTCTTCACCTTGCCCTGGGTATGCGAGTAATTCCGATATGCAAAATCTTGCGCCATAGCGCCTGCCCTTCGGGTCTTCGAATCGATTGGATCTCGAAGGGCCCTGGGCGCGCTCGCGGACGCCGAAGTAATTCTCTCCGCGTCGGCTAGCGGGCCAGAGCCCAGGCACTGCGCAGACGAATGAAGTACGGAGCGGCGTGGCAAGACATGGTGGCTACCGTAGGGATCCCGCCAACGGCCCACAACCGAATTATGTGGCCGGCCGGTCCGCGCGGAAGCGAGTTCGCCTGCTGCGCCGCCGATCGCCGCAGCGGTTACTGCCCCAGGCGACAGGATCAGCCTGGAACCAGTAACGTCGAAACGTCCGGATTCGCACCGCGCAGCGCGATCGGACTTCCGAGGAATACAGAGAGGCGTACCACGATGCGACGACTAGAGCGGGCTGGGCTGATCGCCGCGGCTGCCGCTACCGCCACCGGCATCATCTTCCTCGGGGCCTGCTCCAAGCAGGTCAGTGGTACAGCGGAGGCCAATCAGACCGAACTGGCCGCTTACACCTCGTCGGTGACCGCGTCCTCGATCTCGTCCTCGATCGCGGCGTCGTCGTCGCGGGCGGCCGCGGTGGAGTCGTCGATCGAATCCGCCTGCGAGACCTTCGCGGAGGTGACCTCCAAGTCGATCACGGCGTTCAACGCCTATATCGACGCGGACGAATCCGGCGCGCCCGATGCCGACACCAAGGCCACCGAGGCGGTGAACACACTGCGCGGCGGCGCCACCGAACTGACCGGGAAGCTGGTCTCGGAACTGCCGTCGCGGATCGCCGATCCGCTGCGGGTCTACCGCGACGACGCCAATACGGTCGCCGACAATGTGGATCGCCGGGTCGGCGTCGACACACTCAATGCCTCGGTGGACAAGTTCAACGCGAGCAAGAACACCGCCCGCGACGCTTGCCTGGCCGGATAACCGAGGGCCTCAGGCGATTTCGCGGTCCGCGCCGACCTCGGGGAGGTACGGCAGCGGCAGCACCAGCCAGGAGTCGGTGCTCGCGTAGTCCTGGGGATGCGAGGCTTCCGGGTCGGCGCCCAGCCCTTCCACGCGGGTCGCGCCGACCTGGTCGGTGTAGCGGAAATGCAGGTGCCCGTGCAGCAGGAGCCGGGGCCGCAGGGTATCGGTGATTCGCTGGATCCGATCCTGGTTCGGCAGGCATTCGGGCAGGTCCTTGCGGTTCCACTCCGGTGCGGCGGCGCGCGGTTTGTCGTGGGTGAGCAGCACATCCACCGAGCTGGAATCCGCGGCGAGCAGCTCGTCGCATTCCGCGTCGGTCATCTGTTCCTCCGGGAACCACAGCGTGCCCTCGGTCTGCCGCTCCCGCCGCGAGCCGAACTGACTGCGCCGCTCTGCTTTTCGCGCGCGCAGCGCTTCGGCGGCCAGCCGCCACGCCTTGTCCACCGAGTACGCCCCGCCGAACGCGGCGAACCGGGTGCCTTCCCAGACCCAGCGGTGGCCGCGCGGCGCGTACCGAATGTGGTTGCGGCACACCAGGAAACCTTCGTCATCCAGGTCGGTGCCGTAACGTTCGCGCAGCAGCGAGGACTTGTCGTGGTTGCCGTCCAGGAAGTACACGCGGACCCGGTGCTTGCGGGCCACCCGGTCGACGACGTCGAAGTAGCGCCGCCCGTCGGCGGTGTGCTCCCAGGCACCGAAATCCCCGAGGACGAACATCTTCGCGCACTCCTGCCGCTGCGCGACCCGCAGCAGGTCGACGGCGTGCGTGGTGTTGCCGTGTAGATCCCCGGTCATCAGGACACTCCCCATCCGACAATGATCGCAGGCGCGCGAGCGCACGGCATCCCGATTTCCGGTAGGAACCACCAGCTCGGCGGCGCCGGCACGCGGACCGCTTCGGTGGACCGCACAACCACCGTGCACGGCGGTGAGCTGGGACAACGAGACATCCCACGATTCGGCCGGACGCGTGTACTATTCGCCCGAACCACCCACTGCGGGAGCTCGGGCACGGCCGGGCTGAGAGGGCGGGCCCTACGCTCCGCCGACCGCGCGAACCTGTTCGGGTAATGCCGACGTAGGGAAAGTGCTCGACGAATGTCTGCTCCGTCCAAGGCGCACGAGGCGCCGCTCACCCTTGATCAGCCCGCACCCAAGGTGCTCTCGTTCTGGGATCAGAGCGCGTTCTGGGCCAACCTCGGGGTCAGCCTGTTCGCCTTCTCCGGCGCGTACACTGTGCTGGCCCCGAACACCGAGGGCGCGCTACAGCTGTCCATCGCGGCCGGCATCCTGGCCATGATCATCGGCACCCTGGTCGGCGGGCTGATGCTCGGCCTGGCCGCCGTGCCGGGCGCGCGCACCGGCAAACCCGCGATGGTCCTGTTGCGCGGACTGTTCGGCGCGAAGCTCAGCTACCTGCCGACCGTGCTGAACATCGCGCAGCTGATCGGCTGGGGCACCTTCGAACTCATCGTCATCGGCAGCGCCGCGGAGGAATTGTTCGGCGGCGGGCCACGCTGGCTGTACGTGGTCGCCGCGGGCCTGATCACCACGGCTCTGACGATCTGGCCGCTGGGATCGGTGCGCATGCTGCGCCGGTTCGTCACCGTCGGCGTCGTGATCGCGCTGGCCTGGTTCTACATCCAGTTCTTCCGGGCGGGCATCCCCGATCTGACCAGCAATCCCGGCCCGAAGGGCTCCGGCCCGTTCGGCGTCGACTGGAATCTCTTCTGGATCGCCACCGACGCGGCGCTGGCGGTGTCGATCTCCTGGATGCCGGTGGCCGCGGACTACACCCGGCATTCCAAGAGCAGCCGCGCGGCATTCGGCGCGGCCAGCGGCTCCTACGCGCTGACCCAGATCGTCGCCTACATCCTCGGGCTGCTCGCGTTGGCGCTGGCCACCGGCGACAGCGGCGTCTACGGGCCGTTCCTGCACGTCACGCTGGGCGGGTTCTTCTTCTTCATCCTGGTGTTCCGGGAGGCGGACCAGTCCTTCGCCAATGTCTACTCCACGGCGGTCTCGATCCAGAATCTGTGGCCGCGGATCGATCGGCGGGTGCTGTCGATCGGTCTCGGCGCGCTGATCACAGCGCTGGCGCTGTGGCTGCGAATGGACGACTACTTCGGGTTCCTGGGCCTGATCGGCTCGGTGTTCGTGCCACTGCTGGGCGTGCTGGTCGCCGATTTCTTCCTGCGTGCCAAGGGTTCGTGGAACACCGACGCGGATGCGCCGTCGCGCTGGGGCATGGTGTTCGCGTGGCTGGTCGGCCTGTCGGTGTATCAGCTGATCAACCCCGGTGACGCGGGTGCGTGGACCCGGTTCTGGGTCCGGACGCAGGAGGCGCTGGACTTCACCAAGCAGGCGTGGATGAGCGCGTCGCTGCTGTCGTTCCTGGTCGCGGGGCTGGTGGCCTGGCTGGTCGGCGCGCTGCTCGACCGCCGCCGGTAAACCCTCTTCCGCGGGTTTCGTCGGCGGAATACGGAACCGATCGCCGCTCGGCTGCGTCGAATCCTGAGTAAGCGCAGTTGGGGACGATGCAGGGAGCGATGTGGGCGACGAGGCTCAGTTCGGGGTGCGACCCGAGCAGTTGACGAACATCTCCGCGACATGGCGGCGCGAGGCCGCGGATCTGTCCGGGCTGAGCTGGTCGGCGTTGTCGGCGGCGACCGGTGACGGCAGCGCGGTGCTGGCGGCGGTGCGCGACAGCGCGGATCCGGCGCAGCAGGCGGCGGCGTCGATCGCGAACCGGTTC
Organism: Nocardia sp. NPDC127579; assembly: GCF_042672005.1. Lineage (NCBI taxonomy): Bacteria > Bacillati > Actinomycetota > Actinomycetes > Mycobacteriales > Nocardiaceae > Nocardia > Nocardia sp. NPDC127579. The sequence goes on along the minus strand of NZ_JBHXVZ010000002.1, from coordinate 211,333 downwards.
GATGCCATGGCCGATCTGGTGGACCGCTTCGCGGGCAATCTCGCCGAGCGCGATGCCGATACCGCCGCGGCATTCGAGAAGTTGACCGCGCGCTGATGCGGCCGACGATCTCGCAGCTTGCGGCCTGGGATCTCGCCGGCCTGCGCGCGGCCGCACAGGTGGCCGATGACAACGCGGTGGCGATCTACGACTCGCTCACCGATTCGTCCCGCGCGATGGACGCCGCACAGGACTGGCGCGGGCGGACCCGGGACGCGGCGTGGCGGCGCACCAACGAGGAGATCGATCACGGACACGAGGTGCGCGCGCTGCTGGTGCGCTTCGCCGACGAGGCACAGGACGCGCACCGCGAATTCGAGGCGGCCCGAAAGTATGTGCTGGCTCAGCGAGCCGCCGCGCAGGCCGCGGGCTGCGCGGTCGACGACGCGGGATATGTCACCCATCCGGATGGCGCGAACTCCGAAGCCGGTGTCCACCAATTGAATATCCTCGCCGGCATGGATGAGATCGAACGTATCGACACCACCTACGGCGAGCAGCTGGCGGCTATCCGGTCCGATTTGACCGCGATTCGAGATGGCCTGCGCGACATCGTGTTCCAGGGCGTCCCGCGCGATCCGGACGATGTCGTCACCCAGTTGGCGGGTATGACCGCCGAAGAACGCGCGGCCGCCGTGGCCCAGCTCGGCGCGGATGATGTGCGCGCGCTGGTGATCGCGAATCCGGATCTGATGGGAAATCTCAACGGTATTCCGTTCCCGGTGCGAATCGCGGCCAACGAGATCAATATTCGCAATGCCATCCAGCAGGAGAAGCACAAGCCGAACCCGGATCAGAACCGGGTCGAGCGGCTGGAGGGGCTGCTGGAACCGATCGACGATCCGTCCAAAACCGATCGGGTGCAAAAGCATTCGGAGTCGGACCGGACTCCGGAGACCGAGCTGGTGCGCAGCGCCGGTCTCGACGCGGCCGACGACGCGAAGGTCGATCGCAGGTTCATCATGTTCCGGGCCGACGAGGGCAGCGGTCACATGATCGAGGTGTTCGGTGAATTCGGCACCGGCACAACCGGTGTCGGTGTCTATGTGCCGGGCACCAGCACCAGCCTGGACGGCGCCGGGACCAATCAGGCGGCCGCGTGGAACCTGGCCGACCAGACCAAGGGCCCTATCTTCCTGTACATGGAGGGCGATTTCCCGCAGGATCTGGGCCCGTCGGGTGCGATGAACCCGGCCTACGCCGCCGAGATGGCGCCCAAGCTGGTGGAATTCGGCAAGGAGGTGGACCGCGAGGTCGCGCAGCGGGCGCCGGGCACACCGGTCACCTATGTCGGCCACTCCTACGGCGGTTCCGTCGTCGCCACCGCGGAGCAGCATGGCCTGCGGGCCGACCGCATCCTGCACGCGTCCTCGGCGGGCACCGGCGTGCAGGACAAGGGCTGGAACAACCCCAACCCGAATGTGCAGCGCTACTCCATGACCGCACCGGGCGACCTGATCGGGGCCGCGCAGTCCGCACCGCGCGACTCCGGACTGCCCTCCTGGCTGGATATTCCCGGCCTGCCGGAGCGCAACCCGCACGGCCAGAACCCGGACGGCACCGACCCCGACGAGATGCCCGGCGTCACCCGCCTGGACACCGGCTATTACGCCGACTACAACGGCGACGGCAAGCAGGAACCCGTTTTCGGCACCGATGGCCACGGAAAGTATTGGAACGACCCGAATTCCACCGCGTTCCGCAATATCGCGGGGGTGATCAGTGGCGGCGAGGTCCACGCCTACGTCGAGCGCGGTATCGAAACCGATTGGGTGGATATCGATCTCGGCGACGACGGCGATCTCAAGGACGAGGTCGCCGATCTCCTCGCCGCCCAGGCCGCCCAGCGTCTGGGCAAGCAGCCCTACGCGGACCCCCAGGTCACCGACAATCCCGGATTGGGGCCGACGATCAAGGTGACCTGAGGGCGCCGGGCGAGCTACTTCTCGATGTTCTCGAAGTCGAACAACCCGTTCCAGGCCAGTTCGGCCTTCTTGACCTTGTCCGAGCGTCCGGCGTTGGCCACGTAGTCCAGGATCGGGATGTCGACCATGTCGCGCAGCATCAGGGTCTGGGCCTGCGCGATGATCTTGTAGGACTCCTCCAGGGTGGCCGCCGCCAGTGCGGCGTCGAACAGCTTGTCCAGCTCCGGGTTCTTGTAGTCGACGTTGTTGGTGCCGGAGTAGCTGTAGTAGTTGGCGCTCAGGAACTGCATCATCGTCGGGTAGTCACCCTGCCAGCCGTAACGGAACGCCTTGCCGATGGTGCGCCCGGTGATGAGGCCGCGAATGTCCTTGAAGGTCGGGTACGGTACGCCGACCGCCTCGATGCCGAGCGTGTTCTTGATGCTGTTGGCGACCGCTTCGATCCATTCCTGATGGCCGCCGTCGGAGTTGTAGGCGATCTCGTAGCTGCCCGACCAGGGTGCGATGGCCTCGGCCTGGGCCCACAGCTTCTTGGCCTCCTCCGGGTTGTACTTCAGGACTTCCGAGCCGGGCAGGTTGCCGTTGAACCCGGGCAGGGTGCTCGCGGTGAAATCCTTGGCCGGGATGCGGCTGCCGTGGAAGATCTTGTCGCAGATCTGTTCCCGGTTGATCGCCATCGACAGCGCCTTGCGGCGCAGCACGCCTTCCTCGCCGGAGAAGTGCGCCACATTGGACTGCACGCCGATGTGCTGGTTCTGCGCGGTCGGCTTGGTGATCGCGCGATCACCGAGGTCGGACTTGTAGGTTGCCAGCGCGCTGTTCGGGACGGTGTCGAGAGTGTCGAGGTTCCCGGCTTGCAGGTCGGCGTAGGCGGTTTCGAAGGTCTGGTAGTGCACGAACCGCAGGCCCTTGTTCTTGGCCGGGCGCCCGCCGGGATAGTCCGGATTGGGCTCCAGATCGATCTTGACGTTGTGTTCCCAGGTCTTGAACTTGTACGGGCCGTTGCCGATCGGGGCCTCGCCGAAGGCCTTCATATCCTTGAACGCCGCGTCGGGCAGCGGATAGAACGGCGAGTAGCCCAGGCCGATCTCGAAATCGATGGAGGGGAACTGCAATTCGACGGTGAAGGTGCGGTCGTCGACGACCTTCAGCCCCGCCATGGTCTGCGCCTTCGGCGGATCGGCCGAGACCTCGTCGAACCCCAGGATCGGGGTGAAGACATAGCTCTGCAACTGGGCGTTGGTCCCGAGTGCGGTGTAGTTCCAGGCGTCGACGAAGTTCTTGGCCTTGACCACGGTGCCGTCGGTGAACTTCCAGTCCGGCTTGATCGTGATCTTGTAGTTCTTGCGATCGGTGGTCTCGATCTTCTCGGCCATCTCGTTGTGCGGCTGACCATCGGCGTCGTAGTACTTCAGCCCCGCGAACAACCGGTCGACCACCCGGCCGCCCATGTTCTCGTTGGTATTTCCCGGCACCAGCGGGTTCTGCGGTTCGCCACCGTTGGTCGTGACGATATCGGCGTCCGCGCCGTCGTCGGTACCGCATGCGGACAGGCCCAGGCTTGTGGCCAGTAGCACCGCCCCGATCAACGCGCCAGCTCTTGTGAATCTCACTGCGTTCTCCTGACATCGAGCAGAACCAGGGCCGACCCTCATCCGTCTGCCCCGGAAGATATTCGGACAGTAGCGATTCCGAGGTCGGCCTGTACCCGGTTCGCTAGAGGTGCTCGAACGAGCCCTGGCGTACTGTCAGCAAGCCCGTGTACTCACGGGTAACCGGACCGGCGCGGGCCATCGATGGGCAACCGCGATATCGCCGTTTTCGGGGCACTACAGGTACCCAATCGGGCCGAACTCTAATCAACTTGTTCTAAAAGACACATTAGCCAGTCGCTATCACTGTGCGTCACAGCACTCGAAAACCCTTATCGACCAGCGGTTTCAATGACCCGCCCGCTAAACATGCTCCTCGCACTGGGGATTGGACCGAGGTGCATAACGTCTTGGTTACGGTTAACTTCTCCTGATGCCGAACCGGACATCCGGGACGCCATCACCTCGTCGCACGACATCCGCCTGATGGAGTACACCTTGCGCATCCTGCTGGTCGCCAGCGCGTTCAACAGCCTCACCCAGCGCGTCCACGCCGAATTACGCGACCGCGGGCACCATATCGGGGTCGAGCTGGCGTTAGGCGACGATCAGCTGCGCGCGGGTGTGGCGCGGTTCCGCCCGGACCTGATCCTCGCGCCGATGCTGACCAAGGCCATCCCCGACGACATCTGGACCCAGCACACCGTGCTGATCGTGCACCCCGGGCCGAAAGGCGACCGTGGGCCGTCCTCGCTGGACTGGGCGATCAGCACCGGCGCGCGGGACTGGGGCGTGACCGTGCTGCAGGCGGTCGCCGAGATGGACGCCGGGCCGATCTGGGCCTCGGTACCGTTCCCGGTCGCGGCGGTGGGCAAGAGCGGGCTGTATCGCAACGAGGTCGCCGACGCCGCGCTGGCTGCGGTCCTGCTGGCGGTCGAGCGCTTCGAAAGCGGCCGATACCGCCCGGAACCCTTGGACTACAGCCGATCCGACGTGCGCGGCGAACTACGCCCGTACCACTCCCAGCCCTACCGGCGGATCAACTGGGCCACCGACGACACCACTACCGTGCTGCGCAAGCTGCGCGCCGCCGACTCCCAGCCCGGCGTACTGGACGACATGTACGGCCGCGAGTTCTTCGTACACGGCGGCCACAACGAAGACCAGCTGCGCGGCAAGCCCGGCAGCATCATCGCGACCCGCGACGGCGCCATCTGCCGGGCCACCGTGGACGGCGCGGTCTGGCTGCCGCAGCTGCGGGCTCGTCGCGAGCAGGGCGGCCCGCCCACGTTCAAGCAGTCCGCCACCGACGTACTCGGCAGCCTGCTGCCCGCGGTGCCCGAGGTGCCGGTGTCCCCCGCCGAGGCCGCTGCCCGCGACACCTGGTCGGAAATCCGCTACCGCGAACAGGATTCGGTCGGCTACCTGGAATTCGAGTTCGCGGGCGGGGCCATGAGCACCGGCCAGTGCCGCCGCCTGCTCTACGCCTACGAGCAGGCCCGCACCCGGCCGATCGGCGTGCTCGTCCTCGGGCCGCGCCGCGACTTCTTCTCCAATGGCATCCACCTCAATGTGATCGAGGGCGCGGCGGATCCGGGTGAGGAGTCCTGGCGCAATATCAACGCGATGGACGACCTGGTCGAGGCCATCCTCACCACCACCGACAAGCTGGTCATCTCGGCGCTGCCGGGCAATGCCGCGGCCGGCGGGATCATGCTCGCGCTCGCCGCCGACGAGGTGTGGTGCCGCGAATCGGCCGTGGTGAACCCGCATTACAAACTGATGGGCCTCTACGGTTCGGAGTACTGGACCTACACGCTGCCACGCCGGGTGGGCGCGGCGACGGCCGAACGCCTGACCCAGAATCCACTCCCGGTCGGCGCACGGGCCGCCCGCGCCCTCGGCCTGGTGGACCAGGTCATCCCCGGCAGCCCGGCGTCCTTCTGGGCCTGGGTGCGCACCGAGGCGGCGGCCCTGGCCGATTCGCCGGAGCTGGCCACGCGGCTGGTGGAGAAGAAGCGGCGACTGGCCGCCGACGAGGCGGTGAAGCCGCTCGCGGCCTACCGCGCGGAGGAACTCGAGCGGATGCGCGAGAACTTCGCCCCCGGATCGCCGTATCACCAGCTGCGGCGCAACTTCGTCCACAAGGTCTGCGCGACCGCGACACCGGCGCATCTGCTCGGCTGAACCTACGGAGCACCAATGGAATTCGATCACTTCAGCTACGGGTGGATCACTCCCATCGTGGCCTTCTGCATCTCGCTGCTCGGATCGCTGCTCGGCCTGCGCTGCACCTCACACGCCCGGCTGGCCGAATGGCCGGCCGGCTGGCTGATCGCGGCCGCCGTGTCGCTGGGCGGCGCGGGTATCTGGGTCATGCACTTCACGGCCATGCTCGGCTTCTCCATCCCGGGCGCCACCATTCGCTACGACATCCCGATGACGCTGCTCAGCGCGGCCATCGCGGTCGTGGTGGTGTGGATCGGGCTGTCCATCGTGGTGCGCGGCGGGCGAGAGCTGGTATCGCTGCCGATCGGCGGCGCGGTCACCGGTCTCGGCGTGGCGGCCATGCACTACCTGGGCATGTTCGCCATGAAAACCGGTATGGACATGCAGTATTCGCTCGGCACGGTGGCCCTGTCCATCGTGATCGCCGTGGTCGCGGCGACCGCCGCACTGTGGTTCATGCTGCATGTGCGCGGTCTGTTCGCCACCGTCGGCGCGTCCACCATCATGGGCTTGGCGGTGTGCGGAATGCACTACACCGGAATGTATTCCATGCACGCGCCGCACAGCACCCACCACGCGGCGGTCTCACCGGACAGCGGCGTGGAGCCCACCCAGCTGCTCACCCCGCTCATCGTCACCGTCACGCTGGTGCTGATGATGCTGGTCATCCTGGTCGGATTCGCCGAGATCGACGAGCGCAGCACCCGCGACGAGCGCCTGGACCGCGAACCGCGGGACCCGGCCATGCACTGGCCGACCACCGACGAGGTGCGCGGCCGCCGCACCGCCGACCAGCCCCGCAGCAGCGTCAACGCCGACTGGTCCCTGCGCGACAACGACCGAGAACTCAGCCGGCACTGAACCGAGAGGTCAGCGGACGCACGCGATTCCGGTCGGACTCGATCAAGCCTGCCCGACCGGCCGCCACGCGCCGTCGAGCGGGCGCGGCTTTGCGTCCCGTGCGACGACGGGTCAGCGGAATTCCGGGAAACCGGTGGACTGCAACAGTTGTGCGCGGCCGAGGTAATCGACGGGCAGGTACTTCTCGGGGCCGGTGGTCCATGGTTGACCGGATTGCGGGTCGTATTCGCGCGGCATGGGGATCCCGGCGGGTGCGTAGGCGTCGAACCCGCGCACGGTGGTGCTGTAGGTGGCGCGCCACAGGTGGTCTTCGAACGCTACGACACCCGCTCGGTTGCCGACGCCCGGGCCACGCAGCGCCGCCACTTGCTCGGCAACGCCGAGGGTGGACAGATATTCCAGCGTTCCATCCGGGTTGCGGCGCGGGTCGATCGAGACGACGTCCGCCAACCCATACTTCGTGATCAGCACCTCGGCGATCTCGGTCTGCGCGTACACCGGGATGTCATGGCCACCGCGCGTCCGCACGACCGCCTGCGCCAGCGCCTCGTTCACCGGCCCAGGCGCTACCGACGGTCCGCGCGGGATCGACACCCGCCGGGATCCGATTCCCGAAGGCGTAGGCGATGATCAGATCGAAGCTCTCCGGCGCGGCCGTCGGCACTTCCCACAGCCCCGCCGGCAGCTGAACCCGGTCGACAGGCGCGGGCGCGGCCTGCACCGCCGCATGAACGGGCAGCGGCGCGACAAGCGCGATCGAGACAGCGGCACAGCACCGGATGAAGCTCATGACCGCGACGTTAGCCGATATCGGCGAACAGCAGGCAAACACAGCGCATGGGCCGACTTCACCCCCCGCCCGACCTCCCGGCGGGCCCAGGCGATCGGCGGGTGCGTCGTCCGTCAACCGCCGCGCCGGACCTCCAGCAGCCGTGCACTACCGCCGAGAACGGCGTCCGTCAACTGCCGCATGTGGCGTCCGGGGTGCGGAATAGCGGGCCGACGAAGCGTTCGACCAGGCGGCGTTCGGTGGCGGCGTCGGGGCCGGGCCAGGCGAGCAGCGAGAGCACTACTCGGATGATCCATTGGGCGGCTTCGTCGTCGGGGGCGATGCGGGTCAATTCGGTTGCTACACGGTGTAATTCGGGGGCGGTGGTGAGCATGTCGTCGGTTGGGGCGGTGCGGTGCAGCCACTGTGCGAGTGCCGGGTCGGCGCGAATCGCCGCGACCGAGGCCAGGATCGCCTCGACCGCACGCCGCGCCCCGCGGTACGGCTCGACGGCGACGGCCACACGGTCCGCGACGGTCCCCGCGGCCCGGGTCAACACTCGACGCACCAGCACGGACTTACCGCCGGCATGCCGATACAACGTGGCTCGGGAGCAGCCGGCCCGATCCGCGATCTCCCCGACCCCCACCCGGTCGATACCCCGCTCGAGAAACAGCTCCGCGGCGGCAGTCTCGATCCGCGCCACCGCCACCGCACCCCGCTCGCCAGCCAGCCAATCCACCCGCTCCGACATCCCGCGCCTCCTTACCCCGACCACCACTATCTCGAGTTGAGACAGATTTCCATATCCCTCTCACTCGCACCACCCCCGAATGCACCCATCGGATCCGAAGGCGAGCACAGCACCTCCATCCACCCCTCCACGGCATGCCGTGTCCGGCGACGACAGGCCACATATCGGCGCTATCCGATTTCCATCAGGCCCAATTCGACTCACGTCGAGGTCGGCGGAACTGTATTGCGGGCGGGGTGTCTCACGGTGAGAGGGGGATTGACATGGGTTTCGGGGAGGCGGACGGTGGGCGGCCGAATGAGTTCTGTGAACCTGGAGGGACGTATGGGTGATCTGTTCGAGGTCGGGCAGCTCGATGATCCGTATCCACTGTTGGGTCGGCTGCGTGCCGAGCAGCCGGTGTATGCGGTGCCAGGGACCGACTTTCATCTGGTTACGTCGTGGCGGCTGGTCAGCGAGGCGGCGGCGCGGACGGCCGACTTCTCCTCGCATCTGACCGGCGTACTGGTCCAGCAGCCGGACGGGCCACCGATCACCTTCGACCTCGATGGCGGCGGCCAGGCCGTCCACGTGCTGGCCACCGCCGACGACCCGGTGCACACCGCACACCGCAAGCTCGTTATGCCGGTGCTCACCAAGCGGATTCGCACACTCGAACCGAGCGTGCGCCGCCTGGCCGATGAGCTCTGGGCGACGGGACTGCGCGGGGATCGCATCGACTGGGCGACCGGCATGGCCGATCGGTTGCCACTCGCCCTGATCGCCGAACTCATCGGCCTGCCGAGCGAGGATGTGCCGCAACTATTGATCTGGGCGTACGACAGCACCGAAATGCTCGGCGGCGTAGTCACCTCGGAGCGGCTACCGGAGCTGGTCACCTCGGCCACGTCGCTGGCCGCCTACCTGCACGATGCGCTCCGGGCCGCACGGGACCCGGCAACACTGCCACATGGCAGCCTGCGCGCCGCGACCGGCCCGACAACACTGCTGCACGTGCTCGCGTCGGCCTGCCGCACCGGCGAACTCACCGAGGAGGTCGCGGTCCTGATCCTGGTGCAGCTGGTAGGTGCGGGCGGCGAATCCACCGCCGGACTGATCGCGTCGGCGGCGCGCGTGCTGGCCACGAACCCCGTACTACAACAACGTCTTCGGGCCGATCCCGAGCTGCTGCCCGCACTCCTGGACGAAGCGCTGCGCTGGGAATCGCCGTTCCGGGCGCATCATCGCCATGTCGTCGCCGACACCGTGCTCGGCGATACGGCCCTTGCGGCCGACAGCCACCTCCTGCTGCTCTGGGGCGCGGCCAATCGCGATCCGGCCGCATTCCCCGAACCCGACAGCTTCGATATCGACCGGCCGAATGTGCGCCGGCATCTCGCGTTCGGCAAGGGCGCGCACTTCTGTATCGGTTCGGCATTGGCCCGGCTGGAGGCGTCCGCGGCGATCAGTACGTTGCTTCGGGAGACCAGGGAGTTCGGCATCGATCCGGACGATCCGCCGCAGTGGGTGCCGAGTATCTTCGTGCGACGGTATCAGAGGTTGCAGCTGATGCTCGAGCAGTAGCGTTTCGTGCGGATTTCGGAGCGCCCCGCGGGCGGGCTGTTTCACAGTGCAGGTGGATCAGCTCGGTCGCAGAACGTACGCCTGCGTGTGCTGCTGCGCCGTGCAGCACACCGACCCGCGAAACACCGGTACGCGCAACTTCCGACATGACGACCACACAGTATGTTCAGCGAATGCGCCTGCTGCTCTGGACGAAGTTCACCGCCCTCGCCGCCGGTATCAGCGCGGCTGTCGTGCTGACCACCGCCCCGTCCACCGCCGACCCGGCGATATCGGGGCTCGAGTTCTACACGCCATCGGCCGATCTCGTTCCCGGCCCGCACGGTTCGGTGATCCGGTCGCGTCCGCTCGACAGCGCGCCCGCGCTCGCCGGCGCGCGTAACCAGCTGGTGCTGTACCGCTCCATCGACATGCAGGGCAACCCGGTCGCGGTCTCGGGCACGGTCGCGGTCCCGCAGGGCACCCCGCCGCCCGGCGGCTGGCCACTCATCTCGTGGGCGCACGGAACGACCGGCGTCGCCGACGTGTGCGCACCCTCGCGGGATACCGACTCGACCTACCCGGCCCACGATTACACCACCCTGACCCGGCAGTACCTGGAACGCTGGATCGCCGCAGGCTATGCCGTCGCACAGACCGACTACCAGGGCCTCGGCACACCAGGCCCGCACGGCTATCTGATCGGCGCGGCCGAGCAGCGCGCCGTCGCCGATATCGCGCTGGCGGCCCGGGACATCGATCCCGCGATCGGCACCCGCTGGGTCGCGATCGGCCACTCGCAGGGCGGCCAGGCCGCGGTCTTCACCGACGCGCTCGCCGCCGAGTGGGCGCCGCAGCTCGATCTGCTCGGCGCGGTCGCCCTGGCTCCGGCCTCGAATTCCGGTCCGGCGATCGAAAGCGCTCATCTGGTTTCACAGCTCGGCGCCGCTGCGCTGGCCGCACCTGTCCTGCGTTCGGCCGCGGCGTTCGTGCCGCTGATCGTCCGAGGCGCGCAGACCGTCGCCACGATCGATACCGCCCAGTTGCTGACCCCCGCGGCCGATGACCTGATGCCCCTGGCGGATCAGGGTTGCATCGGCCAGCTCCGCCGCCCCGACCAGTGGGGCGGCCTCCCAGAAGGCCAGGCGATCTCCCCCACCGCCGACACCTCCGGACTGCGCCGGGTGCTCGACAGCAACGACCCCAGCGCCCTGCGCCTCACCCACCCCCTGCTGGTGGCCCAGGGCCGCGCCGACACCGTGGTCGCGCCGCAACTCACCGACGTGATGGTCGCCCGGCTCACCGCGACCGGCAATCCTGTCGACTACCGCAACTACCCCGACCGCGACCACCGCGCCATCCTCGAAGCCTCCTTCGCGGACACCCTCGGCTGGGTCGACGCGCGCTTCGGCCGCTGAAACGCCTTGCGGGGCGGATGCGTTCGCCGCATCCGCCCCGCAAGGACCGTATTACCGGATCAGGGCTGGCCGGTGACGACCGCGATGACCGCGTCCAGGAACTCCTGGCCACCCATGATGTAACCGCCGATCACCATGCCCGCGGGAATGGTGATGAAGAACAGGAACGGCAGGAACGCGCCGATCACGCCACCGATGATCACGCCCGGCAGGTTCTTGTTGACCTGGAACATCAGGCGATCCCAGGACGTCCCGTCGACGTCACGGAGCTCGCCGACCTCCTTCAGGTCCTCCGGCGCCATCGACGCCTGGAGGGTGAGGTCGCGGCCGTTCTCGCTGATCTGCTGGGCCACCTGGATCGGCTTGCCCGCCAGCTCCGAGCGCAGCGGCACCTGGTCCACGACCGCGCCGTCGTCGGTCTTCAGCAGGACGGCGGCGCCGTCCGCGGCGACCTCGAAGCGGCCCTTGTCGACCTGCATGGTGATGGTCTTCTCGGCCGGCGCGACCGAGGTCTTGTAGTTGATGCCCTGAACCAGCCCGGAAGTCGCATTCCCCTGCGCCACCACCGCGGGCGGCGCTGCCGCGACCGCCGGCTCGCCGTGCGCGGTGGCCGCGGTAATCCCCACCGCGGTGATCGCCATGCACGCGGCAGCGCTGATCTTCCCAAACTTCATGACTTGATCTCCCCTTTACTGGCCGCCTCCGATAGGCGACGGCAGAAACCATAAGCACAGCGGAAATATGCTGTCGCACACGGGTCTTCGTCGTAAAACACTCGTAATATTTGCTACCCGTTAGCGATTCGGACTTGCTGTGCGCGATAGGTTTAGCGGATGGATGACATGGGGCGGGGTCCGTTCGACGAGCTGCGGCCATTACTGTTCACGATCGCCTACCAGATTCTCGGTAGCGCAGCCGATGCCGAGGATGTGGTGCAGGACAGCTATTTTCGCTGGCGCGAGACCGATCCGAGGACGGTCGAGCATCCGCGCGCCTATCTGACGCAGACCGTCACGCGGCAGTCGCTGAACCGTTTGCGGTCGTTGCGCCGACGCCGCGAGGAGTATGTCGGTAACTGGTTACCGGAGCCGATCCGCACCGAGCACGACGCCAGTCATGATGTGCTGCTCGCCGAATCGGTATCGATGGCCATGCTGCTGGTGCTGGAAACCCTCGGCCCGGCCGAGCGCGCCGTCTTCGTCCTGTCGGAGGTGTTCGGCCACAGCCTGGTCGAGATCGCCGAGCTGATCGACAAGACCCCCGCCACGGTCCGCCAGATCGCGCACCGCGCCCGGGCCCACGTGCAGGCCCGCCGCAAGCGCTTCGAACCCGACAGCGAGACCAGCCGGGCGGTGATCGCCCAGTTCATGCGGGCCAGCCGCACCGGCGACGTGCAGGCGCTGATGGAGGTGCTCGCCCCCGATGTCGTGCAACTCACCGACGGCGGCGGAGTGGTCACCGCGGCCCGCCACCCGATCGCCGGCGCCGACGCGGTCGCGCGGTACCTCATCGGCTTGGCCCGCGGCCCCATGTCTGCGATGAGCTACGAGTTCTGCACGTTCAACGCGCTGCCCGCGATCGTCTGCCGGTCCGAGGCGGACGGCACGATCGACACCATCCAGCTCATCGAAATCGACGCGGGCCGCATCACCGGGCTGTACGCGGTACGCAATCCCGAGAAGCTGCACACCACCCAGGTGGTGCGAATCCTGCACCGTGACCGAGGACACAGCTGAACAGTGTCACCCTCCGGAAACGGGCGGTGTCCAAGAGAGCATCAGGATCCCCGCGACACGCAGGAGAAGACCATGCAGACCATCACCGTCGAACGTGTCATCGCGGCCCCGCTCGAGGAAGTCTTCGAATGGTGCTCGGTGACAACGAACTACGAGCGCAGCCGGTGGGTGCTGCGCTGCACCCTGGACCGGCCCGGCGCGGGCGCGCCGTACGGGGTCGGTGCGATCCGCCTGCACACCTGGCTGATCGGGCGCTTCGACGAACGCGTCACCCGCTACGACGCGCCCCACTCGTTCGATTACGTCGTCGACCGCAGCTTCCCGCCGGCCCGCCACGAGGGCGGCTCGATGACCTTCACCGAGGTGCCCGGCGGCACCAAGGTCGTCTGGACCACGCGAGCCGAGGTGGCGATCCCGTTCGGCGCGGATCTGGTCACCCGGATGTTCTCCCGACCGGTGGTCGCGCGAGTCTTCCGCAGCATCCTGGCCGCCTGCGAGCGCGAGCTGACCGGACAGTGAGCGCCGCTATCGCCAACTGGGCAGCCACAATTGGTGCTGCCAGGTCTGCATCGAAATGGGGAACGCGGTGAGGATCGGAAAGATCCAGATGAAATTCGCGATGACCAATCCCAGATACAGGCAGACCACCAGCAGTTGCAGCCGACGACGTTCGTAGGAATCCGTTGCCCGGCCGACGATATCGCCGAGCGCGAGCGCGATCAGCATCACCAGGAACGGCGCCATCACGGTGGCGTAGAAGAAATACATCTGGCGATCGATCGAGGCGAACCACGGCAGCCATGCGGCCAGATAGGCGAGCAGCACCGCCGAGTATCGCCAATCGCGCCGGGCAATGGATCGCCATGCCGCCCAGGCGAGCACGGGGAACGCCAGCCACCAGATGGCCGGCGTTCCCAGCAGCATGACGGCTTTCACGCACGGGGAGAATCCGCAGCCGGTCGCGGTATCGGGGTCCGGATAGTGATACAGCATGGGGCGCAACCCCATCGGCCACGTCCACGGCTTCGACTCCCAGGGATGTTGATTTCCCGCCGAATTCGTCAGCCCGGTATGGAAATCCAGGATCTTGGCACTGTTGAACCAGAGCGACCGGAGCGCGTCGGGCACGAAGGAGAAGAATCCCCCGGTGCCGACGCCATTGCCGACGGCATAGCGGTTGATGCTGGTCTCCCCGGCGAACCAGCCCGCGAACGAGGCGAGATAGACACCCATCGGAATGGCGACCAGCGCGTACAGCGCGGGTAGCAGGTCGCGCACGGCGGTGCCGCTCCACGGTCGCCGCACGCCGTAGGCGCGACGTGCGGTCACGTCGAACATCAGGGACAGGAACAGGAACGCGACCACGAAATAGATTCCGGACCATTTCGTTCCGCAGGCGAGGCCGAGCAGTACACCCGCCCCGAACCGCCACCATCGGACACCTAGTCGCGGGCCGAACGGCGTCGTCGAGGTGCGGCCGCCGAGGTCGGCGAGTGCCATTCGGGCGCGCACCTCGTCCCGGTCGACCACCAGGCAGCCGAAGGCCGCCGTGACGAACAGGGCGATGAAGATGTCCAGCATGCCGATTCGGGACTGGACGAAGGTCACCCCGTCGGCGATGAGCAGAATGCCCGCGATGGCTCCGGTCATGGTCGAACGGCTCAATCTTCGGACGATCCGAACGACGAGCAGCACCAGGACCGTGCCCGCGACCGCCGCCGAGAATCGCCAGCCCCATGCGTTGAATCCGAAGATCGCCTCGCCGAGCGCGATTGCCATCTTCCCGACCGGCGGATGGACGATCACCGAATACCCGGGATTGTCGTCGATCCACAGACCGTTGGTCAGCATTTCCCAGCCCTGGGTGGCATAGTATTTCTCGTCGAATACCGGACTACCACCATCGGTGGGGTATTGCAGATTGGCGAACCGCGTTATCGCGGCGATCAGCGTGATCACCGCGGTGACAATCCATCCGCGCCGCCGGTCGTCCGGACCGAAATCGGCCGTGGGCCGCAGCGGGCGCGGACTGGAAAGCACAGCGCGCACCGGCCGTAGTTCGGTCAGCAGAGTCATGCGCACGATCCTAGATGCGGCCCACCCCGGCCCTAGCCGACGGCGGCTGCCGCCGCACCCCGGCCCGGCCGGCTGCCGCGCACGACGCGCCCTCCAGCGGCAAGAACCAGGCCGCGCCGCGGCGCCACGGTGCCCCCACTGGGACTCGAACCCAGACTTGGCGGATTTTAAGTCCGCTGCCTCTGCCAATTGGGCTATAGGGGCGTGGGCGTTCAGACTACCGACTCGTACGGCTGTACCGGAATTCTGGGATTCGCGGGGATGGATGTTTCCTGGCTGCGAGCGAGCAAACGCCACGGACGGACGGGTCTGAGCGCCATAGCTTTCAGCTATGGTTTGATGTTGCGGCGATCATCGGGTTACTTCGAGGTGGACGGAAAGGTACTGATCGGCGGGGTGGCGGGCCGGATCGCGGCGGCGGCGGGGACTGCCGGGATCGCGTCCGCCACACCGTATTCGGCAATAACGATGGTTCACAACCGGTTCCAGCATGGGGCTGCCGACCGGGTGGTTCGGCACCGCACGGCCACTCTAACAAGGTTTCAGCAATCTGGTCGCAAACGAAGGAGCCCACGAAGAACACGTGGGCTCCTTCGGGTTTCGAACTACTTCTGCTCGGCCTTGCCCAAGAGCGCGTGCCGGCGTCCATAGGCGAAGTAGACGACGATGCCGATCGCCATCCAGATGACGAACCGCAGCCAGGTCTCCACCGAGAGATTGAGCATCAGCCACAGGCATGCGAGCACCGCCAGCACCGGAATCACCGGCACCCACGGGACCCGGAAGCCGCGCGGCAGTTCGGGGCGCGTCCGGCGCAGGATCAGCACGCCGATCGACACCAGCACGAAGGCGAACAGCGTGCCGATATTGACCATCTCCTCCAGCGTGCCGAAGTCGACGAAACCGGCCAGCACGGCGCAGACCACACCGACGATGACGGTCAGCCGGACCGGCGTGCCCTTGGTGCCGGTGTGCGCGAGCTTGCGCGGCAGCAAGCCATCGCGGGACATGGCGAACAGCACACGGGTCTGGCCCAGGTACATCACCATCACAACGGTGGTGAGACCGGCCAGCGCGCCGATCGAGATCAGGTTCTTCGCCCAGTCGGCGCCGTGGATCGCGAACGCGGTCGCCAGCGTCGCGTTGTCACCCTGTAGATCGGTGTAGGGCACCATGCCGGTGAGCACCAGCGAGACCGCGACATAGAGCACGGTGACGATGGCAAGCGAGCCGAGAATGCCGCGCGGCAGCGCCTTCTGCGGGTTCTTGGTCTCCTCGGCGGCCGTAGCGACGACATCGAAGCCGATGAACGCGAAGAACACCAGGCTCGCCGCCGACAGCAGGCCGAACCAGCCGAAGTTACTGCTGCCTGCACCGGTGAGCAGCGAGAACAGCGACTGGTGGATGCCGCTGCCGCCGTCACCCGCCGGCTCCGACGGCGGAATGTAGGGCGAGAGATTGTCCTTGTTGAAGTAGGTCAGGCCGACCACGATCACCAGCGCGATCACCGCCAGCTTGATCGCCACCGCCACGGCCGACACGCGCGAGGACACCTTGGTACCCACGGCCAGCAGCACGCCGAGGACGGCGATGAGCAACACCGCGCCCCAGTCGAAGCTGATCGACCCGAAGTGCACGGTCGTCTCGCTCGAGATCACCGTGGCCAGATACTGCGACCAGCCCTTGGCGACCACGGAGGCCGCGAGCGCGAACTCCAGGATCAGGTCCCAGCCGATGATCCAGGCGGCGAGCTCACCGAAGGTGGCGTAGGAGAAGGTGTAGGCGCTGCCCGCGACCGGCACCGTGGAGGCGAACTCCGCGTAGCACAGCGCGGTCAGACCGCAGGCGATGGCGGCGAGCACGAAGGCCAGCGACACCGACGGCCCCGCCACATTGCCCGCGGTCCGCGCGGTCAGGGTGAAGATGCCGGCGCCGATGACGACCGCGACGCCGAAGATGGTGAGATCCCAGGCGGTCAGGTCTTTTCGCAGTTTCGAGTCGGGTTCGTCGGTGTCCCGGATGGACTGCTCGACCGATTTGGTCCGGAACAGACCGGTGCGGCGGGGCGCCGGAGATCTGTCCGGTGATTCCTGGATCGCCACTGTTTTCTCCTTCAACAAGGGGTTGAGCTACAGCGCACTGGCCCGGCGGCTAGTGAACGCCTTCCATTCGCCGACTGATCCATGGCACCAGACCGAGGACCACCACACCCGCTGCGATCGCAGCGACACCGATCAGCCCGAAGTACGCGACCTCGTGCTCATCGGAGTAATAACGGGCCAGCACACCGGCCATGGAAGTTCCGATTCCGACGGAGAAGAAGTACAGGGCCATCATCTGCGCACGGAAGGCTTTGGGGGCGAGCTGCGTGGTGACCGCGAGGCCGATCGGCGAGAGCAGCAGTTCGGAGACCGCGAACCCGCCCATGATCAGCAGCACCAGCACCGCGGGCACCGATTTGCCGGTGAAGCCGGCCAGCGGGACGAACAGCAGGAACGCCGCGCCCATCCCGATCACGCCGAAGGCGAATTTGCGCGGGGTGCTCGGCGCCCGCCCGCCCAGTTTGGTCCACATCACCGCGAACAGCGGGGACAGCGCGATGATCCACACCGGTTCCACCGACCCGATCCAGTTCGAGGGGGCTTCCCAGCCGAAGATGCTCCAGTTCATCCGCTCGTCGGAGTAGACCGCGAGCACGGTGAAGATCTGCTGGAAGAGCGACCAGAACACGGCATTGGCGATGAACAGCGGGATGAACGCGCGCACCCGGGTGCGCTCGACCGCGTCCACCTGCTTGCTGGTCAGCATGACCACGAAGTAGGCCAGCGAGGCGAGGACGATCACGCCGGTGGTGACATCGGCCAGGTTCTCCAGCGTGACCAGCTTCATCGCCCACGCGGCCGCGACGACCACGATGACGAGCGCCAGCGCCCCGACCACTTTCGGAAGGGCGGTGCGCGGCAGCGGATTGGGCACCTCGCGCCCGGCGGTGCCGAGATTGCGCCGGAAGACGGCGTATTGGGTAAGGCCGAGCGCCATACCCACCGCGGCCGCGCCGAAGCCCCAGTGGAAACCGACATTGGACTGGAGCAGACCGGTGAGCAGCGGGCCGGTGAAAGCGCCGACATTGATGCCGAGATAGAAGAGCGTGAAACCGCCGTCGACCCGGGCATCGCCTTTGGGGTAGAGCGTGCCCAGCAGCGAGGACGCATTGGCCTTGAGCGCGCCGGAGCCGAGCGCGATCAGCGGCAGGGCGATGCCGACGCCGGCCAGCCCCGGAATGACGGCCAGCGCGAGGTGACCGCACATGACGATGACGCCGCCGTAGAAGACCGTGCGTTCCATGCCGAGGACCCGGTCGGCGATCCAGCCACCGAGCACCGTGGAGAGATACACCAGGCCGCCGTAGGCGCCGACGATGCCCACGCCGGTGGCCTTGTCCAGGCCGAGGCCGCCTTCGGTCGCGGAGTAGTACAGGTAGTACCCGAGGATGGTGAGCATTCCGTAGAAGGAGAAACGCTCCCACATCTCGACGCCGAAGAGGTTGGTCAGCCCGATCGGATGGCCGAACAGGGTGCGATCCTCAGCGACCCGATCGGGTACCACACTTTGGGACATACCCGAGAGATTGGCATAAATCGCAACTGTGCAGCAAATCACGATCGGCGCGCCGCTGGTCTGAATGCGCGAGGAGGTACGTCCGACTGGATGCACCGAGCTCGGTTGCGTTCGTCCAAATCGGGCAGTTTGCGCTGGTTGAGCGGCTATCGATGAGCATTCAGGCGCGGCGCGCCATTCATTTCGACCTCACCTTCGGAACCGTAGGTATGCCAGAAATTAGCTACAAATCCCATAGATAGCCACCCGCTACAACTGAAGATTTCCGCTAGCTGATCGACAACGCGATGCCGTCGAGAATGTCGTGCTCGCTCACGACGAGCTCGGTGATGCCCGCCCGGCTCGCCAGTTCCTCGGCGAGCACCTCGGTGATCACCGCGCCACCGCCGATGACATCGACCCGGCCGGGATGCATCGGACCGAGCGCGGCGCGCTGATCGTGATCCATGCCGATCAGCCGATCACACACCGCACGCACCTCGTCCAGCTTCAGACGGGTCAGGTGCACCTGCTCGGAGTCGTACTCCGGCAGATCGAGCGCGATAGCGGCAATGGTGGTGACGGTGCCCGCGACACCGACCCAGGTGCGCGCGCCGCCCACCGGCACCCGCGCGAACGCCTCGTCCAACCGCTGCGCCGCGAACTCGCGGGCGGCCGCGACCTGATCGGCCGTGGGCGGATTGCCCGGCAGACAGCGTTCGGTGACCCGGACACACCCGATATCGGCCGAGAATGCGGCCTGCACGCCGGAGCTGTCACCGTAGACCAACTCCGTGGAACCGCCACCCAGATCGACGACGACGAAAGGCCCCTCGGCACTGGACAATTCACCGATGGCGCCGGTGAACGACAGCCGCGCCTCCTCGTCGCCGGTGATCACCTCGGCTTCCGCACCGGGCACCACGGTACCCAGCTCGGCCCGGGCCATGGCGAAGAAATCCTCCCGATTGGACGCGTCGCGGGTAGCCGAGGTGGCGACCATGCGGACGCGGCTCACCTGCGCCGCACGCATCGACCGGGCGTAATCGGCCAGGGCGACGCGGGTGCGTTCGATGGCGTCGGGATGCAGCGAGCCGGTCGCGTCGACGCCCTGACCGAGCCGCACGATCCGCATCTCGCGGTGCACATCGGCCAGCTTGCCGTCCGGGAGGACGTCGGCGATCAGCAGCCGAATCGAATTGGTACCGCAATCAACCGCCGCCACCCGCGTCATAATCTCTATCCCGCCTCGTATTTCGGCCAGTCCGCCGGAATGGCGGTGCCACGCAATCCATTATCGGCCGCCAGTGCGACCGCCTCGTCACCGAACGGATTCACTCCCGGGCCCTTCGCCAGGGCGTGCGCGATCAGCACGTGCAGGCACTTCACCCGCTCGGGCATGCCGCCGCCGGTGAAATCGGTACCGAGCGACTCGATCTCGTCGCGCTCGGCCAGATAGCTCTCGTGCGCGCGACGATAGGCGGCGGCCAGCTCCGGGTCCTGGGCCAGCCGCTCGGTCATCTCGCGCATGACACCGGCGGATTCCTGCCGGCTCGCCTCCGCGGTCAGGCGGGGATCGGTCAGGTAGTACAGCGTCGGAAACGGGGTGCCGTCCGGCAGCCGGGGCGCGGTTTTCACCACCGCGGGCAGCCCGTCCGGGGTCCGGTACGCGACGGCCAGCACGCCGCGTGGTTCACGGCCGAGCTGGCCCGCGATGATCTCCAGATCGCGTTCGGTCGGTGCGGTCACGGCTTCGCCTCGCCGGTGCTCGGCTGCGTCCGCTCGCTTCGCTCCCTCACTTGTGTCCTTCCGGAATAGGCGCAGAGTTCGGCTGCTGGGGTGGCTGGGGCTGGGAGATCGTCTCCCACAGTTCGGTGTACCAGGGGTCCGGGGTCTTGGACTTGGTCGGCGCCGGCGGCGGCGCGGGCGCCTCGATACCGGGCACCTGCACGATGTAGGGCGTCTCCCCCGGCATCACCAAGCGCAACCGGTTGCGCGCCTCGGAGATGATGTAGCGCTGATCCTGTTGCTGGGCACGGCGATCGCGCAGCCGCGCCAGATCGTCCTCCAGTTCCCGGCGCTGCTGCGCCAGCTCCGCGGCCTCGGCGCGCTGCGAGAAGTAGGTGCGCATCGGGACCGCGAGGGTCAGCGCGAGCGCGCACACCACCACGGCCAAGATGACCGCCTTGCCGGTCGGCAGGCCGAGGATGGTGCGGTCGTGCCGTTCGGCGCGCGCCGAACGCTTGCGCGCCTCGGTCTTACGTACCTTCGGCGTCGAATCCGCCCCTCGCCGAGTGCGTTTGACGGCCGCGGGGCGCGCGGCCCGGGCCGCGCGCGCCGTGCGGCGGTCCCCACGTCCGGCTGGACTGGTACCGCGCGCACGTCGCTCCGCCATGATGCTCCTCTGTCAGCTGCGGTCTGAACTCAGCGGCCGGAGGCGGTAGCGACCACGCAGGCCGTAGTGAAGACCGCCCATATCGTCAGCCTTCGAACGCGAAGCGCGGGAAGGCGACATCGCCGGCGTACCGGGCCGAATCGCCCAGCGCGTCCTCGATGCGGAGCAGCTGGTTGTACTTGGCTACGCGCTCGGAACGGGCCGGGGCGCCGGTCTTGATCTGGCCGGAACCAACGGCGACCGCGAGATCGGCGATGGTGGTGTCCTCGGTCTCACCGGAGCGGTGCGACATCATCGTCTTGTAGCCGTTGCGGTGCGCCAGCTCGACGGCGTCCAAGGTCTCGGTGAGCGTGCCGATCTGGTTGACCTTCACCAGCAGCGCGTTGGCCGCGCCCTTGGCGATGCCCTCCTCCAGGCGCTCCGGGTTGGTGACGAACAGATCGTCGCCGACCAGCTGCACCTTGTCGCCGATGGCGTCGGTGAGCGCGACCCAGCCGTCCCAGTCGTCCTCGGACAGCGGATCCTCGATGGACACGATCGGGTAGGAGGTGAGCAGTTCGGCGTAGAACTGGTTCATCTCCTCGGCGCTGCGCACGCTGCCTTCGAACTTGTAACCGCTACCGGCGGTGTAGAACTCGGTCGCGGCCACATCCAGCGCGAGCGCCACATCGGTGCCGAGCTTGTAGCCCGCCTTCTCGATCGCGACGGCGATCAGATCCAGCGCGGCGCGGGTGCCCGCGACATCCGGCGCGAAACCGCCCTCGTCACCCAGGCCGGTGGACAGGCCCTGCGCCTTGAGCACCGACTTCAGCGAGTGATAGATCTCCGCGCCCCAGCGCAGCGACTCCTTGAAGGTCGGGGCGCCGATCGGGGCGATCATGAATTCCTGCACGTCCACACCGGTGTCGGCGTGCGCGCCACCGTTGAGGATATTCATCATCGGGACCGGGAGCACGTGGGCGTTCGGGCCACCGAGATAGCGGAACAGCTCCAGGCCCGAGGATTCGGCGGCCGCGCGGGCCACCGCCAGCGAGGCGCCGAGCAGCGCGTTGGCGCCGAGGCGGGACTTGTCCGGGGTGCCGTCCAGATCCAGCAGGACCTGGTCGACGGTGCGCTGCTCGACCGCGTCCAGGCCGATGATGGCCGGGGCGATCTCGTCGAGCACGCCCTCCACGGCCTTCTGCACGCCCTTGCCCTGGTAGCGGTCGCCGCCGTCGCGCAGCTCGACCGCTTCGTGCTCACCGGTGGAGGCGCCGGACGGAACCGCCGCGCGGGTCAGGGTGCCGTCGTCGAGCGCGATTTCCACCTCGACAGTGGGGTTTCCGCGCGAATCCAGGATCTCGCGAGCTCCGACCTGTTCGATGATTGCCACGAAAACGACACTCCTTCGGCTGCTGGCACGGCAGGTGACGGATGGGGCCGTGCGGTGCCGAGCCTAGCGCAGTGCTCAGCGGCCGGACCTTGGCACACTCTCAAAAAGTCGCCCGAACTGTTCGACGGCCCGGCTCACACCTGTCGGCCCACGCTGTACGCGGCGGCCCGATCGCGCACGGTGCGCAGGTACCGGTTGGACTGGTTGTAGGTGAGCAGGGCGCGCTGCCAACCGTGTTCGGACTTCAGATCACCGCCGCTGGCACATAGATAGCGGGCCGCGGTCAGTGCCGCGTCGTCGATGCTCTGCGGATCGATGAAGCCGTCGCCGTTGGCGTCCACGCCCCAGCGCTGCCAGGTCTCCGGGATGAATTGCAGCGGGCCGACCGCGCGGTCGTACACCTGGTCACCGTCGAGCCGGCCGCCGTCGGTGTCCTTGATCTCGGCGACACCCGGGCCGCCGTCGAGCGGGATGCCGATGATCGGCGGGCGCACCGCGCCGTCGGCGCCCGGCTCGGAGCTGCCGTGCATGCCGTGTTTGCTCTCCACGCTCGCGATACCGGCGATGGTCGTCCAGGCGATACCGCAGTCGGGCCGGGAGCGGGCCAGCACCGCCGCCGCGTAACCGTAGGCCTCCAGCGCGATCTTCGGAATGCCGAGGGCGTGCTGCCCCTCGGCCCAGTCGGTCAGCTGTGCGGCGCTGCGGCCGGGCGCGTCGAGATCGATCGGGGGCACCGGCAGGCCGGGGCCCGGCGGTATCCCCTCGGGAATCGGTGTCAATGTGCCTACACCCCCACACCCGGCGAGGATCAAGGTCACCATCGCAGCGGCCACAACGCCGGTCTTTTTCCAGAGCACCCTTCCATCATCCAGGTATTTCGGTGTGCTCCCCCGGATTGCGATCGACAACGCAAACCGGCGCGTCGCCGCAGGTCGGCGGCGTGACCGAAATGCGCTCGGGTGACCAGGGTTCGACCGTGCCGAACGTGAACAGGGTTGGGCGCGAGCGATATCCAGCTAACCCGCAGCCGAATTAGGCTAGCCTGGCCTAGCTGAGGCGCATCGGCCTCGCGGCGCTCGAGGAAGGCAGCGGGATGGATTGGAACCGGCGACAGCTACTGCGGGGCGGCGTGGGAGCCGGGGCCCTGCTACTGCTGGCCGCGTGCTCGGATCGTTCCGGCGGGCCCGCGTCCGGCGGCACGCTGCGAGTCGGGGCCGTCGGCACGGCGGCGCGGATCGAGCGGGACCCGCACGCCAATCTCAGCAACGACAGCGACTTCCTCATCACCGCACTGGTGTACGACGCCCTCACCGTGCCCGGGGCGAATCCGAATGTGGCCCCGCGCCTGGCGACCACATGGGAATCCGACGCCGAACGCAAGCGGTGGACCTTCACGCTCGCCGCGGGCGCCACCTTCCACGACGGGACGCCGGTCACCGCCGAGGACGTGGTGTGGTCGCTACGACGGCTGCGCCGGGTCGGCGGCGCGTCGAAAATGCCGGTCGCGGAGGCCGATATCACCGCCGACGGGCCGAATCGCGTGGTGCTCACCGTGCCCGAACCGAATACCCAACTGCCCCTGCTGGTCCGGTTGATGACGTTCACGGTGAAGAAGGACACCACCGATTTCACCCAGGCGATCGGCACCGGGCCGTTCCGGCTGGAGTCGTTCCAGGGCGGCAACGCACGACTGGTGCGCAACGACCGCTGGCACGGGCCCGCGCCGCTGCTGGACGCCATCGAGGTCACCATGTTCGAAAGCGCGACGGCACTGGGCAACGCGGTGCTCGGCGGGCAGATCGACCTGGCCTCCAATGTGGGCGCGATCGCCGGGCGCACCGCCGAGGGGCGTGGTGATCTGCGGGTGGTGCGGCGCGGCAACGACACCATGCTCGGCGTGGCGATGCGGACCGCGGACGGGCCGTTCGCCGATCCCCGGGTGCGGGCCGCGATCCGGCTCGGCGTGGACCGCGCCGCCCTGGTGAATCAGGTGCATTCGGGGTACGGGACGGTCGCCGACGACATCCTCGGCACCGCCGACCCCGCCTACGACAGGTCGATCCCGCAGCGCGGGCGCGACCTGGAGCGCGCGAAAACCCTGCTGCGCGAATCGAATTTCGATACCGGCGCGACCTATCCGCTGGCCACCAAGGCCGAAGCGCCGGGTGAGGTGGAATCGGCGCGGGTACTCGCCACCCAGCTCGCCGAGATCGGGCTGCGGATCGAGGTCCAGGTGCAGGAATCCACTGTCTTCTACGACCGGACCTGGTTGAACGCGCCGCTCTACACGGTGTCCTGGGGGACCAACGATTCCGTGCTGTTCTATGCCGACAAGCTGCTCTCCGGCCGGTCCAACCGCAATGAGACAGCGTTCCGGGACGCGGAATTCGACGCGGCGACCGCGACGGCTCTCGCGGCGCGCGACGACGCCGAGTACGCCCGCGCGATCCAGACGATCCAGCGGATCCAATACGAGCGCGGCGGCTACCTGGTGTGGGGCATGGCCGACGGTATAGATATCGCCGCCGCCAAGGTCAAAGGTCTCCCGGAGCTGGGCGGTTTCGCGCGCGTGCAGCTGGAACGGGCCTGGCTGGAATGATGGTGGCCGCCGATACGAAACGGCGCGGCAGCCGGGCCGGGCGACTGCTCGCCCGGCTGCTGCTCCGGCGGCTCGGTCTCCTGATCGCCCTGCTGGCCACCGTATTCGTCGCGGTGGACCTGCTGCCGGGCAGCACCGCGCGCGCTGTCCTCGGCCGCGAGGCCACTCCCGCCCAGATCGCCGCCAAGGAACGCGAACTCGGTCTGGATCGGCCACTGCCCACGCGCTTCCTCGACTGGGTCACCGACGTACTCACCGGCGATTTCGGCCGCACCGCCCGGGGGCGCCCGATCAACGACCTGCTCGCCGACAAGTTCCCGCCCACCCTGTTGCTGGGTGGACTGGCACTGCTGTGCACGGTCGTGCTGTCGCTGCTGCTGGGCGCGTGGTGGGTGCGAGGCGGCTGGACCGGACGGGTGCTGCAACCCGGTACGACGGTGGCGGCGGCCCTGCCGGAGTTCGTCTTGGCGACCCTGCTGATCATGGTGTTCGCACTGGCCACCGGCTGGCTGCCCGCGGTGACGATCACCGATCGCTCCGGCTTCCCGGTAAGCGCGGACATGCTGGTGCTCCCGGTCCTCGCGCTGGCCATACCGCAGATCGGCTGGAACGCTCGCGTGGTGCGAGCGGCACTGACCGACGCCGCGCAGGCTCCGCACGTAGACAATGCTGTGCTGGAAGGACTTCCGAGCCGAGTCGTGCTGGTACGGCACGTCATGCCGTTCGCCGCGCCTACCATCGTGGCCAGTTTCGCGACCACCGTCGGAATGCTGCTCGGCGGGTCACTGGTCGTCGAAACGATCTTCAACTATCCGGGACTCGGGGCCGTGCTCGCCGGTTCGGTCGCCGACCGCGACACGTCGGTGGTCGCGGCGGTGGTAGCCCTTTCCGGGGCTGTCATCATGCTGATGCTCGCGCTCGCCGACGGTATCCGAGCCTGGTCCCTGCGAGGTCGCGGATGAGGTTGCCGCACTGGGAAGTTCGCTTGTCTGCGGGCTGGGCGCTGCTTCCGGCGCTGCTGGTGCTCGTCGCCGCGGCACTGGGCCCGTCGTTCGCGCCGCGCCCGGCGGAGGCTGCGGTCGGCATTCCGTTCGCGCGACCGAGCGCGCAGGCCTGGCTCGGTACCGACCGGCTCGGCCGCGACGTCTTCAGTCATCTGCTGTACGGCGGATGGGGGCTGCTGCTGATGGCCGCCGGGATCGCGGTGCTGATCACCGGGGTCGCCTGCGTACTGGGCGCGGTGGCCGCGTTGCGCCCACGAGTCGGCGCGATCATCGAGAGCGCCACCGATTTCGCCATGTTGATGCCCGCGGTCCTCGGCATCCTGCTGGTCCTGACCTCCTGGCCGGACGCGGGCGCGCTCGGCCTGATCGTCATCGCCCTGCTGTTCGGGGCACCGTACTGCGCACGGGTTTTCACCGCGGCCGCCGCGGGCATCGCCGCCAGCGGCTACGTCGAGGCCGCCGAGGCCGGCGGGGAGCGGCTGCCGCACTTGGTCTTCCGCGAGGTCGTACCCAATCTGCGCGAGGTCCTGGCCACCCAGCTCGGCCTGCGCTTCGTGGTCGGCGTCTACCTTGTCAGCACCGCCTCCTTCCTCCAGCTTCCCACCACCCTCGGCGCGGCCAACTGGGCAGTCATGGTGCGCGAGAACACCTCCGGGCTCCTGCTCAACCCCTGGTCCGTCCTCGCTCCGAGTGCCGCCATCGCCATCGTCGCGGTCAGCGTCAACCTGGCCGTCGCGGGCTTCAGCCGGGCACCCGCCACCGCCCCGGTCCAGAGCCCCGGCCGAAAACCCGCGGGGACGCGGGACCGCGCCGATGCGGCGCAGCGGTGTGGCACCGCGCGCCCGGGCACCGAAACGGTCGCGGTAGACGGGTTGACAGTCTGGGGACAGGCGGGGCAAAAGCTGGTCGGGCCCATGGATTTTCGGCTCGAAGCCGGTACCGTGACGGCCTTGACCGGACCGTCCGGAGCCGGGAAGACGACACTGATGCGGGCGCTACTGGGCCAGGTACCGGCGGGGGCGGCGGCGGGCTCCGTACGCGTTCGCGGCGCGGACGTGTTCGCGATGAATGAGGTTGAGCTACAACGCTTTCGGCGCGAGCGGATCGCCTTTGTCGCGCAGGATCCGGGATCGGCGCTGAATCCGCTCATGCGGGTGCGGACATTGTTGACCGAGGGGGCGCGGGACGCGACCGAGGTGGATCTGATCGAGACACTGAACCTCGTCGGGCTTTCCGCCGAGCATCTGCGGCGACATCCGGGTGAGCTGTCCGGTGGGCAGCAGCGCCGTGTCGCGCTGGCCCGCGCACTGCTGCGGCGCACCGACGTGCTGGTGCTGGACGAACCGCTGGCCGGTCTGCACGGCGCGCTGCGCACCGAAATCGCCCAGTTGCTGCGGCGGATCGCCATCGAGCGCGGTGTCGCGGTGCTGCTGTCCGGCCACGACACCGCCACCATTCACGCCGTGGCCGACACCGTTCTCGAATTAGGCCTCGGGGAGCTCGTAGTCGAACCAGATGTGGTGCCCGCCCTCGGCGTCGACGCTGAGCCCACCGGTGCCGGTGATACCGGCGAGCTCACCGGTGCCGCTGTTCGGAACGATGAGAAAGAACTCGTGCGAGCGATCGGTGCCGCTGGTGGTCGCCGAGTGGACGAAGTTGAAGGCGCCGGCGCGGTCGCCGAGGACGCCTTCGAAGGACTCCATCGCGAAATAGGTGCCCGCGCCGCTGGTCATGTCGAAGGCGGAGGTGAACAGGGTGGCCGAGCTGCCACCGAGTTCCCCGGCGAACTCCTTGCGCATGGTCACCACACCGACCGGCAGGGCGGTCGCGATCGGCGGGTCGGGAACCACGTCGGTGGGATCGAAGGCGGTGACGGCGAAGGTACCGATGACTTTCATGTGGCCGAGCGTAACGGCGAGCACCGACAGGACATCGCGCTCCGCGCGCGGGGTCTCGCCGCGGCCGCGGGCGGGCAGCCGGTCCTGTCCGGGGTCGACCTCGAGCTACCGGCCGGTGCAGCGCTGGCAATCGTCGGCGCGTCGGGGGCCGGGAAGACCACGCTGGCCCGGGTGATCGCCGGACTGCACCGGGACTCGACCGGCGCACTCGAGCTGCGTGGCGCCGCGGTGCCGGTCGGCCGCGGCCGGCGAATCCGGCAGCGCGGGAACGGCATCCAGTTGGTCACCCAGAATCCGCTGTCGGCGCTGAACCCGCGCCGCACCGTCGCGCAGACCCTCGCACGGCCACTGCGCCGCATTGGGCGAGTACCCGAACACTGTCTGCGACAACGAATCACAGCGCTGCTCGCGACGGTCGACCTGTCGCCGGACACAGCCGATCGTTACCCTCACCAACTATCCGGCGGTCAGCGGCAGCGCGTCGCCCTGGCTCGCGCGCTGGCGGCCGACCCGGCCGTGCTGGTGTGCGACGAGATCACCTCCGCGCTCGATCACCGCACCGCGGCGTCGATGATGACGCTGCTGGACCGGGTCCGCGCCGAACGCGGCGCGGCGCTGCTGGTGATCACCCACGATATGCGGCTCGCCACCGCGCACTGCGCGGAGATCATCGTGCTCGACGATGGACGGGTCGTCGAATCCGGTACCGCCACTGCGGTTCTCGCCACACCCGAGCACGAGGCGACTCGCGAACTGCTGGGTTGACCGACCCGCCCGGCAGGGCGTGTCGCCGCCCGGAAATCCCTGGTCAGGACGGCGCCACACCCGATACGGGGTGCCGGATTGCACCGATCACCGCCCGAGTCTTACCCTTTCATGCATCTTCGCTATTTTCACCGACTCGCTTAGGTAAGCCTTGCTTAAGGCCGCGCGAGGTACTAGCTTCGCAGTGCGATACGTCTTCACCCGCTTTTCGACTGACGCGAAGAAGGGACCTTCTGGTGAAAAGCGTTCTCTCCGAACGTAAGACGCTTCACCCGCTGGACATCGAACGACGCGAGCTCCCCCCGGAAGCCGGGCACGCGGTGCGTGCTCTCGCGCGCGAGATCTGCACCACACTGGCCGCGCAATCCGGCGGCGTCGGCCGCGCCCTGACCAACCCGGCGCTGGCCGCGCACATCGACGCCCGCGCCGCCGAACTGCCCGACACCGTGCACACGGCCATGCGCGCACCCGCCACCAGCGCCGGCGCCACCATCGTGAGCAGCCTGCCGCTCACCGACGACGAACTCGGACCCACCCCGCGCAGCTGGCGCGACGCCGTGCGCTGGAGCGAACTCGACATCGTCATGCTGCTGCTCGCGCGCTGCGCCGGCGAGCCGTTCGGCTGGCAGGGACAGCAGGACGGCCGCCTGGTCAACAACATCCTGCCGACCCCCGGCCACGAGGACGAACAGTCCGGCGCGAGCAGCAAGACGCTGCTGTGCCCGCACACCGAGGACGCGTTCCATCCGCTGCGCGCCAACCTGCTGATGCTGGGCTGCCTGCGCAATCCCGACCTGGTCGGCACCACCATCTCCTCGGTACGGCGGGTCGAACTCAGCACCGCCGAGCACCGGCTGCTGGAAACCCCCACGCTGCCGATCCTGCCGGATGTCTCCTACGGCACCGGCCACGAACAGCACGTGCCGCCGCCGCTGCCCACTGTATGGAACGAAACCCCGGGGGCCACAACCGATCTCACACTGCGCTACGACCCCGCCTACACGCCGCTCGACGATGCGGGCACCGAGTTCCGGCAGGCATACGCGCGGCTGACCGCCGAACTCGAGCGTGTCTGCGTCACCGCCGCGCTGCACCCCGGCGAACTGCTGCTCGTGGACAACGACGTCGCCGTGCACGGCCGGGTACCGTTCACCGCGCGCTACGACGGCACCGATCGCTGGCTCAAGCGCGTCAATATCCGCCTGCCCGAACGCCGCCGCCGTCCCGCCGAAGCCGACGAGAATGGGTACGGACAGCGGATTGTCGCCCCATTCGCTGTGCGAGCGGACGTGGTGGCGGGATCGGATATGTACCGAGATGATCGAGGATCCGTTGAGCAGTCGTGATCGAGCCACGCCGCTGCGCGTGCTGAGCCGCACCGATCTGGCCGACGTGCCCATCACGCCCGGCGCGGTGGTGCGTGCCGTCGAAGACGCGTATCTGGCCTTCGCCGAAGGACTTTCGGACAATCCACGCAAACTCAGCGTGGCGAATCCGGACGGCTGGTCGGTCGCCTACGCCATGCTCGGCCGCGACGGACGCCGCCGGGTGGTCGCCATGAAGACCTCCTACAAATTCGACCCGGGCCACGACCGCAGCACCAAGCGGTACTACACCACCATCACGCTCTACGACGACACCACCGGTGCGCCGATCGCCATGATGGACTGCGCGCGGGTCGGCGCGCTGCGCACACCCGCGGTGTCGGCGCTGCTGGTGCGCGAGACCATGCGGCGCGGCGCGGAGAGTGTGCTGCTCATCGGCACCGGCACCCAGGGGCGCAACGCACTCCCACACCTGCTGGCCGCGAACCCCGGGCTGCGCAAGCTGATGGTGTACGGCACGCACCCGGACGGCCTGGCGTCGGTGCACCGGGAGCTGGCCGAGCATCATCCGCACGCGCTGCTGGAGACGGTCACCGATCCGCGCGCGGCCGCCGCACACGCCGACGTGGTGCTGGCCACGGCCGGGCCCAGTACCGAGGTCGCGCTCGAATCCGCCGATCTGGCACCCGGTTCCACCGTGGTACTCGTCGGGTACGGCCTGGCGCCGTCAAGCCTGGTAGACGCCGATCGGGTGGTAGCCACCAGCGCCGAGCAGATGCAGCTCACCGGCACCGACATGGCGGGCCCGGACGGGCGGCTGCGCGCCGTGGACGCGGAACTGCCGCAGATATTGTCCCGCCGTGCCGTGGCGCGCCGCAGCGACGAAGAGAAGATCTTCGTCTACAACTCTGGACTCGTGCTCACCGATATCGCTGTCGCGCACGCCCTCGCCGAGCGTGCGATCGCCGAAGGACGCGGCACGGAGGTGCCCCTGTGGGATTAGACACCACGACCGACCTCGCCGCCGGCCTCTTCGACACCGACGACCCGGCCCTCTTCGACCTGAACCCGGCACCCGCGCCCACCCGACCCCAGCGCGCCCGCCGCAAACCCGCCACCCCCGAACCCCTCATCCCGCCCGTGGACGACCCGTTGAACGAATTCCGCCCACCCACCGCCACACTGAACGACACCCCGCACACCGTCAGCCCCGACGAGCCCCTGCTCGCCCTGATCCCGAGCTCCACACCCCCCACCGACGATCACCGTCGCGCCTCGGTGGCGAGCGACGCCACGACGCCGACCGACCCCATCACGGACGGCCACCCGGGCGGCGCGGACCTGGCCGACTCCACCGAGCCGATCGAAAGCCCACCGGTACCGGATCACGCCGTCGAAGCCTCCATGACTGTCGCGGTGTCCGACGAATCAGCAGTGGACCAGACCGAGGACTCGGACCCACGACTCGATGGTTCGGCAGCGCCTGCCGAAGAATTGGGCGCAGTCCCGACAACGGACGTACCGATCGGCGATTCGGCTCCCTCGACCTGCCTGGCCACGCCCGACAGCGACGATTCCCACGTCCAGGACTCGACCGACCTCGCGGATTCAGGCAAACACCGCTCCGACCACTCGGACGAGCACTCGCCTACGACGACCGGATCCGACGAGCCTCGCCTGGACGACGACAACCCGCGCGACACGAACTCGACCAACTCATTCGGCCCCGACGACAATCGACACATCCGGTCAGCGGATCGCTACGCGGAACTGCACGACGGTTCACCGACCGGCGCGGACGGCGATGCGACAGAAGACGTTGTCGCCCTTGTCGACACATCCGAGATAACAGGCGATGACGAATCGCCTAACGGACATCCGCCGAATCTCGCCGGGGGCGAAATGGAGTCGGCCGAGGCGGAACCCGACGGCCGCACAGTCGACAGCGAGTTCGGCACAGTCGGCGCGACGATCGGACGGGCAAGCGATAGCGACGAGGCCACCGTGCGGCGGCTCGACGAAGACACATGGATGGATGGCGATATCGACGCCACAGGACAGCGATGTGCCACCGTCACCTGGCACGAAAACGCACAGTCGGCAACCAGTTTCGATGCCGCCGACAACTCGATGATGGACGACTCGCTCGAAGTGCGACACCTGAGGTCCGCGGATGCCGAGCCCCTCGAGGGAATCGAAGCAGCCGTTCCGTCGTCGACCGACCGGCCGACCCTGCCCCCGCCGCACGACGAACCGATCACCGGAAACCAACCGCTCGACGAGCACACCACCGTCGGCGACCTCGCCGACGCGGACGTCCCCGATGCGCCACACGCCAACCTCCCCCACGTGGACCACATTTCGACGGACCACGCCGATCCGGCCGAGAGCGATACCTACTCGGCCGAGCTTTCCGACCACCTCGCCACCGATGCGGGCCAACTGGATGACCTCCCTGCCGACGCTGCCGAAACCTCGGACGTCGTCGACTTCACAGACGAGCCGGGCGGCGAGCCCGCCACCGAGCCTGGACCGGTGGTCGCCCCCGTCGATGCAGACACAGCCGCTGAAGCCCTCGGCAACCGAGATGCGCCGCACGCCGAGCGCAGTATTCCGGCCGACCAGGTCGACGCAGACCAGTCGACCAGCGTCGACCTGGAGGTGGTCGCCGATAGTCTCGGCGACACCGACCTGATGGGCGACAATCTCCCCGAGAGGGACTCGGCCACGGCCGATGGCCAGGCCGACACAGCGTCGACTACCGACAGCCACACTGACATCGAGCCGACCACCAACGGCCACGCCGACACGGATTCGACCACCGACAGTCACGGTGATGTGGACGAGGGTGCAGGCGTGGATGAACCGGGCGGGCTGTCGGGTGGTGTGCTTGCGGATTCGGCTGGGGTGGAGCCGATTTCGATGTGGGCTTCGGCGGAGCCGCCCTCGCGACGGGCGCGCTGGGGGCGGGCCCGCACAGCGCGGGTCGGGGCGGTGGCGTTGCCCGCGCATCGGGACGAGTGGGAACGGCGGGTGCTGGACGACGCGAACCTGTTGGACGACATCGGGTTCGCGGTCGGTGGTCCGTTTCATCTGATGTACCCGGAGCGGGTGACGCGGAATATTCACGCATTCCGGAATGTGTTCGCCGAGACCGGCGTGGATGGGGTCATCTACTACGGCAAGAAGGCGAACAAGGCGGCGTGTGTGGCACGAGCCTGCGCGGAAAACGGTATCGGCGTGGATGTTTCGAGCATCGGTGAGCTGACCGCCGCGCTGGCGCAGGGCGTGCGCGGCGGCGAACTGATGGTGACGGGCCCGGCCAAATCGGATGAGCTGCTGTGGCTCGCGGTGCGGCACGGCGCGCTGATCGCCCTCGACGCCCTCGACGAACTGCACCGCCTGGAACGCATCGCGTCCACCGCGATACCGGCGCGGGTCCTGCTGCGGGTACAGCCCGCCGACTCGCACAGCCGATTCGGCCTGTCCGACACCGAGATCGGGGCGGCCATGGCGGCGATCGGCGCCGCCGGCCCGGTCGGGCCGGCGCCGATTCATCTGGAGGGCTTCAGTTTTCACCTCGCCGGCTATTCGGCCGTGGATCGCGCCGAACAGGCGGCGGCCCTGATCGATCACAGCCTGGCCGCCCGCGCACTCGGCCACCCGATCACCACCCTCTCGATCGGCGGCGGCTTCGGCGTCGACTACATCCCCGCGGCGGCGTGGGCGGAATTCACGGCGGGCGTCACCCCGGATTGGTTCCACGCCGGCAAGTCTTTCGACTCCTACTATCCGTACCACTTCCCGGCCCCCGGCCCCGCGATGCTGTCGGCCATCCTGGCGCACGGCGACCTGACCGAACGCCTGCGCGACCACGACTTGCGGCTGGCGATCGAACCCGGCCGGGCACTGCTGGACGGCGCGGGCAGCACGGTCTTCCGGGTGCGCGGCAGCAAGCTCCGGGACGCGGATGGTCAGCCCTATCAGGTGTTGACGGTGGACGGCACCAGTCTGAGCCTGTCCGAGCAGTGGTTCGACAGCGAATACCTGCCCGATCCGGTGCTGTGGCCGGCCCGCCCGGGCGAGCCGGCGGCGGCGTGTGTCGGCGCGGCGACCTGCCTGGAATCCGACATGCTCAGCTGGCGGCGTATCCCCCTGCCCCGCGCCGCCACGGTGGGCGATCTCCTGATCTACCCGAATACCGCCGGCTATCAAATGGATTCGAACGAGTCCGCCTTCCACGACCTGCCGATCCCACCGAAGGTCGTCCTGCACGACGCGCCCGGCGACCGCTTCCGCTGGTCGCTGGACGCCTGAGCAGCACCCCGTAACCCCCTGATGAGGAGACACCCATGCTCGTCACGCGTGTGACGGATCTGATCGGACGCACACCGCTGTTCGAATTGGCCACCACCGGCACCGGCACCCGGCTGCTATTGAAGCTCGAGCAGTTCAACCCGACCGGCACGGCGAAGATCCGGATGGCGCGCGCCATGGTGGACGACGCCGAGCGGCGCGGTTTGCTGCATGCTGGCGGGCATATCATCGAGTCGACGTCCGGGAACACCGGACTCGGTCTCGCGGTAGTTGCTGCCGAACGTGGGTATCGCTTCACCGCGGTGGTCGATCATCACGCGTGTAAGGACAAGCTGCGGGCGATGCGAGCGATGGGTGCGGAACTGGTGTTCGTCGCCGATGACGGCGACGACAACCTGGCGACTTCGGCCCGGGAGGACCTGGCCGAGTCGATGGCGGCCGGGCTGCCCGACGCGTATTTCACCGAACAGCACAACAACGATGCCAACGCGGTCGGTTACTACCCCGTGGCCGAGGAATTGCTGGCCGAGCTGGACCGGGTCGATATTCTGCTGTCCGCGGTGGGAACCGGCGGTTCGCTGTTCGGTACCGCCACCCGGTTGCGACAGCTCGGCTGCACACCGCGGGTGATCGGGGTGGAGCCGGTCGGGTCGATCGCGTTCGGCGGGCCGGGCGGCCCGTACTGGCAGTCGGGCACCGGCACGCCGCCGGGCGCGACCATCGGCACGGCGGTCGACTATTCGCTGCTCGACGAGGGGGTGAAGGTCTCCGATGTGGCGGCCTTCGCCACCGCTCGCGCGGTGGCGGCCGAGCTGGGGCTGATGATCGGCGGTTCGGCGGGCGGTTCGGTGCACGCCGCGCTCACCCGGCTCGAGGAGTTCCCGCCCGGATCCACCGTGGTGACGATCGTCTGCGATGGCGGCGAGAAGTACCTGGACACGGTGTTCGACGACGACTGGATGAGCGAGCGCGACCTGCTCGACACGGCCGCCGAACACGAGGTGGCGGACATGCTGAACCGCTACTCGCCCGCCGCGCAGTTGGCGCGGGCCCGATGAGCGGGGCGGAGGGGACGTGCTGAGCCTGTCGCGATATCGGGCCGACTCGAAGCGCCTGACCGCGCTGGCGACGCCGATCGCGTTGACCCAGCTCGCCCAGATCGCGGTGTCCACCACGAATATCGCGCTGATGGGCACGCTCGGCGTCCGTCAGGTCGCCGCGGGTGGTCTGGCACTGGTGCTGTTCAACCAGATTCGCACCATGTGTGTCGGACTCATCACCGGGACGGGCAATCGGATCGCGGTCGAGGTGAGCCGCGCGGGCAAGCACGGCGGGACCCCGGATCGCGCGATCCGGGAGGTGGTGCGGTCGAGTTTCCTGATCGCGACCATCGCGGGCGGGCTCGGCGGCCTGCTGCTGATCGGGCTGGGGTGGTCGCTGCACTGGCTGGGCCAGGACGCGGGTGTGCTGGCCGACGCGCGTCCGCTGATGGTCGCGCTCGCGCCGGGCCTGCTGCCGTGCCTGTGGTTCCAGGTGCTGCGGCAGTACACGGTGGGCATGCAGCGGCCGCAGGCCCTGCTGCTGGTGACGCTGGGCTCGGTCGCGTTGAATCTGGTGCTGGCACTGGCCTTTATCCACGGCTGGGCGGGTCTGCCCGCGCTGGGTCTCACCGGTGTCGGTGTCGCCACCTCGCTGGTCTTCCTGATCACCTTCGGGGTGTTCTGGGCGATGGTCCGCTACGACGCCACGCTGGGCGCGACGCTGGCGGTGCGGCCGTGGCCGGTGCGGTGGCCGACCGTGCGCGACGAGTTGAAGCTGGGCACGCCGATCGCGCTGACCTACGGGTCCGAGGCGGGCATGTTCTCGGTGCTGGCGCTGGTGATGGGCAGTATCGGCCCGGCCGCGCTGGCCGCGCACAATGTCGTGTATCAGATCATCTACATCGTGTTCCAGGTCGCGATCGGCCTGTCACATGGCGCTTCGATCCTGGTCAGCCATGCCGTGGCGCGCGATGAGTACCCGCACGCGAAGGCGATCGCCTGGCTGGCGCTGCGGCATGCGGCGGTGGTCGCGGCGCTCACCGGCGTGGCCTACGTGGCCGTTCCGGCGCTGGTCCTGCGCCCGTTCCTGGAACCGGGCGATACCCACACGCTGGAGATCGCCCGTGGCCTGCTGCTGATCGGCATCGTGCTGCAGTTCTTCGACGCGGCCCAGAACATCGGCACCGGCCTGCTGCGCGGGCTCGGGGCCACCAAAGCCGGATTCCGGCTCTCCCTGATCGGCTATTGGCTGGTCGGCCTGCCCAGTGCCCTGCTCTTCGCCTTCCCGCTGGGCTTGGGCGCGGCGGGTGTCTGGTGGGGCCTTACCGCGGGCCTGGCCACCACCGCGGTCCTCATGCTGCGCCGCTACTTCCAGCTCCTCGACGCACGCGAAAGCGACCACCGCCCGCTCCGCACCCGAACCCTGTCCGGCACCCACTGAATCAGGCCAGATAGCGCGCGGCGAACCGGGACAGTTCGTCGCGCTGCTCGCTCGGGTCCGCCGCGGTCGCGCTGACGACGACGCGCATGACACCTTGCGCGGCAAAGGCTTCCAGCCGCGCTTCGGTCAGATCGATCCCGCTCCACCGGGTGTACTCCAGTGTGCCGGGATCGCGTCCGGCCGATCGAGCCGTGGTGCGCGCCAACTCCCACTGTTCGGCGCGCTGCTGTGGCAGCAGGGCACCGCCGGCGAAGTATCCGTCGCCGCGCAACCCCACCCGTCGGGCCGCCGCCGCACTGGATCCGCCGGTCGGTCGCGGCGGCGACGAAGGCCAGCGTGTCGAGTGGGTCGAGGAACGGCAGCGTCGCCGGTACGTCGATACCGTGCATCTGCGCTCCCGGATGCAGCGCCAGATGTTCGGGCAGATAGATCCCTTCGAAGCCGCAGGACTCGGCATGTCGCGCGTAGTCGACGATCCGATCCGGGTCGACCCCGAAGTGCGTGGGACTGTAACTGACCGAAAACCGCATGCCGAGCTTCTCTCGTTGTCCACAATCGCCCCCAGGGCGCAACTCACGGACGGCACGAGGAATTCCCGTCGCGGGCGAATTCGGCCGTGTGGTGCGGATTCTCGGCCGCCCGCCGGGGACGAGGACTAGACGTTGACGCCGTAGTCGCGGGCGATGCCGCCGAGACCGGAGGCGTAACCCTGGCCGATGGCGCGGAACTTCCACTCGCCACCGTGCCGGTAGAGCTCCCCGAAGACCATGGCGGTTTCGGTGGACGCGTCCTCGGACAGGTCGTAGCGGGCGAGTTCGGCGCCGTTGCTGCGGTCGACGACACGGATGAAGGCGTTGCGGATCTGGCCGAACGACTGGCCGCGGCTGTCGGCGTCGTGGATCGAGACCGGGAAGAAGATATTGGTGATCGTCGGCGGGACCGCGGCGAGGTTGACGTTGATCACCTCGTCGTCGCCCTCCCCCTCACCGGTCAGGTTGTCACCGGTGTGCTCGATGCTGCCGTCGGGCGATTTCAGGTTGTTGTAGAAGATGAAATGCTGATCGGACAGCACCTTCAGATTCGGTCCGGTCGCGAGCGCGCTCGCATCGAGGTCGTAATCGGCCCCGGTGGTGGTGCGCACATCCCAGCCGAGTCCCACCGCGACATTGGTGAGGTTCGGCGCCTGCTTCGACAGTGAAACATTGCCGCCTTTGGCGAGTGTGACGGACATGATCCCCTTCCATTCGGCGCACCTGCGCCGCCTTCCATCCTGATTATTACCGTCGACCCGGAGTTTGTCGGCTCAGTTTCGAGTCTCGGCCCATTGTCGCAAAGTCGCCACCCGACCCTGTAGCGCATCCAATTCGGTCGAGTCCAGGACGGTGCGCTGAATGCCTTGGGCAACAGTGAAAGCCGATTGGCGGTGGTCGTCGATCACCTCGACGTCCAGCCGCACCGCCACGTAATCCGTTGCGCCGGGCATCTCTTCGGCGATGACGGTGGCTTTGCCGCGCGCACACAGCGCCACGTCACCGCCGCCCAGGATGAGCAGCGCGATGTCGGGCTGCTTGCGCAACCGGGCCAGCGAGCCGCGGTCGAACTTGAGACTCAGCAGAATCTGCCGATCGCCGGCGCGCACCGGCCAGGAGACCGGGATCGCGTGCGGCGCCGGGTCGGTGGTGACGAGGACCGCGATGGTGTCATGCGGCCAATGCGGTAAGGCGTCGAGTTCGGGATGTTCCATGGCGGACCCATCGGTCGAGTGGGCTTGACGTTGCGCGGGAGTCGCTCCTGCTGCCATATTGGTCACCTCGCGAATCGTGGCTTGGGGTCGCACTGCAGCCAGTCTAAAGCGCTGTGGCCCTTACTCGCTGGTGTGCGTGATCTTTCGGCGATGTGCCCTGACCAGGCAAGCCTTGCCTCATTCGCGCCCGGCCCGGCCTGTCCCGGACAGCACGCCGTCTGCGATTGACGGACCGGCGCGGTCGATGCATCATTCCAATCAACCCTGCATTCACCAGGAATTCTCCTTTCCGTCGGCCAATGGCTGTCCGGCCCTGCCCGTGATGTCCCTTGCGCCAGTGAACGGAGCGAACAACACCGATGATGGATATGGGAGCCGTGAACCCGGGCCTGCTGCCCGGAACCGCCCAGCCGGCCGGGAATCTGACGGCCGCGCAGGTGACGATCGACGATCTGGCCTATCTGCGCTCGGAACTCACGGCGGCGGAGGTGCCGTTCCTGCTGCTCCGCGACACCGGACACCGGCTCGGCCTGGCCGCCGACGCCGCCCATCGGGCCATGGTGCGCCGGGTAACGGCCGCAGCGTCGGCTACCGGATTCTCCTGTATCGAAACAGCGCCCAACGTGTTCCGGATCGGCCGCGACCACGACCCGGCCCACCACATCGATGTGGAGCTGTGGGAGTACCACGGCGACACCGTCTCCTGCCCCCGCCCGAATGCCTTGACCCGCAGCGTCTTCGACCTCGCGGACGTGGACTACACGCAGGTGCGGCTGTTCGACCGGGTGTGGCCAACGCTGGCGGGCATGTTCGCGCC
This sequence comes from Nocardia sp. NPDC127579, assembly GCF_042672005.1. NCBI lineage: Bacteria > Bacillati > Actinomycetota > Actinomycetes > Mycobacteriales > Nocardiaceae > Nocardia > Nocardia sp. NPDC127579. Next base: position 172,078 of record NZ_JBHXVZ010000002.1, on the reverse strand, counting down.
GCAGCCCGGCGATGTCGGCTTCGACATCGACATCGTGTTCTCCTGGGTGGACGGCGCCGACCCGGAATTCCGGGCGCGCCGCGCGGGCATGCTGGCGCAGGTGGTGGTCGGCGAAGGAGACGACGCCGACGCCCGGATCCGCCAGATCGACGAACTGAAGTACGCCCTGCGCGCGGTGCACAAGAACGCGCCCTGGCTGCGCCGCATCTTCATCGCCACGGATTCCGCTGTCCCGAAATGGCTTTCCGAACATCCCCGGGTGACCGTTGTGCGGGCTGTCGACCACTTCAGCGATACCAGCGGGCTGCCGATCTTCAATTCCCATGCGGTGGAATGCCAGCTGCACCATATCGACGGATTGTCCGAGCACTTCCTGTATTCCAACGACGACATGTTCTTCGCGCGCCCGGTCCGCCCGTCGATGTTCTTCTCCCCGGCCGGGATCAGCCGATTCATCGAGGCGGGCACCCGCATCGGGCCGGGCCGAAATCACGAGCGCCGCAGCGGTTTCGAGAATGCGGCCCGGGTGAACCGGGCATTGCTGGCCGACCGGTTCGGCTATCTCATCACCCGGCATCTGGAGCACACGCCGGTCCCCTTGCGCCGCAGCGTGCTGCACGAGATGGAGGAGGTGTTCGAGGCCGATTTCGCGCGGACCCGTACCAGCCGGTTCCGCGCCGCCACCGACATCTCCGTCACCAACTCGCTGTATCACTACTACGCGCTGCTCACCGGGCGCGCGGTGCCGCAGGAACTGGCGCGCATGCGCTATGTCGACACCACTGGCCGCGCCGGGCTGGACCTGCTCGACGGCCTGGCCCGCGACCGGGATGTCGACTTCTTCTGCCTCAATGACGGCAGCTTCCCCGAGGTATCCGAAGCCGAACGGACACAGCGGGTTTCGGGCTTCCTGGCCCGGTACTTCCCGGACCCGGCGCCCTGGGAGCGCGGCGAGTTCAGTGCACCGGCTCGTCATCCGCTTCCGGACTCGGCTGCGGGCGCCGCATGAACAACGGGATCTTGGCCGCGGGCGGGATGACGATGCCCGCCTCGGCCAGCCGCTTCTGCGCCTGCTCCGGGGTGGCCGGGGCACCGACGGTCGGGCCCTTGGTGATCGGCACCACCGAGTGCACCACGGTTTCCGGATAGATGTGCACCAGATTGAACGCCTGCGCGCCGTCCCGGCCGCGCTGGCCGCCGTCGGCGACGCCGAGGTCCTGGGTGTAGCAGGTGGCCGACGCGACCGACACCGGAATGCCCGCGAAGGTCGCCGAGGTGGAGAAGTGCAGGTGCCCCGCCAGAATCGCGCGCACATCGGTGCCGTCGAGCACATCGGCCAGCCGGCGCTGATCCCGTAGCTCCACCGTCACCGCGAGATCCATGACACACGGCACCGGCGGATGATGCATGGCCAGGATGGTGCCGAACGGCGCGGGCGTGGCCAGGATCGAACGCAGCCAGGCCAGCTGCTCGTCGGAGATCTCGCCGTGGTGATATCCCGGCACCGAGGTGTCCAGGGCGATGACGCGCAGGCCGTCGATCATGTGCACGCGATCCAGCGGCGCGGTCGAGGGACGCTCGCGCAGCAGCGTGCCGCGCAGGATCGCGCGGTCGTCGTGATTGCCCTGTACCCACACGATCGGGGCGCCGAGATCGCGCGCGAACGGTTCCACGATCGCGCGCAGCTTGTCGTAGGCGCCGGGCTCACCCTTGTCGGTGAGATCGCCGGTGAACACGATGGCGGTGGGGCGGATCCGGGTGGCCGCCGCCTGCTCGAGCACCTCGCGTAGCCGCCGCTCGGCGTCCACGGCACCGTACAGTTCGCCGTCACCGGCGATCAGGTGGGTGTCGCTGATGTGGAACAACACATGGTTCGGTCGCGGGTGCTCCGCGACTCTGCTGATGCGCACCGGACCGAGGTCCCTCCCAGCGGGTTCGCCCGCTATCGGCTTCGGGTTCCACCGCCACAGTAGCGAAGGCCCGTGTATCGATTTCCCGCCACGCGGTGACGACACACTGTCGAGAAGATGAGATTTCGGTGTCGGATGGACGCGCTACAAAGGATCCATGTACGAGACATCGCCGGATGCGGCCACCCCGTTTACGCCACAGGGTGACTGGTACGCGGTGCAGACCACCGATCAGGCGGCGGTGCTGGACGCCTTCGGGCTCGATCACCCACGCAGGGTGGCTCTGAACGACGCCCTCCGGCCCTGGGACATCGCCTACAGCGACGAGCTACTCGATGCCTCCGGCGTCCTGGTGACCCCGGCGCTGGACGGGTGGACGCTCGTCTTCGGCTATCCGGACACCGAGAATTTCCATGCCGACCGGCAGCGGTGGTGTACCGCGTTGAGCCGCAGCTTCGGTGCGACGCACTGGTATTCCCTCGTGGAGAACGGCGGCTGCGGCGACAGTGACGGCTGGTGTCTCGCCGAGCGCGGTGCGCTGCGACGCTATGTCTGCCGCGGGGGCTACGGCGCGGATGTCCTGGTCGGCGGCGCGCATCCTGCCGAAACCGGCCTGCTGCTCGACGATGTCGGAGACTGGCTGACCGCGAACGGATTCCCGGACGACTTATGGACGAACTACCAGTACGAGGGTTACCGCGCGGGCTTGCCGGTCGAAACCCGATGGCAGCGCCTGCAACAGCACACCGGTATCCCGGACCTCGCCGACTCGCTGACCATCGCGGCCCGTACTTCGCTCAGCCCGGCACGATTGAGCGCCGCGACCCGGGTCAGCGGCCACGCGGTGCTCGCGACACCGCCGCGTACGCTCGTCCCCGATTAGGCTGGTCCGGTGGCTACCGTCTCCGAACTCTGGCTCTACCCGATCAAAGGCTGCGCGGGCAGCCCGCTGACCCGGGCGCAGATCCTGCCGACCGGCGTCGTCCACGACCGCACTTTCATGTTCGTCCGCCCCGACGGCCTGTTCCGCAGTCAGCGCGGCACCCCGCGCCTGTCGGTGATCCGGCCCGAATTGGCAAGCGACGGAGCGAAACTCACGCTGTCCGCGCCGGGCAGCGACACGCACACCGTGGACGTGCGCCCCGACGGCCCGCGGCTGACAGTCAACGTGCACAACATCTGGACCGGCGCGGCAATCGACCAGGGCGACGAGGTCGCCGCCTGGGCAGGCGACCTGCTCGAGGAGCCCGTCCGCCTGGTCCGCGTTCCGCCCGAACACCACCGAGCGGTCGACGAGTGGCACGGTGACATCACCTTCACCGACTCCACCCCGCTGCACCTGACCTCGACATCCTCCCTGGACGACCTGAACGCCCGCATCCAGGCCAAGGGCGCCGTCGGCGTCCCGATGGAGCGCTTCCGCCCCAATATCGTCACCACCGGCTGGCCCACCCCCTACGCCGAAGACGACCTGCGTGACTTCACCCTCGGCACCAGCCACCTACGCTGGGTCAAACCCGACGTCCGCTGCCCGGTCACCATGGTCGACCAGCCCACCGGCACCCGCTCGGGCCCGGAGCCCCTCCGTACCCTCGCCGACTACCGTCGCGATCCCGCGGGCGGCGTCACCTTCGGCATCAAAGTGGCGGTGCAGACCTCCGGCATCATCGCACTCGGCGATGAGATCGCCGTGCATTGACTCGATCGATCGGATACGGCCGCGTGCAAGTAGCGACCGGTTGATGGCCTCGGCACCCGGATTTCCGCGAGCCGGAATCCGACACCGCGGAACCGGCCCGAACGGAGCGGCACCGAGGCTGCTCAGCGAGGCCAGAATTCGTGCCAGTCGGTCTCCGTGAGCGGGGCACGCTCGGCACGAGCAGATTCGGCGGCGTCTTCGGCGGCACGGATCTGCATCGCGAACGCGAGTGTCGCTTTCCGCAGGCGTTCTTCGGCACTGTCGGGGCCGCCGAGGTGGACCACGCGCAGCTCGTCCGGGACCAGCTCCGGCGGAAGTCCGGCCTTGGCGCTGCGCGCGACGACCTTCTCGGCCAGGGCCAGCGCAGGCTGGGCCATGGCGATACCGTCCAGGCAGGACCGCCGCGCCTTCTCCGTCGATTTGCGCTCCTCCCATGCCTTTTCCTGGGCGGCGATCTTCTCCGCCGGCGACGCGTGCGGGTCGATCATGGGGCCGGTGAGCTGCGGGCTACGGTTCACCAGCTTGGCGACCAGCACCGCGGCTACGTCGTCGACGGTGAATTCACCTGCGGCCTGGGCGATCCGGGAGTGGAACAGTACCTGGAGCAGCAGGTCGCCGAGTTCCTCCTTGATGGTCTCGGCGTCGTCGTGCTGGATCGCGTCGAGCAGCTCGTAGGTCTCCTCGAGCAGGTAGGGCCGCAGCGAATCGTGGGTCTGGGTGACCTCCCAGCCGCCGAAGTTCCACAGCCGATCCATCACCTCCACCGCACCCGCCAGCCCGCGGGCCACCACGGCCGTATCCGTGCCCGCCGCCGTGGTGCGAGCAGCTCGCGCATCGGGGCTCATCGCAGCGCCGTGGCTTCGGTCTCGACCGTGAGATCGACCGCGCCCTGGGCCTTTCCGTCCAGTGCCAGCAGCAGATCCGCGATGTACTGGAGCAGCCGCACATCACGCACCCGCTCCGCGCCGACACTGTCCTGCACCCGCGGCAGCGGCAGCTGCACCACGCCGCTGACCGCCTTGTAGCTCGCGCTCGGATACAGCCGCTTCAACCGAAGCTGCTTGGAATCGGGCAGATTCAGCATCGGCGAGATCTTCACCGTGGTTCCGGTGACCGCGATCTCGGTGAGACCGTACTCGCGCGCCAGCAGCCGCAGTTTCGCGACCGACACCAGTCGGCCGACCTCGACCGGCAGCGGGCCGTAGCGGTCGACCAGCTCCTCCACCACCGCGGCCAGTGCCGAATCATCTTGAGCCGCAGCCAGTTTGCGGTAGGCCTCCAACCGCAGGCGATCGCTGGCGATGTAGTCCGGCGGGATGTGCGCGTCGACCGGCAGGTCGATCCGGACCTCCTTGACCTCCTCGGCGGTGCTGATCGGCTTGCCGTCGGCGGCGGCGCGATAGGCCTCGACCGCCTCGCCCACCAGGCGCACATACAGATCGAAACCGACACCCGCCACATGGCCGGACTGCTCGGCGCCGAGCACATTGCCCGCGCCGCGGATCTCGAGATCCTTCATGGCCACGGCCATACCCGCGCCCAGATCGGAGTTCTGCGAAATGGTGGCGAGCCGGTCGTAGGCGGTTTCGGTGAGCGGCTTCTCCGGCGGATACAGGAAATAGGCGTAGCCGCGCTCCCGGCTGCGGCCGACCCGCCCGCGCAACTGATGCAGCTGGGACAGGCCCAGCGCGTCGGCGCGCTCCACGATCAGGGTATTGGCATTGGAGATGTCCAGGCCGGTCTCGATGATGGTGGTGCACACCAGCACGTCGAACTCGCGCTCCCAGAAGCCCTGCACGGTCTGCTCGAGCATGTCCTCGTTCATCTGGCCGTGCGCCACCACCACCCGCGCCTCGGGCACCAGATCGCGAATGCGCTTGGCCGCCTTGTCGATCGAGGAGACCCGGTTGTGTACGTAGAACACCTGGCCGTCACGCAGCAACTCGCGACGGATGGCCGCGGTGACCTGCTTGTCGTTGTAGGCGCCGACATAGGTGAGCACCGGATGCCGTTCCTCGGGCGGGGTGAGGATGGTCGACATCTCCCGGATGCCGGCCAGGCTCATCTCCAGGGTGCGCGGAATCGGCGTGGCGGACATGGTCAGCACGTCGACATGGGTCCGCAGCGCCTTGATGTGCTCCTTGTGCTCGACACCGAAGCGCTGCTCCTCGTCGACGATGACCAGGCCGAGATCCTTCCAGCGCACACCGGTCTGCAGCAGCCGGTGCGTGCCGACCACGATGTCGACCGACCCGTCGGCCATACCCTCCATCACCGCGCGGGCGTCGGCCGGATCGGTGAACCGCGACAGGCCCTTGACCGTGACCGGGAAGCCGGCGACCCGATCGGCGAAGGTCTGCAGGTGCTGCTGGGCCAGCAGCGTGGTCGGCACCAGCACCACGACCTGCTTGCCGTCCTGCACCGCCTTGAACGCGGCGCGCACCGCGATCTCGGTTTTGCCGTAGCCGACATCACCGCACACCACGCGGTCCATCGGGACCGCCTTCTCCATATCGGATTTCACCTCGGCGATGGCGGTCATCTGATCGACCGTCTCGGTGAACGCGAACGCGTCCTCCATCTCCTGCTGCCAAGGGGTGTCCGGGCCGAACGCGTGCCCCGGCGCGGCCTGGCGCGCCGCGTACAGCTGCACCAGCTCGCCCGCGATCTCGCGAACGGCCTTGCGCGCCTTGCGTTTCGTATTCGCCCAGTCCGAACCGCCGAGCTTGGACAGGCTGGGCAGCTCGCCGCCGACATAGCGGGAGAGCTGGTCCAGCGATTCCATCGGCACGAAGAGCCGATCGCCCGGCTGGCCGCGCTTGCCGGGCGCGTATTCGATCACCAGGTATTCGCGACGGGCCCCGCCGACGGTCCGCTCGATCATCTCCACGAAGCGGCCGATGCCGTGCTGGTCGTGCACCACCATGTCGCCCGCGTTCAGGGCGAGCGGATCGACCTGATTGCGGCGCTTGGCAGGCAGCCGCTTGCCCTCGGCGGGCGCGGTGACCCGATTGCCGGTGAGATCGGACTCGGCGACGACCACCAGACCGGCATCACCGAAGATCAGGCCGTCGTGCAGCGAACCGCACAGCACACCGACCACACCGGCGGCCGGTTCCGCGCCCGGCGCCAGCGCCGCGGCGGGCACCTCGGCGTCGGCCAGTCGTTCCAGAATGCGTTGCGCCGTACCGTGACCCGCGACCACCACCACGGCACGACCGCCAGTGGCGACATGTGCGCGCAGCGACGCGAAGATGGTGGCGACCAGCTCGTCGGATCCGCGTGCGGAGGTGCCGCCGGTGACCGGCAGCACCACCTCGGCGGGATCGCCGGAGGCCAGCGGGCTCAGCGTCCACCAGGGCAGCTCGTGCCGATCGGCGCTCTCGTGGATCTCGGTCAGCGATCGGTAGCCGGAGGCGGCGAGGTCGAGCCCGTGCCCGCCCAGCGGCGCGGCGCCGCCGAAGGAGGCCGCGGTCCAGGAGGCCTCGAGGAATTCCTCGCCGGTGCGGACCAGGTCGGCGGCGCGGGTACGGACCTTCTCCGGATCGCACAGCAGCAGCTGTGTGTCCGCGGGCAGCAGCTCGGTGAGCAGGCGCAGTTCGCCGGGTTGCAGCACCGGCAGCAGCGCCTCCATACCCTCGACCGGGATGCCCTCGGCCAGCTTGTCCAGCATCTCCACCAGGGCGGCATCCGCCGCGTTGGCCTGGGCGACGGCGGCGGCCCGCTCGCGCACCGACTCGGTCAGCAGCAGTTCGCGGCACGGGGTGGCGACCACGGCGGGCACGTCGATCTCCGACAGCGAGCGCTGATCGGCGACCGAGAACGCGCGCACCTCGGTGATCTCGTCACCCCAGAACTCCACGCGCACCGGATGATCCGCGGTCGGCGGGAACACGTCGAGGATGCCGCCGCGCACCGCGAACTCGCCGCGCTTGCCCACCATGTCGACCCGGGTGTAGGCGAATTCGACCAGGCGCGTGAGCAATTCGTCGAAATCGAACTCGGCGCCGACCCGCAGCACGACGGGTTCGATATCGCCGAGCCCGGCGGCCATCGGCTGCATGAGCGAACGCACGGTGGTCACGATGACCCGCAGCGACTCCGGGAACATCGGGTCTTCGGGATGGGCGAGCCGGCGCATCACCTCGAGCCGGCGGCCCACGGTGTCGGCGCCCGGTGACAGGCGCTCGTGTGGCAGCGTCTCCCAGGAGGGGAACTGCGCGACGCTCGCGCCCAGGATCTCCGCGAGTTCGACGGTCAGATCATCGGCCTCGCGGCCGGTGGCCGTGACCACCACCAGCGGTCGTTTCGCCGCGATGGTGGCCGCCACGAACGGCCGCACCGCGCTCGGCGCGACCAGCTCCACCGACGACTTCCCGACCAGTTCGGCAACGGTGCGCAGGGCGGCGTCGGCCCCGGCCACCGCGGCCAGTCCGGCGAGGGGTGGACGGTGCGTGGACATACAACTCCTGAGCTCAGCGGGCTCCCCCGCCTCCCCGCGACTTTCGGCCAGACCTAGGGCCCGCGATGGTTGCATTGGCGGCCAGCGGTTTGATTTGTGGTTGAGTGAGCCCGTCCCGACGAGTTACCCAAGTTCTTGCGAAATCTCTCGACCACAGAACATATCAAGGCACGCAGACAGCACTTTCCTCGGCTCGTCGGTGGTGCGGGGTCCCGGGCAGTGCTAGGCAGTTCTCTTCCTCGCCCGGCGTTACCTACTGCTCGACCCCGGCGCTCACGGCACGTATCGGCGCAGCCGGCGCGCCGCGAATTCCCGGAAGTACGAGAGCTTTTCGCCGGGCACCAGGGACGGCAGCAGGAAATACCAGGCCCGTTCCATGCGCGCGGCCATCTGATCGATCGACTCGGTGCCGACGGCCACGATGTGCACGCCCGCGGTGACCTCCTGGAGCAGCATGCCCACCACCTCGGGCTCGAGAGCCGGTTCCAGGTCGCCCTGCGCGATCGCCCGCTCGGCGAGCAACCGGTAGGTGTCGCCCCAGTTCTTGGCGATATTGTCACCGGTCGCGCCGCGGTAGTCACCGATCTGGTGGGTCAGCTTCAGCATCGCGCCGACCATCGGATCGTTCATCGATAGATCGGCCACCACGTAGGTGATGCCGATGCACGCCTCCAACGCGGGCACGCGCGGATCGAAGAAACCCTGGCACGAGGAGACCAGTCGCTCGTTGCCCTGATCGACCACCGCGCGCGCCAGCTCTTCCTTCGAGCCGAAGTGAAAGTACAAGGCGCCCTTGGTCACATTGGACTGCGCGATGATCTCGCTGAGGCTCGCGTTGGCGTAGCCCAAGCGCAGAAAGACATCGGCAGCGCCCGCAAGGACCGAGTCGCGGGTGATCTCCGCGCGCGCTTGCCTAGCCATCAGATCCGCCTGTCATCCCTAAAACCAGCCATCCTGAAGTAGACCGACATCCCGAATTAGACCGACATACCGCTCGAACAGCACCCAGAGGATGGGTGAACCGTACCACCAGGTGGGCGCGCGCCCGCGAATTCGAGCATTCCCCAGGGGCCACAGCGCAATTCGCTGGTTACGCTCACCCGCCGCCCCCCGTCACCCCTGATCGAGTCGCCGTGCGACACCGCACCGCTGGTCAATCCCCCTCGCGGCGCGCCCAATGCACCCCGACGGTTCCCTGCGAGCTGAGCCGCGGCGCGGCCTCCAGATGACTCAACCCGTTCCAGCACAGATTCACCAGGTGCGCTGCGACAACCTCTTTCGACGGTTCCCGCACATCCAGCCACCAGGTGGCGGCGGTGGAAACCATGCCCACCAGCGCCTGCGCGTACAGCGTGGCCAGACTCGTGTCGAACTGCCTGCGCTCGAAATCCCCGGCCAGGATATGGGATACCTGGTTCACCGCCTCGTTCAACAGGCTGGAGTAGCGGCCGTCGCCGGTCGCGGCGGGCTGATCGCGCACCAGGATCCGGAAGCCGTCGGTGCGCTCCTCGATGTAGGTCAGCAGCGCGAGCGCAACCCGCTCCAACCGCACCCGGGACCGATGATGGGTGAGCGAGGAGGTGATCATGTCGAGCAGCATCGACATCTCGCGGTCGACGACCACCGCGTACAACCCCTCCTTGCCCCCGAAGTGTTCGTACACAACGGGTTTGGAGACCTGTGCGCGCTGGGCGATCTCCTCGATCGAGGTGGCCTCGTAGCCGCGTTCGGCGAACAGCGCCCGCCCGATCTCGATCAACTGCTGCCGTCTCTGGGTACCTGTCATGCGCGGGCGGGCTACCCGCTGCGGCTCACCCGAAGTCACCTGGTGCCTCCTCGGCTACGACCAGCACTACTGCCGACAACTGTTCCAGACAGCCCGCGGCACGGCCCAACGGAGGCCCCGCAAGATTCGCGAGGAGGCCGACTAGTATGCGAGGATCTTTCCCGTGCCGCTGGCACAGCGGCGGGTTCTGTGTCGATCCGCCGGTGTGGCAATCCGCCGTAGTGTAATGGCAGCACCTCTGATTTTGGTTCAGATAGTTCAGGTTCGAGTCCTGGCGGCGGAGCACATCGGCGGCACAACGATGGCCTATCGCCGCCACGCACGCACGTACGATGACAGGCAGCCGAGGGAGATTCATGCCACAGCAGACCGCCGTCGTCGTTCTCGCAGCCGGAGCCGGGACGCGAATGCGGTCGAAGACCCCTAAGGTGCTGCATTCGCTGGCCGGCCGGAGCATGCTCGCGCACGCGCTGCATGCGGCGAACGAGATCGACCCCGCCTTCCTCATCACCGTGGTGGGCCACGACCGCGAACAGGTCGGCGCCGCGGTGGCCGCGGAAGCCGAGAGCATGGGCCGGGAGATCGTTCCCGCTCTGCAGGAACAACAGTTGGGCACCGGACACGCCGTGCAGTGCGCGCTCACCGCGCTGCCCGCCGACTTCGACGGCGACCTGCTGGTCACCTCCGCCGATGTCCCGCTGCTGGACGGGCACACCCTGTCCGCGCTGCTCGACGAGCACCGCAGCTATCCCGAACGGTCCGCGGTCACCGTGCTGACCTTCGTCCCGGACGATCCGAACGGCTACGGCCGCATCATCCGCGACGCCGAGGGCCATGTCGCCGAGATCGTCGAACACGCCGACGCCACCCCCGAACAGGCGGCCGTCACCGAGGTCAACTCGGGCGTGTACGTCTTCGACGCGACCGTGCTGCGCACCATGGTGCGACGGCTGTCCACCGCCAACGCCCAGCACGAGCTGTATCTGACCGACGTGCTGAAGCTGGCCCGCGAGGCCGGGCACCCCGTGCACGGCGCCCGCCTGGTCGACGCCGCCAAGGTCACCGGCGTCAACGATCGGGTGCAACTGTCCCAGGCGGCGCGAACCCTGAACCGCTACCTCCTCGAGCGCCACATGCGCGCCGGGGTCACCATCATCGATCCGGCCTCCACCTGGGTGGACGCCAGCGTGCGGATCGGCCGCGACGTGGTGCTCGAGCCCGGTGTGCAGCTGCGCGGCAACACCGTCATCGGCGAGGACGCCCGAGTCGGCCCGGATTCCACACTCACCGACGTGCTGGTCGGCGACGGCGCGAGCGTGGTGCGCACGCACGGCGAGCAGGCCACGATCGGCCCCGGCGCCACCATCGGGCCGTTCACCTATCTCCGGCCGGGCACCGTGGTCGGCGATTCCGGCAAACTCGGCGCATTCGTCGAGACCAAGAACGCCAGCATCGGCGCGCACTCCAAGGTGCCGCACCTGACCTACGTCGGCGACGCCACCATCGGCGAGTACAGCAACATCGGCGCTTCGAGCGTTTTCGTCAACTACGACGGGGTGAAAAAGCACCACACCGTGGTCGGTTCGCACGTACGTACGGGTAGCGACACGATGTTCATCGCGCCGGTGACGGTGGGTGACGGGGCCTATACGGGGGCGGGTACTGTACTGCGCAGAAGCGTTCCACCGGGCGCTCTGGCGATTTCCGGTGGTCCGCAGAAGAATATCGAGGGCTGGGTGCAGCGACACCGTCCCGGGACGGCCGCGGCGCGTGCGGCGGAGGCGGCCAATGGCGCTTCCGCCGGAGATGTCGAGTCAGGCAAATGAGCAAAAGGATGGCAAACAGCAGTGACCGCGTCATGGATCGACAACCAGAAGAACCTGATGCTCTTCTCGGGACGCGCTCATCCTGAGCTGGCCGAGCAGGTCGCCAAGGAGCTCGACGTCCACGTCACTCCGCAGACCGCCCGCGATTTCGCCAACGGCGAGATCTTCGTCCGCTTCGAGGAATCCGTGCGCGGTTCGGATGCCTTTGTGTTGCAGAGCTTTCCGGCGCCGCTGAACCAGTGGCTGATGGAACAGCTGATCATGATCGACGCGCTCAAGCGCGGATCGGCCAAGCGCATCACCGCCGTTCTGCCGTTCTACCCCTACGCCCGCCAGGACAAGAAGCACCGCGGCCGCGAGCCCATCTCCGCCCGCCTGGTCGCCGACCTGCTCAAGACCGCCGGCGCCGACCGCATCATCACCGTCGACCTGCACACCGACCAGATCCAGGGCTTCTTCGACGGCCCCGTCGATCACATGCACGCGCAGGTCCAGCTGGTCGAATACATCCGCAACAACTACCCGCTGGAAAACGTCACCGTCGTCTCTCCCGACGCGGGCCGGGTGAAGGTCGCCGAGAAGTGGGCCAACAACCTCGCCGACGCCCCGATGGCATTCATCCACAAAACGCGCGACCCGCTGGTCCCGAACCAGGTCGTGGCCAACCGTGTCGTCGGTGACGTCGAGGGCCGCACCTGCATCCTGATCGACGACATGATCGACACCGGTGGCACCATCGCCGGCGCGGTCAAGGTGCTCGAGGAGGCGGGCGCGCTGGACGTCGTCATCGCTGCCACCCACGGCGTGCTCAGCGCACCGGCCGCCGAACGGCTGTCCAGCTGCGGCGCCAAGGAGGTCGTGGTCACCAATACCCTGCCGATCACCGAGGACAAGAAGTTCCCGCAGTTGACCGTGCTGTCCATCGCGCCGCTGCTGGCCCGCACGATCCGCGAGGTCTTCGAGAACGGTTCGGTGACGGGGCTTTTCAACGGCAACGCCTGACCTGATCACGCACGGTGGCCCGGACCTCAGGTCCGGGCCACCGGCGTTTGCCCCGCGTGTCTTCGGCATGTGACTATGGTGGGCACTCGAATCAGGGAGGGGACCCGACCATGAGCAATCCGCAGGAACCGGTCGATCTGTGGAAGGCGCGGCAGCCGCAGGACGCGCCCCAGGCGGATCCGACGCAGGTGTGGCAGCCGAGCCAGGCCGATCCCACCCAGGTGTGGCAGCCCGGTCAGGCCGACGCCACTCCCCCGCCCGCTCCGGCCTGGCCCGCCGCGGAACAGCCACCGGTCCAGTCGCCGTCATACCCGGGCTTCCCGCCGCCCGCCCCGCCACCCGCGTATCAGCAGCCCTACGGCCAGCCGCAGTATCAGCATCCTGGCTACCCGCAGCAGTACGGTTTCGGCACGCCCGGCCATGTGCCGCCCTACGCCCAGCCGAATCAGACACCGGCCTGGTCGATCGCCAGTTTCGCCTGCCTCGCGGTATCGGCGGCCTCGGTCCTGTTCTTCTGCGGTTTTCCGATGATCGTGTCCGGCCCGGTCGGCGTCGTCCTCGGCATGATCGGCCATTCCAAGGGGGAACCGCTCGGCAAATGGGGGGCGATCGCCAACGGAGTCTCGGTGGCCATCGCGCTTCTCCTGCTCGTCCTCGGCATCGCCGCATTCAGCGCGGGGGTGTCGAGCACCTAGCCGCTCGAAACGCACGGCTCGCACCGCTAGGCTCGAGTTAGGGACTGCAACCCACCGAGAAGGACGGGCGCATGAATCGCGAACGGCTCGATCAAGACATGGGTGACGACGACCAGCTCGATGAGATCCGCGCCTACCAGCGCAATATCGAGGACCCGCCGGAACATCTGCGCATCCGGAACCGGGAGAACGAGGACGACGGCCGGCTCGGCATCGACGCGGAACTCCGCCAGGAATGGAACCGGGGCGACGGCCACGTCGACGCCCGGCTCGAGGACGAGCGACCCGCCGAGGTGGCGGCGGTGGAGATCGTGCGCGACACGGATCTGTAAGGATCGACATTCCGGCGGACGCACGCCCGTCAGCCCGGCGAACACCGGGAGAATCTGTTCTGAAGTGGTACTCGGCAGCTGACCCGTATGTGAACGAGGAGAGCGCTAATGACCGATCCGCAGAACCCGGATGTACCCGATCGTGACGAATCGCCGGAACGTCTGACCGGCAGCGCCCCGCAGTCCGGCCAGGATGCCGAGCCCTCCCTATCGAAGCCGAATCCGGCCGAGGAGACCACGATTCTGCGCCCGCAGGGGGTGTCGCCCGCCGAGGAGACGACGATCCTGCCTGCCGGAACGGAGTGGGCGGCGCCCGCCTCCGCCTACGAGCCGGACTCGACGGCCTACGAGTCACGCGAGCAGCCGACCTACACCAGCGGCAGCGGATATCCGCAGGCGTCGCAGCCCGAGGGGTATCCGCCGTATCCGGCGCAACCCTGGCAGCAGGGGCAGACGGGTCAGCAGTATCAACAGGACCAGCCCCGCCAGGGGCAGCCGTATCCGGGGCAACCCCAAACGGGTGGACACCCGTATCCGGGGCAGCAGTACACCGGTAGTCCGTCGTATCCGGGGCAACAGTACGGTGGCGACCAGCCCTATCCGGGCCAGCCATATGGCGGCGACCAGCCCTACCAGGGCCAGCCGTACGGCGGCGGTCAGTCCTACCAGGGCCAGCCCTACAGCGGCGGTCAGTCCTACCAGGGCCAGCAGCATTACCCCGGTCAGCAGGGCCAACCCTACGGCGGCTATCCCCCGGCCGGGCAATACCCGCAGGGCGCCTACGGCGCCGCACCGCGCCAGTCGAGCATGCAACTCTTCTCGATCCTCGGTTTCATCTGCGCCCCGCTCGCGGTGTTCCTCTGCCCGATCCTGTTCGGCCCCGCGGGGATCGCCCTGGGCCTGGTCGGCCGCAGCAAAGGCGAATCGCTGGGCAAGTGGGCAGCCATCGCGGCAGGCATCGCCCTGGTCCTCGGCCTGTTCTTCTCCTACTTCGTCTGGCTCGGCTATTACGACGACAGCGGCACCACCTACTGAGCCTCGACGCACCTCGCCGGGTGTACACCACCCGATAGGGTGGCCTCATGACGGAGTCCACCGACTGGACCTGGCTGCGTTCAGTGCCGAAGATCGACATGGCGACCTACTTGGCGATGCCGGTCGAGGTGTCGCGAGTAATCGAGGTCAAAGATGGTTTTCCGGTAGTCTGCGAGTCACCTTCGCCGAACCACGCCGCGATCACCTCGACCCTCGAGCAAGCCCTGCGCGCGGCGGTTCGCAAACGTCAGCCCCACGAGCCATGCCTGAAGGTCAGCCGCGATGTGGACATGCTGGTCTCGGAAGTCCCGTTCAACTTCCGCACGCCCGATGTCATCGTCTACCGGTGTATCGCGGAACCACGTGGCAAATGGCAGACCAAACCCACCTCGGCCGACGCGGTCCTGGTCATCGAGGTCGTATCGCCGAGCACCGTGACCACCGATTGCGTCGACAAGCGCGCGGAGTACGCCCATTTGGGCATCGAGCAGTACTGGATTGTTCGGATGGACAACAACAACGGGCCCGTGAAATCGATCGAGATCCTGCGCCTCAACAGCGACGGCGAGTACGTCAACGAAAGCCGATTCCGGTCGCATGACAGTGTGACCGCCGTGACCGTCTCGGACCCGCTCGATGCCGTGGTCACCTGGCAGGAACTGGACGCGGACCTGGATTAGGCCGACGCCCCTCAGTGCAGGTGGACGGCGGTGGCGGCGCGGCGGAGCTTGCCCGAGGAGGTCTTCGGTAGCGCGCCCGGACCGAGTACGGCGACCGTGCGCGGGCGCACGCCGACCTCCGAGACGACCTCGTGCACGATCTCGCGCTCGATCCGCTTCACGTCGTCGGAGTTCTGATAATCGTTGGATTCGACTACGACAGCGAAACTTTCCCGCTTCTGACCCGCGTCCAAGCGGACCGCGACCGCGTTGCCGGGCCGCACGCCGGGCACCCGGGTGGCCGCGCGTTCGATATCGGTCGGGTAGATATTGCGGCCTGCCATGATGATGACGTCCTTGATCCGGCCGCACACCACCATCAGGCCCTCCTCGGTGAAGTAGCCGATATCGCCGGTGTCGAGCCAGCCGTCGGGGTCGCGCGCGGGACGGAAGCCGTCGACGGTCACATAGCCCGAAGTCACTGCCGGTCCACGCAATTCGATGACGCCGACCGATCGGGTGGGCAGCGGTTGCCGTTCGGAGTCGACGATGCGCCCCTCCAGTTCGTCGACCAGATAGCCCAGGGTGGGCAACCTGCGCACGGCGCCGTGGTGGGCGTGCTCGTCGGGCACCGGTACCGCCTTGCCCAGCGCCTCGAGCAGATCGGCGTCGATGACATCGAGCACCTGTCCTCGGCCCGGATCCGGAATCGACACGGCCAGTGTGGTTTCCGCCATGCCGTAGACGGGGGTGAGCGCCATCGGGTTGAGCCCGAAACGTTTTCCGGACGCGGCGAGCGCGTCCATGGTGTCCGGATCCACGGGTTCCGCACCGTTCCACATGTAGCGGACACTGCTCAGGTCGAAGGCGCCGTCGGCGGCTTGGCGCAATCGGCGCGCCAGTAGCGAGTAGGCGAAATTCGGAGCCGCGGTGACTGTTCCGCGGTACTTGTGGATCAATTCCGCCCACAGCAGCGGGCGCGTTAGGAAGTCGATGGGGGTCACACAGACCACTTCGGCGCCGAATTGCATGGGGACACTGAGGAATCCCACCATCCCCATATCGTGGAACAGCGGCAGCCAGCTCACCATCACGTCCTGGTCGAGCTGGAACTTGACCCGGTTGAACATGTCGTAGGCGTTGACGAAGAAGTTGCCGTGGGTGATCCGCACCGCCTTCGGCACGCCGGTCGATCCGGAGGTCAACTGCTGCAACGCGATATCGGATTCGACGGTCGGCAGCGGGTCGGTGTCCGCGCCGTCGGGCAGTTGGTCGATGCGCACCACCGTGATTCCCCGCTCCCGCAGGATCGACTCGGCCGCCTCGAAGGGCGCGCCGAGCACCACGGCCCGAGCCTCGATCATGCGCAGCACGGTCTCGGTGTCGTGCGCCCACACCACCAGATCGGTGCGCGGCGTCGGCTGATGCAGCATGGTGATCGACGCGCCGCGCATCCAGATGGCCTGGCAGACGGGAGCGATATCGACCGGGAGACCGGCCAGCACGCCGACCGCGTCGCCGTGGCCGATGCCGGCCGCCGCCAGCCCGCCGGCCATGCGCCGGGCCAGCCGATGGATCTCACCCCAGGTGCGGCGTAGCGGCGCGCCCGGTTCGCCGGTGACCAGCCCGCGCTGGGACACGCGCGCGGTCGCGTACATCTCGTCGGTGAACCTGCTCAACGTCCGACTCCTCATCGCCGTGCCGTTTCCACTCCACTATCCCGCGCGGGGGAGGCGACGTTAACCGGTTCGCGGGAGCTATCTCATTCCCCGGACCGAGCCCAGGTCAGCGGCTCGCGAAGGTGGCGGCGTACTGGTCGACGTACGGGCGGCCGGATCGGGTGGCGAGTTCGCGCATGAGCTGGTCGGTGGCGGTGCGGGCGGTGGTCTGCTGGTCGGCGTCGAAGTAGTAGCGGGGTGCGCCGATGCCGATGCGAATCCGGGCGGGACGCAACATCCGGCTGCCGCGCGGGTTCATCCGGTCCGTGCCGGACAGGACGACGGGCACGACCGGCGCGCCGGTGGCCATGGCGACACGGAGCGCGCCGGTGCGGCCGCGATAGATCCGGCCGTCCGGGGAGCGGGTGCCCTCCGGATGGATGGCCCAGATGCCGCCCGCCTCGAGGATGGCGGTGGCCGCGGCCAGGGCGTCGGCGGCCGCGGTGCCGCCGGTGCGGTCGACCGGGACCTGACCGGCGACGGTGTAGAACCAGCGCTGGATCCGGCCTTTGAGCCCGGTCCCGGTGAAGTACTCCTGCTTGGCCAGGAAGGTGACGCGACGCGGGAGGATCAGGGCCAGATACAGCGAGTCGATCACCGCGAGGTGGTTGGCCGCGATGATCACCGGCCCGTCCGTCGGAACATGGTGCAGGCCTTCCACCTTCGGCCGGCCCAGCAGCCGCAGCAGCGGTCCGAGCAGGACGTGTTTGAACAGCCAGTACCACATGGATTTCCTCCCGAACAGGTTGGTAGACACTGTCTACACGACCATCGTAGACACTGTCTACACCCGCCGCACGAGTGATTCCACCCAGGAGCCACAATGAGACCGTGGCCGAAACCGGAACCCTGCGTGACCGATTGATCAGCGTGGGCGTGGAATTGCTCGAAGACCTGGGCGCGGGTCAGCTCGGCCTGCGGGCCATCGCCCGGGCCGCAGGCGTCTCCCACGGCGCGCCGCGCCGCCACTTCCCCACCCATCAGGCACTGCTCGGCGCCATCGCCGCTCGCGGATTCGCCGACCTGACCACACGGTTCGCGGCCATCGACGCCAACGCCGCGCCCCGAGACCGCCTGCGCGCCATGGCCGTCGACTACGTCGAGTTCGCCGCCGCCCGCCCGGAGATGTTCAGCCTGATGTTCCGGCACGATCTGCTCGAAGGCTCCGGCGAGAACCTGCGCGCCACCACACTGCCGATCTTCCAGCAGTTCACCGCACTGGTCGGCGAGGTCACCGGCACCCCCGATCCCGCCGCACGCGCCCTGGCCCTCTGGACCAACCTGCACGGCATCGCCACCGTGCGCGCCAACCACAGCCTCGCCCTGATCGCCCCCACCGCCGATCCCGCGGCCCTCGTCGCCGCGGTCCTACAGCTGCATCTGCACCACCCGGACGACTGATCAACGACGCGGCGGCAACGGAATTCGAGTCAGGTCACGCGCGACGACGATCTCCCCGGCGAAATACTTCTCCGCCTCCGCCAGATGTGGATCCAGCGACTGGTAGCGCTGCGAGAAATGCGTGAGCACCAGCTTGCGGACACCGCAATCGGCCGCGACCTGCGCCGCCTGCGCGGCGGTCAGATGCCCGTACTCCTCGGCGAGATGCGCATCCGCGTCGAGGAATGTCGCCTCGATGACGAGCATGTCCGCGTCCGCGGCGAGTTCGTACACACCATCGCAGAGCCGCGTGTCCATCACGAACGCGAAGCTCTGCCCGGGACGCTCGACGCTGACCTCGGCCATGGTGATCGTGCGACCCTCGACCTCGATCGCGCCCCGCTCCTGCAATCGCCCGATCGCGGGACCGCGCACACCGAGTTCACGCAGCCGGGCCGGCAGGATCCGCCGGCCGTTCGGCTCGGTGAGCCGATAACCGAAGGTGTCGACCGGATGCGAGAGCGCCACCGCGACCAGGTCGAACGGCGCGTCCTCCGCGATCAGCGGACCGGCTGCGGTGATCGGATGCGGGCACAGCTCGACGTTGTGCCGAAAAGCCGTGGCATTGCACAACCGATCGAAGAACACCTCGCCCGAGGCCGGATAGTAGGCGTGCACCGGATGCGGCACCCGGTCCAGATTGATCCGCTGCACGATGCCGGGCAGGCCGAGGCTGTGATCGCCGTGGAAATGGGTGATGGCGATCCGGGTGAGATCGGTGACCGACACCCCCGCGTAGGACATCTGTCGCTGCGTGCCCTCGCCCGGGTCGAACAGCACCCCCTCCGCGCCCCAGCGCAGCAGATAACCATTGTGATTGCGGACCTTGGTGGGTACCTGGCTCGCGGTGCCGAGAACCACGAGTTCGCGCTGCGACATCGTGCCTACAGCTCGGCGACGGCCGCGACGAAACGGTCCAGTTCGTCGAAGCTCACGAAACAGTGCGGTGACGCGCGCACCACCGCATCCAAGCCGCGGGCGGTCATATCCAGCAGGGTGGAACTGGCGTGGCTGGCGGTGACGGTGATGTCGCGCGTAGCGAGCCGATCGCGCACCTCGGTGGCCGCGACGCCGTCGACAGTGAACGAGACGATGCCGCTGTGCCGCAGCCCGAGATCGCGGACCGTCACCCCGGGTAGCTCCGGCAGGGTCTTGCGCAGGTATTCGGCGCGGGCGGCGATGGCCGCGTACACATCCTCCGGGCCGAGCTCGAGCAGGTAGTTCACGGCCGCCCCGAGGCCGAGGCGACCGGCGACATCACACTCCCAGAATTCGAAGCGGCGCGCATCGGGTGCCAGCTGGTAGCTGTCGGGGCTGGTCCACTGTGCGCCGTGCAGGTCGAGCCGCTGCGGTTCCAGGGTGGCGGCCAATTCCGGTCGGACATAGAGGAATCCGGTGCCGCGCGGGCCGCGCAACCATTTGCGGCCGGTGACCGAGAGGGCGTCCACCCCGAGTTCCACAGTGTCCAGCGCGATCTGCCCCGCGGACTGGCAGGCGTCCAGCAGCACCAGCGCACCGACCGAGTGCGCGATCCGGGTCGCCTCGGCGGCCGGGTTGACCAGCCCGCCATTGGTCGGAACATGCAGCACCGACACGAGTTTCACGCGTTCGTCGACCATGGCGGCCAGCGCGTCGAGATCGATCTGGCCGCTCGCATCGCTCGGAATCCGCTCGACCCGGGCGCCGGCGGCCCGGGCGCGCTGCAATGCCGCGATGCCATTGGACGCGTAGTCCGAGCCGGAGATGAGGATGCGGTCACCGGGGCCGAGCGGCACCGAGTAGAAAAAATCGGCCCAGGCGCGAGTGGCGCTGTCGCTCAGTGCGATCGCGCCCGGCTCCGCGTTGATCAACCGCCCGATCGCCGATTTCACCGCGGCGAGGTCATCCAGGCGCTCGTTCGCCGCTCGATAGCCACCGACCTCGGCTTCGCGCCGCAGATGCGTGATGACGGTGTCGAGCACGACCCCCGGCGGCAACGATGAACCGGCACTGTCCAGGAAAACCAGTCCGGAATCGGACCCGCACCCCGGCGTGTCCGCCCGCACACGACTCTGGTCAAGCATGTCCACGACCCTAGCGCCTGGAGCGGGCCCGGTCCGGGCTGAAGTTTGGTTTCTCGTCGGTTTCTTGTCGGTGGTCCTCGCTACGCTGGATTTCGAGTCGATGCTTCGGCGTCGCGGCAGTATCGAGGTAGGCAGCACCCGGCAGCCCGGATCGAGTGGGCTCGCACCAGCAACACGAATCCACCGCGGAGGTTGGTATGGCGGTCACGCTCGCACAGTCGACGGCGCCCGGGCGGGCTACGACCTCGGGGGAGTTGTCCTCGCGGGCCGCGGCCGAGGCCTACGTGGGTGGTGTCTGCTTCAAGCTCGGCCCACCCGCGCTGATCGGCGCCGAACTCGAATGGCTCACCGTGCAGGGTGAGTGTTCGGCCGCCGGGCCCGCCGCCGCACCCCGCCCGCAGCTCGCGGCCATCGCCGCCGCTCTCGGACCGTACGCACCGCGGTCCATCGCCCCCGATTCGCCGGCACATCCATTGCCCGGGGGCAGCCGGGTCACCATCGAACCCGGCGGGCAGATCGAACTCTCCAGCGCCCCGTACGCCACCGCCGCACAACTGTGCGAGCGGCTCGGTGGCGATGCACGTCACCTGCGCGAACTTCTCGGATCCCGGGCCATCCGCACCGTCGCCGGCGCCGCCGACGCCGACCGCCGCGCCAAACGCATGCTGCGACTACCCCGCTATCACGCCATGGAACAGTCGTTCGGCGGCATCGGACCATTCGGCAAGCTCATGATGTGCAATACCGCCGCCACCCAGGTGAGCGTGGACGCGGGGGCCGACCGCGCCGAGGTCGCGGCCCGCTGGACGATGACATACACCGTCGGCCCCGCCCTGTTGGCCGCCTTCGCGTGTTCCCCCGCCCTGCGCGGCGTGCCGGTCGGCGCCTGGGCCTCGCAGCGCATGCGCACCTGGCTGCGACTGGACACCGCGCGCACCCGCCCACCCGCCGAGACCTGGTCCGACCCCATCGAGTCCTACAGCCGCTGGGCACTGGACGTCCCACTGCTGTGCGTGCGTCAACCAGAGCGCATGGGCGCGGCGGACGCGCGCGGCCGCAACGGTGCGGCCGAGCCCCGTCGCGGCGCAGACAGATCCGGCAGCCGCGATTGCGCGGGCGGTTTCGACAGCGCGGACGTTGCCGGAACCCGCCACAGCGGGGGCGATTCAGACAGCGCGAACAGTGCCGAAGCTCGCCACGGCGGAGACGCATCCGACAGCGCGAACAGTGCCGAAGTCCGCAGTCGCGCAGGCGGATTCGGTATCGACAGCGCGGACGGCGCCCACTTCCGCAATGGTGCGGGCGGCCCCAGGAGCGGCAGCGCGGACGGCGGCGGTGGGGGCGAGGCCGGGGTCAGTTGGGCGGCCCCGCCGGGTGCCACGTTCGCCGATTGGTTGTCCGGCGCGCTCGATGACGAGATCGGACGCCGACCCGAACCAGCCGATCTCGACTACCACCTGACTACCCTGTTCCCGCCGGTGCGGGCGGCCGGTCACTTGGAGATCCGCTATCTGGACGCGCAGCCCGAGCACTGTTGGACCACACCGATTCTCGCGGTCGAAGCCCTGATGTCCAGCCCCGCGGTGGTGGCCGAGGCGACCGCTCTGGCCGCGCCGACCGCCGGACGCTGGCTGGAGGCGGCCCGCCACGGTCTGGCCGATCCCGATATCCGAACGGCCGCGGTCGATCTACTCGCGCTCGCCGCCGCACATGCCGAAACCCGCGCCGCGGCCACAGCACTCGATGATGCCGCGCGCCGATGTCGCCGGGGGCAGGCCCCCCGCCCCGACCCGCGATCCGACACCCCACGCGCCGAACCACAATCCACGCCCACGACCTCCCGTGGAGGACGGCCATGAAGCCTTCCTCCGACTGTCCACAGTCATCCACAGCCGCCACGAGCGGACTCCCGAACGCACAGTCGCCAACAGCAGCGCCGGGCAGACCCGCGCACCCCCAGTCACCCACAGCCACTGCGGGCAGACCCGGGAACTCACAGTCACCCACCACCGCGGGCGGACCCGTGAACTCACAGTCACCCACCACCACTGCGGGCGGACCCGTGAACTCACAGTCGCTTACCGCCACCACGGGCGGACCGGGGAACTCATCGCTGTCGCCGAGGGCATATTGCCGGCGCGGATTCATCGATCTTGGAGGTCTTTCGTGACTCTCGACCACCTGCCTGCCACCGACAACAGCCGTACCGATCGGCTGCGGGGGGAGATCGCCGAGGTGCTTACTCGGGCGCGGGCGCGGTCGCACGGGCTGACCGATGTGTTGGACGAGGCCGAACTCGTGGCGCAGCATTCGCGGTTGATGAGCCCGCTGGTATGGGATCTCGCGCATATCGGTAATCAGGAGGAGCTCTGGCTGGTTCGTGATGTCGGGCGGCGCGAGGCGGTGCGGGCGGATATCGACGAGCTGTACGACGCGTTCAAGCACGCGCGAGCCAACCGTCCGGCCTTGCCGCTGCTCGATCCGGTGCAGGCGCGCGCCTATGTCGCCACCGTGCGCGAGAAGGTGTGGGATGTGCTGGAGTCCAGTGCTTTACACGGCTCGGCCCTGGTCGACGACGGTTTCGCGTTCGGCATGATCGCCCAGCACGAACAGCAGCACGACGAAACCATGCTCGCCACCCATCAACTACGCGCCGGAGCGGCGGTGCTCGGCGCACCGCCCGCACCCACGGGCAGCGCCGAGCTGATCGGCCGCGAAATCATCATTCCGGCAGGCGAATTCACCATGGGCACGTCCACCGAACCGTGGGCGCTGGACAATGAGCGCCCGGCGCACCGCAGGCAGCTGCCCGGGTTCGCGATCGACGCCGTCCCCGTGACCAACGAGCAGTACCTGGCGTTCATCGCCGACGGCGGATACGAGCGGCCCGAGCTGTGGTCCGAACGCGGGTGGGCGCACCGGCAGGAGGCGGGTCTGGTCGCACCCCAGTTCTGGGAGCGAGACGCCGACCGGTGGTGCCGCCGCGTTTTCGGCGTGCGCACCCCCCTGCGTCCGAATCAGCCTGTGCTGCACGTGTGCTGGTTCGAGGCCGAGGCGTACGCCACCTGGGCGGGCAAGCGGCTGCCCACCGAAGCCGAATGGGAGAAGGCGGCCCGCTTCGACCCCGCCACCGGCGCTTCCCGCCGCTATCCCTGGGGCGACACCGATCCCGACTCGAGCACCGCCAATCTCGGTCAGCGCCACCTGGAACCGGCGGATGTCGGGGCCTACCCGGCGGGTGCATCCGCGGCGGGCGTGCACCAGCTGATCGGCGACGTTTGGGAGTGGACCGCCTCCGGTTTCGATCCATACCCCGGTTTCCACGCATTCCCTTACCGCGAGTACTCCGAGGTGTTCTACGGCGGCGACTACCGCGTCCTGCGCGGCGGCTCGTTCGGCACCGACCCGGTGGCCTGCCGCGGCACCTTCCGCAACTGGGACCACCCGATCCGCCGCCAGATCTTCGCGGGCTTCCGCCTGGCCCGCGACCTGCGCCCGGAGGAGCTCTGATGCCGCACCGCACCACCGGAGCCACGCACCGCGGGTGTAGTCGAGTCGTAGCGCGAGGAGGTGGTCGCTGATGTGTCAGCACCTGGGGGTCGTAGCGCCAGAAGGTGATCGCTGATGTGTCGGCATCTGGGGTACGTCGGCCCGGAAGTGGCTGTGGGGGAACTGGTTACGCGGGGGCCGCATTCGCTGTACCGGCAGTCCTGGGCGCCGCTGGAGATGCGGGGCGGCGGAACGATCAACGCCGACGGCTTCGGCGTGGCCTGGTGGCGCAGCGAGCAACCGGGCCCTATCCCCCTGGTGAGCCGGTATCGGAATCCGGATCCGATCTGGACCGATCCGGCGGTCGAGGAGGTGCTGGGCCAATTGCGGGCGGGGGCGGCGCTGGCCTCGATTCGATCGGCCAGTCCGGGGATGCCGGTGCAGCGAGCGGCATGTGCGCCGTTCACGAGCGGCCGGTGGGCATTCAGTCACAACGGGCGGGTGCCGGAGTGGCGGCGGGTGGTCACGGCCGTGTCCTCGGACCTGGATACCGCCGCGACCCAGTGGGGTGCGACCCGGCTGTTCGAGACGGCGCGACTGCTGGAGGCGGAAGCCGCGACGGACGCGGCGACCCTGTGGGTACTGCTGACCGACCTGCTGACCGCCACCGGACCCGGACAATTCGCGGAGTCCCCCGGGGCCGCGCTGGCGCTGCTGACCACCACCGTCCTCACCCATGCTCCGGACGCACGGCTGAACTTCCTGCTCGGTGACGGCGAACAACTGTGGGCGACAACGGTTCACCACTCGCTGTCGGCTCTGGTCACCGACGAGGTGGCGATCCTGTCCTCCGAACCCTACGACGACGACCCGCGCTGGCAGCCGATTCCGGACCGCCGCCTGGTCGCGGCGCGGCCCGGCCAACTCACCGTCGAACCGCTCACCGCACCGTGAATACTTCCACGAAAGGCGTCTCACCATGACCGCACCCACGCTGGAGATCCACCTATCCGATGCCGACCTCACCAATGCCCTGCGCCACGACGCCCGCGAGGGCTTGACCGCCACCCCGAAAACGCTGCCGCCCAAGTGGTTCTACGACGCGCGCGGCAGTGAACTGTTCGAGCGGATCACCGAGCTCCCGGAGTACTACCCCACCCGCACCGAACGCGCCCTGCTGGAACGGGTCGTCGGTGAGATCGCCCGGGCCGCCCAGGCCGAGGTGCTGGTCGAGCTCGGTGCGGGCTCCGCCGCCAAGACCCGCCTGCTGCTGACCGCCCTGAGTGCCGGTGGTCCGCTGAAAAGCTATGTGCCACAGGATGTCTCCGCGTCCGCCCTGCGCACCTCGGCCGCCGAGGTCGCCGCGGAGTTCCCCGGCCTCGCGGTGCACGGCGTGGTCAGCGACTTCACCGACACCCTGCACAATCTGCCCGGTGGCGGCCGTCGCATGATCGCCTTCCTCGGCGGCACCATCGGCAATCTGGTCCCGGCCGAGCGGGCGGAGTTCCTGCGCGATATCCACGATGTGCTGGAACCGGGTGAGCACCTGCTGCTGGGCGCGGGCCTGGTCATCGATCCGGCCATCCTGGTGCCCGCCTACGACGACGCCGCCGGCGTCACCGCGGAGTTCAATCGAAATGTGCTGCACGTCTTGAACTCTCGGCTCGGCGCGGATTTCGATCCGGCAAAGTTCAGCCATGTCGCGCATTGGGACGCCGAGCAGGAGTGGATCGAAATGCGTTTGGCGGCAACCGAGGACATGACCGTCACGGTGCGCGATCTCGATCTCACGGTGCGGTTCGCCCGCGGCGAGCAGATGCGCACCGAGATCTCGGCCAAGTTCCGCCGGCCCGGCCTCGAAACCGAGCTCGGCACAGCGGGTTTCGACACCGAACAGGTCTGGACCGACCCGGATGATCGCTTCGCCCTGGTGCTGGCGACCCGCCGCTAGGTCGCTCTAGTGCAGCTGATTCTGTGCGGTTTCCAGCCCCACCCGCAGCAGCAGTTCCACGGCGTCGGCGGCCTGCTCCACGATCACCGGGACCTCTTTGCGTTCGGGCGTGGCGAACTGTTTGAGCACGTAGTCCGCCGGGTCCTGGCGACCCGGCGGGCGGCCGATGCCGATCCGGGTGCGCAGATAGTCCTTGGTGGTCAAAGCGCTGGAGACGGACCGCAATCCGTTGTGTCCACCCTCACCGCCGCCGCGCTTGAGTTTGATCGCGCCGAAGGGCAGATCGAGCTCGTCGTGCACGACGATGACCTCGGTGGGCGGTACGGAGAAGAATTTGGCCAGCGCCGCGACCGGGCGCCCGGAGAGATTCATGAACGAGCGCGGTTTGGCGATGAGCACCTGGCGGCCGTCCAGGCGCGCCTGCAACAGGTCCGCGCCGGATTTCTTGTGCACGGCAAAACGGCCGCCGACGCGCTCGGCGAGCACGTCGGCGACCAGAAAGCCGATGTTGTGCCGGGTGCGCTCGTATTCGGGGCCGGGATTACCCAGGCCGACTACGAGCGCGGGCACGGAGTCGGTCATATATGACCAGAAGATTCTTACTCGGCGCTCTCGGCGGCGGCCTCGGCCTCGCCCTCGGCACCCTCACCCTCGGCGGCCTCGGCAGCCGGGGCGGCGATGACGTTGACGATCAGAGTCTCGGCATCGGCGGCCAGGGTGACACCGGCGGGCAGCTGCACGTCGCCGGCGGTGATCTGGGTGCCGGCCTCGGCGCCCTCGATCGAGACCTCGATGGACTCGGGGAGCTTCAGCGCGTCGGCCTCGATGGCGATGGTGGTGGCGTCCTGGGTGACCAGGGTGCCCGAGGCGGCGTCGCCGACCAGGGCGACGTGCACGTCGGCGGTGACCTTCTCGCCCTTCTTGATGACCAGCAGGTCGGCGTGCTCGATGTAGCGGCGGATCGGGTGGACCACGACCGACTTGGTCAGCGCCAGCTGCTTCTTGCCGTCGATGACCAGGTTCAGCACCGCGTTGGTGCCGTGCTCACGCAGGATGGCGGAGAACGCCTGAGCGTTCAGCGACAGGTGCTGCGGATCGGTCGCGTGGCCGTAGAGGACGGCGGGCACGTTGCCGGCCCGGCGGGTACGGCGGGCGGCGCCCTTGCCGAACTCGGTGCGAACGGCGGCTTCGAGGACGTTGACGTCGGACATGACTGGATGTACTCCTACGGCTCTACGGTGGCTGTCAGCTGTGGGCCAGGGAATCGAACCCTGACAGTGGTCTACTCGTCGGGCGAAAGACAACGAGGACGACGGCCATGGAGCCGCGCCGCGTCGATCACGGTGTCGCAAGCATCGGTAACGTCTGCGGACACCCTCGCCGAGACAACCCGAACACTGTACCGCAGGGTGTCGGCCTGGAATTAATCGGGCGGTCGCCCGCCGTACATTCGCACGGAAACCCCGGGTCGGAGCGGTGCCGCGCCGACCGCATAAGCTGGAACGGTTGTCCGCCGCCGTCCGCGCGAAAGGTTTGTCCCGTGACCTCCCCTGAGGAACTCGCCGCTCCCACGCCGCGCGGGCTGCCCGCCGAGGTCGCCCGGCGCCGCACCTTCGCGGTGATCTCGCACCCGGACGCGGGCAAGTCCACGCTCACCGAGGCGCTGGCACTGCACGCCCGGATGATCTCCGAGGCGGGCGCCATCCACGGCAAGGCCGGTCGTAAGTCGACGGTCTCGGACTGGATGGAGATGGAGAAGGCCCGTGGTATCTCGGTCAGCTCCACGGCGTTGCAGTTCAACTACCGTGCCGCCGGGTCGGATATCGACAATGTGATCAACCTGGTCGACACGCCGGGGCACTCGGATTTCTCCGAGGACACCTATCGCGTGCTCACCGCCGTCGACGCCGCGGTCATGCTGATCGACGCCGCAAAGGGCCTGGAGCCGCAGACCCTGAAGTTGTTCCAGGTGTGCCGCCATCGCGGCATCCCCGTGATCACCGTCATCAACAAGTGGGACCGTCCGGGTCAGGCGCCGCTGGAACTGCTCGACGAGATCAGCGAGCGGATCGGGCTCACCCCCACGCCGCTGTTCCTGCCGGTCGGCATCGCGGGTGATTTCCGCGGCCTGCTGCGCCGTGGCCCCGAGGGCGCGGCCCAGGAGTACATCCATTTCACCCGGACCGCGGGCGGCGCGACCATCGCCCCGGAGGAATCGCTGACCCCCGACGAGGCGCAGGCCCGCGAGGGCGAGGCCTGGACCACGGCCGCCGAGGAGAGCGAACTGCTCTCGGCCACCGGTCAGGATCACGACCAGGAGATGTTCCTGGCCGGACAGACCTCCCCGGTGATCTACGCCTCCGCCATGCTGAATTTCGGTGTGCGCCAACTGCTGGAGACGCTGGTCGCGCTGGCGCCCGCCCCCGGTTCCCGCGCCGATGTGTCCGGCGGCGAGCGCACCACCACCGATCCGTTCAGCGCGGTCATCTTCAAGGTGCAGGCCGGAATGGACACCGCGCACCGGGACCGGCTGGCGTTCATGCGGATCGTGTCGGGCGAATTCGAACGCGGCATGGTGGTCACGCACGCGCAGACCGGCCGCCCGTTCGCGACCAAATACGCGCTGACTGTGTTCGGCCGCGACCGCACCACCGTCGACACCGCCTACCCGGGTGACGTGGTCGGCCTGGTCAACGCCACCGCGCTGGCGCCGGGTCACACGCTGTTCGTGGACCGGAAGGTGGAGTTCCCGCCGATCCCGTCGTTCGCGCCGGAACATTTCGCGGTGCTGCGCGCGCAGTCCGCGGGTAAGTACAAGCAGTTCCGCAAGGCCATCGACCAGCTCGACTCCGAGGGCGTGGTGCAGGTGCTGCGCAATGAGGCGCGCGGCGACGCCTCGCCGGTGCTCGCGGCGGTCGGCCCCATGCAGTTCGAGGTGGTCACCGCCCGCATGCAGGGCGAATACAACGTCGAGACGCATCTGGACTTCCTGCCGTACACGATCGCCCGGCGTACCGACGCCGCATCGGCCGACGAGCTGGGCCGCCAGCGCGGCGTCGAGGTGTTCACCCGCAGCGACGGGGTGCTGCTCGCGCTGTTCAGCGACAAGTGGCGTTTGCAGTACATCGAGAAGGAAATGCCGGGCATGACACTCGAACCGCTGGTGGCGACGGCGGATTAGGGCTGGGGCGGCCCGGGTTCGGTTTCCACGGCGGCAATGCCGTCCTCCCGGGCGATCAGCCCCCAGCGGCTGGAAGTCAAACGCAGACTGGGCAAGTCGCTGAGCGAGAGCACGACCTCGTAGGTCCGCTGATAGCCGGTGTGCGCGATCCGCCACCGGCCGTCGTCGCACCGCACGTAGCGGTCGCTGTAGAACGCCGCGCCGCGCAACAGCATATTGTGCTCGGGAATCAGCACGGTGTCGGCGAGATACCAAGAGCCGGTGGCGGTATCGCCGTCGATATCGATCTCCGGATGGTCGCAGCGATGTTCGGTGATGACGTGCGGGCCGAGAGTGTTGCGCATGAACGCGAGAAACGCGTCGCGCGACTCGAACTGGAGGTATTCGCTGTAGGTGGCGGTCGCCTCGGGAATCATGGTGTCGGCGAACTCGTCCCAGGATTTCGTGTCGAGCGTGCGCAGATATCGGTATTTTAGCCGTGCGATGGCCGAGACATCGTCGGTCCCCCGGTTACCTAGGTGCTGCTCGGCCGATCCCATACTTCAACAATCCCATCCGAAGCCGCGATGCTTCAGGAGATTTGTATCATCTAGCTATCAATCTGGCAGCCTACTGGCCGATCGTGAAGCAGGTGCGGCAGAAATCCTCGCCGAACTCGGTCAGCCGCAGACTCTTGCGCACGATCTTGGGCGCCCGGCCGGCCTGCTTGAGCGCCGCCTCCACCACCGGCTGCACTTCCAGCACCATGTAGCGGCTCAACACCACCGGGTCGTCGGAGGTGAAGGTCAGGCCGAGACGATTCAGGTTGATCAGATAGGAGCGCGACCGATCCGGGTACCGCACACCCGACTGATCCGGCACCGAGGTGAGATCACCGCGCACCAGCTCCGAGCCGATCCCCAGCGGGCGGTTGGTGCGCACATCCACGGCCGGCTGCGGGCCGTTGAGCGCCATGAAGCGCAGGATGCGGGCCTCGTCGGGCGCCAGCTGATCGAGGATGCGGTCGTAGGCGGGGTGCACGTCCTCGGTGAAGTAGACATCGGCCGAACGGGCCAGCAGCGCATCGCCGCGGCGGCGTAGCTCCTCGGTGCTGGCCGAACGTAGTTGCGAGCCGATGGCCAGCGCCTGCTGGCTCGGCCCGTTGTTGTTGCCGGGAGTCGGCACATAGCTGACGATTTCGCGGACCGACCCCTCGGTGACACCGAGCGCGCTGCGGGCGATCGAGCGCAGGGCGTTGCCGGTGCGTTCGGCGATCTCGGCGGAGGACTCACCGTCGAGCGCGGCCTGCGCGATCTCCTTGGTCACCTCGTAGGAGGTGCTGACCGCCCATTGGCTGCCGCGCACCGCGGTACCGGCGGCCAGTCCGGCGGCCCGGAACACACCGCGGATCAGTCTGGCCTCGTTACTGATCTGCCGCTGTTCGACATCCGAGCTGCGCTCCACGGAGCGGGGGCCGGGTCGGGTGATTTCCCGGCCGGCGTCGCGCGGGCCGCCGCGCCCCCCGATCTGCGGGGCGTCGCCCCGGGGACCGCCGGTCGGGGTCCTGTCGTCTGCCACGTCTGCTCCGAATGTTGTGCCGCACCGATGGATGAATCTGCCCACAGATTATTGCTCGTCGCGGCCCCTGGTACGCCGAACCGGCCGCCGCGCGGGTCACATCCGGTCGACCCGCCACCGAAATGTGGTCGCGATCATTCTCGCCGTCGCACCCGTCCGGCGCGACATTCCAAGCGATGATTGTGACTGAGGTCTCCGGCTGTCTGGTACGGCGCTGGTGGCTGGGTCCACGATCGAGCAGGTGTGGTGCTAACTTGAGATGCCGGTGAGGCGGCGGTCACCGGTGTGTCGGCAGGAGGGTGTCGTGTTAGAGAGCGTTTTCGGGGTGCGTCCGACACTTCTCCTGGAACTTCTGACCATCCCGCTTTTCACCGGCGTCATCGGCTACATCACCAACTGGACCGGCATACTCATGCTGTTCAAGCCGATCGGCTTTCACGGCTTCCGCCTGCCCGGCCTGCGCGCGGTATTTCCCTACCTGCCCAAGCGAATTCAGGTATTGCCGCTGCTCAGCTACGACGGCCGCATCGGCTGGCAGGGCATCGTGCCCTCCCGCGCGGACAAAATGGCCAGCATCGCGGTGGACAAAGGGCTGGCCAAACTCGGCAGCGTCGCCGATTTCTATCGCGAGATCGAGCCCGACAAACTCGCCGAGCATCTGACCGCGATCGCCGAGACGCAGATCCAGGACATCGTCGAGGAAATCCTGCGCCGCGAACACCCGCAGCTCTGGTACAACCTGCCGTCCCAGGTGCGCGAGATGGTGCATGCCCGGGTACGCCAGCAACTCCCCGATATTCTGCGCGAACTCACCGAAGAACTCGGCGCGAATATCGACCAGTTGCTCGACGTGAAGCAAATGGTGATCCGCTACTTCCAGGCGCGACCGCACCTGCTCAATACGCTGTTCCAGGTGCTGGGCGCGAAAGAACTGCGGTTCATGCAGAATTTCGGCTTCTACTTCGGCGCGCCGATGGGTCTGATACTGGTCGCGGTGCTGCATCTGACCGGTTGGTCCACGCTGGTGGTACTGCCGATCGGCGGCGTGATCATCGGCTGGGTGGTCAACTGGGTCGGCCTGAACATGATCTTCGCGCCCGCCTACCCGAAATGGTGGTGCCCGTGGCGCCAAGGTCTGCTGATCAAACGGCAGTCCGAAATCACCGACGGCTACGCCGAATTGGTTTCCAGCCAGGTGATGACGGTCGCCAATATCGGTGACGAGCTGCTCAACGGCCCGCGCTCGGACCGCACCATGCAGATGCTCGAGGACACCCTGCGCCCGGCCGCCGACCGCGCGCTCGGCCCGGCCCGGCCCGCCGTCAAGTTCATGCTCGGCAGCCGCGAATACGATTCGCTACAGGACACGATCACCAACGAGGCCAAGGCCATCGCGCCGATCGCCTTCGCCGACCCCGACTTCAATGTGCGCCAGGGTCGCCAGATCAACGACTACATCGCCAAGCAGATGTCGCAGCTTTCGCCGCCGGACTTCGTCGACATGCTCCGCTCGGCCATCAAGCAGGACGAATGGCTCCTTTTTCTGCATGGCGGAGCGCTGGGCCTGTTCGCCGGATACGCTCATATCCTGATCTTCGGAACAGGAGTAGCGACGACATGGCTGTGACGGAATCCGATGGCGGCGACGATCCTTCGGCCCCCTCGGGGGAACTCGCCCGTCGGCCCGTCACTCCCCTGCCGGTTCCGGAATCGTCCGCGCGCGCTCGTCCTTCGGCCCGCAAGACCGTCCGGGCCGGAGTCGATGTAGCACGCGTCGCCCTCACGGCCGCGTCCAAGGTCACCGCCTGGGGCGTGGGCACCGCGGCCGAGGTCGGCAAGACCGTGGTGCGCGGCAGCATGGCCGGCGCCGCACCCGCCGAGGTGCTGGCCGAGGCCGAATCCGAATTCAAGGGCGCGGTGCGGCGCGCGCTCGGCATCTCCGGCACCGCGGCCGACACCGAGGTGCCCGCGCTGCGGGAACAGGGCGCCGCGCTGCTGCGGCTGTCGGCGAGTCCGCAGGCCGAGCAGCCGGAGATCCATCCCGCGTTCGCCCGGATGCTCGCCGACCTGACCCCCGACGAGGCCCGCATCCTGCGCTTCCTGCACACCGACGGACCGCAGCCCGCCATCGACATCCGAGTCGGGCGGCCGCGGGCGCTGGGCACGGAGCGGCGGGTCCGGCTCAACCTGATCGGTGAGCACGCGGGCCTGCGCTTTCCGAACCGCACCCAGCAGTATCTGCCCAACCTGGCCCGGCTCGGCCTGATCGAGTTCTCGTCGGAACCCGTCGGCAATCCGAACCGATACCAGATTCTCGAAGCCGAGCCTGCGGCGCGAAATGTGCTGAAGCGGTCGGGATTCGGCACCAAGGTCGGCTACCGCAGTATCGCGCTCACCGACTTCGGCGCGGATTTCATCCGCACCTGCCTGCCGATCGTCCTCGACGGGGATCGGGCCAGCGGCGCCGACTAGAGGTTTCCGGGGATAGGTCGATCGACCGATGTGCGGGGGCCGGCCCGGGCCGCACCATGGCTGCACTGGCTGTCGCCAGTCGCCCTATCGCCTTTGCCCCGAGGAACTCTCATGCCCCGATCACCCCAGCGTGGCCGTCGGCTCGGTCTCGCCGTCGTAGCCGCCGGTGTCGCCGTGCTCTGCGGTACCGGTGGACTCGTCGCGTCGACCGCCGCGGCCTCCAGTCACCGGGAAGCCCCGCTGATCGCCGCCGACCCGGCCGCCGACAATACCGACGTCTACGCCTTCGTCAGCCCGGACCAGCCCGATACCGTCACCATCGTCGCCAACTGGTTCGGCCTACAGGTGCCCGACGGCGGACCCAACTTCTATCCGTGGGCCACCGACGCCAACCACGACATCAATATCGACAACGACGGCAACGGGAAACCGGATATCAGCTATCGCGTCACCTTCACCACCGACGACCGGCGCGGCAACCGCACCTTTCTCTACAACGACGGGCCGGTAACCGGCCTGAACGACGAAAACCTGCTGTACCGGCAGAATTACACACTCTCGGTGAGTCACGGCGCCGACGACTGGCGGCCGATCGCCAGCGGCGTGGCGGCGCCTTCGTACACCGGCCCGGCCTCCATGCCCGACTACGGTGTCCTGCGCAAGGAGGCGACCAAGACGCTGCCCGGCGGCGGTGCGGTGTACATCGGGGCCGCGGAAGACCCGTTCTTCCTGGACCTGCGGGTCTTCGACCTGCTCTACGGCGGCGATCTGTCCGAGGTCGGCACCGATACGCTCGCCGGTACCAACGTGAATACCGTTGTGCTGCAAGTACCTCGGAAGGATCTCGCGCTGAAGGGCGATCCGGGACGCAACCCGGTGATCGGTGTCTGGAGCGACACCGAACGGCGAACCTTGCAGCTGCGTCCTGGAACCGCCACGCCCATGGGTGATTTCGTGCAGGTCTCGCGGCTGGGAAACCCACTGGTGAACGAAGTGGTGGTGCCGAGCGGACTCAAGGACGCGTTCAACAGCCTCTCGCCCAGCGCCGATGCCGGGATTCCGGCTGTGGTGCAACGAGTTACCGATCCCGAGCTCGCCCGGCTGTTGCAGGCGATCTACCAGGTACCCGCCCCCGCGACACCGCGCAACGACCTGGTGGAGATCTATCTGACCGGCATCGCGAAACGTGCGCCCACCCTGGACAACAGCGCACCGCCGATCCAGGCCGATCTGAACTCGCAGATCCTCAATGCCGACGTGCACCCGTCGAGCTTCCGGCCCTCGGAGATGCTGCGGCTCAATATGTCCGTGCCGGTGACGGCGAAACCCGACCGGCTCGGTGTGCTCGCCGGGGATCTCCAGGGCTTCCCGAACGGGCGGCGGCTGGCCGACGACGTGGTCGACATCTCGATCCAGGCCGTCGCGGGCGCGGCGCAGACCGGGCAGCTGGTCGCGGCGCTGAGCACCGGGGACAAGGTCGACGCCAATGATGCGACGTTCTCCGATGCGTTCCCGTACGTCGCGTTGCCCGCGCCGCGCGGGAAGGCATCCAACTCCGCGCTGCCCGGACTCGTAGCGCCTGCGGCGCAGAATGATTCGCAGGGCTCCGGCTGGATGCCCGTGGCCGCGGGCGGTGCCGCGGCAGGTGTGCTGCTCGTCGCCGGTGGCGGCGGCTGGTTGCTCATGCGCCGCCGGCGGGCCGGTTCGATCGAACCGTCCGCGTGACACGTGGTGGCGGGAACAGTGTCGTTGCCGCCACCGCTGCTTCATTCGACTCCAGCACAATTCGAGGACGCTCCATGTCCGGACCACGACTCCGCAAACCTCCGCTTGTCCTGTTGCTCGCGATCGCGCTGATCGGCTCCGCTGCCGTGGCCGGTTTCGCGCTCACCCGCCCGCTCGACACCGACCCGGTCGCCGTCGCGGCGATCCAGGATCCGCTCGCAGCCGAGATCGATCGCCGGCGCGAACGCTTGAATCGGCTGCCCGACAACGCTATCGGGTGGGCCGAGCTCGGCACCGCCTATGTCGAGCTGGCCCGCATCACCGCCGATCCGACGCACTACGGGCAGGCCCAACGGGCACTGGACCGCTCGATCCAGTTGCGCCCCACCGACAATGCCGAGGCACTGACCGGGTTCGGTGTGCTGTCCAATGCGCTGCACAACTTCGCCGCTGCCCGACGCTACGCCGAGCAGTCGCTGGCTCTGCGGCCCGACGACGCCGCCACCTACGGTGTGCTGGCCGATGCGCAGACCCAGTTGGGCGTGGCCGACGCGGCTACTGCGGCGATCCAGCGAATGCTCGAATTGCGGCCCGGCGTCGCGTCTTTCACCCGTGCTGCCTACGACTTCGAACTCCATGGACAGGTCGATGCCGCACGGCAGGCGCTCGACCTGGCCTTGGCAGCAGCCGCCACCGCCGATCAATCGGCATTCTGCCGCTACCACCTGGGCGAGCTGGCATTCCACTCCGGACAGCTGGACGAAGCCGAAACCCAGTACCGCGCTGGGCTATCAGCCGCGCCCACGCATGCCGCGCTGCAACAGGGCATGGCCAAGGTGGCGGCCGCACGCGGCGATATCGACCAGGCGATCGCGCGGTACACGGAACTGACCACGCGCACGCCGTCGCCGGAGTATCTGATCGAATTCGGCGAACTACTCCAGACGGTGGGCCGGGCAGAAGCGGCAGCGGCGATGTACCAGGCGGTTTCGGAGCGAATCGCCCGGCTCGAGGCGCAAGGCGCCACCGAATACCTGGACGCCGCCCTGCTCGCTGCCGACCACGGCGACCCCGCCGAGGCGGTCCGCCTGGCCGAACTCGAATACAGTCGCCGCCAAAGCGTTCTCACCGCCGACGTGCTGGCCTGGGCCTTGCACAAGGCGGGCCGGCACACCGAGGCACTGACCTACGCCGACCGCGCCGCGACCCTCGGCTGGCGCAACGCCACCCTCGCCTACCGCCGCGGCATGATCCTCGCCGCTCTCGGCCGCCCCGACGAGGCCATCACCGCCCTCGCCGACGCGCTCGGGATCAACCCGTATTTCTCACCACTGCACGTCCCGATCGCCCGGCGAACCCTGTCGGAACTACAGGTTCGCTGACCCCTCGGCAGACTGCTCAGGCGCAGGAATTCCATTGCGATTCAGGATCATCCAGAGCGCGATACCGTGGGAGGGTGACTGGTCCAGCGCCCGCTATTCGGGTGACCGAGGTCCTGGCCGCACTGTCGCTGACCACGGATCTGGCTACCGGGGCGCCGTTCGAGAAGGGGCTGGCGACCTGCCTGGTGGCGACCACGCTGGCCGAACGGGTCGGGCTGGGGGCGGCCGACCGGCAGGTCGTGTTCCAGGCCGCGCTGCTCGGGGCGATCGGCTGCACCAGCCGGGCCTCGGAGAACGCTGCCGCCTTCGCCGACGACATCGCCTTCCAGCGGGCCTATCACGTATTGGATCCCGGGGACGCGCCGATGTTCGCGGCCCAGCTGACGCGCTTCGGCTCCTGGACACCGGAGCGGCAACCGCAGGTGCGGGACCGCTACGCGGCGGTGACGCCCGCGAACGCGGCGGCGGCGGTGCGCTCGGTGTGCGAGGTCAGCCGGGCGCTCGGGCCGCGGCTCGGGCTACCCGATGCGGCCGTGCTCGCCTTGACCGAGGTCAAGGAGCGGTGGGACGGGCGGGGCTCACCCGAACAGCTACGGGGCGAGGAGATCTCCCTGACCGGTCGCATCGTGCATCTGGCCGAGCAAGCCGTCTTGGCAGCGGCCGGACAGGGCCGCCGCGGCGCGGAAGCCGAGCTGAAACGGCGCGCGGGCGGGCACCTGGACCCGGATCTCGTGGCCGCGTTCTCCGCGGACGCGCTCTGGGACTGCCTGGACGTGCCGGACGCGCTCAGCGCCGTATTGCGCGCGGAACCCGGCGTGCCGGTGTACATCCGGCCCGCCGAGCGGTTGCGGCTCTGCCTGGCGTTGGCCGTCGTGGTCGATTTGAAAGGCCGCTGGCTCCTGGGACATTCGGGCCATGTCGCCGATCTCGCCTGCGGGGCAGCCGAACTCAGCGGTTCCACCGGCGTAGAACTCGAAAACCTGCGCGCCGCCGCGCTGCTGCACGACCTGGGTCGCGCCGCCGTCTCCAGCGCCATCTGGGACCGCCCCGGACCACTCGGCCCCGGCGACTGGGAACGCGTTCGCCTGCACACCTATTGGACCGACCGCGTGCTGCGCCGCTGCCCCGGCCTCACCGATCTCGCCGACCTCGCCGCCGGTCACCACGAACGTCTCGACGGCAGCGGGTACCACCGGGGCGTGCGCGGTCACGACCTGCCGCGTCCGGCCCGAATCCTGGCCGCCGCGGATGTTTTCGCCGCTCTGACCGAACCGCGGCCGCACCGTCCGGCCCACGCCGGCGACGCGGCGGCGGCCATCCTCATGTCCGAGGCCACCGCCGGCGCTCTGGACACCGCCGCCTGCGCTGCCGTCATCGAAGCCGCGGGCCTGCGCAAACCCCGCACCGAACTGCCCTGCGGCCTCACCGAACGCGAAGTCGACGTGCTCCGTCTCGCCGCCCGCGGCCTGTCGAACCGCGAGATCGCCGCGGAACTCGTGGTCTCCGAACGCACTGTGGGCCACCACCTGGCCCACATCTACGACAAGACCGGCCGCCGAACCCGCGCGGGCGCAGCGGTTTTCGCGATGGAGCACGGCCTGCTCCCCACCTGATGGACCTGCGGGCCGCCGCTCCCAGACCACCGCGACCCAGGTCGACGACGTAGCGCTCGAGCGACCACCCGCCCACATCTGACGGCGGCACACGCTCGCACCGAATCAACCGGCGGTGCGCATCGGCCCTCGGTCAGGCGTCCTCGGCCAGCTCCATCCAACGTTCCTCCGCCGCTTCCTTTTCCGCCAGCACCTGCTTCAACTCCGCGCCCAGCGACATGAGTTTGTCCGGGTCGGTGGCGGCGTCGGCGAGTGCGGCGTGCAGTTTCGCCTCGCGCTCCGCCAGCTTGTCGATGGTGCGTTCCAGTTTCGCGAGCTCCTTGCGCGCGGCCCGGTAGGCGGCCGAATCCGTCACCGGGGCAGCGGCTTCCGCTGCCGCGCGGACCGGAGCGGGCGAACCCGCGGCGGCGCGCCTACGGAGGTATTCGTCGATCCCGCCGGGCAGGTTGGTGAGTTTTCCATCGCCGAACAGCGCCCATGTGGAGTCGGCGATGCGCTCGATCAGGTAGCGGTCGTGGCTGATCACGACCAGCGTGCCCGCCCAGTTGTCGAGCAGGTCCTCGAGCTGCTGCAAGGTGTCGATATCGAGGTCGTTGGTGGGCTCATCCAGCAACAGCACGTTCGGTTCGGCCATCAGGATGCGGGTCAGCTGGAGGCGGCGACGTTCGCCACCGGAGAGATCGCCGACCGGTGTGCGCTGTCGCGCCGGGGTGAAGCCGAGCCGCTCGGCCAGCTGTCCGGCCGATATCTCCTTGTCGCCCAGCATGATTCGCTGCGCCACCTGCTGCACCGCCTCCAGCACACGCATATCCGTGGGCAAGTCGTCGAGTTCCTGGCGCAGCCAGCCGATCTGGACCGTCTGACCTTGGATCCGCTTGCCGGTGGCCGGTTCCGCCTCGCCCGCCAGCGCGCGCAGCAGCGTGGTCTTACCGGACCCGTTGACCCCGACCAGGCCGACCCGTTCGCCCGGCGCGAGCCGCCAGGTCAGATCGCGCACCAGTTCCCGGCCGTCCGGGGTGGTAAGGGTGGTGTCTTCCAGCTCGATCACCACGCGCCCCAGGCGTTTACGGGCGAACGCGGCCAGTGACACGCTGTCGCGCGGCGGCGGCACGTCGGCGATCAGCGCCTCGGCCGCCTCCACCCGGTAGCGCGGCTTGGAGGTGCGGGCCTTGGCGCCACGGCGCAGCCAGGCCAGTTCCTTGCGGGCCAGGTTCTGCCTGCGCGCCTCGGAAGCGTCTGCCTGCCTGGCCCGTTCGGCCCGCGCGAAGATCCAGTCGCCGTAACCGCCCTCGTAGCTTTCGACCTTGCCGCCCACCACCTCCCAGGTATCGGTGGCGATGGTGTCCAGGAACCAGCGATCGTGGGTGACCACGACCAGTGCGCTGCGACGTTCCAGCAGATGCTGAGCCAGCCACTGCACGCCTTCGACATCGAGATGGTTGGTCGGCTCGTCGAGCACCAGTAGATCCAGCTCGCGGACCAGCGCGGCGGCCAGCGCGACACGGCGGCGCTCGCCGCCGGACAGATTGTCCACCGAGGTGTCCATGCCCAGGCCCTCGATGCCGATGCCCTCGAGCACCGAGCGGATCCGCGGGTTGGCGGCCCATTCGTGCTCGGCGACCGCGCCGGTGAGCGCGTCGTCGGCGAGCCCGGCCAGCACCACGGTACCGACGGTCGACCCGGGCGGCAGCACTCCGCGCTGGGTCACCACGGCCATGCGCAGCCCGCCGACCCGGCTGACCCGGCCGCTGTCCGGCGCCTCCAGCCCCGTGAGCACCTCGAGCAGAGTCGTCTTGCCGCCGCCGTTGAGGCCGACGACGCCGATCCGCTCCCCCGCGTGCACCCCGAGCGAGACATTGTCCAGGAGCGGCTTGATGCCGAAACTCTTGGAGACCTGCTCCAGATTGATCAGGTTGGACATCTAGCTCGTCCGCCTCTCCGCGTATTCAGGGGCCGGGAAATCGGTCGTCCAATCCCATCACAGGGCCGACCTCGGGAAATGGGCGGCAGGGGATTCAGTGTTTGACGTGCGTGTCCGGCGGCAGGACACGGGCGCCGGGGACCGGCCCGCTCGCGGTACGGACACTGCGCGCTACACCGGCGCCGGCCAGTTCGGCGGCCACGGCGACGGCGGCCGATTCACTCTCGCACAGGAAGGCACAGGTGGGCCCGGAGCCCGAGACCAGGCCCGCCAGGGCGCCGGCCGCCACGCCCGCCCGGAGGGTGCGGCGGAGTTCGGGTTTCAGCGAGACCGCGGCGGCCTGGAGATCGTTGCCGAGCAGCGGCGCGAGCTGTTCCGGGGCGCCGGAGGCCAGCGCCTGCATCAGCTGTTCGGGCGGGCCGAGGCGGGGCGGGGTACCGATCTCGCGCAGCCGGTCGAGTTCGGCGAAGACCGCGGGGGTGGACAGGCCGCCTTTCGCGAAGGCCAGGACCCAGTGAAATGTGTTGCGGGACAACACCGGAAGCAGTCGCTCGCCGCGACCGGTGCCGATGGCGGTGCCGCCGTGCAGCGCGAAGGGTACGTCACTGCCCAATTCGGCTGCGATGGTGAACAATTCGTCGCGGCTGAGCCCGATATCCCACAGCTCGTTCAGGCCGACCAGGGCGGCGGCGCCGTCGGCGCTACCCCCGGCCATGCCGCCGGCCACCGGAATCCCTTTGGCGATGGCGATTTCCACCAGCGGCGCCCGCCCGGCGAGGTGCGCCAGCCGGACCGCCGCCTTCCACACCAGATTGGTGCGGTCGGTCGGCACGTCGGCGGCGCCCTCGCCGCTCACCTTCACCGAGAGCGCGACAGCGGGCGAGAGATGCAGATCATCACTGAGCGACAGCGCTTGGAACACCGTGGTCAGATCGTGGTAGCCATCCGCGCGCAGGTCACCGACTCCGAGGTGCAGGTTCACCTTCGAGGGCGCGCGCACGGTGACGGGGCTCGGCACTACTGACAACACGAGGCCCAACTCTAACGGTTACCCCCGACACCGGGCGGCCCCGCGACCAGCCGGGCACCGCGCGGGCATATTTCGGTCACAGCAGGACGCCGCCGGTGGCGTCGATCCACTGCCCCGTCACCCAGCGCGAGTCGTTCGAGGCCAGGAATCCGACGATATCGGCGACATCGTCGGGCCGCGCGACGCGGTTGAGCGGGGACCAGCTCGCCACCGCGGCCTCGGTCTCCGGATTGCGCAGCCAGCCCGCGTTCATATCGGTGTCGATCACGCCCGGCGCGACCGCGTTGACGGTGATGCCGCGCGCACCGACCTGCTTGGCCAGGATCTGGGTGAACGAGTCGATCGCGCCCTTGGTCATGGTGTACGCGATGAGCTCCGGCATTCGCGCGCCCTGGGTGAGGCCGGTGGAGACGTTCACGATGCGCCCACCGTCGCGCAGCCGGTCCAGGCCGAGTTTGGTGACGAAGAACGGCGCCTTGGTGTTGATCGCGAACACCCGGTCGAAGTCGGCCTCGGAGGTGGCCTCGATCGGTTCCCGGACGCCGTCGATGCCCGCGTTGTTGACCAGGATGTCCAGGCCGTCGGCGTGCGCGTCGAAGGCGGACCACAGCGCGGCGGCGTCGCCGGGCACGCCCAGCTCGGCGCGAACGGCGAAGGCGGAGCCGCCCTCGGCCTCGATCGCGGCCACGGTCGCCTTGGCGGCCTCCTCGTTGCCGTTGTAGTGCACGGCCACCCGCGCGCCGTCGCGGCCCAGCCGTTCCGCGATGCCACGCCCGATGCCGCGGCTGCCGCCGGTGACCAGAGCCGTCTTGCCTGTCAGTGCACCCATGACCGGGTTCCTTTCTCTAACGATCACTACAGAATGGGACGTTAGCACATTATCTAGCGAGCGTTATAAAATGTTTGACATGGCCACCACCGCCCGCGGACGCCCGCGCTCCTTCGACCGAGCGGAAGCGCTGGACAAGGCCGTCCGCCTGTTCTGGACCCGGGGCTACGAGGCCACCTCGATCGGCGACCTGACCGCCGAACTCGGCATCGGCGCGCCCAGCCTCTACGCCGCCTTCGGCGACAAGGCCACACTGTTCGCCGAGGTGGTGCGCGCGTTCGGCGCCCGCTACGGCGGCTTCCTGCCGCGCGCACTGGAAGAGGAGCCCACCGCGACCGCCGCGGTGCGACGTATGCTGCGCGAGGCGGCCGCGGAGTACACCCGGCCGGAATGTCCGCACGGCTGCCTGGTGATGAGCGCGGGCGTGAACACCACCAGCGCGGAGGTCGCAGACATGCTGCGAAACATGCGCAATCGGAATATCGAGATGTTCGCCCAGCACATCCAGGCCGATATCGACGCGGGCCTGCTGCCCGCCGACGCGAACGCGCGAGCGCTGGCGCGCTACGTGGGCACCGTCCTACAGGGCATGTCGCAAGCGTCCCGGGACGGGGCAAGCCGGGGCGAGCTGGCCGAGGTCGCCGAATTGGCCATGGCGAACTGGCCCTCGTGGTCCACGACACACTGATTGCGTTACATACCCCCTACGGGTATGTTGGATCGTGCCGGGAGTTGCCCGGCCACATGAGCGAAGGAGTTGGGCGATGGCCGTCAGCACCTACACCGTCAAGGGCATGACCTGCTCGCACTGCGTCGGCGCGGTCTCCTCGGAGATCGGCAAGATCGACGGAGTGACCAGCGTCGATGTCGACCTGGCGAGCGGTCTGGTCAAGGTCGAGAGCGGCGCGGCGCTCTCCGACGCCGAGGTCGCCGCCGCCGTCGACGAGGCGGGCTACGAGCTCGCCTCCTGAGGCGGGCGCGGATTACCTCGGCTGCTCAGGTCTGGGCGGCGAGGCGGACGTAGGCGGCGGTATCGAGCGTCTCGCCGCGGGCGGTCGGGTCGATGCCGGCGGCGAGCAGCCGGCGCTCGGCCTCCGGCGGCGAACCCGCCCAGCCGGCCAGGGCCGCGCGCAGGGTCTTGCGGCGCTGCGCGAAAGCGGCGTCGACGACCTCGAAGACACGGCGGCGGTGCGCGTCGTCGATCGGCCACGGCGGTTCGGCATAGCGCTCGATCCGGACCAGCCCGGATTCGACACGCGGAACCGGCCAGAACACCTGGGTACCAACATGTCCGGCGCGCCGCACCCGCCCGAAGAACCCGGCTTTCACACTGGGCACCCCGTACACACGGCTACCCGGTTCGGCGGCGAGCCGATCGGCGACCTCCGCCTGCACCATCACCAAAGACGTGGTGATACTCGGCAATTCGGCCAGCAGATGCAGCAGCACCGGAACCGCGACGTTGTAGGGCAGATTCGCGACCAGCGCGGTCGGCGCCGCGGGCAGTTCCGCGGCGCTCACCCGCATGGCGTCGGCCCGGACCACCCGGAGCCGATCGGCCAGCTCCGGCGCCCGGTCGGCCACCGTCACCGGAAGATGTTCGGCCAGTACCGGATCGATCTCGACCGCGACCACCGAATCGACCACATCGAGCAACGCGAGTGTCAGCGATCCGAGCCCCGGGCCGACCTCGAGCACGACATCGGCGCGCCCGACCCCGGCCGCCGCCACGATCCGCCGCACCGTGTTGGCGTCGTGCACGAAGTTCTGCCCGAGCTGCTTGGTCGGCCGGACGCCGAATCGCTCGGCCAGCACCCGCACCTCGGCGGGCCCGAGCAGCGCGGCGCTCCCACGAGCGGAAACATCGGATTCGGACACCCGTAGAACCTACCTCCG
The DNA here is from genome assembly GCF_042672005.1 of Nocardia sp. NPDC127579. Classification (NCBI taxonomy): domain Bacteria; kingdom Bacillati; phylum Actinomycetota; class Actinomycetes; order Mycobacteriales; family Nocardiaceae; genus Nocardia; species Nocardia sp. NPDC127579. Next base: position 128,405 of record NZ_JBHXVZ010000002.1, on the reverse strand, counting down.
ATACCCCCGCACACCTGTGCCCGGGACCCAGCGGCGGCGAACCGCCGGGTCCCGGGACGTCATGCCTGGGTGGGTGTGGCCTGAATCCGCGCCAGGAACTGGTCGATTCCGGCGTACATCGCCGGGTTCAGCTCACAGTGCTGGCCGGTGCCGGTGATGGTCTCGAAGCCCACCCCGTTGGCGGCCAGCTGGGCGACCAGCGCACCGTGCAGCGGGGACGGCACCACGGTGTCGGTCACATTGATCAGCAGCAGGATCGGAGCGTCGTAACCGCTGGTCGGCACGGTCAGGTAATCGTTCAGGGCAGAGCGGATGCGGTTGTCGGACAACGGTTTGGCCATGAGTTCACCGATGCCCATGCCCTTCACCCGGGCGAAGATGTCACCGATGCACTCGCTGCTCGCCTCGTCCAGCACCGACTTGCCCAGCGGCGTCAGGTAGCTGTCGACATCGACGTCCGGTCGCGCCTCCCGCAACCCGGCGAGAATCGACACATAGAAGGCGAGCACGCCGTCGGTCCCATCGACCTGCGGGATAGCCGGACCGGCGAGCGGCAGCACCTTCTCCACATCCGATTCCGGATCGACCGCGACGGTGCCGCGGAAGTCCAGTTCGGGTGCGTAGGCGGCTTGGAGGTGGGCGGTGCCGAGCGCGGCCTGACCACCCTGGGAGAAGCCGATCACACCCCAGGTGCGCGACAGCTCGGGATAGGTGGCGCGGGCGGCGCGCAACAGGTCGATGGTGGCGGTGGCCTCGGTGCGCTGCTCCAGATACGGGTGCGCACCGGTGTCGAAATTACCCAGGCCCAGATAGTCCGGAGCCACGACGGCGAATCCCTGCCCGACCAGGCGCTGGATGAACGCGTCCTCGCGCGGGCTGCGCGGCGTGGACTGGCCGCCGCAGCCCGGGCCGAGGCCACTGGTGCCGTGGTCGTAGGCGATGATCGGCCAGCCGCCCGGCGGCGGCGTGCCCGCGGGCACGAACACCGCGCCGCTCGCGGGTTGTGCGGTGCCGCGGGATCCGGTCATCCAGTAGTCGAGCACCGCGCCGCTCGTGCCCTGCGGCATACCGCGCCACCCGTCCGGCCGTGCCGTCACCGCGATCACCGCGCCGGGCGTATCCGCGTGCGCGGGGCCCACATTCACCAGCAGTGCGGCGCTGGCGGACAGCGTGGCGATCGCGATCGCGCGCTTCCAACCGGGAACTGTTCGCATCCGAAACCCTTCGTACACCCGACCCATCAGAACAAAATCTGGACGAGCGTACAGTTCGATTTCGGCCATTCCCGCGCTGTTCAGAGAACCCTCAGACTCTTCTCCGAGGTGTCACATACCGAGTCGGCTGGTGCAGGCGGGCCAGGCGCCCCACCCCTGCCGCGCGCGCGTCACTTCCCCGATCGCGATCTGCTCCTCGCGGGTCGCGAGATCGGCGCGCGGCGCGTACTTCAAGCCGCCCTGGCGTTCCCAGGTGCTCTGATCGAACTGCAAGCCACCGTAATAGCCGTTGCCGGTATTGATCGACCAGTTACCCGTCGCCTCGCAGCGGGCCAGCGCGTCCCAGATCGTGCCGTCCTTGACCGGCGGCACCTCGGTGCCCGGTTTGGCGCCCTTGCGCACCGTCTTCGGCTGCGCGGGCACGATGACAGTGGAGGCGACCTGCTTACGGTCCACCTCTTCGCCGTTGACCTTGGTGACCGCGAAGGTGGCCTCGTGCAGGCCGGGCACGCCCTTGTTCTCCACCACGGTGCGGCTCATGTTCATGGTGACGTCGTCGATGACGTTCTCCGGCGGATCCAGCGGCAGCGTCTCGGTGAGGTTCTCGACCCGCTTGCGAGTCACCGTGATTCGCATGCCGTCGGTCAGCACGGTGTCGGCGGGTGGCTCGACCGAGTCCTGCTCGATCAGCGGAATCCCGGCCGTGGCCAGCGCTTCGCCGACGGTGCGTCCGGCGATCCGGACATCGACGAAGGCGCCGATGCCATCCAGCAGGGCCACCGGACGCGGGCTCGCGACCTGGAGGGTCGCCCCCGCCAGCGGCAGCGCCGCGTTGCGCGCGGGCGCCACGAAGCGGTCGTTCGGGATCTTCAACTGCTCGAGTGCCTCACCTGCCGTGAGGCCGGTGGTCCACACCTGCTGCTGCATGCCGTCGATGGTCAGCGTGACCTCGCGGGCCCGGTTCAGCACGATGGTGGCGCCGTCGGCCACGGCGGCGGACAGCCCGGGGCGCACCGCGTCGCGATCGGTGACATCGAATCCGGCCGCGCGCAGTACGCCGGCGACCGTGCGGGACATGGTCGGCTGGGTGGACTGGGCGCCGTCGACGATGACTGTCACATGCTTGCGGTTCATGATCGCCAGCGCGGAGCCGACGATCAACGTCATCAGCAACGCCGCGACCGCTGCGTAGAGCAGCGGGGAGCGTGACTGGTTGATCCGCGTGAATGGGGACATGGTCACAGGACGATAACGAGGGAGGAGGGAGTGGACAACCGCAGGCCGTGCAGCTGCGGCTTTCAATATCACGATCGAATATCGCAGCCCCAGGTAAATCACAAAATGGAGCCAGAATAGTGATCTGGGCCACATTTTGTGGATCGAGCTCCGACGGTGGTAACGCGCGCGCTCGAACCGCCGACGTTTTAGATTCCGTAGATCCGCCGGGCGTTCGCCGTGGTGATCTTCGCCAGCTCCGCCGGATCCTGCTCGCGCAATTCCGCCAGTGCGCGCACGGTGTACGGCAGCACATACGACTCGTTCGGCGCACCGCGGAACGGATGCGGGGTCAGATACGGCGCGTCGGTCTCCACCAGGATCGCCTCGTCCGGCACGACCTTGGCGGCCTCGCGTAGTTCACGCGCGTTCTTGAAACTCACGGTGCCGGAGAAACTCAGCACATACCCCTCGGCCACACACGACAGCGCCATATTCGTGTCCGACGAGAAGCAGTGGAAGATCACCTTTTCCGGCGCACCCTCGTCCAGCAGCACGGTCAGCAGATCGTGATCGGCCTCGCGATTGTGGATCATCAGCGGCTTGCGCAGTCGCTTGGCCAGGTCGATGTGCCAGCGGAAACCCTCGATCTGGGTTTCGATATCCGCGCAACCGTCGAGTTTGCCGGGCCAGTAGTAGTCCAGACCGGTCTCACCGATCGCGACCACCCGCGGATCGGCCGCCAGTCGCTCCAGTTCTGCCTTCGCGGCGTCGTCGAGCGCGTTCGCGCGGGTCGGATGCAGTGCGACGGCCGCGTAGACGCGGGAATCCCAGTGCGCGGCCCGGACCGCCCACTGCGCGGCCGTCAGATCATCGGCGACGGTCACGATGGTGCCGACACCGACCGAGGCGGCCCGGTCGACGAGCACCTTCGTCGACTCCGCATCGGTGGCGCCGCACGCGTCCAGATGCGTGTGCGCGTCGACGAGCGGGGTCAACGGTTCCGGCAAATCCGGCGCGGGCCGTTTCGCGCTCATACCTGCGCCTCGGTTACGGGGATATTCACGTGAGCGACGAATAGCACGGCCATTACAGTAGACACACCATGAGCGAGCGAAGCGAGCGAAGCATCAACACAGCCGCAAAGGCGGTCGTGCCGACAGCGAGCGACAGCGAGGCGTCGGCATGAGCGCCTCTGACCGTCCCGCCTTCTATGTCACCACGGCCATCGCCTACCCGAACGGTGCGCCGCATATCGGGCATGCCTACGAGTACATCTCCACCGATGCCCTCGCCCGATTCAAGCGGCTCGACGGGTACGACGTCTTCTTCATGACCGGCACCGACGAGCACGGTCAGAAGATGCAGCAGGCCGCGGCCACCGAGGGTATGCCCGTCGAAGAACTCGCGGCGCGTAACTCCGACGTGTTCGAAGCCATGGACAAATCGCTCGACATCTCCTTCGACCGGTTCATCCGCACCACCGACGAGGACCATCGCGTCGCGTGCGTGGCGATCTGGGAGCGGATGCTCGCCAACGGCGATATCTACCTGGGCAATTACTCGGGCTGGTATTCGGTGCGCGACGAGGCGTTCTACACCGACGAGGAGACCACGCTGCTCGAGGACGGCAGCCGGATCTCCACCGAGACCAAGACCCCCGTGCAGTGGACCGAGGAGTCCAACTACTTCTTCCGGCTCTCGGCCTACCAGGACAAGCTGCTCGCGCTCTACGAGGAGCATCCCGAGTTCATCGCGCCCGCCACGGCGCGCAACGAGATGACCAGCTACGTCAAAGCCGGTCTGAAGGATCTGTCGATCTCGCGCACCACCTTCGACTGGGGCGTGCCGGTGCCCGGGCAGCCCGATCACGTCATGTACGTGTGGGTGGACGCGCTCACCAACTACCTCACCGGCGTCGGCTTCCCCGACCCGGATTCGGCTGCGTTCCAACGGTTCTGGCCCGCCGACCTGCACATCATCGGCAAGGACATCACCCGCTTCCACACCGTGTACTGGCCCGCGTTCCTGATGTCGGCCGGAATCGAACTGCCGAAACGCGTTTTCGTGCACGGGTTCCTGTACAACAAGGGCGAGAAGATGTCGAAGTCGGTCGGCAATGTCGTCGACCCGCTGGAACTGGTCGCCGAATACGGCCTCGACGCCTTCCGTTTCTTCCTGCTGCGCGAGATCTCCTACGGCCAGGACGGCAGTTACAGCCACGAGGCGATCGTTTCGCGGATCAACGCCGATCTGGCCAACGAGTTCGGCAACCTCGTGCAGCGCAGTCTCACCATGGTCAACAAGAACTGCGACGCGCAGGTGCCGGCGCCGGGCGAGTTCACCGCCGAGGATCGGGCGCTGCTCGATGCGGCCGCAGGTCTGCTGGAGCGGGTGCGCGCCGAATACGACGCCCAGCAGATGCATCTCGCGCTGGACGCGATCTGGAAGGTGCTCGCCGAGACCAACCGGTACTTCTCCGCGCAGGCGCCCTGGGCGCTGCGCAAGTCCGGTACCCCCGAGGACCTGGCCCGCATGGCGACGGTCCTCTACGTCACCCTCGAGGTCGTCCGCATCGTCGCGATCCTGGTGCAGCCGGTGCTCCCCGGCTCCTCCGCCAAGATCCTGGACCTGCTCGCCCAGGAGTCCCGCACCTTCGCCGCGCTCCCTACTCCCCTCACCCCCGGCACCCCGCTCCCCGCACCGGAGCCGGTCTACCCGAGGTACGTGGAACCGAAGGACTGAGTTCCTTCGTGGCGAAACGACGCTATGTCGCCCACGGAGTCCCAGGTGGTTACCGCATCTGGGACAACCGTCGGCAACGCGTCTGGGGCGACCTGTACGAGCTCTGCCCCGATGACCTGCTGCGCGAGTTGAACGGGGCAGGTGACTACGACCGAATCACCGCGCTGCTCAAACGGTATCGAGCACTCCGGCGATAGCCGATTCGGATTCGAGGCGGGTCCGCGGTCACTTCCACTGTGCGAGAAGGCGTTTGGCTTCGTCGGCGAGGGCGGACTGCAGGAAGGGGCCGAAGCTGATGCGGGCTACGCCGAGGTCGGCGTAGTGGGCTTTGACGGGGGTGCCGGGGAGACCGATCGCGTTGACGGGCAAGGGCAGTTCGGTGGTGAGGCGGCGCAGATCGGCGTCGGAGTGGCGGCCGACCGGGTAGAGGACATCCGCGCCGGCTTCCGCGGCGAGTTTCAGGCGGGCGACGGCGCGATCGACGCGGTCGGCCTCGTCACCGTCCTGGCGGAGGAACAGGTCGGTGCGCGCATTGACCACGACGTGCACGCCGGCGGCGTCGGCGTATCGGCGCAATTCGTTCACGAACGAGGCGTGCTCCTGCGCACCGCGCAGCCGCCCGCCCTCGCTGTGCACCGTGTCCTCGATGTTCAGGCCGATCGCGCCCGCCTCGAGCAGCCCCTCGACGAGCTGCGCCGGCTCGAGCCCGTACCCCGCCTCGATATCCAGCGAGATCGGCACATCCACCGCCGCGGTGATCTGCCGGACCCGGATCAGCGATTCCGCGAAGGTCATCCCCTCGGCGTCCTGCCGCCCGATCGACTCCGCCAGCGGATGACTCCCGATCGTCAGCGCCGCGAACCCGGCCTCCACCGCGAGCGCCGCCGACCACGCATCCCACACCGTAGGCAGCACCACCGGATCTCCGGGAGTGTGCAACTCGAGAAACGCCTTCGCCTTGCTTTCCAGAGTGGTCATCCCTCGATCATCCACGGCCCCGCCCGAACTGGCGAGAACCACAGCTCGAATCGCGACGTCACCCGTGCGGTCGCGGTGGTGACCTGGTCGATCCGTATTGTGCTTCAGGGGGTTTCGGTGCGGCGGGCGGCGAGGACCGCGTCGTAGAGTTCGCGGCGCGAGGTGTTGTGGGCGGCCGCTATCCGGGCACAGGCGTCTTTGAGGCGCATGCCGTCGTCGATCAGGGCCTGGACCTGGTCGACGAGGTCCGCGGGGTCGGCGGAGATCGGCTGGGCGCCTTCGAGGACCACGGTGATTTCGCCGCGGGCCCCCTCGACCGCCCAGGCGGCGAGTTCGGCGAGCGTGCCGCGTTTGACTTCCTCGTAGGTCTTGGTGAGTTCGCGGCAGACAGCGGCGCGTCGGTCGGGACCGAGCACCTCGACGGCATCGGCCAGGCAGTCGGCGAGCCGGTGCGGCGCCTCGAAGAACACGCAGGCGCGCGGTTCGGTGGCCAAGGCGCGCAACCACTCTCGGCGCTGGCCGCCCTTGCGGGGCGGGAAACCGTCGAAGCAGAAACGCTCCACGGGCAGACCGGACAGGGCCAGTGCGGTGGTCACCGCGGACGGTCCCGGCAGGCAGGTCACCGGCAGTTCGTCCGCGACACAGGCCGCCACCAGCCGGTATCCGGGATCGCTCACCGACGGCATGCCCGCGTCGGTGACCAGCAGCACCGTGTGCCCCGCCGCGATATCCGCGAGCAGCGCCGGAATCCGCGCGGCCTCCACATGGTCGTAGAAGCTGACCACCCGCCCGGTGATCTCGACGCCGAGCGCCTTGGCCAGCGACCTGGTCCGCCGCGTGTCCTCGGCCGCGACCACATCCGCCGACCCCAGCGCATCCCGCAGCCGCTGCGACGCGTCGCCGATATCGCCCATCGGCGTCGCCGCCAGCACCAACCGCCCGGTACCCGCCGAATCCTGCGCCACCACTCTCCCGTCTGAACCGTCGTCCCCGGCCCGACCGAGCCTAGTGCGCGAACAACGCCCTCGATGACCGACCTTGTCCGCTCGACCGCTTACCATCGGTGCGTGACCCAGGTGACCTCCCGTCCGAGCTTCCCGTTCGGGATCGTGCCGCCCTGGTCGAGTCCCGCGCCGTTGCGGGTGTCCCCGGATTTCGGTCCGACCGACACCGTGCGCGGGTGGTTGGTGACGGCGTTCTTGACGGTGATCGCGGGGATCACGCGGTTCATCATGTTGAACTATCCGACCGAGGGCGGCACGCCGGTTTTCGACGAGAAGCACTACGCGCCGGAGGCCTGGCAGATACTGACCGGGGGCGGGGTGGAGGACAACCCCGGCTACGGGCGGGTGGTGCATCCGCCGGTCGGTAAGCAGATGATCGCGATCGGCGAGTGGCTGTTCGGGTACAACGCGTGGGGATGGCGGTTCACGGCGGCGCTGTCGGGAACGATCCTGGTGTTGTTGATCATCCGGATCGTGCGGCGGCTGTCCCGCTCGACGCTGATCGGCGCGATCGCGGGCATCCTGGCCATCTGCGACGGGCTGCTGTTCGTGTCCTCGCGCATCGGCATGCTCGACATCTTCATGGCCCTGTTCGTGACGGCGGCCTTCGGCTGTCTCGTCGTCGACCGCGACCAGATGCGAGAACGCCTGGCCCTGGCGGACGCGCAGGGCCGGATCGCGGTGACGGACTGGGGTCCGCGACTAGGCGTGCGCTGGTGGCGTTTCGGCGCGGGCGTGCTGCTCGGCCTGGCCTGCGGCACCAAATGGTCCGGCATCTATTTCATCGTGGCGTTCGGTTTGATGAGCGTGTTCTTCGATGTGGCGGCCCGGCGTGCGTACGGGGTGCGGCGGCCGTGGATCGGCACCATCGTCCGCGATGTGGGTCCGGCGCTGTACGCGCTGGTGCTGATCCCGCTCGGCGTGTACCTGGCGACCTACTGGGGCTGGTTCGCCAGCGAGGACGGTATCTACCGCTACGCGGTCGGCAATCAGGTGGGCCGCGGCGGCTTCTGGTCGTTCCTGCCGGACGCGCTGCGCTCACTCTGGTTCTACAGCGGCGAATCGCTGCATTTCCATGAGGGACTGACCAATTCGGCGGGCAACCAGCACCCGTGGGAGTCCAAGCCGTGGACCTGGCCGATGGGCCTGCGCCCCATGCTCTACCACTATGCGGGCAATGTGAGCGGCTGCGGTTCGGCGCCGTGCGTGAAGGCCGTGATGCTGATCGGCACGCCGGCCATCTGGTGGGTCGCGTTCCCGGTACTGGCCTGGATGATCTGGCGCACCATCGTGAAACGGGACTGGCGCTACGCCGCGGTACTGACCGGCTACGGCGCGGCCCTGCTGCCCTGGTTCCTCACCCTGGACCGTCAGATGTACTTCTTCTACGCGGTCGCGCTGGCGCCGTTCCTGATGATGGGTGTGGCGCTGGTGCTCGGCGACATCCTGGGTCCGGCCCGGGAGTTCGTGCTGCGCCGACCGGGCTGGTCGGTGCCGATGGCGCCGGTGGCCACGTATCTGCCGAGTGAACGCCGCAGTCTCGGCCTGCTGACGATCTGCCTGTACCTGGGCTTGGTGATCGCGAACTTCATCTGGCTGTGGCCGATTCTCACGGCACTGCCGATCACCGAGTCGAACTGGCACGACCATCTCTGGCTGCCCAGCTGGCGTTAGCTTTCGAGCGCGGATCTGATGTAGCGCAGCGCGGTTTCGTCGTCGACGCCGAGCCGCCGGATGGCCGCCACGAAATCGGTGGCGGCGCGACCGGCCGCGTCCCGGGTGGGGTCGCCCGAGGAGGCGATGAACGAGCCCTGCCGCCCGCGGGTCTCGAGTACCCCGTCGGCTTCCAGTTCGCGGTAGGCGCGGGCCACGGTGTTCGGCGCCAGCCCCAGCTGCGCGGCCAGCGCCCGCACGGTCGGGATCTTGGTGCCGGCGGTCAGCTCGCCGGAGCGGACCTGGGCCAGTACGCCCAGCCGTAGTTGCTCGTAGGGCGGCACGGACGACTCGTGGTCGATGGTGACAGTGAACATGGCGGGGTCACACAGCATCTCGAGAGAGCGGACAGGACATACAGCGCGGTCCGCCCCGGCCGGAGCCGAGTTCGGATCCGGGGATCGGCAGCACCTCGATTCCGGCGTCGGCGAGCCGCACATTGGTCATTTCGTTGCGTTCGTAGGCGATCACCACGCCCGGCGCGACGGCGAGGGTGTTGTTGCCGTCGTCCCACTGTTCGCGTTCGGCGGTGACGCCGTCGAGCCCGGTATCGATCACCCGGAGCTTGCCGATGCCCATGGCTTCGGCGGCGGCGGGCAGGAACGGGTCGGGGCCGCGCATGCTGACCACGCCGTCGGATTCGCGGTGGATGGTGAACGCCTGCAGGGTGTCGCGCACCGCCGGGTACATGACGACGGCGTCGGTGTCGACCATGGTGCACACGGTGTCCAGGTGCATGGTGGCGCGGTTCTGCGCGATCGGCACGACGAGCACGGTGCGCGCCAGTTCGTCGTCGAACAGGCTGCGCGCCAGCGCTTCCGCGCCGGCCGGTGAGGTGCGCTCGCCGACGCCGACGGCCACCACGCCCGGGGCGAGCAGCAGCACATCGCCGCCCTCGATGGGTGCGGTATGTGATTCGTAGGCCCGGCGCACCCCGAGGAAACGGGGATGGAAGGCGTAGATCAGGTCGGTGAGCGAGGTCTCGCGCATGCGGGCGGGCAGGGCCAGGGAGGTGATGGCCACGCGCGGGCCGACCCAGAACGACGAGTCGCGGGTGAACAGCAGGTTCGGCAGCGGTGTGATGACGAAGTCACCGCCGTGGTGCATGCGGCGGACCAGTGAGGCGGCGTCCGGGCCGAAGGGTAGTTCGTCGAAGGTCATGCCGGCCATCAGCAGATCGGCCAGTTCCCGGGCGGGTACGCCGCGCAGATAGGCCGCGAGTTCGTCGGCCAGCGCGTGCCCGAGCTTGCGGGCATCCACCGCCGAGGAGATGCCCTGGATCCGCGCGGCGCCGCTGACCTCGAGTGTCTCGGCGAGCAGATCCGACAGCAGCAGCACCTCGACGCCGCGATCACGCAACACCCCAGCGAATGTGTCGTGTTCCTGCTGTGCGCGCTCGACCCAGGGGATGCCGTCGAACAGCAGCTGATCGTTGTTGCGTGGGGTCAGGCGGCGCAGTTCGTCGCCGGGGCGGTGCAGCAGCACCGTACGCAGGATGCCGACCTCGGAGGTCACACCGAGACGTGATTCGGCGCCGGGTGGCTGTGCGTCTGCTCTCATGAACCGACCGTAGTTCGCCGGGGGCCGCTGAGCACGGAATTCGCCCGGATGTCGTTCGGTTACCGACGGCTGGTCCGATTCCACCCCCAGCCCACCCTAACCTGAAGTATGGTTTAGGTGAATGGAGGAGCGTGCATGTCGACAGCCGATTGGCGAACGAAGGAGCTGACCCCCGGGCAGCTGTCCGAGCGTAGCGGAGTCGCGGTCTCCGCGTTGCACTTCTACGAACGCGAGGGCCTGATCACCAGCCGACGCACCAGCGGCAATCAACGCCGCTACGCGCGAGAAACCTTGCGGCGCGTAGCTTTCATTCGCATCTCACAGCGAGTCGGCATACCGCTCAGCGAAATTCGCGCGGCCCTGGACAAACTTCCCGAGGGCCGCACGCCCACCCGTCGCGACTGGGAGACGCTGTCCACCACCTGGCGCAGCGATCTCGACGACCGCATCACCCAGCTGATTCGCTTGCGCGACAATCTGACCGGATGCATCGGCTGCGGCTGCCTGTCGCTGGGCAGTTGCAAACTGGTCAACGAACGCGATCAGCTCGGCGCGCAGGGCCCCGGCGCGGTCGTGCTCGACACCCACATCAACTGCCCGCCCGGCACCACCGTCGACTGCCGGCCCGGCTGACTCAGCGGCCGAGCACGGCGAGCATCCCGTCCACCGCACGTGGCCAGGTGAACTCCTCCGCACGGGTGCGCGCGGCGCGGCGGCGATCGCGCGGCGGCAGCGCGAGCACCTCGGTGACGGCGTGCGCGAACGCGGCGGGGTCGTCGGCCGCGACGGCACCGCAGTCGGCGGTGACGATGTCGGCCAGCGCCGAGGACCGGCTGGCCACCACCGGCGTACCCGCCGCCAGCGCCTCCAGCGCGGCCAGCCCGAAGGTCTCATGTGGCCCGGGCGCGAGCGAGATATCCGCGGTGGCAAGCAGTTTCGCGACCATCGCGCGATCGGTGATGAAGCCGGTGAAATGAACGGCGGAACGCCCGCCCGGCAGGTCGGGCACCGCCCGGGCCCGCCGTTCCAGCGCCTCCCGGCGCGGGCCGTCACCGGCCACCACCAGCCGCGCATCGATGCCGCCCCGGCGTAATTCACCGATCGCCTCGATGCTGCGATCCACCCGCTTCTCCACCGACAGCCGGCCGCAGTGCACCAGCAGCGGCTGCCCCGGCACCCCCAGATCCGCACGCAGTCGTCCGTCGCGCCGACGCGGGCTGAACAGCTCGAGGTCGACGCCGAGCGGCACCAGTTCCACATTCGGCGCGTCGATCCGCTGGAACTCCGCCCGCGCGAAATCGGTGGTGCAGACCACGATGTCGTACTCGGCGGCGGTGCGCCGATTCGCCAGATCGGCCAGCCGGCGCGCGGCCGAACCGGGCATGACCTGACCGAGCAGCCGATCCAGCCGCTCGTGCGAGATCATCACCCCCGCCACCTCCCGCCGCCGCGCCCAGCGCCCGAATCCGCGCAGCGTCAACCGATCCGAGACCTCGAGCACGTCGGGGCGCAGCCCCGCCAGCACGTCGGCGACCCGCCGCGGATCGGCCGCCCGATAACCCCCGGTCCAGGGAATCGGCAACGCGGGCAACGTGATCCGCAGCACCCCACTCGGCAGGATCTCCTCCGCACGCCGCGCGCCGGGCACGATCAACGCCACCTCGTGCCCCGCCGCCGCGTACCCCGCCCCGAGATGATGCAGCGCGGTGCGCAGACCGCCCGAGCGCGGACCGTAGAAGTTCGCCAGTTGGACTATGCGCACTCCCCGATCGTTCAACGAGCCGAATGTGGGCGGAGGATCTGCCGCGCAACGGAGGATGAACAGGACGCGAAACATTCTCCGTGCTGAACGCCGGGTGCGGCCTGGCCGTAGCGTTTACGCAGGAAACCAGGGTCTTCCCTGAGGCGCGCGGCAACGAGCCCTGACACGATCGAGAGCGTGAAACTTCCCGGGCTGCTGCTACTTTCCGCTCCACTGTGCCTGGCCGGGTACGGCGTCATCCGATTGGCCGGGCGGGCCGACGGACACTACGGGCCGGGCCCGGATTGGCAGGCGGCGCATCTGTTCGGCCTGCTCGGGATGGTGTTGTTCATCCCGGTAGTGCGAAATCTGGGGCGCGAGCTGCCGCCGGGACCATGGCGCACGGGCACCCTGGCCCTGACGCTGATCGGGCTGGCCGCCACCATCGTGCAGTTCACCGCGGACATCTCGTTCGCGGCGCTGGCCACCACCAAGGCGGATATGTCGCGAATGAGCGGGCAATTCTCCGACATACCCGGCGTGCGCCCGGCCTTCTACACCGTGGGCCCGCAACTGTTCTTCCTCGGCCTGGTGACCCTGACGGTGCTGCTGGCGTTGCGCGGCCTCCTGCCGAAGTGGAGCCCGCCTCTGGTGCTGGCGGGCATCCTCGTCTCCGCGGTGAACCTGGACTTCCTCCCCCTGACCGGTGCGGCCATACTGCTGGCGCTGCTGCCGCTCGCCGAACCGGCCGTGGTGGAACGGGTCGGGTTACGTCCCCGCGGGTGAACCGAACCAGCTGGTCAGCGCGGCGCGCAGGGTGTCGGCGGCGGGTTCGTCGATCGCCGCGGCCCAGGCGATATGCCCGTCGGGCCGGATGAGCAGGGCGTCGGCCGGGTGGTCGGCGGCCTTGCCGGTGTGGATGTCGACCCGGTCCGCCCACGCGGCGGCAACCGCGCGCAACTCCGGCCGATCGGCGAGATCCAGCAGGATCGGCCGACCGCTCGGCAGCAGCGCCGCGACCGTGGTCGCTCCGGTCTCGGTGCGCAGGGCCAGATCCGGCACGAAGACACCGGTCAGCGCATGATTTTCGGCACCGGGCATCGGGTAGCGCACATCCGTGCCCGCGATCATCTCGCCGATGCGCCGCGCGGCCGGGGCGTCGGCGAGCAGTTCCTGCACGACCTCCCGCAGCGCGTCGGCCGCCGAGTCGATGCCGCGCCGCAGCGCCACCTGCGCCCGGGTTTGCAGCCGGGCCCGCGCACCCGCGAAATGCCGCTCGACGTGGTAGCTGTCCAGCAGGTCCGCGGGCGCCCAACCCTGTACGGCGGCGGCCAGTTTCCAGCCCAGGTTGACCGAATCGAGCATGCCGACATTGAGCGCGGTGCCGGTGGCGGGCAGCAGGTGCGCGGCGTCACCGGCCAGCAGGATCCGGCCGTCCCGGTAGCGCTCGGCCTGCCGGTCCTTGAAGGTGAAGCGGGACAGCCGCTTCGGATCCGACATGGGTAGCTCCGCGCCGAGGACACGTTGCACGCTGGCGGACAGCTCGGCCAGAGTCAGCGGATCGTCGTCGTCGTAGTCGGTGCTGTCGTCCTCGACGGTCTGCAGGAACAGCCCGCCGGGATTGGCGGCGAAGGCGAACATGCCGCGGTCGGTCCGGGTGAATCCCGCCGCCACCCGGCCCAGTCCGGGCAGTTCGAGGTCGCCGTTGTCCAGCAGCACCGAGTCGGGCACGCTGACCTGCGCCACCCGGTTCACCTCCGGATAGGTGGTGCCCGGGAAACCGATGCCGGCCAGTTCCCGGACCCGGCTGCGTCCGCCGTCGCAGCCCACCAGGTACCGCGCACGCAGCTGGTAGGGCCCGTCCGGGCCGACGATCCGCGCGGTCACCGCGCCTTCGTCCTGGCTCACCCCCGTCACCTGGTGGCCGCGACGGATCTCGGCACCCAGCTCCCCCGCCCGTTCCGCGAGCAGTCGCTCGATCTCCATCTGCGGCAGCGGCACCGCACGCAGCGGCGGATCGGCCAGCCCGGTGAGATCCAGGTGCACGCCGCCGAACGGGAACCGGGCGGCCAGATGCGGATTGCTGCTGGCCGCTTCGAAACGGTCCAGGATGCCGCGGTAGCGCAGCACGTCCAGGATCCGACCGGCGATGCCGCTGGCCTTGGGCACATCGCGCGGGAGCGCGTGCTTCTCCAGTACCAGCGGGCGCACGCCCGCCAGCCCCAGTTCGGCGGCCAGCGTCAGCCCGGCCGGTCCCGCGCCCACGATGATCACGTCGATGTCGCTCAAGCGATACTCCCACTCTCTTCGAATTGCCCGAGGCGGGCAATTCTGCGGCATGACCCGGGTCTTGCGGCAAGCCCCCGGGTCGGCTATACCTTGAGAAGGGGAAACGATCGCGGCATGGTTCCGCCGCAAACTTCAGGCTTCGGTGGTTCCGGGCACGCCGTTCTCAACGATGTAACTCGTGCGCGTGGTGATGGGCGCGCCCGGCCGGGTGACGTAAGGCACCACCCGGAAATCGGTGCGGCACAACGATTCATCGAGGGTCAGCCGCAGATAGCCGCGCTGGGCGTTGAAGAACTTCAGATCCGGATTGGCCGCCAGCAGGCGACGGCCGTGCTCGGTGAGGTCGGCGCCGTCACCGTTGGTGGTGATCGACGTGCCGGTGAATTCCGCGCCCACCACCGGAGAGTCGGGCCGGTCGTAGTCGCCGCGCAGATCACTCGCGCAGTTCTCGTGCTTGTCGCCGGTCACTACCACCAGATTCCGGACCTGCCGCCGCGCCGCCGTTCCGAGTACGGCATTGCGGTCGGCCACATACCCGTCCCAGGCATCGGTGGACACCCGCACCGCCGGGCCGGGATCGGTATCGACCTCACCCAGCGCGACCTGATTGCCGAGTACCTGCCAGCGTGTCGGTGACGAGCTCAGCCCGTCGATCAGCCAATCCCGCTGTGGTGCACCGAGAATGGTGCGGTCGGCGGCGAACCGCTCCGTGCAGTCGGCGACCGGGCTGTGACTGCACGGCACCGCGCTGCGGTACTGGCGCGTATCCAGCATGGTCACATCGACGAGGTCACCGAACCGGTAGCGCCGATGCAGCCGCATATCCGGGCCGGCGGGCAACTGCGCCAGGCGCAGCGGCTGATGCTCGTAGAGCGCCTGGAAGGCGGCCGCGCGCCGACGCCGGAACAGCGGGCCCAGCCGCCCGATATCGAAGCCGAGTCCGGGATTGTCGCCGGCCCAGTTGTTGTCGATCTCGTGGTCGTCCATGGTGATCAGCCACGGGAACGCGGCATGCGCGGCCTGGAGCGGCTGCTCGGCCTTGGCCTGGGCGTAGCGCAGCCGATAGCCGCGCAGATCGACCGCCTCGCCGCGCGCGAAGCTCTGCGGCGGGGTCCCGTCGCGGCGATGGTTCCAGGCCCGCTCGTAGATGTAGTCGCCCAGGTGCAGCACCAGGTCGAGGTCCTCGCGGCTCAGGTGCTCGTAGGCGGTGTAGTAGCCCGACGCCCAGGACTGACACGAAGCGACCGCGAAACGCAGGCTTGCCGTAGGGGTACCGGCCGCCGGGGCGGTCCGGGTGCGGCCGATCGGCGAGAGCGCGGACCCCGCGCGGAATCGGTAGTAATACCACCGATCCGGTTCCAGCCCACCGACTTCCGGATGCACGCTGTGCCCGAGTTCGCGGGTCGCCACGGCGGCGCCCCGAGCCGCGATCCGGTGGAACCGCTCGTCGTGCGCCACCTCGTACTCCACCGTCACCGGCGAACGCGGCATACCGCCGAGCCCGTCGGGGGCGAGGGGTTCCGGGGCCAGCCGGGTCCACAGCACCACGCCGTCGGGCAGCGGTTCGCCCGAGGCGACGCCGAGGGTGAACGGGTAGGTGCCACGCCAGCGCGGCGCGGGGAACAGCCCGCTACTCGCGGTCGCCGCACCGGCCAGCCCGGCCATACCGAACGCCAGCAGGGCGCGCCGCGACAAGGTCATACGTCAGAATACGGCCGGATGCGGCCGTGCGGCAGGTCACAGCCGGGCCCGTCAGTAAGCTGACGGCTCCACTCCAACCCCGGGAAAAGAGATCATGGCGCAGTTCGAGAACGTCAGCGTGGCCAAGCAGGCCAATGTGTACTTCGACGGGAAGTGCGTCAGCCACTCGCTGACCATGGCCGACGGCACCAGCAAATCGGTCGGCGTGATCCTGCCCGCCACCCTGACCTTCGGCACCGCCGCGCCGGAGACGATGGAGCTGGTCGCGGGCGAGTGCCTGGTCACCCTGGCGGGCGCGAGCGAACCGGTCACCTACCGTGGCGGCGAGTCCTTCTCGGTACCCGCCGACAGCTCCTTCGAGATCGAGGTGCTCGACACCGTCCACTACGTCTGCCACTACGGTTAGGCCGGTTTCACCGAGCGAGCCTGCCATGCAGATCCGACCCGCTGGCGCATGTATGTGGCGTGCACGCGCCTGGAATGTAAGTACGTCGGTCTCGGGGAGCTCGCGCACCGGCTGGGCTATTACTCCGAGGCCGCGTTCGGCCGCGCGCTCGAGCGGGTGATCGGCACCTCGCCGGGTGCGGTCCGGCGGCGGCGGGCGGGTTAGCGCGGCCCATAACTCGCGATTAGCCATGAATTTGCCTGCGGCCCAGCGGCATTCGATGCCGCCGACACCGCCCGAGCGCGGCCGCGACGGTTGCCGGGCCGCCCGCACGGCCATAATCGGACATTCGTCCAGTTCAATGCGGGTGCGCGTCCGGCGCGGCGGCACGACGGCGAGCCCTGCCGGTCGGCCCGGGTTGATAGCATGGCGGTTCCAGCCGGCCGGATGCGGGCAGCGAACCGGAATGCCACCGCGAGAGAGTCCTTTCCATGCAGTTTGAAATCGTCGAGCGGGACGAGACGTGGGTCGCCGGACTGCCGGTCCGCAGCCCCAAGCGCGCGCTCGGAGAACTGCGCGACCACGATCTCGAGGCCGCCTGGGCCGCGGTACTGCACCAGGATCTCGGCGGCCCGCTGGCCAGCGCCTACACCGATTACACCGGCGAGCTCGGCACCTACAACACCCAGATCGTCGGGTATCAGTGCCACTCCTTCGACGAGGTCACCCGCGGCCACCTGGTGGCCCGGATGCCGCGCGGCACCTACGCCCGCTTCGCCTCGGTGGGCAACTTCCCCCGGGTGATGACCGACCTGTGGACCCAGATCGCCTACGCCGAGGAGCACAACCAGATCCGGCGCACCTACACCGGCGATTTCGAGTGCTACCCGCACGCCTACAAGATCGAGCTCTATCTCGCGGTCGAGGATTCATGACATACACCATCGCGGTGCGCAATACGGCGATCTACGGCGGTCTGGTAGTCCCCCGGGTGCACCCCAGCTTCAAGGTCAGCAACAGCGACCTGATCGAGTTCCTCAAGGACCGGCTGCGCGAACGTTCCGGCGACAAGCATCCGATGTACACGGTGTACGTCCCGGATCCGGCCGGTAGCTACAACGCTGTGGTCAGCTTCGAATACCGCGCGCCGGAGGAGATCCCGGTCGGCGATCTGCTGGTGCGGGTGCCCAAGGGCGTCTACGCCCGCTTCGAGCCCAACGGTGATTACCACGACCCGGTCGAGGACGTCTGGGCCCAGGTCGACGATGCCACGGCATCGGCGGAGATCACCCGCGCCTACCGCGAGGAGATCGAGATCTGGCGCGGCCCGGACGCGGTCGAGCTCTTCATCTCGATCCTCATTTAGATTGCGGACAGTTAACTCAATTGGAACCGACTGGTCTCTAGTTTCTGGCGCGAAATCGCCCAGAATCGTTTGACCTGCGTGAACTTCGGCTCGGCGCAGAAGTTTTCGGAAGATTAGCCAGACGCCTGGTCAATTCCCGTCATATGACGGATACTGCCCTAGGCAAACTCGTGCGCTGCGGATTCACCACGCCCGGCAGCCATGGATCGGAGGACGTGCGCAGGCATGAACGGTGACCTTGGTCCCCGCGCGGACTTTCGGCCGCTGATCCTCGACGAGTCGGCCCCCGCCGATACCCCCATGCTCACCCAGCTGCGTAAGTCGCAGCTGGTCCGCATCCACGATCTGCGGGACGTCCTACGCCAGGAACTCGGCACCCTGACCAACCCGATTTCCACCGAGCCCGAGGACCGTTGGGTCTACTACCCCTGGCGGCGTACCCTGGTCGGGCTCCTGGACGAGACCTCCTTCCGTGCCATCCGGCTCGACCGCAACCGCAACAAGCTGACCCGCGACGAACAGCAGCGCCTGGCCGGGCTGCACATCGGCGTCGTCGGCCAGAGCGTCGGCCACGCCTGTGCCTACACCATCGCGCTCGAAGGCGGCTGCGGCATGCTGCGCCTGGCCGACTTCGACGAGATCGAGCTGTCCAACCTGAATCGGGTGCCGGGCAGCATCTTCGACATCGGCGTGAACAAATCCGTGGTCACCGCCCGGCGCATCGCCGAACTCGATCCCTACCTGCCGGTGCAGATCCGCACCGCCGGGGTCACCGAGGACTCGGTCGACGAATTCCTCACCGGACTGTCGGTGGTCATCGAGGAGTGCGATTCGCTCGACATCAAATTCGCGGTCCGCGAAGGCGCCCGCCGGTTCCGCATACCGCTGCTCATGGAGACCAGCGACCGCGGTCTGTTCGATGTCGAACGCTACGACCTCGAGCCCGGGCGGCTCCCCTTCCACGGCCTGCTCGGCGCCACCACGGGCGCGGACCTGCGCGGGCTCACCACCAAGGACAAGGCGCCGCACGTCATGCGGATCCTGGACCCGGGTGAGCTGTCCGCGCGGATGGCGGCCAGCCTGGTCGAGATCGACGAAACCGTCACCACCTGGCCGCAACTCGGCAGCGAGGTACAGCTCGGCGCGGCCGTCGTGGCCGCGGCGGTGCGCCGAATCGGATTGGGGCACAAGCTCTCCTCCGGGCGCGTGCGCGTGGACCTGGAACACGGGCTGGACGCCCTCGCCGAACCCGAGCCGGTCGAGGAAGGCAGTTTCCCCGAACCCGAGCCGATCGACGACGCGCCCGCGGTCTCGCCCGTAGAACGGGTACTGCACTGCGCCCAGCGCGCACCGTCCGGCGGCAATACCCAGCCGTGGGTACTGCGACAGGACGCCGCGGGCCTCCGGATGGATCTGGTGCGCACCGAGTCCACGGCGCTGGACATCGGCTACCGGGGCAGCGCGGTCGCGATCGGCGCCGCCCTGCACAATGCCCGCGCCGCCGCGGCCGCGCACGGATTGCTCGGGCCGCATCGCGTCGCCGAGAACGCGGCGACCGTGCTCACCGCGACCCTGGAGTTCGGGTCCGGCGCCGACCCGCTGCTGGCCCGCGACTATCCCGCCGCCCTGGCCCGCGAGACCAACCGGCGGCTCGGCAACGGCGCCCCACTCGCCACGCCGGTACTGGCGGGTCTGGCCGCCGCGGCCGCCGCCGAGGGCGCGCTGCTGCACGCCGTCACCGAGCACGACGATCTCGCCCAGGCCGCGGAACTGCTCGGCAACTCCGACCGCATCCGATACCTCACGCCGCGCCTGCACGAGGAGCTGTTCGCGGAGCTGCGCTGGCCGGACGGGCACGGCAGCGCCCAGCGATCCGAGCCCGAGCGATGGCCGGGCGGCGGGCGGGTCGCCCTGACCGGAATCGACGTCCGCAGCCTGGAACTCTCCCCGGTCGAACAGGCCAAGCTGCGGATGGCCCGGCGCACCGATGTGATGGCCCGCCTGCACGAATGGTCGACCGGGCGGGCGCTCGGCGAATACACCCGCGACCGCGTGAATTCCAGCTCGGCCCTCGTCGCGGTGACGCTGCCGTGCCCCTCGGGCGCACCCGGTCTGATCGACTACGCGCGCGCCGGTGCGGCCGCCCAGCGGGTCTGGCTGGAAGCCGGTCGCCGAGGTCTGGCCGTGCAGCCGGTCTCCCCGGTGTTCCTGTACGCGCGGCGCCCCGCGGAGTTGATCGCGATTTCCCCGGATTTCGCGGATACACTGACTTCACTTCAGGGCCGTTTCCTGGACCTGCTCGGAGTGCCGGAACATGAGATCATGGCCTTGGTGCTTCGCCTGAGCTACGCGGCAGCAGCCACGGTCCGCAGCAGGCGGCTTCCCTTCGGGGAGCACAGAAGCCGATGGGGCGGGTCGGACCAGCCGGGCGCGGGCGACCGCAGCTAGCACGATCGGAGACATGGGTGCCTCGCCGAACGCTCGACTCGTTGGTGACCGAAGTCGCCGCCGAGTTGATGGGCGTCGACGCCACGACCATGGTGGCGGCGAGCGAACGCGTGCTGGCCAAACTGGTCGAGCATTTCGACGTCGACTTCAGCTACCTGCGCCATACCGAGCGCGAACGCCGGGCCACCGTGCTGATCGCCGAGTGGCCGCACCGCGCCGAGATCCCCGATCCGGATCCGCTCGCGGTCGTCTACTTCGAGCACGCCGATTCGGTCTTCCGCGAGCTCGAACACGCGGTCGAACCGATTATCGTGCGCCCGGATACGCAGTCCGCGGACTACCAGGAGACGATCCGGCGCTCCTCGGGCATCCCGACCGTGGCCATGGCCGCGGTACCGCTGCTCTCCCGTGGTGAATCCACCGGTGTCCTGGGCTTCATCAAGCAGGGCGACCGGGCCTGGAGCACCCGCGAGCTCAATGTGCTCAAGGCGATCGCCGTGCTGTTCGCCCAGGTCCAGGCGCGGGTGGTGGCCGAAGAGCGGCTGCGCTACATCGCCCTGCACGACGACCTGACCGGCCTGGCCAACCGCCGCGCCCTGCTCGAGCACATGGAGGACCGGCTGCGGGCGGGCGCGCCCGGCCCGGTGGCGGCCCTGTTCCTGGATCTGGACCGGCTCAAGGCGCTCAACGACTTCCTCGGTCACACCGCCGGGGACAACTTCATCCGCACACTGTCCTCCCGGCTGCGCGAGAACCTGGACCCGCACGACATGATCGCCCGCCTCGGCGGCGACGAATTCGTCATCGTCCCGGCCAAGCCGATGGACGCGGTCGCGGCCGAGCTGGAGGCCACCCGGATTCAGCAGCTGATCGGACGACGGGTCACCGTCGGCGGTGAGTCGGTCAGCCGGGGCGCGAGCGTGGGCGTGGCCGTCGGCATCCCGGGTGAGACCACGGTCGCCGACGTCCTGCGCCGCGCCGACCACGCCCTGCTGTCGGCGAAATCCGGCGGCGGCAACGGTGTCGCGGTGTTCACCGACGCCATGCGCGCCCAGTTCGAACTCCAGGACGATGTGGAGCTGAATCTGCGCGGCGCGGTCTCCGACGGGTCGCTGCTGCTGCATTTCCAGCCCGAGGTGGATCTGCGGACCGGCCGGATCGTGGCGCTGGAGGCGCTGGTGCGCTGGATGCACCCGACCCGCGGCCTGCTGCCGCCCGCCGCTTTCGTCACCGTCGCGGAGGCCACGAATCTGGCCGGTGAGCTGGGCCGGTGGGTGATCCGCTCGGCGTGTGCCCAGTTCGCCGAGTGGCGGCGGCGCGGGCTGGCCTCGAATGTGGTGATCCGGATCAATGTGTCGCCGGTGCAGCTGGTCAGCCTGGATTTCGTGGAGCGGATCGAGGACATCCTGCGCCTGTTCGGCATCGACGGCAGTTCGGTCTGCCTGGAGATCACCGAGCATGTGGTGGTGCAGGATCTGGCCCGCACCCAGGTGACGCTGCGCGGTCTCAAACGCATGGGCGTGCAGATCGCCATCGACGACTTCGGCACCGGGTACAGCTCGCTGTCGCATCTGAAGGCCCTGCCCGTGGACGCGGTGAAGATCGATCGCGGTTTCGTGCAGCGGCTCGGCGCCAGCACCGACGATCTGGCCATCGTGAAATCCATTATCGGGCTGGCGGGTTCGTTCGGCCTGGGCGTGGTCGGCGAGGGCGTGGAGACGGCGGTCGCGGCGCGCACCCTGGTCGGCCTGGGTTGCTATCGCGCCCAAGGGTTCCTGATCGCCCGGCCGATGCCGGCCGACGAGGTCGAGGAACATCTGCTCCTCGGCCGGATCCCGCTGGATCTCGAACTGCCCCGGGCGGGCCGCACCGCGCGCTGATTCCGCGGTGTTTAGGCCACCACCGAATGGTGGTGCGCGGGGCCGGTTCCGCTTCCTACGCTGCTGATCGGAAACCTACCGAGAGGCGCGACGATGACGAACCATGTAGCTGTCCACACGACCGGACCGGCACCGCTGGCCCTCGTGGACGGTGCCGTCGACCTGTGGCGGCGCGGCTGGGAGCGGCTGCGCGGCATCGGGTTCCGTACCCGGCCCGTACCGGAGCCGCAGTCGGTTCCCGAGCTGCTGGCCCGGCTGGATCCGTTCAATCCCGCACCGGGCCGCGGGCGGCGCTGAGCGCGCGTAGCGTGAGCTCGAAGAGATTGCGAGGCATCGGATGAAGCGGTTGTACCTCACGCCCGACGACCTGCTGCGGGTCCGGATCGGTGCGCCGCTGGGCGCGCTCGGCGAGACACTGCTCGCGAGCCGGACCGTACAGCGCACGCGCACCGTGCTTTTCGACGGCTGGCGGTCCCAGGTGGCGACCACCATGCCCGAGAACTTCGGCGTGCTGGCCGATCTGATGCCCGCCGACGGCTGCTTCCTCGATCTGATCACCCCGACCCGGGGCGCTCGCACCCTGTCCGACGGGATCACCGCGCTACATCTGGCCTCGCGCGAGGAGTTGCGCCGCGAAGTGGCCTGCGCGGCCACCGATTCCAGCACCGACGGATGCGCGCAGTGGATCCGGAAACCGCCGCTGCCGAGCTGGGCGGCGCACCTGCCCGACCGCGACAATCGCACGCTGGGCGAGGTCGCCGCGGCGATCGAATCGTTCCACTCGGTCGCCTTCGCCGATCGCTGGACCCACGTGCAGTCCTATCTCGAGGTCGCGGTGGACCGGATGGCGCGCACCATGGCGACCGACGGTGTCGAGGGATTGTTCGCGACCCTCGCCCCGTACGCGCGCTGGCGCGCACCGATACTCGAGGTCACCTGTCGCCGCCCCTCCCCCGACCGCCACCTCGACGGCCGCGGGCTGGTGGTGGTGCCCGCGCTGTTCCTGGGCACGGAACCGATCCTGCTCACCTCCACCGTCGACGACACCGCGCCGATGACCCTGATCGTCCCCGCTATTCGGGACCGCACCGATTTCGCCACCGCGTGGGGGCCCCGCGAACCCAACGAGGCCCTGATCGCGCTGCTCGGCCGCACCCGCGCCGCCGCCCTCCAGGAGATCGCGGAGGGGTGCAGCACCACCGAGCTCGCGCGCCGGCTCGGGGTGAGCCCGGCCACCGCCAGCGAGCACGCCACCATCCTGCGCGAGGCCGGGCTGATCGAGAGTCGACGGCATCGAAACGCCATGCGCCACGGGGTGACAACGCTGGGCGCGGCACTGCTCGACGGCGCCTACGACACCGGTCTGCGCAGCGCCTGAACGCCGTCGGCGCGCTGTCGGCGCGCTGTCAGCGAGTCCGGGCACCTTGGTCTCGAGCGGGCGTAAGCCCGACCTAAACCGAGAGGAAAACCCATGTCGGACACCGCATTGCACGAGGTCGCCGCCGCGCGAATCACCGTCGCGCAGTTGCTCAATCACACCTCCGGCATGGACTGGAGCATCATCAACGACACCGGCGAGGGCCCGGAGGCGCTGGCCGATTTCGTGGCGACGCTGGCCGAGCTGCCGATGATCGGCGAGCCGGGTGCGCGCGCCTCCTACAGCCAGGCCGGGTTCAATGTGCTGGGCCGCGTGATCGAACAGGTCACCGGCCAGTCCTACGAGCAGGCCGTCACCTCGATCATCCTGACCCCACTCGGCCTGACGAACACCGTGTTCTCCGAGCGCGAGGCGATCACCCGCCGCTTCGCCGTCGGCCACGACAAGGGCGCCGACGGCACGCTGACCGTGGCGCAGCCGTGGAAACCCACCCGCGCCAACAATCCCGGTGGCGGCGTCGCGTCCTCGGTCGCCGACCAATTGCGCTGGGCCCGCTTCCATCTCGGCGACGGCGCGCCGGTCCTGCCCGCGGGCATGCTGCGTGGCATGCGTGAGCCGACGGTCGCGCTGCGCGGCAGCTCACTCGGCGACGCCTTCGGCACCTGCTGGTTCCTGCGGGAGATCGACGGCGTCGACACCATCGGGCACGGCGGTTCCAGCATCGGCCAGTTCGGTGAGCTGCTGATCGTGCCGGATCGCGACTTCGCCATCATCGTCGCCGCCAACGCGGGCCCGGACGGCATCGCCGCCAACCAGGCCATCGTGCGCTGGGCGCTCGAGCACTACCTCGGCCTGATCGACCGCGACCCCGAGCCGATCCCGTTCGACACCGCCCGCGCGGCCGAGGTGACCGGGCATTACGAGAACGACGCCATGACCTTCGACATTCGCGCGGACGGTGCGGGCTTGATGCTCGAGGTGCTGATCAAACCGGAACTGCGCGCCGCGTCGGAGTCGGAACTGCCCGCCGACCACGCCCCGTTCGAATTCGGGCTGCTCCCCGGCGACGGTGACGAGTACGTCATCACCAGCGGCGCGTTCCGCGGCCAGCGCGGCTTCTTCAGCCGCGACGGCCGGGGCGCGGTGGTGGGCGTCGACCTGGCGGGCCGGCTGTTCAACCGGTCGGCCTGACCACCTCGGGATAGCGTGCGCGGAGTTGCTCGAGGCAGCGCTGCACCTCGCGCAGCTCCCGGCGCAGCAGCTGGGATTCGGTGCTCGCGCGGGGCTGGCCCCGCCGGTTCAGCCGAGTGGCCAGGGCCGCGGTCAGCGTGGCGGCTTCGGCGCTGAGCAGGTCGTAGAACACCTGGGCCTGGGCCACATCGGATTCGTCGTGCACCGCTCAGACCGCCCGCGTCCACCCGGTCCGAGTCGTTTGCCAGCCGTACACCGCGCCGTTGCTCATGGTTCATGGTCACCGGCCCGGCCCCGCTCGTCAATCGGTGTGGAACTATCGGGGCGACGGAGCTGGTTGTATGGGAAGTACTCCGACCACTCTCACCGAGGAGGAAGCGTGACCGACACGCGTAAAGCGATCCTGGCGGGCGGCTGCTTCTGGGGCATGCAGGACCTGATCCGCAGGCAGCCCGGCGTGCTGGCCACCCGGGTCGGCTACACCGGCGGGCAGAACGACCACCCCACCTACCGCAACCATCCGGGGCATGCCGAAGCCGTGGAGATCGTCTACGACCCGGCGGTGACCGACTACCGGGCGCTGCTGGAGTTCCTGTTCCAGATCCACGACCCGACCACCAAGAACCGCCAGGGCAACGACATCGGCACCAGCTACCGCTCGGCCATCTTCTATCTGGACGACGAGCAGAAAGCGGTCGCGCTGGACACCATCGCCGACGTGGACGCCTCCGGCCTGTGGCCGGGCCCGGTGGTGACCGAGGTGACCCCGGCCGGCGCGTTCTGGCAGGCCGAGCCCGAGCACCAGGACTACCTCGAACGCTTCCCCGACGGCTACACCTGCCACTTTCCCCGCCCGGGCTGGAAACTGCCGAAGCGGTAACGGATTTCGCCGAGGGCATTGTGGGCGTCGCGCTCGCCCTGCGCCGAGCGCGACCCGGATAGGCTGTGCCGGTGCGGGTTGGACAGCGGGTCTCCGGTTTTCTGGCATTCGCGGTACTGCTGGTGGTGGTCGTGGCCACCGCGTGGGAGCAGCAGCCGCGTGGGTCCGCGCCCGCGTCGGCCCCCGCGGACGTGTTCAGTGCGGGCCGGGCGTTTCCTACGGTGGAATCGATTGCGCGGCAGCCGCATCCACTGGGAACGGTGGCGCACGATCAAGCGCGTGACAAGCTGCTCGACCAGCTTCGGGAGATGGGGTTGCAGCCCCGGCTCGAGACCGGTACCGGACGTTATCCGGGCGCGCTGGCCCGCGATGTGACCGGGCTCGCCCGGGTGGAGAATATCGTCGCCCGGCTCCCCGGCACCGCCTCGACCGGCACCATCTACCTTGCTGCGCACTACGATTCGGTGACCTCGGCACCGGGCGCCAACGACGACGGTGTCGGCGTGGCCACGGTGCTGGAGATCATGCGCGCGCTGCGGGCGAGCCCGACGCCGCTGCGCAACGACGTGGTGGCGCTGCTCACCGACGGTGAAGAGGCCGGGCTGCTCGGCGCGGAGGCGTTCGTGGCCGCGCATCCGGATCTGCGCGGCAGCGTGATCATCAACCATGAGGCGCGCGGCGCGGGCGGCCCGGTGTTCCTGTGGCGCTCGACCCGGCCGGACGGTGATCTGATCCGCACCGTCGCCGCCTCGATCCCGCGGCCGAACACCGACTCGCTCTCGACCGCGCTGGTCGCGGAGATCACCTCGAGCAACACCGATTTCGCCGCATTCGAACCGGCCGGCCCGCGCGTGCTGGACTTCGCCTACGCGGGCCGCAGCGCCTACTACCACAATCCGTTCGACGATCCGGCGCACGTCGAGCCGGCGACGATGCAGCAGATGGGCGACAACAGCCTGGCGTTGACCCGCGAACTGGGTGACCGTGATCTCGCCGCGCCCACCGCCGACGACGAACCCGCCTACTTCCCACTGCCGTTCGGCCTGCTGATAGTGCTGCCGACGTGGGTGATGTACGTCTTGGCACTGGTCGCGCTGCTGGGCGCCGGGTGGGTGAGCCGGCGGGTCCGGCAGTCGGGCGAGACCAGTGTCAAACGGGTATTCGGTTCCACCGCACTGCTGTTGGTGACAGCGCCGATCGCCTCCGGCGCGGTATACGGACTGTGGGAGGGGATCACAATGGCACGGCCGGAGTATCGGCCGTTGTTCGTCGATCCGTACCTGCCGGAGTTCTACTACGCGGCCGTCATCGTGCTGTCCGCCGCCGTGCTGGCGGCCTGGATCGCGCTGTCGCGCCGCTGGTTCGGCACCACCGGCACCGCCGCGGGTCTGCTGTGCGGACTGAGCGTGCTCGCGGCGGTGTTCGCCGCGGCCGCACCCGCCGCCGCACCGACCCTGGTGGTGCCGACCGCCGCTGCGGCCGTGGGCGTTTCAGCCATGTTCGCCGTCGGCGACGGGTGGCGGCTACCGGTGCTGGCCCTGTTCCTGATGCCCGCGGCCGTCTTCCTCGGCCTCGGCGTGTGGGCGCCGCTCCAGACGGGCGTGGCCGCCGCGCCGTTCCTGGTCACCCCCACCATCGTGCTGCTGGGCGCACTGCTCACCTTGACACTCACCCACACCTGGCCCCGGCGCGGCTGGACCGTGCCCGCCACCGCCCTGCTGCTCGCCGCCGCGCTCACCGCCACCGGTCTGGCCGTCGACCCGATCGATGACCGGCATCCGATGACCGCCCAGCTCACCTATGCACTGGATGCCGACAGCGGTCGGGCCCAGTGGATTTCGCGCTCACCAGCGGACCGGTGGACCGATCGCTTCGTCGACGACACCCCGCCCGGGCCGCCCTACTCCACCCTGTGGGCCGACCTCGCCGCGAGCGGTTCCGCACCCGCCCAGGCACTTCCGGCACCGACCGCCGAGATACTGTCCGACACCACCGATTCCGGTAGGCGAACCGTCCGCCTGCGGCTTCGTACCCACCGTGCCGCGCCCACCGTAGCCCTGCGCTACACCACCGCCCCGCTGCTCCTCCGGGCGGATGGTCGCGAACTGACCCCGGTGCCGCCCAAGGGATTTCAGTTCCACGCACCGCCGCCGGAGGGGATCGAGGTGGAACTGGTCGCCCCGGCGGGCCCGCTCGAGCTGACCGTTGCCGACTACAACTACCTGCCCGATTCCGGCATCGAAAGCTACCGGGACCAGCCCGCTGATGTCTTCCTCCGCCAGGACAGCCTCAGCGGCGTCTTCGCCCGCATCCCGCTCGGGTGACCGCCTACGCCGACGCCGCGATCAACGCGATCAGCGGCAGCACGCTCGACCCGATGGTGCCGAGCACGCTGCCGCCGCGCGGCCGCCACAGCCCGAAGGCGTCGGCGACACCCATGGCCAGGCTGGCGAGCAGCATGTACCAGCACCCGGTCAGCACGACGGCCGCACCGGCCGCTTCGGTGCCGTTGTGCAGGATGATCAGGCCGATGATCGTCCCGAGGCCGCCGAGCAGATTGCGGAAGCCGACGACGAAAGCCCACATGCGCACGTCGTCCACGTTCTCGGTGTCGACGTGCAGCAGTTTCCGCACGGCGGGCCGGTCGTAGTAGAACATCTCCAGTGGCGCCGCCCCGAGATAGACCAGCGCGGCGAGCAGCGCCACGATCTGCGCGAATCCATTCACGACACACTCTCCTCGAGCGTCGTTTCCGGCGGGCCCACTTCGCCGCCGCTGCTTCCAGCATGCGCCGCGAAACCCCTGTTCGAAACGGTTTCCGGCTACTCGTCCGGCAGCAGTTCGTATTCTTTGAGCATTTCGCCGATCTCGGTGGAGTCCAGTTTGGCCATCAGCTTCTTGCGGACCAGCGAGGGCCCGGGCAGGCGCAGTTCCGCGCCATCGCGCAGGCGGCTCGTCGCGGCCAGGAGCTTGCGGACGTCGTAGGTGGAGTTGAAGACCTCCGGGATGCCGCGCTCGATATCGAGCAGCCGGTAGGCGGCCTCCATGCCGGTGCGCACCGAATACTCGGTGGTGAAGATGCAGTCGCGGGTGGTTTCGGCGAACTGGCCGATGAAGGCGAAGTTCACCGCGCCCTCGGGCACCACCTCGGGACGGTCACCGGCTCGGCGCGGCATGAAGAACGCGGTGACATACGGCATCATGCACGGCACGCATTTGGCGGCGGAGGCGGCGAGTTCGCCGATATCGGCTTCCGGTACGCCCAGGTGGTAGAGCCACTCCTGGGTGATCTCCGCGCCGGTGCACTCCTGCATCGGCTTCTTCACGTAATCGCCCGGCACGTCGACGAACAGCGAGTAGACCCACACCACGATCTGGTCGGCGGGCTGCTGTTTGAAATGCGGTTGCCGGTTCACCGTCCAGCTCATCAGCCAGGCCGAATCCCGGACCGTGACGATGCCGCCGGTGACCACCTTGCCGCTGAACGGGTCGCGCTTGCAGATCTTTTGGATGTAGCGCGGAATTCGCTCGTCGAGGGTGGTGACGGTGGCGGATTCCCATTTGCTCTTGTCGATGTCACCGGCGAATACGTCCGGGCGGCCGAAGGCCGGGTCCTTGGCCGCGATGCGCCGCCACAGGTCCCAGGCGGGCGCGGGGCCACGGTCGAGTCGCGCCGGTGTGTTCTGGTCGCCCTCGTCGGAGTTCTCGGTGAGTGAGCCGATGGTCATGAACAGCAGATCGTCGGGCCCCAGATCGATGCCGCCCGCGTCGCCCTCGGAGATCCAGTACAGGCGCGTCGCCTGGGTGCGCTCGGCGGTGCGGTCGAAGTCGACATCGGTGATCGTGGTGTCGAATCGGAAGGTGACGCCCTGGTCCAGCAGCCAGCGGTACAGCGGCAGCACCAGTGATTCGTACTGGTTGTATTTGGTGAACTTGAGCGCCGAGAAGTCCGGCAGGCCACCGATGTGATGGATGAACCGGTGCAGGTAGAGCTTCATCTCCAGCGCGCTGTGCCATTCCTCGAAGGCGAACATGGTCCGCCAGTACATCCAGAAATTGCTGGCCAGGAATTCCTTCGAGAAGACCTCGTCGATCCGCTTGTTCTCCATCTCCTCGCGGGTGGCCAGGAAGACCTTGACGACGTCCTTCTGCCCCTGGTCGCCGAGGGTGAACAAGCCGTCGGTGTGCGCGTCCTCGCCGCGCCGGACGGTGGCCCGCTGGAGGGAGAAGTTGGGGTCGTCCTTGTTCAGCCAGTAGAACTCGTCGAGCACGCTGGCGTCCTCGAGCTCGATCGAGGGAATGGAGCGAAACAGGTCCCAGAGGCATTCGAAATGGTTCTCCATTTCCCGGCCGCCGCGGATGACGAACCCCTTCTCCGGTTCCTTGATGCCGTCCAGCGCACCGCCGGGCAGTTTCAACTCCTCGAAGATGGTGATCTTGCTGCCGGGCAGTTGCCCGTCCCGGATGAGAAACGCCGCCCCGGACATGGACGCCAGCCCCGCCCCGACGAACCAGGCGGTCTTGTTGTCGACGCCCTCGGGTTTGCGCGGTCGCGCGAACGCCTCGTAGTTGCCGCTGCTGTAGTACATGGGACCCCTCTTCCGAAACAGTCGAAGTACTGGCCACGCGCGCCTTCCACCTTCCTACACAAAGCGCGATTAGCCAAGAGGTTGCCGACTGGGCTAGGGGCCGAGTTCGAGAGCGATTGCACCGGAGAGGAGTTCACGCGCCCGCTCGAGGGTGAGGGAGCCGCTGTGCCAGCGCTCACTCAACCCCTCGACCAGGGCGGTCAGGCGCTCCGCACTGTCCGCCGCGTCCACACCGGAGGCACACGCGCCGGTGTCGCGCGCAGCCCGGATCAACGCCTCGATATCGGCGCTCCAGGCCTCGGTGGTGGCCCGGAGCGGGGCACGCAACCCCGGATCGAACGCCGCGCTGGCGCGGAGCTCACCCCAGGCAATGCTGGTCTCGCGGACATGCTCGTCCCCCTGGAGTTCGCGCAGCAGTATGGCCTCGATCCGCTCCCGGCCATCCAGGCCGTCGGGCTCGGTATAGGTCTGCGCACGGTGATTGACGTGCTCGAGCGCGGCCGACAGAATGCCCGCGCGATCCTTGAAGTGGTAGTAGATCAGCGCGGTCGACACCCCGGCCGCCGCCGCTAGCTTGTCCACCCGCAGGCCGCGGACGCCATCCTGGGCGATCACGCGGACGGCGGCTTCGAGGATCTGGTTTCGACGCTCCGACACGATTCCCCACAGTAAGGTCAGGCAGCCGGTTCCTGCTGCGTGGTGCAGTGGATACCGCCGCCACCGGCGGCGATACCGTCGATATTCAGCTGCACGATCTCCCGGCCGGGGAACAACCGCCCCAGAGTGGCGCGGGTGGCCGGATCGGTGACCGGATCACCGAACTCGGGCGCGATGACCGCGCCGTCGCAGACATAGAAGTTGATGTATCCGGCGGCGAAATCGTCCGCGGCGAAGGTCTCCCGCACGGTGGAGGGCCCCTCCAGCACCTCGACGCGCAGCCGGCGGCCACGCGCGTCGGTCGCCCCGCCCAGGATGTCGAGGTGACGGCGGGTGACGTCGTAGTCGAACGAATCCGGGTCGTTGTCCAGCCCCGCCACCACCACTCCCGGCCCGGCGAAGCGCGCGTAGAAGTCGGTGTGGCCGTCGGTGATGTCCTCCCCGGCGATGCCGGGCAGCCAGATCACCCGCTCGATTCCGAGTAGATACGCCAGTTCCGCTTCGACGTCACGCTTGGTCCAGCCCGGATTGCGGTTGTTGTTGAGCACGCAGCTCTCGGTGATGAGCGCGGTGCCCTCGCCGTCGACCTCGAGAGCGCCGCCCTCGAGCACGAGGTCGGTACGCAGCCGTTCGACACCGGCGCGCTCGGTGACGATCCGCGCGACCGCGGCGTCGCGGCGGTGCTCCTGCTTGTCGCCCCAGCCGTTGAAGTTGAAATCGACTCCGGCGCGCCCGCTCGCGCCGCGTACGAACACCGGCCCGGTATCGCGCATCCACAGGTCATCGATCTCGGCCGGCACCAACTCGACGTTCGCACCACCGACCAGGCCATGCGCCAGTTCCAGCTCACCGGGCCGAACCAGCATCGATACCGGTTCGAACCGGGCGATCGCGGTGGCGATGGCGGCCAGATTGCGCCGCACTTCCGGAACCAGTTCGGCGCCCCAGATGCGTGCATCGGCGCCGAAGGCCATCCAGGTGCGCGCGTGCGGCTGCCCCTCCTCGGGCATCAGCCAGGTCCGCTCGTCGTCCTCGGCGACCCGCTCGGCGCAGCCCGCCAGCAGGCTGCCGATCGCCGCCATCGATGTCTGAACGAATGTTCGTCGCCGCATAATGCTCCTCCTCGTTCGGCAAGCACCAAGCTATTCCTGACTGAATTTTCAGTCAAGTACTCGTGGCGCGTGTCTCTCGTAGGCCCGCCCAGCGACGAGACCGCGGCTCGGCTGGGCCGCCGAGGAGTTGGATCACCGAGATGGTGCGGCGGCGGGGGTGAGATCCAGCGGCTTGCCGCGCAGCGAACGCACCCAGGGCGCGACCCGCATCATGCCCCAGCGCAGGATCGGGTTGCGGGTGGTGAAGCGGGTCATCATCGTCTCGGCGGCATCGACCTCCCGGAACGAGTAGTCGAGCATTTCGCGCTGGTATTCGGCCACCGCGGATTCCAGCGAAGCGCCGGATTCCACTGCGGCTCTGAGCTTTTCACCCAGCAGGGCCGCGTCACGAAGCGCGGTGTTGCCACCGTGCGCGCCGAACGGGGGCATGGTGTGCACCGCGTCGCCCATGAGGGTGGCGCGAGTGGCGGGCCACCGCGCGGGCGCGGTCGCGGCGCGCAGCGGAACCGCCAGCGTGCAGTCGATGTCGGCGGCTTCCACCAGCCGCGCGAGCACCGGATGGTATTCGCTGGAGGCGTCGACAGCGAAGCGATGAAGGGTCGCGGCGTCGCACCGGCCAGCGGGAAACTCGTTGTCCGGGACGATGATCGCCCACATCACGTAGTCCTCAGCGACCGGCGGACGCTGCGCCGGGGCCAGGCGGGCGAAGGCCCGCGCGGGCGATTCCTTGAACATCATGCTGGTGCAGAAGAAGGCCGAGCCGGGCGCACCGACCGAGAGGACGCCGCTGTCCAGCAGCGCGGGCGGGACCAGCGACGCGCCATCGAGCCACAGCGGCGAGCAGCCGTAAACGGCGGTCATGCCGGTGGCCCGGGGCGCGCAGTCGGGCAGGAGTTGTTCGCGCAGTGGGGAATTCGCGCCATCCGCGCCCACTACCAGATCTGCGCGGACCGCGGTGCCGTCGGCGAAGCACAGCGTCGCACCGTGCGCGTCGACCTCCACTCCGGCGGCCGCTTTGCCGTAGTGCACCCGCCCGTCGAGGCCGTCGAGCAGCAGCGCGCGCAGCGTCTGGCGATCGGACTGGCGAGGCTTGGTGAGATCCTCACCGGTCGGGTCACCGTCGAAGCTGAAGCTGAAGATTTCCCGCATGCGCCGATCGAGAAACCGGAAGTGACCGCCGGAGCGGGTATCACCGGCGGTGGCGAGATACAGCTCGAACAGGTGCGGCGGCAGGCAGCGGCGCAGCGCGTCGATGCCGTGCTCATCGGTGGTGATGCGGTAGCCCTGGCGGCGGGCGTGCGGCGCCGCGTCGCGCTCGTAGACCTGGACCTCGAAGCCCGCCGCGAGCAGCGACTGGGCCAGGCACAGGCCGCTGAGCCCGGCTCCGGCAATGGCGATGGACGGTTTTTCGGTGGGTGCGTGATTCGACATGCCTCAAATAGTCATCCATTTGGATGATTGTGTCAACCGTGAGTACAGTTACGACTCGTTATGGCTGATGAGACCAAACGCCCCCGCCGCGCACCCGCCGACGAACGCCGGCGCGACGCCGAACGCACCCGCGCCCGGCTGCTCGCGGCGGCACTGGATGTGTTCGCCGCCAAAGGATTCGCGGGCGCCCGCGTCCAGGAGATCGCCGATCGGGCGGGCGTGAACAAGCAGCTGATCACCTACTACTTCGGCGGCAAAGACGGCCTCTACCAGGCCCTGCAACAGCAGTGGTTGCAGGTCGAAGGCGGTTTCGCCGCACCCGAGCTCCCCCTCGACGAGCTGGCCGCGGCCTACCTGCGCAACAGCTTCGACGACTCGCGCATGAGCCGGCTACTGGCCTGGGAGGGCCTGGCCGAGTCCTCCGGCGCGGCACCGGTCGACTATGCCCCGGAGGACCTGTCCGATCTGCGCCGCCGCCAGGCGGACGGCCAGTTCCCCGCCGACGTGGACCCCGGCGTCTTCCTCCTGACGGTCATGGGCGCCGCACTGGTGCCGACCGTGTTACCCCAGGTCGTTCGGCGGGTGACCGGCCTGGACCCGACGTCGCCGGAATTCCGGAGCCACTACACCGAACACCTGCGGCGCCTCATCCGCCATCTCGCGGACTGACCGTCAGGACGCGGACCCGCTCGACGGCCGCGGAGTGTTGTCGACCACGGCCGACCGATGCCAAACCGCCGCGGGCAGGCTGCCGACCATCTGGCCCGGCACCAGCACCGGCGGCTTGTGCTCCCAGGTACCGTCCGCCCCCAGCTCCGGCGGCTGCTGCTCCCAGGTGGCCGGACCCGTGAGCATCGGGCAGGCCACCGCGACCTGGGCGCTACCGCGTGGCGGCACATAGGTGTCCACCACGACCGTCCGGCGATCCGCCACCGTCATCCCCACGGCCCTGCACTCCACCTCCGACGTCACGCGATACGTGTCGTCGGTGTCATTGACACAGGTGAAGCCGTCACAGGTGACGCCGGGTGGGAGCGCCGCCGCGGCCTGCGGCGCGGCCAGGACCAGTGGGGCCGCGAGGGCGAAGGCGGCGATCCCGATATTGCGATACATGGTGTTCCGATACATCATGGCTCGGATAATGCCAGCGTGCGGAGTTCCGGACAAGCCGACGTATTCGGGATCACGCGGCGAGCTCAGCGCGGCACGACATCGCGGGGACGGCGCGACCGTAGACCGGCGAACAGGATGACTACGAGCGCACCACACAGGGAGACCGCGCTGGACAGCAGGACGAAATGCCGAAGTGTGGAATTCACGGCGTCCCAGCCGGCCAGGCCCGCCGACCCGAGCCGATACCGGAGCCACACCAGCAGTACCGAGCCGCCCATCAGCGAGCCGAGCAGCCGGGTCGTCAGATGGATACCCGCACCGGCGCCGGCGCGATCCGGCGGGAAGGAACGCGTCGCCACCGCGGCGAGCGGACCCCAGACCCCCGCGCCACCGACGCCGAGCAGCCCGCCGATCGGCACGAACATCACCGGCGGGTATCCGAGGGTGTCTACGGCGAACACCCCGGCCACCGCGAGCGTGGACAGCGCGAATCCGAGTGCCGGGATCAGCCCGGGATGCACTCGGTCGGACAGCCCGCCCAGCAGCGGAGCGGAGACGACGGCGGCCAGGCCCGCCGGAATCAGCAGCATTCCGGTCATGAGCAGTGCGCCGCCCGGACGGTCCACGAGATACATCGACATCGCCATCAGCTGCGCGGTCAACGCGCCTGCCGCGACCGCGCTCGCCAGACCCGACAGCCACCAGGCATGGTCTCGCAGTACGGCTTTCGGCGTCAGCGTGGTCCGGCTACCAAGGACTTGCAGCAGCAGGAACAGGCCGGTGATCAGCAGGCCGGCGCCGAGTAGCCCGTACCCCCACCCCGGCCGATTGCCGCGCACCACCGTCTGGAGCCCGAGGACCAGCAGCAGGACGCCAGTACCCGAGAGAAGGACACCGCCGATATCCCAGCCCGGGCGCTGCGCGGGCAAGGCCGGAATCAGCGCCGCGCCCAGGCCGAGCGCGACGATGCCGAGCGGCAGGTCGAGCAGGAAAACCCAACTCACGCTGAGGTTCTCGACCAGTCTGCTGCCCAGCAGCGGGCCGACCAGGGTGACCGCGCCGCCCGCGCCCGCCCACAGTCCCATGGCCGTGCCGCGGCGGCCGGGCGCGAACGTGCGGATCACGACGGCGACCACCTGCGAGAGGACCAGCGCGGCGCCGAAGCCCTGCAGCGCGCGCCCCACGATCAACAGCTCGATATCGGCCGACAGCGCACAGAACAAAGCCGCCATCGTGAAGAGCGCGAGTCCGGCCAGGTAGATGTTCTTGGGGCCCAGTCGATCTCCGAGCCGTCCGGCGAGTATCAGCGGTACCGTCGCGGCCAGCACGTAGCCGTCGACCAACCACGCGGCCATGGTCGAGGAGGTCTGGTATTCCCGCATCAGGGACGGCAGCGCCATCGGGACGGTGGCCGAATCCAGCATGATCAGTGCGAATCCCACGGCGACCGCCCACACGGCAGGCCAGGTGCCGCGTTGTCGCACGGGGTACATCGCAGGCACGGAATGCTGTTGCGGCGGGGACGGAATGTGCGTGGCCAGGGTGGCGCCGGAGGGCGGGGCAGGAAAGTGCGCGGCCACGGTGGCGCCGGCCACCGCGTGCGTCGCGGCCGCCGCGAATTCTCCCGCGCTGCTGTAGCGTTCGGCCGGATTCTTGGCCATCGCGCGCGCGATGACGGCATCCAATTGCACCGGCACATCCGAACGCCCGAGTGGCGGCACAGGTTTGACCAGATGCCCCGCGACCACCTGTCCGGGATCACCGGCCGCGAAAGGTGCCTGCCCGGCGAGCAGCGCGAACAGCGTGCAGGCCAGCGAATACTGATCGGACCGATGATCGACCTGGGTGCCGGACAGCTGTTCGGGTGAGGCGTAAGCCAGTGTGGCGGTGAAGGTTCCGGTGGCGGTCAGCTGGGTATCCGAAGCGAGCAGACGGGCGATGCCGAAATCGGTGAGCAGGGCCCGCTCGCCGCGGCCCGCCTGTTCGGCCGTGAGCAGAATGTTCGCCGGCTTCACGTCGCGGTGCAGCACTCCGCGACTGTGCGCGTAGTCCAGCGCGGCGGCGATCTCCGCGATGACGCGCACGGCGCGGCCCGCGCTCATGGCGCGCGCGTCCAGCCCGCTCGCGTCCGTGCCCTCGATATAGGGCATGGCCAGCCACAGCTGCCCGTTCTCGATCCCGCGATCCTCGACCGCAACGATGCCCGGATGATCCAGCTGCGCAACGACCGTGGCTTCGCGCTCGAACCTGGCCCGCAATTCCGGATCGGCCGACACGTCGCGATTGAGCAGCTTGAGCGCCACCTTGCGCGGCAATCTGGGGTGGCCGGCCTGGTAGACGGTTCCCATCCCACCGCGCCCGAGCACACCTTCGATCATGTATCCGGCAAAGGTCGTGCCGTGCACCGCTTCCAACCGACCTGCTCCCCCACTCGCACTCTGCTCGGCACAGGCGAACTCGACTGCCCGGCGAGTCGATCATAGTGCGCGAACGCCGGCCGCGTCGGTCGCTGTCGCCGCGCTGATCCTCAGCGCATCAGCGCGGCGGCACGTTCGGCGATGGCGTCG
The DNA here is from genome assembly GCF_042672005.1 of Nocardia sp. NPDC127579. Classification (NCBI taxonomy): domain Bacteria; kingdom Bacillati; phylum Actinomycetota; class Actinomycetes; order Mycobacteriales; family Nocardiaceae; genus Nocardia; species Nocardia sp. NPDC127579. Next base: position 91,248 of record NZ_JBHXVZ010000002.1, on the reverse strand, counting down.
CCGAGTTCGGCGGTCGTGGCCTTTCCACCGAGATCGGGGGTGCGGACCTCGCCCGCGCCGAGCACATCGCACACGGCCGTGTCGACGGCGGCGGCAGCCGCGGATTCGCCGAGCTGGTCGAGCATCATCGCGCCGGCCAGGATCTGAGCCACCGGGTCGGCGATGCCCTGCCCCGCGATATCGGGTGCGCTGCCGTGCACCGCTTCGAACATGGACGGATGCTCGCGCGCAGGGTCGATGTTGCCGGAGGGCGCCAAGCCCAGTCCGCCGGTCACGGCGGCGGCGAGATCGGAAAGGATGTCGCCGAACAGATTCGAGCCGACGATGACATCGAGCCGGTCGGGATGCAGAACGATCTCGGCGGCCAGGGCATCGACATGCATCTGCCGGGTCTCGACGCCGGGATAGTCGGCGGCTACCTGCTCGAAGACGCTGTCCCAGTACGGCATCGAATGGATCAGGCCATTGGATTTGGTGGCCGAGCACAGCCGCCCGGAACGCTCGGCGGCACGGTCGAACGCGTAGCGGATGATGCGCTCGCAACCCACGCGGGTGAACACCGATTCCTGGAGCACGAATTCCCCTGGGCGGCCGGGATTGTGGATGCCGCCGAGCTCGCTGTACTCCCCCTCGGAATTCTCGCGCACGATGAGCAGATCCAGATCGGCCGCCCCGCGATCGCGCAGCGCCGACTCCGTCCCCGGCAGCAGGCGCACCGGCCGCAAGTTGACGTACTGACCGAACGCGCGGCGCACGGGAATCAGCAGCCCCCACAGCGAAACATGGTCCGGCACACCGGGAAATCCGACCGCGCCGAGCAGGATCGCGTCGAATCCGGCCAGCTGCTCGATGCCGTCCGGCGGCATCATGGACCCGGTCCGCAGGTATTGCGCACAGGACCAGTCGAATTCGGTCCAGGCGAGCCCGGGCAGCACCGCGTCGAGCACCTTGACCGCCTCGGCGGTCACGTCCACGCCGATCCCGTCCCCCGGAATGGTGGCGATCCGGTACCGGTTCACAGCGCCACGCCGATGTACTTGGTTTCCAGGAACTCGTCGATACCGATGAAGCCGCCCTCGCGGCCGAGCCCGGATTCCTTGACCCCGCCGAAGGGCGCCGCCGGATTGGACACCACCCCCTGATTCAGTCCGACCATGCCGGTCTCCAATGCCTCGCAGACCCGCAGCCCGCGCCGCAGGTTCTCGGTGTACACGTACGCGACCAGACCGTAAGGGGTGTCGTTGGCGCGCGCGACGGCCTCGTCCTCGGTGTCGAAGACCGCGAGTGGCGCTACGGGACCGAAGATCTCGGTGTGGCACAGCGCCGCGTCATCCGGTACATCAGTGAGAACCGTTGCCGGATAGAAGTTCCCGGGCCCTGCCAGCGGCTCGCCGCCCAGCCGGACAGCGGCTCCGCGCCGACGGGCGTCGGCGACCAGCTCACTCACCTTCGCCACCGCGTCGGCATCGATGAGCGGGCCGAGGACCACCCCCGGTTCGGTGCCCGGCCCCATCGGGAGGGCGGCCATGCGTTCGGTCAGCCGCCGCGCGAACTCGTCGGCGACGCCGCGCTGCACCAGGATTCGATTGGCGGCCGTGCACGCCTGCCCGGTATTGCGCAACTTCGCCGCGATCGCCCCGTCGACGGCCGCGTCGAGATCCGCGTCCTCGAAGACGAGGAACGGGGCGTTGCCGCCCAGCTCCATGGAGGTGCGCATGACGGTGCGCGCACACAACTCCAGCAGTTGCTTGCCGACGGCAGTGGATCCGGTGAAGGACAGTTTGCGCGAGCGGCGGTCGAGGATCAGCGGCGTCATGAGCGCGCCCGGGTCGGCGGTGGTCACCACGTTCACCACGCCGGGCGGCACACCGGCCTCGTGCAGCACGGCGGCGAGGGCCAGCATGGACAGCGGTGTCTGTTCGGCGGGCTTGACGACGCAGGTGCAGCCCGCCGCCAGCGCCGGGCCGATCTTGCGCGCGCCCATGGCCATCGGGAAGTTCCACGGCGTGATCAGCAGGCTCACCCCGACCGGCTGCCGGGTCACCAGGAAGCGGGAGCCGCCGGTCGGCGCGGGCAGGTAGCCGCCGTCCAGGCGGACCGCCGCTTCGGCGAACCAGCGCAGGAATTCGGCCGCGTAGGCCACCTCGCCGCGGGCCTCGGCGAGCGGTTTGCCCATCTCCAGGGTCATGATCGTGCCCAGCCGCTCGGCGTCGGCCAGGAGCAGCTGCTGGGCCCGGAGCAGGATCTCGCTGCGGGTGCGGGCCGGGGTGCGCGCCCAGCCGGCCTGCGCGGCAGTGGCGGCGGCGAGCGCGTCGAGGCCGTCCGCCGGAGCGGCGTCCGCGACCTGGCACAGGGGCTTTCCGGTCGCCGGGTCGAAAACCGGTAGCGCGCCGGGGGTTTCGCGCCAGGCGCCGTCGATGTAGAGACCTTTCGGCACGGATTCGATGACAAGCATCGGTGGCCACTCCCTCCGCTGCGGTGGCGCGTTTCGAACCATTGCCGCGCCGCTGCCCGCCATGTTATGCATATTGTCAACAATCCGACAATAGCTGAGGCAGCTCACCATGACCGAGCTTTCCCCCGTCCTCAAACAAGCCACGCCGCTCACCGTCGACCACGGTTCCGGCTGCTACCTCTACGACACCGACGGCCGCCGATACCTGGACTTCACCGCCGGAATCGGTGTGACCAGCACCGGGCACTGTCATCCGCGCGTGGTCGAGGCCGCGCGCGCCCAGATCGGCAGCCTGATCCACGGCCAATACACGACCGTGCGCCACCGGCCACTGCTGGAACTCACCGCACGCCTGGGCGAGGTGCTGCCCCCGGAACTGGACGCGGTGTTCTTCGCCAATTCCGGCAGCGAGGCGGTGGAGGCGGCGCTGCGGCTGGTCCGCCAGGCCACCGGACGGCCGAATGTCATTGTCTTCCACGGCGGATTCCACGGCCGCACCGTCGCCGCCGCCACCATGACCACCTCGGGCACCCGCTTCTCCGCCGGGTTCAGCCCGCTCATGAGCGGCGTGCACGTCGCACCGTTCCCCACCGCTTACCGCTACGGCTGGTCCGAGGACGAGGCCACCGATTTCGCACTGCGTGAATTGGACTACCTGTTCGCCACGCTCAGCGCGCCGCGCGAGACCGCGGCCCTGCTCGTCGAACCGGTACTCGGCGAAGGCGGCTACATTCCCGGCAACACCAGGTTCTTCCAGGGGCTGCGCGAACGCGCCGACGCCCACGGCATCCTGCTCGTGCTCGACGAGATCCAGACCGGATTCGGGCGCACCGGAAAGTTCTTCGGGCACCAGCACTTCGGCGTCCGCCCCGATGTGATCACCATTGCCAAAGGCCTGGCCAGCGGCTTCCCGCTGTCCGGCATCGCCGCCTCGACCGAGCTGATGGCCAAGGCCTGGCCGGGGTCCCAGGGCGGCACCTACGGCGGCAACGCGGTGGCCTGCGCCGCCGCCGTCGCCACACTCGAGGTGATCGAATCCGAAGGCCTGGTCGCCAATGCCGACGCCCGCGGCGCGCAACTGCTGACCGGCATGCGCGAGCGCGCCACCAAGGCCATCGGCGACGTCCGTGGCCTGGGCCTGATGGTCGGCGCGGAATTCAGCACCGCCACCGGCGAACCCGATCCCGTCACCGCCGCGGCGGCGCAACGACGCGCTGTCGACCACGGATTGGTCCTGCTGACCTGCGGCGCGCACAACAATGTGGTGCGCATGATCCCACCGCTGATCGTCTCCGCCGAGCAGATCGACGAGGCGCTCGAGCTCTGGTCGGCCGTACTCGACGAACTCTGAGAGGACACCCATGGCCCGCCACATCACCATCACGCTCACCAAGGCCGGGGTGACCTGCCGCGCCCGGCTGCTCGATGCCGACGCGCCGCGCACCTGCGCGGCGGTCTGGGACGCGCTGCCGCAGGAAGGGGACGCCTTCCACGCCAAGTACGCGCGCAACGAGGTCTACACGCTGCTGCCCCGGATCACGGCCGCGCCGCATCGCGAGAACCCCACCGTCACACCGATTCCCGGCGATGTGTGCCTGTTCGATTTCCAGGCGTGGGAGATCGGCAATCCGGCCTACGGCTACGAGCCGGGGTCCGCGGCGCACCACGCCCAGGGCGCCACCGACCTCGCGCTGTTCTACGGCCGCAACAACCTGCTGATCAACGGCGACCTGGGCTGGGTACCCGGCAATGTGTTCGCCACCATCACCACCGGTCTCGACGAGTTGGCGGCCGCCTGCAACGCGCTCTGGTTGCGCGGTGTGGAAGGCGAGACCCTCGCCTTCGCCCGCGCGAGCTGACTCAGCCCGCGAGCACCTGCTCGGCGAATCGCGCCATCGCCAGCACCAGATCATCGGAATGCCGCGGACCCACGATCTGCATGCCGACCGGTAGCCCGGCGCTCGTCGTCCCCGCGGGGATGCTGATCGCGGGCTGCTGGGTCAGGTTGAACGGGTAGGTGAACGGCGTCCACTCCGGCCAACCGCGCAGGCCACTGCCGGGCGGCACATCGTGTCCCGCTTCGAAGGCCGTGATCGGCATGGTCGGGGTGATCAGCACGTCGTAGGCGGTGTGGAAGGCGCCCATCACAATGCCCACCTCGGCGGCGATCGCACGCGCGTCGAGATGATCCACGGCGCTGAGGGTTTCGCCGTATTCCCATACGGCGCGCAGGCCGGGGTCCACGCGGTCGCGGGTGCCCTCCGGGAACTTCGAGAGCATGGTCGCCGCGCCCGAGGCCCAGAGCTGCTCGAAAGCCGCACGCGGCTCGGCGAATCCGGGATCGGCGGCCAGCACGCGCAGCCCGGCCGCCTCCAGGCGCGCCACCGCCGCCGCCAGCACCGCCGCGACCTCCGGATCGACCTGGGCGTAGCCGAGCGTCGCGGAGTACGCGACCGTCACACCGCGGACGTCACGGTGCAGTTGCCCGCGGAAGGTGGTCATCATGGGCGCCAGCGCCGTCGGGTCACGCGGATCGGGCAGCGACAGAATGTCCATGAGCAGCGCGGCGTCCTCGACCGTGCGGGTCATCGGGCCCGCGTGCGCCAACGGCCCGAACGGGCTGGCCGGATACAGCGGAATCCGCCCGTAGGTCGGCTTGAAACCGACGATGCCGCAGAACGAGGCCGGGATCCGCACGCTCCCACCGCCATCCGTGCCCACCGACACCGGGCCCATCCCCGCGGCGACCGCGGCCGCACTACCGCCGGAGGAACCTCCCGAGGTCGTCGACGGATCGGCCGGATTGCGCGTGATGCCGGTGAGCGGACTGTCGGTGGTCGCCTTCCAGGCCAGCTCCGGTGTGGTGGTCTTGCCCAGGAACACCATGCCGTCCGCACGCAGCCGCGCCGCGACCGGACTGTCCAGCGGCCAGGGCACATCGGCTTCGATCGAGGTCGATCCGCGCCGGGTCGGCCAGCCCTCGGTGAGGAAGATGTCCTTGATCGAGATCGGCACTCCGTCCAGCAGGCCCTGGACGTGCCCGGAGAGCCAGCGGGCCTCGGATTCCTTGGCCTGGATCAGCGCCCGTTCCGGATCCACCAGGCAGAAGGCGTTCAACTCCGGATCACGCTCGGCGATGGCATCGAGGGCGGCCCGGGTGGCTTCGACCGGCGACAGGGCGCCGGTGGAATACGCGGTGACCAGCTCCACCGCCGACATGGCCGTCGGCTCGGTCGTCATAACGGACTCCCTTCAGCCGGGCACGTAACCCAGCCTCTTGTCGACCACGTCGCACAGCGGCCGACCGTCGATCCACCGTTCGAAGTTCGCGGTGAAGGCGGTGACAATGTCGGTCCGCCAGCCTGCGAAATCTCCGGAATTGTGGGGTGTGAGGTGAACATCGGGCTGATCCCACAGCGGATGACCGGACGGCAGCGGCTCGGGATCGACGACATCGAGCGCCGCCCCCGCGATAGTGCCGGAGCGCAGGGCGGCGACGAGATCGTCTGTCACTACTAATTCCCCACGACCGACATTGATGAAACGGGCATGCGGCTTCATGGCCGCGAATGCTCGCGCGTCGAACAGGTGCCGGGTCGACGGCGTCAGCGGGGCGATGGCCACGACGTAATCGGTCGTGGCCAGTTCGGCGTACAGATCGACGCCGACCGTGCCGAAGTCCGGGTCCTGCGCCCGGGGCCGGCGGCCGAGACCGCGCACCCGCATGCCCGCCGCGCGCAGCAGTCGCGCGATGGCCCGGCCGATCGGGCCGGTGCCGACCACCAGCACCGTGGCGCCCGCGATCCGCTCGGATTCGCGATGCCGCCAGATCTGTTCGCGCTGCAAACGCGACGACTCGGTGAAATCCTTTGCGAAGGACAGGATCTGGCCGAGCACGTACTCGGCGATGGCGGTGTCGAAGACGCCTCGGGTATTGGTGACGACCACCGGGCCGGCCACCAGCTCGTCGAACATGACGGTGTCGACACCGGTCGCCGCGACGTGCACCCAGCGCAGCCGGTCCGCCGCGGACCAGGCGCCGGGGACGGCCCGGCTCAGGAAGTCGTACACGAACAGCGCCTCGGCGCCGCGCAACGCGTCGGCGAGGCCCGGCGATTCGGTGTAGCGAACCGTGGCGCGCTCGTGGACGGGATGCATAAGCTGCGCATCGGGCCGATTGCCGTCGTGAAGAACGGTGATTATCGGTCCCTCATTCACATTGACAGGGTAAAAACGCATCGTATGATTGTCAACAATCTGACGACATGCGGTGGTAGCCCGGCTGAACGCGAGAGGGGCCCTCGTGGAACTCCAGTTTCCCGATATAGAAGGTCCCGTCGCACAACGGGGTATCGGCATCATCGCACCCTTCGACCTGGCGTTGGAACGCGAACTATGGCGGTGGGTACCGCTGGAGGTCAGCCTGCACCTGGCGCGCACACCCTATGAGCCGGTGCCGGTTTCGGTCGCCATGGCCGAACTCGTCTCCAATCCCATCCACCTCTCGGCCGCGACACACAATGTGCTGCACGTGGATCCGGAGGTCATCGCCTACCTGTGCACCTCCGGCAGCTTCGTGCACGGCATGGCCCACGAGTCGGCCCTGCGCGAGGCCATCTGCGCGGCCGGGGCGCGCGACGCCGTCACCACCTCCGGTGCGCTGCTGGAGGCCATCCGCGCACTCGACCTCACCCGCATCTCGGTCATCACCCCCTACGACGCGATACTCACCGGCAAACTGGCCGACTTCCTCGTCGAGGCGGGCTGCGAGGTCCTGCGCTCGGACCATCTCGGACTCGGCGGCGGCATCTGGAAAGTCAGCTACCGCACCGTCGCCGAACGCATCATCAACGCCGACGACCCCGGCTCCCAGGCCATCTTCGTCAGCTGCACCAACCTGCCCACCTACGACCTGATCGAACCCCTCGAACAGGTACTGGGCAAACCGGTGCTCACCGCCAATCAACTCACCATGTGGGCGTGCCTGGGGCGGATGAAACTGCCCATGATGGGGCCCGGCCGCTGGCTCCAGGATGTGTTCTAGGAGGGCATATGACGATCGGCTTCATCTACCCCGACCACGCCGCCGAAGACGACTACCCCCGCGCGGCAAGCACTCTCGGCGTCGAGCTGCGCGTGGCCCACATCTACGGCACCGATCTGCACGCGGTACCCGAACTGCGCGAGCTGGGCAGCCCGGCCAAACTGCGCCGGGGCGCCGAGCTGCTGCGGCCCTTCGCACCGGACGCCGTCGTCTGGGCCTGCACCTCCGGCAGTTTCGTCTACGGCCCGGACGGCGCGCGCGAACAGGTGCGCGGGTTGGCCACGGCCGCCGGGGTACCCGCGTCGAGCACCAGCTTCGCCTTCGTCAACGCGGCGCGGGCGCTGGCGGTGGACACGGTGGCGGTGGTGGCCAGCTACCCCGACGAGGTGGCCGCGCTGTTCACGGACTTCCTGGCGGCCGAGGGCATTCGGGTTGTCTCGGGCACCAGCGCGGGCATCGACACCGCCGCCGCGGTCGGCACGCTCACACCCGACCAGGTGCGAAACCTGGTCCTCGCCAACGACTGTCCCGACGCTGCGGCGCTGCTCGTCCCCGACACCGCCATGCACACCCTGGAGGTGCTGCCGGAATTGGAAGCGGCACTGGGCAAACCGGTGCTGACGGCCAATCAGGTAACCATCTGGGAGGGCCTGCGGCTCGCGGGGGTACCCGGCGCCCCGACCGGCAAACTGGGAAAACTCTTCTCGGATAGGTGTATACATGCCAGTGCTTGATTTCGAACCGGTCAACCGGCAGTCGACTGCGGAGATGATCGCCGACCGGCTTCGCGACGCCATCGTGCGTGGCGCGCTCGCACCGGGCGCGCAGCTGATCGAAACCGATCTGGCCGCCCAATTCGATGTCTCCCGCGGGCCGATCCGCGAGGCCATGCAGCGCCTGGTATCGGAAGGACTGCTGCACAGTGTCCGCCACCGGGGGATCTTCGTCATCGAACTCACCCTCGACGACGTCATCGACGTCTACCGCGCGCGCACCGCGATCGAGAGCGGCGCCCTCGAGCTCATCCTCGACGGCAGACGCGAAATCGCCTACCGGGCACTGGAACCCAGCGTCGAGGTGATGCGAGCCCACGCCGAATCCGGCAATGCCACCGGCGTCTCCGACGCCGACCAGGCCTTCCACGAGGCCCTGGTCGACAGCGCCGCCAGCCCCCGCCTGGTCCGCGCCGCCCGCACCCTGCTCCTCGAAACCCGCATGTGCCTGGGCGCTCTGGAAACCACCTACCCGGATCTGCGTGTGCAGGCCCGCGAACACCTCGACCTGCGCGACGCCATCCTCGACGGCCCGCCCGAGCGGGTCCGCGCGCTGCTGGTCGAGCACCTGGAGGACGCGGTGCAGCGGCTGCGCACCCGCTACTGAGCGGATCGGCGCGTAGTCAAGCCGGTGACCGCGACGAACGCAGTTCCGCCAGTGTGTGCCTGGTGCGCACACTCGCGCCGAGCGAGACGACGCGCACCTGCCACGGCCGCGGTGGTGCGGTCGATTCCGCGCGCAGGGAGTTCGCCATGGCGAAGGTCTCCAGCAGGCCGGTGAACCCGAAATCCGCCGTACCGTCCAGCACGAAGATATCCACATTCATGTCGGAAACAGTACGGAATGTGTCGCTTCCGACACTACGCAAGCGAATGTCGTCCTCTTACAGTCCAATTCGTGACCCTCTTCGCCACCACCGGCACCCACCACATCCGCCTGACCGTCACCGATATCGATCGCTCGCGCGAGTTCTACCAGCGCGTCCTCGGCTTCGAGGTGGCCGCCGAATCCCCCGGCAGCCCCGCCGATCCCGACGTCCGCGCCGATCCCTACCAGCTCTTCGGCGGCTGTGTGTTCCAGGCGAACGGCATGCTGCTCGGCCTGCGCCCCGTCGCCGACCCCGCCGACCGCTTCGACGCCGACCGCGTCGGCCTCGACCACCTGAGCTTCTCCGTCGCCTCGAAAGCCGACCTCTTCCAGGCCGCCGAGCGCTGCGCCGAGGCCGGCATCGAACACGGCGAGGTCATCGACATGGAGCAGTTCGGCATCGCCATCCTCTCCTTCACCGACCCCGACGGCATCCACCTGGAACTCACCGCACCGCTCTGACCTGCGCGGGCGGCGCCTCGAACGCACCGAGGCACCGCCCCGCGGCGAGCCGTTCGCCGCTCAGTTCTCGAGTTTCCAGGCGGCGACGGGTTCGCCGCGGTTGCCCTCGGCGTCGTAGGTGAAGAAGCCGGCGCGGTCGGCGAGACCGGAACGGCCCGCATCGATGCTCTGCTTCAACATGTCGGCGAACTTGCGCATCTTGGGATCCGGTGAGTTGCGCGAAATGTTGTAAGCGACATTGAAACCGACGATGTCGAAGCCCTGGAACGGGCCGAACGGGGACTGTGTGGCGATGCGCCACACCGCGTCGATATCGGCCGGATCGGCGACCTCGTCCACATAGAGCTGGGCGCCGGCGTTGAGGAACGGAATGAGCACACTGTTGAGGATGTAACCGGGGACTTCCTTGCGCACCGGGACCGGCACCAGTCCGATCTCGCCGGCGAACCGCATGACCGCGTCGAAACACCGGGGATCGGTGGCCGGAGTGGCCATCACCTCCCCGGTGTTGTGCGACCAGATCAGGTTCGCGAAATGCAATGCCAGGAATCGGTCCGGCCGACCCGTCGCCTCCGCGAAATCACTGGGCCGCAGCGACGATGTGTTGGTCGCGAAAATCGTCTCGGCGGGCGCGGCCTGCCCGATCTGCCCCCACACCTTCCGTTTCAGGTCGAGGTTCTCCGGAATGGCCTCGATCACCAGATCGGCCTGCGCGACCGCATCCGCGACATCGGTGCTGGTGCGAATAGCGGCGACCGCCCGATCGAACCGCTCGGCGTCGTAGTCGGGCAGATCACGCTGGTAATACCCGCGCATCCATTCCCACCGCTGCGGCAGCTTCGCCAGCAACTCCTCCGAAACGTCATACCCGGTAACGGATTTACCGTGATACGCGGCCTGCATCATGATCTGCGACCCGAGCACCCCGGTCCCGAAAACTGTCACATTCGTCAGAGCTGCCATTCGACTACCTCTTTCTCGACGCCGCACGGACACAGAACGCCTGCCAGTAGACCGTGCCCGCCGAACCGATACCAGCGGCCACGCCGCGATCGAAGCGGCACTGGGCAGTCCGCTCATGACCGGACTCGACTGCCGAATAGCGGCCGGGCAATAGACGTTGCCGTATCGGCTTGCCAGACTTGGGCCCATGCGCGAGCTTCACCGAGATGTGGTCGATCACGCGGGTGCGAGGGCGCTGGTCTGGTCCGGTAGTCGGCTGTACGACGCGGCGTCGGGCTGGCGGTCGATTCCCTTGGAGGGATCGCCGGGGTCGTCGAGATTCGACGACTACGGCGCACAGTTCGACACCGCGACAGCGTCACCTCTCGGCGACGTCATCGCATTGGTGGCGAGCACCGGCACGAACGGACTGCTGCTGACGCCGGATGGTGAGCTCATCCGCGAGATCCATCGAAGTGACTACTGCGCCGACGCATATCGATACCCCGTGGCGCTGTACACACTTCCGGACGGCCGCACCGGATTGGCGCATTGCCCCGAGGAATACAACCGTCTGGAAATCGAAGTCGCGGCGAATGGCGAGCGCGTGACCGCCGATTCCGACCGCAGCCCGGAGGATGTCTTTCATTCCCGGTTGGAAGTATCACCGAGTGGGCAGTATCTGCTCAGTGCCGGGTGGGTGTGGCATCCAGTGGATTGGCTGGCTGTCTACAAGCTGTCGTGTGTGGCGACAGAACCAGCGGTTCTGGATTCGCTGAGCGGATTCGCGCACACGAGTATCGATGTCGCCGGTGCGTGTTTCCTCGATAGCGACGACATCGTGATCAGTACCTGCCCGGACGGAGTGGCATCATCCGATGATCCCGAAGTGCTCGGGCCCAATACGCTGGCCCGCTGGTCGCCCGTCACAAAGACAGTCGTCTGGCGCAGACAGCTGCCTTCGGCCGCAGGTGACATCGTGACCATGGCGGGCCACATCCTGGCGCTGCACGACTACCCCCGCCTGTATGACGCGGCGGACGGAGCACTGCTGGCTGAATGGCCCGACCTCCCGACCGGCTCGGCTACCAGCTCCATCGTGGGGACCAAGTCCTTTTCGGGGCGAGGGCGAATGGCGATCGACTCGGCCGGTCGACGCTTCGCGGTCAACGACGGCGAGCGGATCACGGTGGTTCACCTGGGGTGACCCGCTGCCCAACGGTCAGTCCGGCTCGGGTGGGTCCAATCCGAGCAGGCGGGCGACGAGGGCGACCTGCTCGGCGTAGTGGTGGACGAATTCGGAACTGTGCGGGTCGACTCGGCAGATGCCTTCGATGACATTGGGGATACTGGTGGTCGCCATGGCGGCGGCGGTCAGGATGATCGTCAAACAGGCTGGGTCGATGTCGGCCGACAGTTGGCCCGAGTTCTGGCGGGCCCGGATCTCGTCGACGGCGGATTGCATGTGTTGCGCGCGTCGTTCCTGATCGAAATCGCTGCTGGGCCCGGTGTATTCGAGTCCACCCCAGGCCAGCAGCCGGACGGCGTCCGGGTTGTTCGTCGCTTCCAACGCGTAGCGGCGGATCTGTTCGGACAGGGGCGTGCCGGAGGAGACCAGCTGGCTTTCGCGGGTCTGCCACTGTTGCGTGAGCGCCTGGTAGAGGCCCTCTTTGCTGCCGAAGTAGTACCAGAGCAGCTGCTGGTTGACACCTGCCTTGGCGGCGATCGCGCCGGTTCGAGCGCCGGCGTATCCGTGTGCCGCGAACTCCGAGGATGCGGCGTCGAGGATGAGTTTTCGGGTGCGCTCCGGGTCACGCTGCCGCTCCTGCGGTTTCGGTGAACGACGCGGCTTCGCTGAGGGCACGGCCGAACTATAACAACAGCCAGCAAAGTCAACTGAATGGAAAACACAATCAAGTAGTTGCTTGACTCAATAGTGCAGCTGGTTGATAGTGAATTCGTCAGCTCGGGTAGCACTGGAGAACCACATGGCAAGCGAAACGCCTGACCGCACCCCCGTACTCATCGTGGGCGGAGGCATCACCGGCCTGTCCACGGCGCTGTTCCTCGCCCGGCACGGGGTGCGCTCGACAACGGTCGAACGGCATCCGTCGACGGCGATCATGCCGCAGGCCAGAGCCTTCAACCCACGATCACTGGAGATCTACCGGGCCCTCGGACTCGAGGACGACATCCGCGCGCACCAATCGATCCTGCTCGACCTGCCCGAGATGATCGGCGCGGACACTCTCGCCGCCGCGGAACGTTTCCGGGTGGACATGCTCGCCCAGGTCCGGCCCGGCGACATCAGCCCCGCCGATTGGGCGCTGATCGACCAGGACGAACTGGAACGAATCGTGCACGCACACGCGATCCGCGCGGGCGCGGACGTGCGCTTCGGCACCGAACTCATGTCACTCACCATCGACGCCGACGGCGTGACCGCGACCGTGCGTGATCTCGCCGGCGGAACCGAATCCACTGTTCGCACCGACTATCTCGTCGCCGCGGACGGCAACCGCGCCGAGATCCGCCATCGGCTCGGTGTCGGCGCGGACGGCCCCGGCGTGCTGGGCCATGCCGCACACTTCCTCTTCGACGCCGACCTCGAGACGCCCCTCCGGGACCGCCGATTCCTGCTCGCCTACCTCGACCAGCCCGCCGCCGGCACCGTGCTGACGCCACTGCGACAGCACGGGCGATGGATGCTCGGCATACCGTTGGATCCACGACAGGGCCAGACCATCGAGGACTTCACCGAGCGGCATTGCCTCGACACCGCCCGCGCCGCCATCGGAGCCGCGGACCTGGACATCACGCTAGTGCCGCCGGTTCCCGGATGGCGCGCCACCCCGACGGACGTCCGGATCGGAGCGTGGGTAGCCCGCGGATACCGGGTCGGCCGGGTGTTCTTCGCCGGGGACTGCGCCCACGTCATGCCGCCGACCGGGTCGTTCGGCGCGAACACCGGGATCGCCGACGCACACAACCTGGCCTGGAAACTCGCCGCCGTCCTGCACGGACAGGCCGGAGCATCGCTGCTGGACACCTACGAAGCCGAGCGGCGCCCGGTCGCGCAGACCACCATGGACACCGCGATGCGGATCCTGACCGCTCGCCACCACGCTTCCGGCGCGGCGGCGACCCAGATCGACGAGGTCAGCATGGCTTTCGGCTACCGATACCGCTCTGCGGCGATCTGTGTCGAGCCGGGCACTCCGGAGCAGCCGGTCGAAAATCCCCGCACTCCCAGCGGTCGCCCCGGAGTGCGCGCCCCGCACGTATGGCTGAGCCACAACGGGACAGCGGTGTCCACCCTGGATCTGTGCACCGGCACCTTCACCCTGCTCGCCGGAAGCGTGGGCGGCCCGTGGATCACGGCGGCCGAGAACGTGGCCGCCGCTCTCGGAATACCTTTCGACGCCTATCGGATCGGGCCCGAGCTGCGCGACACCGACGACCGGTTTCCGCGCACCTTCGGAATCACCGATACCGGCGCCACACTGATCCGCCCGGACGGATTCGTCGCCTGGCGCGCCCGGATCGTGGCCGACCAGCCCGAACATGAGCTGCACCGGGCCCTTACCCGAACTCCTCGCCCGTGGCTAGCCGCACCGGAACGGCGCGGCGGGTCTTGCGTTTCACGCTTTGAAAGTCCACACTTACGAAAGTGGACACTTTCAGAGATGTGGATCTAGCGATACTGGGCGACCCGATGCGCAAAGCGATATTCGAACGGTTGGCGCGCCGGCCTTGCTCGGTGGGTGAACTGGCGCAGGAGCTGCCGATCACGCGCCAGGCGGTATCGCAGCATCTACAGGTCCTCAAACAGGGCGGTCTGGTGGTGGTCACTCCCGAAGGCACCCGGCGGATCTACCGGATCAACCCGGAAGGGCTGGAAGCGATCCAGGCCTACTTCCAGCAGATCTGGGACAACGCCCTCGCCGCTTTTCAGAAGGCCGCCGAAGCGGCGGCCGACGATCCCGAACAGGAGCAACCCGCATGACCACGACACCGGATCTGGCCGCGCTGCAAGGAAAAGCCTCCGTCGCACTGCCGCTCGAGCGCGCGTTCGCGTTCTTCACCGAATCCTTCGGCAAATGGTGGCCTTCGGCCTATCACATCGGCACGGCCGAGATGGCCGACGCGATCCTCGAGCCGCAGGTGGGCGGGCGCTGGTTCGAACGCGGCGTCGATGGGAGCGAATGCGATTGGGGCCGAGTCCTGGTGTGGGAGCCTCCGCACCGGCTCGTGCTGACCTGGCAGATCAACGGCCACTGGCAGTTCGACCCCGACCCCGCGCGGGCCAGCGAAATCGAGGTGCGCTTCACCGCCGAGAGCCCCGAACAGACCACGGTCACCCTCGAACACCGCCACATCGACCGCCTGGTCGAAGGCCGGGCCATGGCGCAGACCATCGTCGAGGGTGGCGGCGGCTGGAGCACGGTACTGGAAGCCTTCGCGAAAACCGCCGAAGGCCAAGGCTGATCGACGCAGACACGGAACGAGAAAGGGCTCATGCTCGCTATGAGCATGAGCCACCTGTCGAGTGGATCCGACTATGTCGCGGTCTGTGGGTTGCTGGACCCCGGCGCGCGCTGGAGCGCGGAACTCGACCCCGCCCAGATTCGGGAACTGATCGCTAGCTATGAGGGTGGAGCGACTGTGTATGAGTTGGGTGTCCAGTTCGGTATCGAGCGACGGACAGTCGGCGAGATCCTTCATCGACATCACGCACCGATGCGACGCCGCGGCCTGACACCCGACCAAATCGATGACGCCATCCATCTCTACGGTCAGGGCTGGTCACTCGCCCGCGTTGGTCGGCACCTCGGTGTAGACGCCATGACCGTCTTGAACAAGCTCCGCGAACGTGGGATCCCTACGAGGGACACCCAGGGAGGACCGCGGGCCTAAGTCGACCGGCACATGATCTGACCCCAGGGTTTCGGTCCGGGTGGACCGAATCACGGGGTCCCGTCAGACCATCGCGCCGAGGTCGATGAACGCGTCGGTGCGTTGGTCGACGACCTGATACACCCAGAAGCGTTCACGTGAGAGCCTGCGCTGATTCGAGCAGAACATGATCGGTTGCAGGTCGGTACCGGAGCTGCCCGGGTGAGAGGTATCGGGCTCCGGCACAGTGTTGCCATGGGTTCGTCGGTCGCTGACTCTTTCACTGTTGCCACTTTCAATGTCAACGGAATCCGCGCGTCACGTCGTCGTGGATTCGATCAGTGGTTGCGGGCCAGGTCGGCGGATGTGGTCGCGTTGCAGGAGCTGCGTTGTCCCGCAGCCGATGTGGGAGACTTCCCGGGATATTCGGCGGCGGTGGACGTCGGTTCCGTGGCCGGTCGTAACGGCGTGGCAGTACTGACGAGGGTTCCAGCCGCCGCCGTGCGGACGTGGGTGACTCACCCGCCCAGGGCCCGGGGACTCGGCGAGTTCGCCGCGCAGGGACGCTATATCGAGGTAGATCTGGCCGACCGCCCGGTGACGGTGGCCTCGCTTTATCTCCCCAAGGGTGGTCTGCCCGCGCATCTCCAGCGCCCCGGATCGATGCGCGAACTGCCCGACGGTGGGGTCAAGTACGAACGGAAGCAGAGGTTCCTCGCGGCGTTCGCCCGCGAAGTGCACCGGAACCGGCTCGCTGCGCTGAGTACGGGACGCAAGTTCGTCCTCACCGGGGATCTGAACATCGCGCACACCCGACACGATGTCACCAACTGGCGTGCCGCCCGCACGATGGACGGCTTCCTGCCTGCCGACCGCGAGTGGTTCAGTTCGGTACTCGGCACGCGCCGACTCGTCGACGTGGTGCGGCAGGTGCACGGCGATCGCCCGGGTCCACTCACCTGGTGGAGTTGGGCGGGTCGATCGTTCGCCAAGGATGTGGGTTGGCGGGTGGACCACCAACTCGCGACGTCCGGTCTCGCCCGCCTCGCGACGGCTGTCGTAGTCGACAAGGAACCGTCACCCGCCGAGCGCCTCTCCGACCACGCGCCCCTCGTGGTGACCTACTCGGCGATGCCTGACTGAGAAGTTCTGATCCCTCGGCAGGGCACCACCCCCGTCGGGCCTCCACCCCTTCCTCGGATGCGCTGTAATGCCGATGAGCGTGTCCCAAGGGGGCGAGCGAGCGTCGTCTACTGGGGTTCAACAGTCCAGCTCGTACCGATACCATCGCCGCGGGTTGCCGTCCTCGTAGAGCCAGAGTGTCGAGTCGCGTCCGATCTTTCCACGAGCCCAGCCCTGGGATCGGCGGCCGTTCGGTAGGCGGAGTTCCTCCCTTGCGGTCTCGGTGATCACGTCGTCTTGGAGGTGGCCGTTGCTCGATCGCGTCGCCGGCGTAGAAGGCCCCCAGCTGATCCCCGGCGCTGTCGAAGGCCACGCCGTTGTGAGGCAGAGTCGAGGTAGTCGGCTGTACTCGGTCGATTCGTCCAGCGCCCAGGATGACTCCGTCGCCGAGGGCATCGATCTTGCTGAACGATTGATCGAGGCCACTCAACGATATCTGGCTGACCTCGTGGCCGTCGCAGATGACGACGGTGGCGTCGTAGTGGGGCATCGACGCCCGCGCCGAGGGAAGTTGTGCGGGATCGGCAAGCAAAGTCAGCAGTCGCCCGCGGTGATCAATTGTGGAAGCGATGACTTCGAATCGTGCGTAACGCTCCGGCAGAGTCGCATGCAGAGCGAGGCAGGGTTTACTGGCCATTGATGATGCCAACCACCTCTACGGTCAGGGTTGGTCACCCGCCCGAGTCGGTCGGCACCTGGGAGTAGACGGCATGACCGTCCTGAACAAGCTCCGCGATCGTGGGATTTCCACAAGAGATACCCACGGACGACCGCGGACGTAATTCGACCGTCACAGGTTCGCTCGATGGGGCCGTAGTCAGCTTTCGCGTGCCGTATCGAAGATCCGGTAATGCCGAATATCGGATGTCCAGCGGGCGATAGCGACTCACACTGGGTCTCGCCGCGGCCGGCCCCGGTCAGTGTGGAATGAGGCTGGGCGGACGAGGATTGGGCCGTGATGCCAGATGTGCTTCGATAACCTGCACCACCTGGTAGGCATGGTCGGTCGAGTCGAGCAGCGGTAGGTATTCGACACTGCGGGCGAGCGCCGGGAGATCGACCGCCAGGTACATCGCCATCAGCGGATTCACGAACAGTTCTGTGCCCCAAGTGCGGCTGGTGGCGTGGACATCGCCGAATTCCCCGCGCAATGCATCGGCGATCTGGGAGTGAACAATGCTGGGCCGTAACGGAGTATCGGCCAAGGCGTGGATGACGGCGGCGAGGTAGGCTGCACCTTCCAGGCTGTCCGGCGGTATGGAGAACGCTCCGAGGAACGCATTCTGACGTTGGAGCGCGGCGAGATTCTCCAACACGTGGGCATGGCAGACGCCATGGTAGGTGTCGATACCGAAACCGACCGACACCACGAGGCAGGTGATGCCGTCAAGCGCTGCCGCAGCTGCGAGGCTGGTCATGTCCTCGTGCGGAGTGCCCAGCCCGGCCTCGTCGCCGCGGAGCAGGATGTCGGTGCCACCGTCGATCAGCACCAAGGCGTCCGCGTCGAGGTGATCGACGAGCGCACGGTAGGCGGCTCGCAGGGGGCGGACGCCGGACTTGGGAAAGGCGTACACGATCTGATCGCGACCGGTGATTGCCAGCCATCGCGCCAGGGTGCGTTCGGGGAAGTAATCGTCATTGCCGTCGGTCTCGGGGTGCACGGCGGCGACCCCCGGCGCGAGCCAGTCGTCGAGTGGGGTTCGGCGCAGGTCGCTGAACGACAGGTTCGCCAGGTACACCTTCTTGCCGAGCCCTTCCAGAGCCACAGCGAGTGGCAGGCCACCGTATACATCGAATCCGCCACCCGCCCCGGCTATCAGCACCCTGGAGGCGCCGCGCAGACGTGTGAACAGAGGTGGCTCGACCAACCGAAACGAAGACACTCAGCCATCATGGCGACGGCAACGACTTGATGCCAGGCTGCTGCCCGGTCGGTCAGCTTCGATCACCCGGTGAACATCCACAAATGCCGCGTCCCGCGCGTGCCGCCAGCGGCCAGAACGGTATAGCTGAAGATCAACGGCCCTGGGGCATCTCGGGGGCGCCGCGGTATCCGCGCTTCTGCCGAAGAGCGTGTTTCGGTTACGGCTTCGCTATAGGTCGCTCACGTAGTTTCCGTAACGACCCGACCACCGTGTTGAACCGGCTACGCAACGAGGAGTCCGCACCCGCGACACACACGGGCAGGCTCGGTCCTGACATCAATCCACTACGACCAGGTGATACCGCACTCGTGACTGTCACGGCTCACGGACGCGGTAATGAAAGAGTGCCTTCCGACTCAATCAACACCGAGCCGGAACGGAACACACCTTGGCGAATTAGAATAGGAAAAAAGCGTTGAACAGACGATATGCGACGCCAGGCTGAACGTGGCCGTGCACTCGAAAGGCGGCAAACCCTGATCAACAGCACTATTCACATGAATTTGTGGACCAAATGCGACGTTACTCGAACCAGGACACCCTAACCACGACCCTGGCATCGATACGGCAACGACTGGTCGACGACCAGGGGAAACACACCGACCGGGACCCAATCCCGAAACCCCACACGGTCCGGCGCCGTCTCACCACCGAACACCGCGCGGCGATCGCCGCCCAATACGAAGCAGGCGCCACCGTCAACCAGCTCGTCAGCCAACATCGCCTCGGCAAAGGAACCGTCCTGAGCATCCTCCGCTCCGCCGGAACAGCGATCAGAACACCCCGACGCTTGAACGAGCAAGAGATCGACCAAGCCATCCACTGGTACCGACAGGGAGAATCCCTCGCTCGGGTCGGGGCACGATTCGACGTCACCGCAGACACGATCAGCGCCGCACTCCAACAACGAGGAATCCCACGACGCGATCCCCAGAGCCCGCGAACGACAGCCCACCACAGGTTGATCCCATTTCGAACGCACGATAATGCCGATTTGCGTGCGATTCTCGTCCGGCCTGATAGTGCTCGGCCGCGCAGTCATCTCTCGCCCTGTGCGTCGTCGATCACGCGGGTGGAGTAGTCCACCGACTGCCCTCCGCTACAGCGCCATGTGGAACCCACACCGTCATGGATCAAGGGTGTCCGAGCGAGTTGCGTATCTGAACAAAGCGCTATCGGACCGCGCAGTCGAGGATTCGTCCGTCGACGGTTCCGATCAGCAGCCATTCTGGGCTGGTGAGGGTGAGTGACAAGGGTATTGCGGGCTGGCCGCTGACTTGCAGATCGTGCCGCCAGCGCACTGTTCCGTCCGAGGTGTCCAGGGCGACGAGCTCACCGGAATTGAAGGCAACGTATACCGTGTTCTCGTCTCCGTCCAAGGCGGTGACCGGGAAGTCGGCGGTGAACACCCACCGCACGGTTCCGTCCAGGCTGCTGCGCCGGACAACGAAGGCGTTGCCGGGTAGTAGTCCGCGTCCGTCGTGTACGGCCCCGGCGTGCACCAAATCCCGGTTCTCCGGACCGCTTACCTCGATGCCGGGCCCGCCGAAGAGGTGTCCGGCACGGGTGGTGTCCCACTCGAGCGGGAAAAGCTCCCGAACTCGGGAGTCGCCATCGTGACCAGTAGGATCGACGGCGACGACGCGCTTGTCGCGCGATGGCTCCTCGTCGTCGAGGCCTCGAAGGAAGAACAACTGTGCACTGTGGCGGACTTGAAAAGGATGGTTGAACGAGTCGAATCTTCCCAGCGGCATGGACATCTCGGGTGCCTGCCCTGTGGGATGGATCAAGGACAGCTGGCCCCCGCGATCGGAGTCCGTGGAACGTAGTGCGAGCCAACCGTCTTCCCGCGTGGTGAGTGCGACGGATGAATCGAGGCGCAGGGAGTCCAGCACCTTCCCGTCCTCCAGTGACACCCGGGCGACGAGCGGTGACTCGGTGATGAGTTCATTGTTTACCCACCGTGACCCCCGCTCCACGTTCACCCAAGCGTCGAGCCGGCCGGGCTGGACCGCGAGTTGCCGACCGCCTTCCTTGTCACGCACGCGCCACTCCAGATGTCCTTCGGGCAGCCATGATTCGGCCAAAGTGCCGTCCGCGCAGGCCAGCACTCGGCCGTCCGACAGCGCCTGGACATCCCATACCTGCACGCGCGGCTCCCACGGCTCCCCGACCAGCGCCGTCAGAGTCTCGACGCCCCGACCGGTCGTCACCCCTGGCGCGGGGCGCTCGAAGTCGATGCACTGTCCGCTGCGCTCATCAGGCTGTACCGAGTTGTCCGCGACGTTGCTCCAGTCGGCCCGTTCGATGACCGCGGAGAACACGTAGGTGTGCGCCTGGGCGTCGTATCGGCCGTCAGGAAAATCGTCCGGTGGCGATGTCACAATCCGCAAAATCCGCGCGCTGGCCCATTCGACGTGCAGTATTTCAGGAGCCCAGCGGATCACCGAGGTCGACTTCCTCGAGTGCAAATCCAGGATCAACAGCTCGCCCTCGAAGGAATATCCACCGTCGTACGCACCGGTCCCTACAGCCAAAATCGGCTGCGTCGGGTGAAAGGCCATCGCGCGCACCGGCCAGGCGGATTCGATCACCCACTGGCACCGAAAATCCTGTGCGCCATAGATTCCCACCCGATACTGCGACCATCGTCTGCTGGCGGTCCCGCAACCAGACCACTGCAGATAGCCCAGGTCGCCGCCCACGGCGACGAGGTAGCGCTCCTCGTCGACGGCCACCGTCGAAGGCATGCCGATCTCGGCGAAGAGGCGGTCGCCGAGTATGCGGCGAATAACGAGCGGACCAGACATGCGAAGCTCCCAGGTAGTGGAAGACCATCCTCGCATCGGCCGGTATCGAGCTCGGCTGCCGCGACCCGCGCGATCCGTGGCGGGCCAGCACGGTGCGGTTGAAGATCAACGGGCAGAGCGCTTCACGTCCTCAGGCAGTGCACGCACGTGCCGATGAGCGGCGATTGTGAGCACCAAGATGGCCGAGTTTCGTGCACTCGACGTGGGACGGTCGCTCCACTCAGCCTGTGGTCAAATCGGCCGTAGGGATGACTTGTCCGGTGGATCGGGCTATTTGGCTCAGAGCCAACTCGTGTAGGGCGGCGTTGTAGTCGGCTATCGCATCGGATGCGACGAAGAATTGGAGATCCCTCGCCAGGGCATCGAAGCTTGTTGCGACAATCCCTTGGGATGCGAAAACGCCGCAGACTACAAGCTGGTCCTTTCCCTGTCGGCGCAGTTCGACGGCGAGATCGGTAGCGTAGAACGCGCTGAGTGATCGTTTGCGGATCCATGGAACAGCAGGCTCGACGATGCCGTCCAAGCATGACTGTGCCGCTTCGGTCGCGTTCGGGCCCTGCCCCCACAGCACCCCGCCCAGACCACGCTGCGGTGTCACTGTCGCGGGCCGTGGTGCTGACGCGATGACCGCCACGTTCCGAATGAAGGCCCAATCCACAAGCGATTGGCACTGGCTTACGACCGCGGCCCGAGTCTGTGGGGCTAGCACGTTTGCGTAATACGGGAGCAGATCGTGTACAAGGACCGCGCAACGATCGTGCTCGAGCTGCCAGCCCAGCCCGTCATGGATGTTGGCAAACTGGGCTGGCTCGTACGGCGTGACATTGACGTCGAAGGTGACCACGTCGTCGATCTTCCACCACCACCGCCGAGGTTCTCGAAACCGCCTGCAGCACCTCGTCATCGGAGCTACTCGCCGAGTCACCGCACCGGACAACCACCCGAATGCGTCAGCCAACATCCTGTAATCAGCGTAAGACGTTCTGAGCCAACACCTATCTGTGCGGACTTCAGTCAGCACGAGTGAACGATTATGCCGCATGGCGCGCGGCATTGTGGATTGGTCTGCAGACACCGCGCCTAGCTGACTCGTGACACGTGCGAAGGGGCGGGCGGACGCAGTTCGTATTCGGCCGCTAGGTTCGAAAGCGACGACGCAATCGATCTCAGGGGGTTAGGGCATGCCATCAGCTTGGGAGCAGGCGTTGAATCGCCGCGTAATCCATCCGGTCGTCGTGTTCGCGCTGAACAACGGTTGCGCGCCCCCGACCTTCGCCCTGCTGGAAACAACCGGTCGCCGGACTGGGCGCCAGCGGGTCGTTCCGGTGGCGAATGGATTGCAGGGCAACACTTTCTGGCTCTTTGCCGGTCAAGGGGCGGCTGCCGCATACGTCCACAACATTCGTGCCGACCCGAGAGTGCGGGTCAAGGTCACGCCCGCGCGGCTTCGCGAGGGCTTCGGCTTTCGGTGGCGTTCGGGCACAGCCCATCTGCTTCCTGACGACGACGCTCGCGCTCGTCACCACGCGCTCGGCAAGGGCCGCCCCGGCTACCGCCTCGACGGTCTGGCGTTACGCCGACTCGCTGCCGGCGCCGAAATGCTCACGATCCGAGTCGATCTCGACTGATCCCTTTGTTCAAGGCGGGTCCGCAACCTTGGGGCCGAAGGGATGAGGAGTTCAACGGCATCGCCGTCGGCGGGCCACTGGCCGGTCGGAGAACCCCGAGTTCGTCGCCGGCTCTCCGTTGTCGAAACGATCCGCCCGACTCGTACCCAGCTCCGCCACCGCGAGCGCCGCCCGGCGAACGCACGCTCATCAGCGTAAGAGGCTCTGGGTCACACCCGCCCCAAACCTGACTTTAGTCAGCGCTAGTGAGCTATGCCGCTTCTCGCGCGAGCCGAAACCAGGGCGGCGCGAGGGCGGACCGGTGTCGCGTCGCATCACTGTGTACCGAACGATCGCGGTTCACAGGAGTCATCGGCAGGTCGGTAGTGAAATACCATGCAGCGCTGTACTGTTCCCAATCAGCCGTGGGGCAGCTGTCCGATCGACGCCGTCGGCGCCAGCGATCGGGGCAGAGGGTGGAGGGGGTCAGTGCCGAGATTCAGCGCGATCGTCAGTGCAGTTGTGGCCGCCACACTGTTCGCGCCGGTGACCACCGGGCATGCCGACCCCACCGTGACAGCTGCGGAACTGGCTCAGGTCACCGGGGAATTGCTGCCGATGCCCGCAGACCGCTCCATGGACATCGCCTATCTGGATGACCGGGGCACCGTGTTCACACATCTCGGCACAGGCAACGCTGCCGACTACGAGACCGGCTCCATCGGAAAGACATTCACCGCAGCCTTGTTCGCCGACGCCGTCGAGCGAGGTGAGGTCCGCACCGACACTCGTGTCGGCGATCTGCTCGCGCTGGTAGGGGCACCGGTGGCGGAGGTGACACTCGAGGAGCTCGCCGAGCACCGCTCGGGTCTTCTGGAATTCGCTCCTACGCTGGATATGCTTGCCGGCGGTGTCGACTACTACGTGTTCGGGCGCAACCCTTTTCACGCGGACCTGCCCCAGTTGCTCGCCCAGGCCCGGAACACGCCGCTGATCGGTCGTGGCGCCTTCCAGTACTCCACACTCGGTTACGCCCTGCTCGGGCAAGCTGTCGCGGCGGCTGCGCACACCACCTATGCGACCCTGCTGCGCACCCGCATGCTCGAACCATTGGGTCTGACCCACACCTGGCTGCCACTGACCGAAGCCGACCTTCCCGCCGATGTCAGCACAGGTATCGATCGCAGCGGACGACCACAGGCGCCGTGGCCGCTCAACGCCACCGCACCGGCGGGCGGACTCCGTTCCACAGTCGGCGATCTCGTCTCCTACGCGCGGGCCTTGCTCGATGGCCGCGTCCCGGGCATGACCGCGCTCGAACCACGGTGGCCGGGCAATATCGCCAATACCTCCCACGGATATTCCTGGAGCGTCGTGACTATGGGCGGACACGAATACACCCTGCACTCCGGAGGCACCGGCGGGTTCAGCAGTCTGGTATTGCTCGACCGAAGCAACCACAGTGCGCTGGTGTTCCTACGAGATATCTTCGACCCCGCCCTCGAACGCGCCGGCATCGACATCCTGCGTCGCCTGCAACACACGTAAGGCCCAGGGCCGGACAAATAGAACCGAGCCACCGGAGTATCCGCTCATGCCGCTTATACGGCGGTTTCGTGACCTACTGATCATGGTGGCCCAGCATCGCCTTTCGTGCGATGACCTGATCGAGCGTCAGTATTTCTAGGAAGACAGATGAGTCCTTTCGTACTTCTGGGCGTCGAGTTGGGCGAGTTTTCTCCTCGGCCGCGGCAAGACTGACGGAAAGACCTTCGATCTCGCCGAGCCAGCCCTCACGTTCGGACTCGGCGATGCGGTCCCCGAAGGTTGTCGCGGATCACGACCAGCCGGGGCCGCTCGCTCGGGGAAACGATGAGAACGGGGCATCGGCCGCGATGCTTCTCTGAACTACTGGTAGGGCTGGTGACGTGCGAAAAGTACAGCTTGCGATGCTTTCTCTTCCGGGGCGAGGAGCAGGTGAGCCTCGACCTCGAAGCCGGCATCACGCAGCCAGGTCGTCATGAGGTCGGGCTGTCGATGGTGGACATGGACATTCATCGGGTGACCGCCATAGCCTTGGGTCTTCAACCGTGACTCGTTGCCGACGTGGAACAGTAATTGCAGAGCTCCGCCGGGCCGCAGTATTCGATGAAAGCGTCTCAGCACGGCCGGGACCTCGTCGTCGGGGATGTGGATCAACGACTGCCAGGCCAGCAGGCCGGCCATCGAGGCTGCCGGGAAGTCCAGCTCCGTCATCGAACCCACCTCGAACCGCAGGCCGGGGTGGTCACGCCGAGCCGACTCGATCATCCCAGGGGAGAGATCGACGCCGAAAGCATCGACACCCAGCTCGTGCAGGTAGGCGGTGACGTGTCCGGGACCGCACCCGACATCGGCTACGAGTCCGCCGCCGGCGGCCCGCACGCTGTCCGCGAACAATGCCAAAGCCGCACGGAGGTACGGGTGTCCAGCCAGGGCATCGCGCACCTGGTCGGCATAGCTCGACGCGACTGTGTCGTAGGAGATTCGGGTATCGGTCAACCAGTCGTCCGCGCTCATCATCGGCAGGGTAGTCGGTGATCACCAACCGCCATTGGCCGACGCTGCGGCGGCTGGATCGAGACCGTGTCTCACAGGGATGTGATTCGCGGCGTGGGCGTTGAGAACGATTGTGTTGCACGATGGTTGGTTATGGATGCGTTGTCGTTGTGGTTGGTGCCCGATGAGTTGTTCTCTGGACTAACTACTCGCTTCGCTGGGCGAGAAGTGGAATCCCGAGATCGATTGCTGTGCCGCCTTGTCCGCTCTGGCGAGCGCGCATCCGGTCTAGGGTCACGAGTTTCCCGGCGGCGGCGATGAGGCTGACTTGCGCAGCCCCTCGACCTCGCCGGTCCAGCTGTTGGCTCGGGCTTCAGTGATGCGATCGCGGAGGTTGGCGGTTATCTCGGCGAGCCGTTCGCGGGTGCGTAGGTCGACGCGCAGGCTCGGACATCGGATGCAGGCTTCTCTGAACTAACTGGCCGATCCGGCGTCGCCCGAACGCACTCTTCTGCCGACGAGCGTGCGAACCCGCGGGCCGGCCAGACCTGGCTCGCGCCTACCCGTACAGGTGGCGATTCACGGTCGGGTCGTGAGCGAGCACGAAATCGACCACGCCCCAGAAATCCGGCAGGCGGGGGTGCGCGAGCCCGGCATCACGTGAAAGCAACGTGCCGTGGATCGCGCTGCCCGTCCCGTCTTGGCACGCCTGGATCAGAGTCGCCGCAGGGTTGGGGTTGCCTTGTACTGGGCCGACTCGGCACCCGAATGTCACGTGGTCGTCGGCTCTTTGATCA
The DNA here is from genome assembly GCF_042672005.1 of Nocardia sp. NPDC127579. Taxonomy (NCBI): domain Bacteria; kingdom Bacillati; phylum Actinomycetota; class Actinomycetes; order Mycobacteriales; family Nocardiaceae; genus Nocardia; species Nocardia sp. NPDC127579. The sequence goes on along the minus strand of NZ_JBHXVZ010000002.1, from coordinate 64,949 downwards.
CCCCAGGTACCCAGAATGACGTCGATCCAAGTCTCGTGCGCCTGACCGGTGTGGTGATAGGAGTTCGCAAAGTACACCGCGTAGGCTTCGGCGCCGTCGCGAACGAAGTTCCATGTCCGCTCGATCGGTGCGCTGCAGCACTCGCACTCGTATCGTCTGATCTGGAGTTCATCAGGGTCCATCGTCAATCCCACCGTCGCACAGTAGCTCAGCTCTTGCTGTGGGCCGGACAGACAGACGTCCGCTTCTGCCGCATATCGGTCGAACAGACGCGAGATCGAATGCTGCGCTGAACATCCCGTGTCGGCTCCGGTGACCGCGTGTGGACGAACGATAAGAGGACTCGCCCGTACACGGCACAGGCCCGCGGATCGGGCTGGGGATCGAACCGTCCACCGCGAAACAAATACTGTCGTCACATGATTCGGAGGGTCGCGGCGTGGGCGGCCCGACGACGCCCGCCCCGCGACTCCGACGGGACAGTCCGACCAACCCGACCGGACCCCGTCCCCGTAACGCACAACGCGGCTACCGGTGGCCCGGGTGCCGCCGGTAGCCGGGCGTTATGCGCGGGTCATCGCTGGATCAGCGCGCCCAGGGCGGTGATCGAGGCCCGGCGTTCGTAGGCGATCCAGGCGAAGATCGCGGACAGAGCAAGCGGGAACGGAGCCAATTCCGGGGTGTCGGCCAGGAAGGCGTTGAACCCTGCGGCGAGGAAGGTGACGATCACCAGGCCCGAGCCGAGCAGATCGATCCACGCGCGGCGGGGTTCGCCCGCAAGGCAGTCGACAACAACCTGTGCATTCGCCAGACCAACGCAGAAAATCCCGAGGCAACTGTGAAAAACAGCCTCGGGATTGCCAGTACCCATACGCAGGCTCTGTCCTGAGTGGAGCTAAGGGGAATCGAACCCCTGACCTTCTCGATGCGAACGAGACGCGCTACCAACTGCGCTATAGCCCCGTGCGGTCCCGGGGGAACCGCGCTGAGACACTGTATCAGGCGCGGGGGCGGGTTACCGAATCGTGGGGGTGAGCTGGGGTTATTCGCCTACGGCGTGGCGGTAGTCGCCGGCGCCGTGGCGGTCGCGCAGGGCGCGGGCGGTGGCGGGATCGAAGGTGTCGAGGTGCTCGAACATCGGATCCTCGTCATCGGCTTCGAGCAGGGCGGAGCGGCGGCGCAGGGCGCGGGCGGTCTCGCGGTCGATGGTGCGGCGACGGACGCGGGCCTCGGTCTCGCGCGGGTCCTCGACAGGGGCCTCGCCGTGCTGCTGGCCGCGAGGCAGCCGGGCGGCGCGGCGGCGGCGGATATCCTCCTCGATCCGGACCTGCTTGCGTAGGTAGCCGAGATAGGCGGCCAGCACGACGACGCTGAGGCCGGACAGCCACCAGCAGGCGGGGTTCACCGCGATACCGAGAGCGCCGGTGGTGAGCGCGGTGAGCAGCAGCGCGAGCACGGCGCGCTGCCGGAAGGTGTAGCGGGCGGCGCGGGCGATCGCGTCGGCCTCGGGATCGAATCCGCCGCGACCGCGGCGGGTGGGGACGAAATCGTCGTCCCGCGAGTCGAGTTCCTCGACATCGTCCAGGCGGGCGGGCACCCGGGCCGTCTCCGGTTCGGTGCGCTCCACGTCGTCATCATCGGCCGAATCGGTGTCCGCCGCAGCGGTTCCGGCGGTAACGGGTTCGAATTCGTCGGCATCGTCGGTGAATTCGCCTGCCCGTTCGGTGTCGGCCTCGGCTTCGGCGGCGCTCATACCGGCCTCGAGCTCTCCGGTGGCGTCGGCCAACTCGTCCTCTTGGTCGGTGACTTGCTCGGCCGGGTTCATCCGGTGCTCCGCATCATCGCTGGTGAAGGACTTTCTGTGCGCACGGCTCGGTCTGTAGTCGGGATCACTGTCGTGCCCGGCGGCCGGACCGGTCCTCATGCGCCGTTTCGAGCCGCCGCGATGCAGCACTCTCGTGGCCAGTGCCGCGTCGGTGGTCTGCCGGATCCGCGGGTGGCGGTCGGCGAGAATCGGGAACAGCACGAAGACCCACAGCACCACCAGTCCGATCCACAGAATCGAATTCGGCATGTCGGTTTCACACCTCCCGTCCCTGCTGTTCCGTTGGCGCAGGGTGCACCACTGACGTCCGTAGGTTAATTCCGGGACGCATCAACATCCGGCAGGCGCGCCGTGCACATCCGCCACATCTGTCACAAGAATCGCCGGATTCAGGCGTTTCTAACCAGGATTCGCACCGCGCGGGGATATCTTGTGCGGTTACGGTGGCAACGAGATCTGTTTCAGGGCAGGAAGATCCGGCCGTCACGGGCGAGCCGATCGACGACGGTGCCCGCTACCTCCTCGACGGTCATCGCGACCAGTAGATGATCGCGCCAGGCACCGTCGACGTCGAGATACCTGCGCAGCAGCCCCTCTTCCCGAAATCCCGCGTTACGCAGCACGGCCTGGCTGGCCAGGTTCTCCGGTCGCACCGTGGCCTCCACCCGGTGCAACCCGACCGGACCGAAGCAGTGGTCGAGCCCGAGCCCGAGCGCCGCCGTGGCCACGCCCTTGCCGCTGAGATCCGTAGCCACCCAGTACCCGATCCACGCCGAACGCAGCGCCCCGCGCACGATATTGCCGACGGTGAGCTGCCCGCCGAAGCGGCCGTCGACCTCGATCACCAGCGGGACCATGGCCCCGCGCCGTGCCTCGGCCTTCAGACTCGACCACAGCGGGGGCCAGTTGGACGGATGGTTGCGCGCCTCCCAGGCGCCTCGGCCGGTCGGCTCCCACGGCTCCAGATACGCCCGGTCCCGCAGCCGGATCCGGCTCCAGGCGGCAGCGTCGCGCAGCCGCACCGGCCGCAGTGTCACGGTCCCGGCGGCGCAGCGCACCGGTCCGAGCCGCGCGGGCCAGCCCGGATGCTGGGTGGCCCGGAAGACGTTCATCGACTCCATCAGCTCCCCGACTAATCAGCCGCGCTGCGCGAGAAACGCGACCCGGACCTCGTCACCGGTTCTGATGTCGGTGTCGTCCGGATCGATCATGATCAGACTGTTCGCCTCGGCCAGGGTGGCCAGTAGATGCGCGGACGCCCCGGCCGCGCCGCCCAGCGGCTGCACCAGATAGTCGCCGGTGGTCTCGTCGCGCATCAACTGCGCGCGCAGATAGCCCTTGCGGCCGGGCATCGAGGAGATCGGCGTGATCGTCCGGGCCCGGATGACGCGGCGCATGGGATGACGGCGCCCCAGCGCGATCCGGATCAGCGGCCGCACCATGACCTCGAAAACCACCAGCGCGCCGACCGGATTCGACGGTAGTAGGAAGGTCGGTACCTCGTCGCGGCCCAACCGCCCGAAACCCTGCACGGACCCGGGATGCATGGCCACCCGGGCGATTTCCAGTTCGCCGAGCCCCTCCAGCGCCTCCCGGACCTGTTCGGAGGCCCAGCCGCCGACCGCGCCCGCGATCACCACGACCTCCGAGCGCACCAGCTGCCCCTCGACCACATCGCGCAACTGCCGCGGATCGGCGCTCACGATGCCGACGCGGTTCACATCGGCGCCGGCGTCGCGCGCGGCCGCGGCCAGCGCGTAGGAGTTCACGTCGTAGACTTGGCCCGGGCCGGGTGTGCGATCGATATCGATGAGCTCGCCGCCGACGGAGATGACCGACAGCCGCGGCCGCGGATGCACCAGCACCTTGTCCTGCCCGACGGCCGCGAGCAGACCGACCTGCGCGGGCCCGATGATCGTGCCCGCCCGCACCGCGACATCGCCGGGCTGCACATCGTCGCCGATGCGGCGCACGTAGTCACCCGAGCGCACCGACTCGTAGACCTTGATCCGGGCGCGGCCGCCGTCGGTGAAGTCCAGGGGCAGAACGGCATCCGCGAGGGTCGGCAGCGGCGCACCGGTATCGACCCGCACGGTCTGCCGGGGTTGCAGCCGGATCGGCTGCCGCGAACCCGCGACCACCTCGCCGACCACGGGCAGGGTCAGATCGACGAGTTCGCCGTCCTCGCTGCGAATATCGGTGCCGGCGGCGGCGACATCGACGCTGCGGACGGCGTAACCGTCGATCGCGGCCTGGTCGAAGCCGGGCAGCGGCCGCTCGGTCACCACGTCCTCGGCGCACAGCAGGCCCTGGGCCTCGGAGATCGCGACCCGCACCGGCCGGGGCGCGACCGCCGCCGCGGTCACTTTGATCTGCTGATCCTCAACCGAGCGCATCGAGCCCTTCCCTGATCTGGCGTCCCACTGACGATCCCACCGCGCACCAGTGATGGTGTCACCGGATCACCGCGAAAGCGGGTTTCGGCGCGCGGACAGGTGAAACCTCATTGGTACCCGACCGCACGCCGTCAGCGAAACCGACGAGCGCGAATCGGCACTCAGTCGTAGGGCGTCAGTTGCGGATCCCACTCCGGACTCAGCCTGTGCTGCAACCACTCCCGCAGCGCCGGGCCGTATTCCTCACGTTCCAAAGCGAAATCGACCGCGGCTCGAAGATAACCGCCCGGGTTGCCCAGATCGTGGCGCGACCCGCGGTGCACGACGACGTGCACCGGGTGCCCCTCGTCGATCAGCAGCGCGATGGCGTCGGTGAGCTGCAATTCGCCGCCGGCGCCGGGCTCGATCCGGCGCAGCGCGTCGAAGATGGCGCGGTCGAGCAGGTATCGACCGGCGGCGGCGTAGGTGGAGGGCGCGTCGGCCAGCGCCGGCTTCTCGACCATGCCGTTGACCCGCAACACATTCGGGTTCACCGCGTCGGGCACGGTCGCCACGTCGAAGACACCGTAGGAGCTGACCTGGTCCTTGGGCACATCGATGGCGCACAGCACGCTGCCGCCGCGCTTGCGCCGCACCCGGCTCATCACATCGAGCACGCCGCAGGGTTGTACCAGATCATCCGGCAGCAGAACCGCGATGGCCTCTTCGTCGTCGTCGAGGACGCTCTCGGCCTGAGCAACCGCGTGCCCGAGACCCAGCGGCTCCTCCTGGATCACCGAGAGCACGTCCAGCAGGCCCGGCGCCTTGCGTACCTTCTCCAGCAGCTGGAACTTGCCGCGCTCGGCGAGCGTGCTCTCCAGCACCAGGTCCTCGACGAAGTGCGCGACCACGCCGTCCTTGCCGGGCGAGGTGACGATCACCAGCCGGTCGGCGCCGGAGTCGGCGGCCTCGACGGCGACCAGTTCGATGCCCGGGGTGTCCACCACCGGCAGCAACTCCTTGGGCACCGTTTTGGTGGCGGGCAGGAAGCGCGTCCCCAATCCGGCCGCGGGCACGACGGCCGTGCGGAAGCACGCGACCGTACCGTCTGCGGATTGTCCGGTTTTCGCTGTCATGGGCATACCCTATCCATCCATCACATCGCCCCAGCGCCGTCGGGCGTGGGGCTTCGCGGGTGAGCATATGGTGATCGTCATGGAGATGCCCGCCGAGGCCGATAAACATGCATGGCGCTCCGAAGTTCTCAGAGAGCGGAGTTCCCAATCCGCGGCGGATCATGCCGAACAGGCGCGATCACTCGCGGAAACCGCGGGCACACTGCCGGTTTCCGAGTGGGTGTGCGCCTATATGCCGGCACGCGGTGAGCCGGGGTCGGCGAGTCTGCCCGACGCGCTGCGCGCGGCCGGGGCGCGGGTGTTGCTACCGGTCACGGGGCCGCCGGGCCCGCTGGACTGGGCCGAGTACACCGGCCCGGACAGTGTGCGACCCGCGCGTTTCGGACTGCTCGAGCCGACCGGCGCGCTCCTGGGCTCCAGCGCGGTCGGCCGCGCGGGACTGATCCTGGTGCCCGCGCTGGCGGTAGATCTGCGCGGCGTGCGACTCGGGCGTGGCGCGGGTTACTACGACCGGACCTTGGCCGCCGCTCGCGCGGACGCCCGCCTGATCGCGGTGGTGCGCGACCGGGAATTGGTGGACCGTCTTCCCGAGGAACCTCATGACCTGCGCATGGGCTGGGCACTGACACCGCGGGGTGGTCTGCGCCGACTGGGTACGGTGGAATGAATGCAGGATTGGCGATGTTGGCACTGTCGCCTGTAGAGTGCCAAATCGACGAGACCAGCGGAGGATCCTGTGCCAACTTATTCGTACGCGTGCACCCAGTGTGACAACCGCTTCGACATCGTGCAGTCCTTCAGCGACGACGCGCTGACCGTGTGCCCCGAGTGCTCGGGCAAGCTGCGCAAGCTGTTCAACTCCGTCGGCATCGTCTTCAAGGGCAGCGGCTTCTACCGCACCGACAGCCGCGGCGGCGCGTCCACCGCGAGTGAGCCGGCCAAGACCGATTCCGGGTCGAGCAAGCCCGCCGATTCCGGTTCGGCGTCGAGCAACGGTTCGACCGGCACCTCGTCTACCAGCAGCTCGTCTACCAGCACCGCGGCCGCCGCCAGCTGAGTCATCCACAGCTGCCCGGTTATCCACAGGCAGGTCTTTTCCCGGGCGTGGCGCGGTACCCGCACTCTTAGGCTCCGGGCATGACATCGCGCACCGATCTCGGTCGCGAGCACCCGCTGCGCGCGGTGCTCGACAATCGACCGCCCTGGGCCGATCTGCTCCTGGCCCGTCGCCTGCTCGCCGCCGCGCTCACGGCGCTGGCGGCCGTCCTGTTCCTGCGTGGCGATCCGGATTCGCACCCGGTCCAGGTCGTGGTCGCTGAACACGACCTGGCGCCCGGCCGCCTACTGCAGGCCGGTGATCTGCGTACGGCGGCCCGCGAATCCGGTTCCCTGCCCACCGGTGCGGTGCGCGATATCTCCACCCTGGTCGGCACCACGCTGACCGGTGCGATGCGGCCCGGAGAGATCTTCACCGACCTGCGGGTGGTGAGCCCGCGCCTGGCCGCGGTCACGGCCGGGGTGCCCGACGCCCGCATCGTCGGGCTCCGGCTGGCCGACAACGCGGTCGCCGAGATCCTGCGTTCCGGCGATCGGGTCGACGTGGTGGGCGGCGCACCCGAGAGTGACCACCCCGCACGCACACTCGCGACCGGCGCCACCGTGGTCCTGGTCGCCCGCCCGGCGGACAAGCGGGCCGGGGCCGAACCGGTGGTCCTGGTCGCCCTCGGCGGCGCACAGGCCGTCGCGGTCGCGGCCGCCTCGCTCCGGACCGAGCTCACCGTCGTCTTCCATTAGCATCTGCTACCGATCGCGGCTCCGCGAAGCCATTACGCGTTATTCGACAGGAGATTTTCGACCATGCTCAAGGGATTCAAGGACTTCATCTTCCGCGGGAACGTGCTGGACCTCGCGGTGGCGGTGGTGATCGGTTCCGCGTTCACCGCGATCGTCAGCTCCTTCACCGACGGCGTGATCAAACCACTGCTCGCGGTGTTCGGCGGTACCAGCGAACTCGGCTGGGGCTTCGAACTGGTCTCCGGCAAGCCCGCCACCTTCGTGCAGCTGGGCACCATCGTCGGCGCGGTCATCGACTTCCTGCTGATCGCGGCGGTGGTGTACTTCGTGCTGGTGCACCCTGCCAACCGGGTGATGGCGCGCTTCAGTTCCAAGGAGGCCGCGGTCACCGAGATCGCGCTGCTCACCGAGATCCGCGATCTGCTCGCCGCCGAACGCCGCTACGACGGCGACACCACCACGACCACGACCATCCGCGAGGTGTAGCCCGCGGAACGAGAGCAGGCCCGCCGCGAAAGCGACGGGCCTGCTTCGTAGTTCAGCGAACCGAATCAGCCGATGCTGAAGGGCTGACCCCAGAGCACAACGTAGGACATCACGTTGTCGGTCTCGACCTTGACGCGCACGAAGGAGCGCGCCTGGGCGTAACCGGCGCAGCCGGTCAGGCCGATGGTCGAGTCGGCCCAGGCCACCGAGCCGTTGGTGCCCTTGAACTTGTTGTTGGTGGAGTGATCTTCGTTGCCGAAGTCATCCGCGACCTCACGGTCCAGGACGTAGAACGACGCGGTCTGGCCGGGGCCCAGCGACAGGCTGCCGCCGCTCTCCGCGCTCGGCTTGGCCGTCACGGAATCACCGCTCTGCTCGATCGAGACACCGGCACCGGCGTCCACACCGCCACCGGCGATGTTGACCTGGCAGCCCACCACGTAGCCCGGGTAGATCTTGCCGCCGACCGCGCCCGAGCCGGAGAGCTCGACGATCGCGGTGCCGGAGACCCACGCGTTGCGGTGCAGCGGGGTGGAGCCCATGGACGGGTTGATGTTGGCCGACTCACCGACCAGCTTGACGGTCACCACGGTGCCGTCGGACAGGGTCTTGGAGATCTCGCCACCGGGCAGCGGCACGAAAGTGTCGGCGTTGGCCGCGCCGGTGGAGAACAGGCCCATGGCGATGGTGGCGGCGGCACCCGCACCGGCAACCTTCGCCAGGTTCTTACGGTTGATCATGTTAATCCCTCAGGGGTTGGAAGTATTCGGCGAGAAGAGGATTCGACGATTCGAAGACGGGTCAGCCGATGCTGAACGGCTGGCCGTACAGGGTGGTCTTCGAGTAGTGATCGCCGATGATCTCGACCACGGTGTAGGAACGCGCCTGGGCGTAGCCCGCGCAACCCTGAATCTGCATCTCGACGTCCTGGTACTCGACCGAGTACACACCGGCCTTCGGGATGTCCTTCAGCTCGACCGCGACCCACTTCACTTCACCGGGGCCGAGGTTGACGCCCAGCGAGCCGGACAGACCGAGGCTGGACATATCGATGGACACACCACCGCCCGCGCTGATCGCGTCGTCGGCGATGCTCACCTGGCAGCCGATGATGTAGCCGGTGTTGACCTGCGACTGGCCGTGCGTCGACGAGTTGTTGGTACCGGGGCCGTTGGCCGGGCCGTTCCACGGACCGGCGGTGCCCTCGGGCGTGACGGTCACGTCGGCGGTCGCGTTGCCGGAGACCCAGACAACGCGCCCGGCGCCGTTGGCGGCCAGCGACGGCGAAACGACAGCATGCTCACCCGTGCGGGTAATGGTCACGCCCGGGCCGACCTTCTGACCGTCCGGCAACGGCACGAAGACATCGGCGTTGGCGGCGCCGGTCGAAAACAGACCCATGGCAACGGCCGCGGCAGCAGCGCCGACGCCTGCGGCGCGGGCACCGCGACGCAGACCGTTGGTGCGGTTCTCGCTCATACTTCCCCTCATCAGGTTCTAACAGTCAACCTCGACCGTCGAGGCTGGATGGTCCTCTCAGGCCCAGCTCAGTTTGTCGCTCCTATGTTGCCGGTGTGTAACCGGTCGTTATTTCGGCGCAACGGCCTCAGCTGGCAACGGAACGGAGCCATCGTTCCGCCGGGTCGGCAACGTTCGTGACGCACCCGGGCCTGTGTGGTCCATTGTTGGGTGGCTCTCGGCGAAGATTAAACCGTAGGTAACGGTGCTGCAACGCAGGCTTAGGTAAAGAACAATGTGATGTAGATCACACATCCTTTGATAGCCATATCGCTTGACGTGCATAGACGCAGCGGAGAAGGTTCGCCGGACGGCTATTCGAAGCGCCGGGACACAAAGATGCCATTCGTGGTTACGAGTCAGCGCAGTAACGAAATGGCGTGGATCACAGTCGAATTGCAAAAACCGTGAGGACAGCTGGGCTGTTAATTCATCGGTGATACGTAGTGCGGCCGTAGATAAAACTCAACCGTGGTGCGGAGGCACCTGGGAGCGCAGCCAATCATCGGAAGACGCGGCCGCGTCGGAATCGTCGCCGCGTTCGTCGCGAGTGGTGTCGGGCAGCGCGTCGCCGAAGATCTCGGCCAGACGCGCAGCGTCCCTCGCCCGGCGGCGGGCCGAGCGAGGGTCGTCTGGGGAATCGGTGGCGCTGATTACTCGGCCAATCCGGAGAGCTCGCCGATCGCCTTGCCCGCCAGCGGGCCGAGGGTTGCCATGCCGTCGCGGACGGCGGCCCGGTTACCGGGCAGATTCACGACCAGGGTGCTGCCGGAAATGCCCGCGAGCCCACGGGACAGCCCGGCCTCCAGCGACCCGGCGACCCGGCCGGACGCGCGCAACGCCTCACTGATACCGAGCAGTTCCCGGTCCAGTACCTGGGCAGTGGCCTCGGGGGTCACATCGCGCGGGGTCATGCCGGTGCCGCCGACCGAGATCACCAGATCGACACCGCCGATCACCGCCGTGTTGAGCGCATTGCGGATCTCCACCTCGTCGGCCTGCACCGACACCGACGCGTCGACCAGGAAACCCGCCTCGGTCAGCAGCTCGGTGACCAGCGGCCCGAGCGAATCCACACCTCCATGCGCCGTTCGATCGTCGACGACCACCACCAGTGCACGCCCCGCCACAGGAGCATCGATTTCCATGCTGCTCACCGTAGCGCCTGTCGCGGCCGGATCGACGGCTGAGTCAGCAACCACACTCGACATCATCATGATCGAACCTGCCTTACGCGGGCGCGCCGCTGAGGGTGACATCGACGGTCTTGGAATTGCCGCCGCTTTCGTCGGTGTAGGTGACCTTCACCCGGTCGCCGGGCTGGTACGAGCGCACCGCGGCGATCAGCGCGTTACCCGAATCGATCGGGCGATCGTCGATCTTGGTGATCACCACGCCGGCCGGGATACCGGCCTTGGCCGCCGGGCCGTCCGGGGTGGCCTCCAGGACCAGCGCGCGATCGCCCTCGGGCCGCAGTTTGATGCCGATCTGGGCGTAGGTGGCGTGGCCGGTCTTGACCAGCTGATCGGCGACGCGGCGGGCCTGATCCACCGGGATGGCGAAGCCGAGGCCGATATTGCCGGTCTGCTGGCCGGTCAGCTCCCCGGCGCCGAGGCTGGCGATGGCGGTGTTGATGCCGATCAGCTTGCCGCTCGAATCCACCAGGGCGCCACCGGAATTGCCGGGGTTGATGGCGGCGTCGGTCTGGATCGCGTCGATCACCGGGTTGGGTGTGTTCGGACTCCGGTCGGCCTCGCCGTTGGTGGAGACCGGGCGGTTGAGCGCGGAGACGATGCCGGTGGTGACCGTGCCCGCGAGACCGAGCGGGGAGCCGATGGCGATCGCGGGCTGACCGACCTGTAGGTCCTCCGAACTGCCGAATTCGATGGGAGTCAGCCCGGTCTTCTCGGCCTTGATCACCGCGAGGTCCGACACCGGGTCGGTGCCGACGATGGTGGCGGGCGCCGTGCTGCCGTCGTTGAAGACGACCTCCATCTTGGAACCGGCGCCCGCACCGGAGGCCACGTGATTGTTGGTCAGGATCAGGCCGTCCGAGGACAGGATCACCCCGGAGCCCTCCCCCTCGGCGCGATTACTGGCGATCTTGATCATCACCACGCTCGGCAGCACCTTCTGCGCCACCGCCTGGGTGGAGCCCGCCGGGGCGTTGGCCACGTCCTTGACCTTGGGCTTCGGCGCATCCAGCGCATTGGTCACCCCCGTGCCGGAATCGGCGCGATCGCTCACCGAGGCACCGACCACGCCCCCGATACCGCCACTGAACAAGGCCAGTGCCACCGCACCGGCGATCAGCCCGGTGCGCACCGGCTTACGCGGCGCCTGCGGTGGCGGCGCACCGTAGGCGGCGCCGGGGTGCGGCGGCGGAAACGACTGGTGCGCCGCATAACCCGGCACCGCGTAATCCGGGCCGGATTCCGGACCCGGGAAAGGCTGGGTCTGGTAATGCGGCACCGAATAGGCGCCGGTGGAATAGGGGGAACCCCAGCCGAACCGATCCGAATTCTCCGGCGGCGCGGTATGGGGCTGCTCGGTCGGGTGCGGACCACCGGTCGCCGCCTCGGACCCGGACTTTTCCGGATCGCCCTGGCGTGCGTGGAATTCCTCGGTCATGGCTTCTCGTTTCTCCCTGGCGTCTGCAACCAACCTTGGCTGCGACGGATAAGAGCGGACTGAGATCCTGCTTTGACCCTGCTATCAGTTTTCCGGGCGTTCCGCGGTGGCGTCGTCCATTTCCGGCAGTACGCCGAGCGCGGCACCCTCACCAGGTAACACAATACGGATCAGGGCCCCGCCCCGATCGGAGGTATCGATGCTGATGGTGCCGCCATGTTTGGTCACGACCTGTTTGACGATGGCCAAACCCAGGCCGGAACCGGGCATCGAACGCGACGCGGTGGTCCGGTAGAAACGCTCGAAAACCAGTTCCCGCTCGGCGGCCGGAATTCCGGGGCCGGCGTCGTCGACGGACAGTTCCAGCAAACCGCGACCGGTCTCGCGCATACCGACCAGCACCTGCGCCCCGGCCGGACTCCACTTCGCGGCATTGTCGAGCACATTGAGCACCGCGCGTTCCAGGCCCGCCTCGTGGCCGTACATGAACCAGGGCCGCAGTTCGGCCACGAATTCGATGGAGCCGCGCCGCCGCCGCGCCCGCTCGAGGGCGCGCTCGGTCACCTCGCCGAGATCGATGCGGTCGTAGACGGTTTCGGGGGCGTCCTCGCGGGCCAGGTCGACCAGGTCGCCGACCAGGGTGGACAGCTCCTCGATCTGGGCCACCACGTCCGAGCGCAGCTCGGCCATGTCCTCTTCGGGGAGGCTGGGCGCACCGGGGCGGCTGGAGGCGATGAGCAGCTCCATATTGGTGCGCAGCGAGGTGAGCGGCGTCTTCAGTTCGTGCCCGGCGTCGGCGACCAGGCGGCGCTGGCGGTCCCGGGATTCCGCGAGCGCGCGCAGCATGGTGTTGAAGCTCTCGGTGAGCCGGGCCAATTCGTCGTCGCCGGTGACCGGGATGGGGGTCAGGTCGTCGGTGCGGGCGATGCGCTCGGTGGCCGAGGTGAGCCGCGCGATCGGCCGCAACCCCGTGCGGCCCACCGCGGTTCCGGCGGCCGCGGCCAGTACGACGCCGCACCCGCCGACCACGAACAGCAGCCAGGCCAGCCGGTCGAGCACCTCTCGGGTGGGCTCCAGGCGCTGCGAGATGATCAGGGTCGCGCCGGAATTCGTCGGCATGGCCAGCACGCGCTGATTGCGCACGGTGCGCAGCGAGGAGGGCAGCTTGCCGTCGGCGACCGCGATCTCCTCGCTGGCCACCGGCGGAATGGTCTGCTGCGGCGGCATATACAGCTTGTGGTCGGCGAAGATCAGGGCGACGCCGACATCGTTGGAGAACATGCCGGCCAGCACGATGGACTGGAAGCCGAGATTCTCGAAGTTGTTGTTGACCATCGTCTCGGCACGCGCCCGCAGCTGCGAGTCGACATCGTTGTAGAGCGCGCGTTCGACCATGGCGTAGGCCGCGATGGAGGTGACGGCGACCGCGATGGCCACCACCGACGCGGCCAGCAGGGTGACCCGCCAGCGCAGCGACACCGACCGGGTCAGCGGCATCGGCGGGCGCATCTCCGCGTCGTGCGGCCCGAGGGTGGCGACCACCGGCCGCCGGGGACTGCTGCGTGCCATGCGCGCGGCCTACGGAGGAGTCTCGCGCAGGACGTAGCCCACACCGCGCACGGTATGGATCAGCCGCGGTTCGCCCTCGGCCTCGGTCTTGCGGCGTAGATAGCCGATGTAGACCTCGAGCGCGTTGCCCGAAGTGGGGAAGTCGTAGCCCCAGACCTCCTCGAGGATGCGGCTGCGGGTCAGTACCCGGCGCGGATTGGCCATCAGCATCTCCAGCAGCGAGAACTCGGTGCGGGTCAGGCTGATCGAGCGCTCGTCGCGCCAGACCTCCCGGGTGACCGGGTCCAGCGACAGATCGGCGAACCGCATGGCCTCCGAGGCGTCCTCGGGGTCGACCGCGCGACGGCGCAGCAGGGCGCGCAACCGGGCCAGCAGTTCTTCCAGCGCGAAGGGTTTGGGCAGATAGTCGTCGGCGCCCGCGTCCAGCCCGGCGACCCGTTCGGAGACCGAATCCCGGGCGGTCAGAACCAGAATGGGCAGGTCGTCACCGGTGCTGCGGAGGCGTCGGCAAACTTCCAGCCCGTCCATCCGCGGCATCATCACATCGAGGACGAGCGCGTCGGGTCGCTGCGCGGTGGCCTTCTCCAAGGCATCGACGCCGTCTACCGCGAGGTCGACGGAGTAGCCGTTGAAGGTCAGTGACCGGCGCAGCGATTCCCGGACGGCGCGATCGTCGTCGACTACCAGAATGCGCATGTGACCAGTCTGGCCCTATCGACTGAGAGGGCACTGAGAGGGCCGGTCGCGACACGCCGCACCGCGTCGGATACCAACCAGCAACACTGGGATTCCCGACTGAACTGCGCCCCGACACGATCGCGGCGAGCCGGGGAAGGCACCGCTACCAGGGAGCGAAAAGTCCTCTCCCCGTACGGGATTGCCAGATGATGAGTACGACCGGTTTCAATTGCCGCTTGTCACCGGACACGGTATGTTTCACGTGCCATTTAGCAAGACCTCTGGTTGGTTATGGGCACCGCTGCCGAGCGTGAGCCGGGGGGACATATCGAGAGAGCTGAGGATAGAGGCGGGATGGAAGCTGCACCGCGATCCTGGCAGGCGATTTTCTCCAACTGGTCGGTAGCCCGCAAGGTCGCCATCGCGCTGCTCCCCCCCGTGATCCTGGCCATGTCGTTCGCGGTCCTCCGCGTGGAAAGCCACCTGGACGGCATGGCACAGGTGCGGCAGGCCAGTGAGTACAACGCGACGGTGAACCAGATCATCGAATTCGCCGGTGCCACCACGGAACTGGCGGTGACCTCGGTGAATACCATCGGCGCCGACACCGATCCGCGCATCGGCAAGGCCAATACCCGATTCGATCGCGCGGTGGCCGACCTGGAATCGGTGATGCGCCTGCCGAAGACCGCCCCCAGCCTGAGCCGCGAGATCCGCGAGGCGATCACCGGGGCCAAATCCCTGCGCGACAAGGCCCGCACGACCGCGCCGCCCGACCTGGCGACACAACTCGACAGCATCCTGGTCTTCGTCGACAAGGCCATGGCCTCCTCCGACGGTGTCGCCTCCACCTACGTCGGTGTGCAGCGCTACATGCTCCAGGTCACCGCGATCATGGTCGCCCGGCGCTCGTTCGCGCAGGAGCAGATGGTGATCGGGATGATGACCTCCGGCCGCAACACCGCCCAGCAGCAGGAGCAGCTCGCCGCCAAAATGCTGATGACCGCCGGTATGGAGGTCGCGCTGGTCCAGGTGTACGAGCAGGTCATGCCCACCGACGCGCCCTTCAAGGAGACGCTGCTGACCGGCGCCTCGGCCCGGATGGTTGCCGTCGCCGACCCGAATCGGGCAGCCGACCTGGTCGAGTCGATGCGCACCAGCATCGCCACCTACGACCTGGCCGCCGTCGACCGGGCTCGCGCGGTCGAACATGTGCTCGGCGCGGCGCTGACCACCGCCCGCAACGACGCCATGCGCGACACCTCGATCATCATCGGCACTCTGCTGGCGGGTCTGGCGCTGGCGCTGTGGGTGGCCCAGGCGCTGGTCATGTCGATCCGCCGACTACGCCACGACGTGCTCGACACCGCGCACGTGCGGCTGCCCGAGGAACTGGCGCTGGTGTACTCCGGCGGCACCGCGCGCCCGATCACCCCGGTCGGCGTCACCGGACGCGACGAGATCGGCCAGCTGGCCCGCGCCGTCGACGAAATGCACGAGCAGGCCCTGAATCTCGCCGCGCTGCGCCTGCAGATCGGCAAGATGTTCGAGACGCTCTCGCGTCGCAGCCAATCGCTGGTCGAGCAGCAGCTGACGCTGATCGAGGAACTCGAGCGCAACGAGGAGGACCCGGCCCGCCTGCAGAGCATGTTCCGGCTCGACCACCTCGCCACCCGCATGCGCCGCAACGGCGACAACCTGCTGGTCCTGGCGGGCACGCCGCTACGCCGCGGCCCGCTGGAACCGGTCGGCCTGTCCGACATGCTCTGGAGCGCGATCTCCCAGGTCGAGGACTATCAGCGGGCCGAGATCGGCACCGTGCCCGCGGGAATCGTCCCCGGCGCGGCCGCGGTCGACATCGAGCACCTGCTCGCCGAGCTGATCGACAACGCGCTGCGCTACTCGCCGCCGGACCGCCGGGTCGGGGTCGGGGTGGCGCGCACCGTGGACAGCGGCTACCTGATCGAGATCACCGACCGCGGCCTCGGCATGTCCGACGCGGATCTCGAGGCCGCCAACAACCGCCTCTCCTCGGGCGGCGCGGTCAACTTCGAAACCGCCCGCCGCATGGGTCTTTTCGTGGTCAGCAATCTCTCGGCCCGGCACGGCATCGCGGTCAGCCTGCGCCGCACCGCCACCACCTCCGACGGCACCGGCATCACCGCGGCGGTGCATCTGCCCGCCCGGCTGGTCTCGCTGCCCGAATCCGATCACCCGACCGCGCCGGTGGTCCCGCTGCCGCAGGCGGGCACGCTGCCGCACCTGCAGCCGGTGCCCGATCCGGAGCCGGTCGAGCCACCCCAGCTGACCGCGTCGGGTCTGCCGCGCCGACTGCCGCTGCCGCTGGAGCCCGAGCCCCAGCCGGAGCCCGCGTCGGGACCGATTCCGGCGATCTCGGCGGCCACCGGCTTCGAGACCGGTTACTCGCTCGATCCGGCGCCGCGCCATATCGAACCCGTCGCCGACCCGGCCCCCACCGCGCAATTACGACCGGTCACCACCGATCCCGAGCCCACCTTCGGCCCGCCGATCGACGAACCCGAGACCGCCACCTTCGGCCCGCCGATCTTCGAACCGGTACCGGCCGACCCCGCGGACGCGGGCGGCGCCGCACCGATCTACCAGCGCATGGTCTCGGAGTGGCTGGTGGACTCGGCATCCTCGGATTCCGCGGGCGCGCACTGGAGCTCACCCGCCGATTCGGGTTGGCAGGCGGCGGCCGAGGCCAGCACGCCCGCGTCATCCGGCCGGACGCGCGGTGGACTGCCGATCCGGCGGCCGGGCGCGCAGCTGGTGCCCGGCAGTGTCGACCCGAGCGCCGATTCCGGCGTCCGCAATCCCGAAGAGATCCGCGAGAACCTGACCCGGCATCTGAACGGCGTCTTCAGCGGACGGCGCGCCGCCGATGCCAAGAACGAACATGGGGAATTTGTATGAGTGAATCCAACACCAATCTCAACTGGCTGGTCGCGCGGTTCGCTCGGGAGGTGCCCGGTGTGTCACACGCGGTGCTTGTCTCCGCGGACGGACTGCTGCAGGCGACCAGTGACAATCTCCCCGAGGAGCGGGCCGAGCAGCTCGCCGCCATCACCGCCGGGCTGGCCAGCCTCGCGACCGGCGCGGTGCAGCTGTTCGAGGGCGGCAAGGTGATGCAGTCGATCATCGACATGCAGCGCGGGTACCTGCTGGTGATGAGCGTCGGCACGGCCTCGCACCTGGCGGTGCTGGCCACCAAGCAGCACGACGTCGGCCGGATCGGCTACGAGATGGCTCTACTCGTCGATCGCGTCGGCACCGTCATTCAAGCCACCGCACGATCCAGCGTGTGAGTGCGGCTGTGCCCAACCCAGTCGACCCGTACACCACGGGCGAACAACCACGTCGTCCCGGCCGGGTCCGGCCCTATGCCCTGACGGGAGGACGCACCGCGTCCAGTGTCGATCTACCGCTGGAGGCGGTGATCGAGACGGTGTCGTTTCCGTCCTATCCGGGCTGGCCCGCCGGAGATGTCCGGATGACGATCCTGCACCTGGGCACCCAGCGACTATCCGTGGCCGAGATCGCGGGTCGCCTGGATCGGCCGCTGGGCCTCGTCCGGGTGATGATCGGCGATCTCGTGGTGGCGGGCTCGCTGCGTGTGCACTCGACCTTGACCGACGACGCGAGTTTCGACGAGCGTCGTGCCCTGATGGAGAGGACCCTGCGTGGAATCCGCGCCCTTTAAGACTTTCGGGCTCGACGAAGCCCGAACCGCGTCTACCAAGATCGTCATCGCGGGCGGATTCGGCGCCGGTAAGACGACTTTCGTCGGCGCGGTGTCGGAGATCGTGCCGCTGCGCACCGAAGCCCTGGTGACCGACGCGTCCGACGGCGTGGACGATCTCGAGGCCACCCCGGACAAGACCACGACCACCGTCGCCATGGACTTCGGCCGGATCATCCTGCCGAACAATATGGTGCTGTATCTGTTCGGTACGCCGGGCCAGCGCCGGTTCTGGTTCATGTGGGACGACCTGGTGCGCGGCGCGATCGGCGCGGTGGTGCTGGTGGACACCCGCCGGATCGAGGACAGTTTCGCGCCGGTCGACTACTTCGAATCGCGCAAGCTCCCGTTCCTGGTGGCGATCAACCGTTTCCCGGGCGCGCCGCGGTTCCCGCTGAACGAGGTGCGCGAGGCGCTCTCGATCCGGGAGGGCGTGCCGGTCATCGATATCGACGCGCGCAGCGCCGAGGAGGTGCGGCGGACGCTGGCCGCGATCACCGAGTACGCCCTGATGCGGCTGACGGCGCAGGAGTTCGAGAGGACCGGCCGCCGTGTCTGAGATCGACTACTTCAGCATGGGTTCCTGGATGCTGCTGCTGGCGTTCGCCGTGTCGGCGCTGGGCACCATGATCGGCCTGATCTGCATTCGGCACGCGGGGGCCCCGGATATCTCCGGCCGTGCGGGCCTGGCCTGGCTGGCCGTGGGCGCCGCCTCGATCGGTGGTGTCGGCTACTGGCTGGCGAGTCTGGTGCTGCTGCTGGGCTTTTCGGTGTCGGACAGTCCGGTGCGCTATCAGCTCGGCCCGGTCGCGGCGGCGCTGGCCCCGGCCTCGCTGGGTGTCCTGCTCGGCCTGGTGATCGCCGGGAACCGTTCCTATCTGACCCGTTCGCTGATCGGCGGCGCGGTCGCGGGCCTCGGCTTGGTCACCACGGTGATGCTGGGCGTGAATTCGGTGCGGGTGCGCGGCACGGTGACCGTCGAATCGCTGCCGCTGTCGTTCGTCGGCGTGATCTCGGTGGTCGGGGTGGTCGGCGCGCTCTGGCTGACGCTGACCTTCCGGCAATCGGTGCGGGCTCGGATCGGCGCCGCGGCGGTGTCGGGTATCACGGTCACCAGCGCGCAGCTGATCGCCATGACCGCGATCGAAGTCGATATCGAGCCGGGTGTTCCGGTGCCCAACGGCATCGAACTGTTCGATTTCGCCTATCCGGCTTTCGTGGGCGGTCTACTGCTGCTTGCCCTTCCGATCGCCGCGGTGCTGCTGGCACCGCTGCGTCGCCCGTTCGAAACCCTGGCCGACGAGGCACCGGTCGGCCAGCCGGGCTGATCGCCGCGAAGCCGCGCGGCCGATCGCACGCGCGACCTACAGTGGGAGGCATGCGTTTCGGCTTGGATTACGCGGGTGGCCGGCCGGGCGGCGCGGCGATCCGGGCGGCCGGGTTCGATTTCGTGGTGCGCTATCTCAGCGCCGGAGGTCCCAGTCTGCCCGGTAAGCTGCTGACTCCGGCCGAGGCGGACGACCTTCGCGCGCATGGTGTTTCGATCGCCGCCAACTGGGAGACCTGGGCCGATCGGATGCTCGACGGCTACGACGCGGGCGCGCGAGATGCCGAAGCGGGGCTGGCGCAGGTGCTGCGCTGCGGTGGACGCGCGGATCGGCCCATCTACTTCTCCGTCGATTTCGATGCCACCCCACAGCAGCAGGCTCCGATCGAGGCCTATCTGGCGGGCGCGGCGACCGTGCTCGGCCGTGCGAATGTCGGTATCTACGGCGGGTATTGGCCGCTGCGGCGGGCGCTGGATTCCGGGCACGCGAGCTGGGCCTGGCAGACCGAGGCGTGGTCGGGCGGAAATGTGGAGTCGCGCCGCAATATTCATCAAACACTGCGGCAGCCGGTGGTCGGTGGTGTGGTCTGCGATGTCGATATCGCGGTGACCACGGATTTCGGGCAGTGGGATTTCGGAGAGGAGGCGGATGTGACACCGGAACAGGACGCGGTGCTGCGCGATATCCAGATCCAGTTGCGCGGACCGGATCTGGCGGGCTGGCCGCAACTGGGCACCGACGCCGAGGGACGGAATCTGACGCTGGTGGACGGGATGGCGACGGCGCTGCGCCGCATCGATGAGCTGGAGTCCGATGCCGAGGCGCTGCGAGCGCAGATCACCGAACTCACGGCGGAGGTGCGGCGATTGGAGGGGCCGCGCTGGCCGTGGCCGTTCTCGATGATCGAAGGCCCGGCCAATGCCGTAGGGGCGCGGCTGGAATCGCTGCTGCCCTGATCGCCCTGAAAGTGGCGATGAGCGGGTTCTCTCGGTTTCCCGAGAGAACCCGCCCTCCCGGATGAATGTACCGGCGCGACAGCACGATTTCATCACTGCATGGAGACTTTTACGGTCACCAAAAACCAACTCGCAGTACGGAATTGCCCCAATGGTTATCGGCCCGCTAGCTGCGCTTTCGTAAAATCTCCAGCTGGCAAAACGGCTTGAATTTGCCCGCCGATAACCGCCTTTGGAAGTGGCTAGAGCCGGTTCGGATCGACCAATCCGAGCCGGACCGCCTTCACCAGGCGCCGCGGCACCCGATACGCCACTCCGCCCACGCTGACCTCGACCAGCGCGGGGGCCTTCGCCTTCCACTGCGCCCGTCGGCTCCGGGTATTCGCGCGCGACATCCGCCGCTTCGGCACCGCCATCTCAGCCCTCCCGCCTTACCCGGCGACCGTACTTGCGCTCGAACTTCTCCACCCGGCCCTGGGCATCCAGCACGCGGTGCGCGCCGGTCCAGAACGGGTGCAAGTCGGCGGTCACGTCGACCACCAGCAGCGGGTAGGTATTCCCGTCGGCCCATTCGACAGTGCGCGTCCCCGTCGCGGTCGACCGGGTCAGAAACCGCTTGCCAGTGCTCTGATCCTCGAACACCACCGGATGGTAGTCGGGGTGAATTCCTGCTTTCACTTACCTTCTCCTCTCTGGGATTTGGCCTGCGCGGCATCCGATTCGCCGTCCGCGCAGGGATCTTCGTGCCACTCGCCGAACGGGTCCGCCCACCGCGCCACTCGCTCGGGCGCCCGTTCGACCAGGCGCAGCTCGTCGTCCTCGACCAGCGCCCAGTGCAGCGCGTGCCGTATGTCGGCGGGGTCGGCGTCGTGCGCCAGGATCACCAGCGAGACATCGCGATCGCCGAAGGTGTCGTCCCAGCGCAGCGCGGCCAGCGCGCGCCGCGCCGGATCCGCCTGCGCCACTTCGTCGTCCGACATGGCCGCCAGCCAGCGTCCGGCACCGCCGACCCGCAGTCCGCCGCCCGCCGACTCCAGCCACACCACCTCCTCGGGCTGCGTGGCCAGCCACATCCGCCCGCGCGCGGTGACCACACCGTCGAACAGCACGTCCAGCGCCTCGTGCAGGCGTTCGGGATGGAACGGCCGGCTCGCGGCGAACTCGACCAGGGTCACCCCGTGCTCGGTGCCCAGCGGCGGCTGACCGCGCAGTAGCGGCGCGTGCGCGTCGAAGACCCGGCCGCGACGTGAGCCGGCTGGAATCCGGGCCAGCAGCGCCTCCAGTTCGACGGCCGGGACGGGGCCGTCGGCCCAGCACACCGGGGCGTCGGGCACCAGCCGTGCGAGCACCGCCGCCAGCCGATCCTGCTCGAGGACATCGGCGGCGGGGCCGAGCACGACCAGGGCGTCGGCGAAATCCACCTGACCGACCGCCACCTGCGCGACGGTGCGTTCGTCGTCGGCCGCGGCGAGGTCGCGCTCGGCCAGGGTCTCCTCGCCGGTCGCGTCGGCCGGCCAGGTCCGGGCGTCCAGACAGGTCAGTACCGCCTCGACGCGCACGTCGCGGGCGGCGGGGCCGTCCACCCGGCCGACGATCCCGGTGACCACCACGCTCTCGACGGCCTGGCACACCGCCTCGGCCTCGAACGCCGGGTCCAGCGCCAGCACGATCCGCCGCACCGAATCCCGTGCGGCCAAACGGCACAGCAGCGGCAGCAGATCCGCGCGCAGCGTGCAGGAGACACAGCCGTGTGCCAGCTCGAGCACCTCGGTGCTGGAGCGCCCGTCCTGTCGCAGTGTGCGTCGCACCACGCCCTCGCGCAGCGCGGCCAGCTCGTGCCGCACCACCACGGTGCCGGGCTCGGCGCCCAGCTCGGCGGCGAGCTGATCGACAGCTTCGGTGGCACGTCCCGGGAAGCCCGCGATCAGCACGACCGGCGTGCGTTCGAGAACAGCCACCGGAACTCCTTTCGACAACGATTTCCATTAACCGAGAGGCAACGGTACAGTCTGGAACACGCGTTGTCGAAAATGATTGTCATCTACTGGAGGGAGTCCGCATGTCGGCCCACTGCCAGGTCACCGGGCGCAAGCCCGGCTTCGGCAAGTCCGTCTCGCACTCACACAGGCGAACGAGCCGACGCTGGAACCCCAATATCCAGCGCAAGACCTACTACCTGCCCAGCGAGGACCGGCGCATCACGCTGACCGTCTCGGCCAAGGGCATCAAGACCATCGACCGGGACGGCATCGAGGCGGTCGTCGCCCGGCTACGCGCCTGCGGCGAGCTGAGCGATCCCCGGAGGCGGCAGCGGAGTGTAACCACGGAGGGGATCGCGAAGCCGCCCAATCCACACAGCGAGAAGATCTAGGAGCACCCATGGCCTCGAAATCGACCGAGCTGCGGCCGATCGTGAAACTGAAGTCCACCGCGGGCACCGGGTACACCTACGTCACGCGCAAGAACCGGCGCAACGACCCCGACCGGATGATCCTGCGGAAATACGACCCCGTCGTGCGCAAGCACGTGGACTTCCGCGAGGAGCGCTGATGGCGAAGAAATCCAAGATCGCACGCGACGAACAGCGCCGAGAAGTGGTGGCGCGCTATGCCGCTCGCCGCGCCGAACTCAAAGAACTGATCCGCAGGCCCGGCACGCCGGACGACGAGCGTGCGCGGGCACAGGCCGCGCTGCAACGACTACCCCGCGACGCCAGTCCGGTACGATTGCGCAATCGGGACGCCGCGGACGGACGTCCGCGCGGTCACCTTCGCAAGTTCGGCCTCTCCCGCGTCCGTGTGCGTGAGCTGGCCCATCGCGGTGAGCTCCCCGGTGTGCGCAAGTCGAGCTGGTAACGAGAAGGGAGCCCTGATATGGCAGTCAAGCGAGCACCGTCGAAGAAGGCTCGCGCCGAACAGGCCCGACGCCCCAAGAAGAACCCGCTCATCGCCGCGGGGATCGAAACCGTCGACTACAAAGACGTGAACCTGTTGCGCACCTTCATCTCCGACCGCGGCAAGATCCGTAGCCGCCGCGTCACCGGGCTGACCCCGCAGCAGCAGCGGCAGGTCGCCGTCGCGGTGAAGAACGCGCGCGAAATGGCGCTGCTTCCGTTCACCAGCCGCTAGGCGGCAGCAGGCACACAGCGGGCCCCGACCGTGTCGGGGCCCGCTGTCGTTTCCGCGCTACGGGATCTTCAGTTCCTGACCGGGCTGGATCGAATCCGCGTTGGCGATCCCGCTGGCATCGGCAATCTCCTGGTAGCGGTTGCCGTCACCGAGGAGGCGCTCGGCGATCGCCCACATGGTGTCGCCCGGCTCGACCGTGTAGGTCCGGCCGCCGCCGTTGCTCGCCGGCGCCGCGGCGACCGCCTCGACCGCGATCGGGGTATCGGTGCGGGTGTCGGTGGCCCAGACCGCGCCGTCCGGTCCGTAGAGGACGACATTGCGATCCGCCTGCACCACCAACCGGTCGACACTCTTGCCATTGGTCTCGGTCGACCAGGCCGCGGCGCCGTCACCCTTGTAGAGCACGAAGTTGCCGTCGTCCTGCATGATGGCGCGCTGTACATCCTGGCCGTGGGTCTGGGCGGCCCACACCACGTTTCCGCCCGGTTCGGACAGCACCAGATTGCCGTCCGGCTGTAGCGTGAGGGTGTAGGCGCCGCCGGTCAGGGACTGACCGAGCCCCAGTTCTTCCCCTACACGCAGTGTGTCGCCCACAATGTTCCTTTCGCCGAGGTAGGAGCATATTTCGCGTGCCGAATCTACTGCCGATGCGCGAGCCGCCCGGGGATTGCGGCACCGCGATTCGCGCCTCGATTAGGGTCGGGGATATGGATCGGATGCCGGTAGCCCGTTCGCTCATCGCCACTTTCGCGCTCGCCATCGGCCTGACCGCCTGCGGTGGCGGCGATCGCGAATGCGGGGGACAGGACTCGTGCGCCCCGTTACCCACCAAGGTGCTCCCCACTCCCACGGAGACCGACCGCCCTGCCCAAGGCACGCTGTTCACCGCCGACCCCACCATCGTTGGGGCGCACCCGATTCCGTTCACCGGGTGGACCCGTCTGGGCGAGGACAGGCTCGCGGTGCACTTCCAGGCCGGCAATCCCGCGTGCTACGGAGTGGACGCGGTCACCACTGAAACCGATTCGACGGTCACCATCGAGGTCCGCTCCGGTACCCGCGCCGACGCCGTGGGCCGGATGTGCACGATGGAAGTCGTCTTCGGCACCTTGGAGATCGCGCTCGAAGCACCGCTGGGCGACCGCACGGTACTCAGCGCCGCCTAGCCGACCGGCTCGCATCGGCACCGGTATGAACTCGCGCCCGACATCGAGCATCAAGCCCCGCTCGGGATAGTCGGGCCAGCCTACGAAACCCGCGTCCTCCGGACAGCGAAACGCCACGCCGGAATCGGATCCGGCGTGGCGTTCGACGGTCAGTGCGCGAAGTGGCGGGAACCCGTGAGGTACAGGGTGATGCCGTGCTCGCGGCACAGATCGATGGTGTCCTTGTCGCGGATGGAACCGCCCGGATGCACGATCGCCCGCACCCCGGCCGCGGCCAGAATCTGCGGGCCATCGGAGAACGGAAAGAAGGCGTCCGAGGCCGCAACCGCGCCCTTGGCCCGCTCCCCCGCCCGCTCGACGGCCAGCTTGCAGGAATCGACCCGATTGACCTGCCCCATGCCGACACCGACGGCCGCGCCGTCATCGGCCAGCAGGATGGCGTTGGACTTCACCGCACGGCAAGCGCGCCAAGCGAATTCCAGATCGCGCAGCGTGGCCGCGTCCGCCGCGTCACCCGCGGCCAGCGTCCAGTTGGCCGCGCTGTCGCCTTCGGCGTCGAGGACATCGCGCTGTTGCAGCAGCGCGCCACCGCTGACCGGCCGCAGCTCCGCGCCAGCGCGCTGCGCGGGCCGGGCCACCAGCACCCGCACGTTCTTCTTGCGCTGCAACACCTCCACCGCGCCATTGGCATAGCCCGGGGCGACGATGACCTCGGTGAAGATGTCCGCGACCTGCTCGGCCATCTCCACCGACACCTCGCGATTGGCCGCGATCACGCCGCCGTAGGCCGACACCGGATCGGTGGCGTGCGCCTTGCGATGCGCCTCGGCGATATCCGCGCCGATCGCAATACCGCACGGATTGGCGTGCTTGATCACCGCGACGGCGGGCGCGTCGAAGTCGTAGGCGGCGCGCCAGGCGGCGTCGGCGTCGGTGTAGTTGTTGTAGGACATCTCCTTGCCGTGCAGCTGCTCGGCCTGCGCCAGACCGGCCGGGCCGCCCTCGCTGAGGTAGAGCGCCGCCGCCTGATGCGGGTTCTCGCCATAGCGCAGCACGTCCTGCCGGGTCCAGGTGCCGCCGATCCAGGCCGGGAACCGCTCCGCCGCTTCGGTTTCCGGCGCGGCGGCCGGAACGGCCACGCTGGTCATCCAGCTGGCCACGGCCACGTCATAGCTCGCGGTGTGCTGGAAAGCCTTGGCCGCCAGGGCAGTCCGCTCCGGCAGCGTGAAACCGCCGGACCGCACGGCGTCCAGCACCTGGTCGTAGTCGCCGCTGGAGACGACCACCGCGACCGACGGATGGTTCTTCGCCGCGGCACGCACCATGGACGGGCCGCCGATATCGATCTGCTCCACGCACTCGTCCACCGACGCGCCACTGGCGACCGTCTGCGTGAACGGGTAGAGGTTCACCACCACCAGCTGAAAGGCCTCGACGCCCAACTCCACGAGCTGATCGAGATGGTCCTGCTTGCGGGTGTCGGCCAGGATGCCCGCGTGCACCCGAGGGTGCAGGGTCTTGACCCGGCCCTCGAGGGTCTCCGGGAAACCGGTCAGGTCTTCCACCTTGGTCACCGGGATACCGGCCTCGGCGATCTTGCCCGCCGTCGACCCGGTCGACACCAGCTCGATCCCGGCGGCGTGCAGACCGGTCGCGAGCTCGATGAGCCCGGTCTTGTCGTAGACGCTCACCAGCGCCCGCTTGATCGGGCGGCGCTCACTCATGAGGAATTACAGCCTTTCGTCCGTCGGAGACAATGCCTCGGGTAGCGACGGCGGCGACCACGTCCGCCAGCAACCGTCGCTCGACAACCTTGATCCGCTCGTGCAGGCTCGCCTCGTCGTCCGCGGGCAGCACGGCGACCGCCTCCTGCGCCAGGATCGGCCCGGTGTCGACACCCGAATCGACCAGGTGCACCGTCGAACCGGTGACCCGCACCCCGTAGGCGAGCGCGTCGCGCACGCCGTGCGCGCCCGGGAACGCGGGCAGCAGCGCGGGATGGGTGTTGATGATCCGGCCGCCGAAGCGCGTCAGGAACTCCGGGCCGAGGATCTTCATGAAACCGGCCGAGACCACCAGATCGGGCCGGTGCGCGGCGACCGCCTCGGTCAGGGCCGCATCCCAGGCGGCGCGGTCGGGAAACTCGTTCAGGGCCACCCGGAAATGCGGGACACCCGCGGCGTCGGCGTGCTCGGTGGCCGGGCAGACCCGATCCACACCGACCGCGACGATCCGCGCCGGATATCCGGGCGCGGCGGCGGCCTGCAACAGCGCGCGCAACAGCGAACCCGTGCCCGAGGCGAGCACGACGACGGTGGCCGGCGCCGCGGCGGGCCGCCACGCGGTGGCCGGTGGATCCTGCGGAGCCGACGGGGTGGACAGGCTCAGGGCTCTACTCCTGCGAATCGGTGGGATGGGCGGAGGATCCGCCGACGTAGAGCCTAGTGGGGTGGGTCAGCTCACTCTCGACCGGTTGCCGGGTGTGCGCGGCCGGAGCTCACCGGCTCCGGAAGTAGGGGCGCGGATCCGGATCCGGATCGGGATCCACCACTTCGGCGTCGACGATGTCCTCCGGCGCGGCGAGGTCGGATTCGGCGGCCGCGGCGACCGCGGGCGCCTCCTCCTCCACGAGCTCGCCCTCCATCTCGACCTCGAGCTCGGGGCCGTCGTAGTCCGGGTAGTCGTCCTCGTAGTAGTCGTCCTCGGATTCGTCGTAATAGCCGTCGTCGTAGGCGTGCTCGTCGTACTCGCCGTGGTCGTCGAAGTAGCTGTGCGCGTCGTCGTCCGCGGCGAACTCGGGCGTGGTCCCGACCGGCACCACGAACCAGCGCGCGAAGAGCAGCCCCGCGTAGCCGCCGAGCGCCAGCCAGGCGAAACTCAGCAGCCCGAACATCGGCAGGTCCAGCCCGACCCGGCCGAAGCTGCCGAGCGCGCCGCCGCCGACCGCTCCCATCAGGGTGAGCGCCATGCTGACCAGCGCGGCCGAAACCAGCGTCGCCCAGGGCGTTTTGGCCTGATCGGGCGCGGTGCGGCCACAGTCGACGCCGTTGAGGACGCCGAGCGCCGCCGGGATCAGCAGCAGCACCAGCCACCAGGTCTGTGCCGGGCCCGCGGGCAGCGCGGCCACGACCGGCACCGCCGGAATCGGGCCGCCGGTCACCGCGAACAGTCCGATCGACACCTCCCCGAGGTGCGCGCTCGCGCCGACCAGCACACCGAGCGCGCCGAGCGCCACATTCGGCAGATAGGCCAGCGAGAGCAGAGTCAGGCCGAACCCGCCCGCCGCATTGCCCGCGGCCTGATAGGTCTCGCCGATTCTCGACCAGTGCAGCAGGAACGACAGCACGGTCACCGCGAGACCGGCCGCGAGCAGGCGCAGCAGGGTGCGGCGCGCGGCGTAGGCGGCGGCGATCGTCCACTCGGGCAGCGCCAGCCGCGAAACCAGTTGGCGGCACAGGCGACTGGCGATCCCCCCGGCCGCGGCCAGCAGCTGCAACCCGAACACCCGGGCGAACGCGCTCAGCGGATTCGGGGGCTGCAACGCGACCGCGCCGGAGGCGTCCTCGGCCACCGCCGAGCAGACCGCCGTCACCAGCAGCGGCCCGGCCACCGCGGCGCCGAGCAGCCAGGCCAGATCGATCCGGGAACTGCCCGGTTCGACCGCGCGGGCGGTTTCGCGCCAGGTCAGCCACAGCACCAGCGCGGTCGGCAGCAGCGGGAGCAGCCCCAGTTCGGTGGTGCCGATCACCAGCGGGACCTGATGGGCCGCAAGCCAGCTCGCGGCGATGGCGCCCGCGGTACCGGTGAGATCGCTCCCCGCGGTCAGCAGGGCGGCCAGTACCAGCACGGTCAGCGCGGTCAGGGTCAGCGCCGCCGGACGGGCGGCCACCAGCAGCAGGGCTCGGCCGCGTTCGGGGGTGAGCGAGAGGAAGGCGGTGTCGTCGCCGGTGTCGGCCGGTGTCCGGCGTCTGCTGGTCGACCGGTCGCCGCTCTCCGACGCGCCGTCCGAGCCACCGGTCCAGCGCTCGAGACTATTTCTGGAGGAGCTCATGAGAATTCAGCGTGTCAGCTTTCGATAGCGGAGTGGCCCAGGCGCGCCGCGAGCACCCGCCCCGGGTGGGAAGGGTGCTCGCGAAGCAGGCCGCGTCGGGGAGACTGTGCGCCCCAACGCCACTCATCGATTACTGCTGCTGGTCGTCCGAGGGACGGAAGGCGCGGGTGGCCTTGTTGGCCGGATCCTCGCCCTGCTCGCCGCCGAACGGCTGACCCGCCTGCTGGCCGTAGCTGGACGCACCGCCGTACTGCTGGCCGCCCTGCTGGGCGCTGAAGTGCTGCGTGGCGCTCTCGTCCGGGCGCGGCTGGCCGGCCTGGCCGTAGGGCGAACCCTGCTGCTGCGCACCGTATCCGGGCTGCTGGCCGTAGGACTGCTGCTGGCCGTAGCTCGCCTGCGGCTGGCCCGGCTGGCTCTGCTGCCCGTAGGACTGCTGACCGTAGGACTGCTGCTGACCATAGCTCGCCTGCGACTGGCCCGGCTGGCTCTGCTGCCCGTAGGACTGCTGACCGTAGGACTGCTGCTGACCATAGGGCTGGCCCGGCTGACCCTGGCCGCCGAAGGACTGCTGGCCGTAACCGCCCTGGCCGGAACCGTATCCGCCCGGCTGTCCCTGCGCCGCACCGGCGGGCTTGGGCGCGGGCGCCTTCACGATGCCCATGTCGAACAGAATCACCGCGACGGCGAGGCCGGTCTGCACGAGGGTCAGCAGAATCAGGATCCAGGCACCGATCGCGGCATCGACGCCGTCGCCCAGGCTGAAGACCTGGAACAGGACAGCGAGGAAGCCGGCGGCAGACGCCGCGGCCGCAATTCCCTTCCAGTCCTGCTTCGGCAGCAACGACAGCCCGGCGGCCAGGCCGGCGAACAGCAGAATGGCCAGCAGACCAGCGAGGTTGCCCTCGAAGGCGCTGCGGCTGGCCGAGCCACCGCCCATCGTCTCCGCCTCGGCGAAGGGCAGGAAGCCCAGCAGGAAGTTCAGGACACCGAGCGCGGCGACACCGACGAGCAGGAAGAACGGAAGTCCTTTGCCCTCGGACCCGGAAGCACTCGCACCTGAGCTGCCGCCGCTGGCCGGCTGGCCGGGATTGCTTGGTGCGGAAGGCGTTGCGGGTGTGTTGTACCCGGAGCCCCCGGACGGGTATGACATGTCGTCGTCTCCTAGGTCGATCGTTTCATGCAGTGAAAACCGGAATCTCTCTTGACGCTACTGCACTCGTCGGCTGAGGTCACCCTCAACCAGGCTCAGCGCCGAATACAAAGGCCGCCCTCAGGTTTTGGGGGCGGCCTTCGTACATTCGCGACGAATCAGGCGGTGATGCTCGCCTTTTCCAGGATCTCGCGGGCCAGCGCGGCGGTCGCGGACGGGGTCTTGCCGACCTTCACACCCGCGGCTTCCAGCGCCTCCTGCTTGGCCTGGGCGGTACCGCCACCGCTGGAGACAATGGCGCCGGCGTGGCCCATGGTCTTGCCCTCGGGCGCGGTGAAGCCCGCGACGTAGCCGACGACCGGCTTGGTCACGTTGGCCTTGATGTAGGCCGCGGCCCGTTCCTCGGCGTCGCCGCCGATCTCGCCGATCATGACGATGAGCTTGGTCTCCGGGTCCTTCTCGAACGCCTCGATGGCGTCGATGTGGGTGGTGCCGATGACCGGGTCGCCGCCGATGCCGATCGCGGTGGAGAAACCGAAATCGCGCAGCTCGTACATCATCTGGTAGGTCAGGGTGCCGGACTTGGAGACCAGGCCGATCGGGCCCTTGCCGGTGATGTTGGCCGGGGTGATGCCGACCAGCGCCTCACCCGGGGTGATGATGCCGGGGCAGTTCGGGCCGATGATCCGGGTCTTGTTGCCCTTCTCCACGTTGTAGGCCCACGCGTAGGCGGAGTCCTGCACCGGGATGCCCTCGGTGATGACCACGAGCAGCGGGATCTCCGCGTCGATGGCCTCGAGGATGGCGTCCTTGGAGAACTTCGGCGGCACGAAGGCGATCGATACGTCCGCGCCGGTCTCCTTCATGGCCTCGGCGACGGTGGCGAACACGGGCAGCTCGACCGCGTTGCCGTCTTTGTCGGTGTGCGAGACCGTGGTGCCGGCCTTGCGCGCGTTCACGCCGCCGACGACCTGGGTGCCCGCCTTCAGCATCAGCGCGGTGTGCTTGGTGCCCTCGCCGCCGGTGATGCCCTGGACGATGACCTTGGAGTCCTTGTTCAGGAAGATAGACATATTTCTCTTGTCCTTACTCGGCCGTCGTTAGCGGGCGGCAGCCAGTTCGGCGGCCTTGTCGGCGCCTTCGTCCATTGTCTGCGCAAGCGTGATGAGCGGGTGCGCGGCATCGGCGAGGATCTTGCGGCCCTCGTCCACCTTGTTGCCGTCGAGACGGACGACCAGCGGCTTGTTCGCCTCGTCGCCGAGGATCTCCAGCGCCTTGACGATGCCGTTGGCGACCGCGTCACAGGCGGTGATGCCACCGAAAACGTTCACGAACACACTCTTGACCTGCGCGTCACCCAGGATGACGTCCAGGCCGGCGGCCATGATCTCGGCCGAGGCGCCGCCGCCGATGTCGAGGAAGTTGGCGGGCTTGACGCCGCTGTGGTTCTCACCGGCGTAGGCGACCACGTCCAGGGTGGACATGACCAGACCGGCGCCGTTGCCGATGATGCCGACCTCGCCGTCGAGCTTGACGTAGTTGAGGTCGTTCTCCTTGGCCTTGAGCTCGAGCGGGTCGGTCGCGTCGATGTCCGCGAACGCCGCGTGGCCCGGCTGCCGGAATTCGGCGTTCTCGTCGAGGGTGACCTTGCCGTCCAGGGCCAGGATCTCGCCCTCGGGGGTGCGCACCAGCGGGTTGACCTCGACCAGGGTGGCGTCTTCGCCGATGAAGACCTCCCACAGCTTCTGGATGGTCACGGCCGCGGCGTCGAGCACCTCGGCGGGCAGGTGGCCCTGCTCGGCGATGGAACGCGCGAACGCGAGATCGACGCCCTTGACGGCGTCGACCGGCACCTTGGCCAGGCGCTCGGGGGTCTTCTCGGCGACCTCTTCGATCTCCATGCCGCCTTCCACCGAGCACATGGCCAGGTAGGTGCGATTGGAGCGGTCCAGCAGGAAGGAGATGTAGTACTCCTCCGCGATGTCCTTGGCTTCGGCGACAAGGATCTTCTTGGTGATGTGGCCCTTGATATCCAGGCCCAGGATGTTCGACGCGTGCGTGAACGCGTCCTCCGGGGTGGCGGCGTACTTCACGCCACCGGCCTTACCGCGGCCGCCGACCTTCACCTGCGACTTGATCATCACCGGCTTGCCGATTTCCTCGGCAATGGCGCGGGCGTCCTCGGCTGTATCCGTGACGCGGCCCTCGGACGAAGGCACTCCGTGCTTAACGAAGAGCTCCTTCGCCTGATATTCGAAGAGATCCATGTACTCACCGTCTCGTCTGCGTTGCTATGACAACGTCTTTGTTGGCGGCCCGACGTCGGAAGCGGGTCGGGTCGGACTTTAACCAGTCACATGGAGGGCCAATCGGCCACGCTCATCCTAAGTGGCGCAGGTCACGGACCGATACGCGGCGCGGAAAAACCGCTGGCCAACGCTACTGACGAGTAGCTTGTTGTCGGCGCGCCAGGTAGAGCGGGACATCCCGCCCGTAGCGGCCGGACTACTACGCAATGTCGTCGGGTAGCCTCACCAGAGTGCCCGCGCAACGGTGAGTCCATCCGTGGTGTTACCGTGATGAATCTCACATGTTTGACCCGGACGCGCGCAGCGCTTGCGGACCCTGCAATCGTTTCGTTACCGTCAATGCGGTCGATGTCACAACTCGGTCACAACCAGGAGGACGGCAAGCTTGACGCACAGCAGCACTCCACAGGTTCGCCGTTCCCTGTGGGCGCCGGTCTCCCCCCGTAGCACCCGCTCCACCCGCTTCACGATGTGGCATCTCGGATGAATAATCGCTCCACTCTCGATTCCGGTAATCGCGCTCGCAAGGGACATCGTTATCGCGACGACAACGAACCCTTCGCCGTAGCGGATCTGGGCAATCGCTCCTTCCCGTCGTCCAACAGCCGGTACGCCGCCGCGGCTCCCGCCGCCGCGCACCAGGACCAGTACGACGACTACGCCGCCTACGACAACGGCGGGTACGACAACAACAACGCCTACGACAACGGCGGCTACGACAGCGCCGCCTGGTCGACGAACAACGACTGGGCCCAGGCCGAGTCGTGGTCCGACGGCGGCGCGTGGGCAGCCAACGACGAGTGGCCCGCCGACAACGGCGCCTGGTCGCCCGAACCCGAACCGTGGGCCCCCGAAGCCGAGAACGCCTGGGCCCCGGGCACCGAGGACTGGGCCCCCGACGCGGGCGACAACACCTGGACCCCGGAAGACACCGGCGCCTGGACGCCCGAATCCACCGATGCACCGATCGCCCCTCGCGCGCGGCGGGGCGGCGCGCATCGGATGCCCGCTCCCCCGGCCGCCCTCAAGGGCCGTGCCGCGGTGGTCGCCGTGGCCGCCGGCGCGGTGGTCGCCGCCGGCCAGTGCGCGATGGCCTCTCCCGAACAGCCCTCGCAGAGCATCGATTACGAAGCCTCGGGCCAGATCCACGAGATCGCCGCGCAGTCGGTCAGCCTCGAGGATCCCAGCGCCTCCGGCGTGACGCCGCAGGTGCTCAATGTCTCCGCGCCCGCGAACTTCGGTCAGTTCTCCGACATCCTGGAGAAGGGCCGCAAGTACGCCGAGGATCTCGCCGCCGCCGAAGCCGCCAAACTGCGGCCGCTGTTCGCGAAGTTCGCGGCGGGCAACTACACCTCGGGCTATGGCGCCCGCTGGGGCGTCCAGCATCTCGGCATCGACGTCGCCGGGCCGATCGGTACACCCATCTACGCGGTCGCCGACGGCACCGTGATCGAAGCGGGCCCCGCCGCCGGCTTCGGCATGTGGGTGCGACTGCTGCACGACGACGGCACCGTCACCATCTACGGCCACATCGACACCGCCACGGTGTCGGAGGGGCAGCGCGTCATGGCCGGTGACCAGATCGCCACCATGGGCAATCGCGGCTTCTCCACCGGCCCGCACGTGCACTTCGAGGTCTGGTTGAACGGCAGCGACAAGATCGATCCGGTGCCGTGGCTGGCGACCCGGGGCATCGGCCTCGGCGTCCAGCGCGATTGACGCGAGTCCGCTGAATCTCGCGCGCGCGAACTGATTACGCCGCGACGCGGGTAGCGTTGCCGGGATGACGGCGATGTCGTGGGGTCACCTTGCCGAACGGGTCCTGGCCGATGCCGGACCCGCCCGCTATCTGCTCGGTGTCGCGGGTCCACCCGGTGCCGGGAAATCGACGTTCGCGACGGGGTTGCGCGATGCCCTGAATCTACGACTCGGGCAGCCGATGGCCGAAGTGGCGCCGATGGACGGTTTTCATCTGCGCAATGCCGAGCTGCGGGCCGCGGGCACCCTGGCCCGCAAGGGCGAGCCGGACACCTTCGATGCCGCCGGATTCGTGGAAAACCTGCGCCGTCTGCGGGACACACCGCTCGGCGCGCCGGTGCCGTGGCCGAGTTTCGATCGCGCCATCGATGAACCGAGCCCGGGCGGTGTGGTTTTCGCCGACCATCGCATTGTCGTCGTCGAGGGGAACTACCTGCTGTTCGAGGACGAGGACGGCCAGGAATGGTCGGCGGTGCGCAAGTTGCTCGATGCGTGCTGGTATCTCGATGCCGACCGGCGGCTGCTGGAGAAGCGGCTGCTGCGCCGCCATGTGCGCGGCGGCCGGACGGTCGGCGCGGCGCGGGTAAAGGTGCACGAGAGCGACTTTCGCAATGCCGACCGGATCGCCGCCACCCGGGACCGCGCGGATCTGGTGCTGCGCGGCCATCAGGGACGGTACTACCTGAACTAGCGGTGCGCCCGGTACCAGCCGATCAGCGCGTCGGTGGAGGAATCGCCCTGGGGCGCCGGTGCTTCCGGCGAGGTGAGCAGCGGGGCCAGCTCCAGCGCCTGCTGCTTGCCCAGCTCCACGCCCCACTGATCGAAGCTGTCGATGCCCCAGATGGCGCCCTCGACGAACACCTGGTGCTCGTACAGCGCGATCAGCTGCCCGACCACCGACGGGGTCAGCAGCGGCGCGAGAATCGTGGTGCTCGGCCGGTTGCCCGGCATCACCTTGTGCGGCACCACCTCCGGGTCGGTCCCCTCGGCCGCGATCTCCGCGGCGGTTTTGCCGAAGGCGAGCACTTTGGTCTGCGCGAACAGGTTGCTCATCAGGATGTCGTGCATGCTGCCGGTGCCGTCCCGGGTGGGCAGATCGTCGGTCGGGCGGGCGAAGCCGAGGAAATCGGCCGGTATCAGCCGGGTGCCCTGGTGCAGCAGCTGATAGAACGCGTGCTGGCCGTTGGTGCCCGGTTCACCCCAGAAGATCTCGCCGGTCGAGGTGGTGACGGGTGCGCCGTCGGCGCGCACCGACTTGCCGTTGGACTCCATGGTCAGCTGTTGCAGATAGGCCGGGAACCGGGCCAGATCGTTCGAATACGGCAGCACCGCACGCGATTCCGCGCCGAAGAAGTTCGAATACCAGACCCCGAGCAGGCCGAGCAGCACCGGAGCGTTGCGCTCCAGCGGCGCGGTCGCGAAATGCTGGTCCACGGCGTGCATTCCGGCCAGGAACTCGGCGAAACGCTCCTTGCCGATGGTCGCCATGACCGACAGGCCGATCGCGGAGTCGACCGAGTAGCGGCCGCCGACCCAGTCCCAGAAGCCGAACATATTGGCGGTGTCGATACCGAATTCGGCGACCCTCTCGGCATTGGTGGACACCGCGACGAAGTGTTTGGCGACGGCGTCCTCGCCCAGCGCGGCCACCAGCCAGCGGCGCGCGGCGGTCGCGTTGGTCAGCGTCTCGAGCGTCGAAAACGTCTTGGAGGCAACGATGAACAGCGTCCGGGCCGGGTCCAGGCCGGCCAGGGTGGCAACCAGATCGGCGGGATCGACATTGGAGACGAAACGGGCATCGATGCCGGCGTCGGCATAGTGCCGCAGCGCGCGGTGCACCATGTCCGGGCCGAGATCCGAGCCGCCGATGCCGATATTCACCACGGTGGTGAGCCGCGCGCCGGTGGCGCCGCGCCATGCGCCGGAACGCAGCGCATCGGTGAATTCGCCCATGCGATGCAGGACTTCGCGCACCTGCGCGCCCGCGTCGGCGCCGTCGATGGTCAGCGCTTCACCCGCGGGCAGGCGCAGCGCGACGTGCCCCACCGCGCGATCCTCGGAGGTGTTGATGTGCGCGCCCGCGAACATCGCGTCGCGGCGCTGCGCCACCCCGGCCTCTTCGGCCAATTGCACCAGCAGATGCAGGGTTTCGCGGGTGACGCGGTGCTTGCTGTAGTCGATGTGCAGGTCGGCGACCGGCACCGTCAGCTCACGGCCACGCGCCGGGTCCTCCGCGAAGAGGTCCCTGAGGTGTCGCTCGGCCACGGCGGCGTGGTGTTCGTGCAGTTTCCGCCAGGCCGCCGATGCGGTGATGTCGCTGCTCACGAGTGCCGAGGTTACTGGCCGCGGGCCGGGTGCGCACGAGAACCACCCCGCGGCGCGATCCGGCGC
This sequence comes from Nocardia sp. NPDC127579, assembly GCF_042672005.1. Classification (NCBI taxonomy): domain Bacteria; kingdom Bacillati; phylum Actinomycetota; class Actinomycetes; order Mycobacteriales; family Nocardiaceae; genus Nocardia; species Nocardia sp. NPDC127579. The sequence goes on along the minus strand of NZ_JBHXVZ010000002.1, from coordinate 28,937 downwards.
CGGGTTTGTCCGGCTGCCGGGCGGGCCCGCGGCCTAGGCTGAGCACATGGTGTCCAAGAGCGAACTCCTGCAATCCGTCCCGACGCGACTGTGGATCGGCGGACCGGTCGACGCGACCGGCGGCGGCACCTTCGAGGTGCGTGATCCGGCCACCGACGAGGTACTGACCCGGGTCGCGGACGCCACCCCCGAGGACGCCGTGCGCGCCCTGGACGCGGCCGCCGCGGCGCAGGCCGGCTGGGCGGCGACCCCCGCCCGTGAGCGCGGGGAGATCCTGCGCGCGGTCTTCGAGCAGCTGACCGCCCGGGCGGAGGAATTCGCCCTGCTGATGACCCTGGAAATGGGCAAGGCGCTACCGGAGAGCCGCAACGAGGTGCGCTACGGCGCCGAGTTCTTCCGCTGGTTCGCCGAGGAGGCCGTGCGCGTGCACGGCCGCTACCTGCACGCGCCCTCCGGCACCGGCCGGATCATGGTGCACAAGCAGCCGGTCGGGCCGTGCCTGGCCATCACACCGTGGAATTTCCCGCTGGCGATGGGCACGCGCAAGATCGGCCCCGCGCTCGCGGCCGGTTGCACCATGATCGTCAAGCCGGCCTCGGCGACGCCGCTGACCATGCTGGCGCTGGCGCAGCTGTGCAGTGCGGCCGGACTGCCGAACGGCGTGCTGTCGGTGCTCACCACCAGTCACTCCGGCGCGGTGACGCGGCCGCTGCTCGAGGACCCGCGGCTGCGCAAGCTCACCTTCACCGGTTCCACCGAGGTGGGCAAGAAGCTGGTGCAGCAAGCCGCCGGCGGACTGCTGCGCACCTCCATGGAACTCGGCGGCAACGCGCCGTTCGTGGTGTTCGACGACGCCGACATCGATGCCGCGGTCCAGGGGGCGATGCTGGCCAAGCTGCGCAACGGCGGCGAGGCGTGCACCGCGGCCAACCGCTTCCACGTGCAGCACGGGGTGCTCGAGGAGTTCACCACCAAGCTGGTGGCGGCGATGTCGAGCCAGGTGCGCCTGGGCCCGGGCACCGACCCCGAGACCACGCTCGGCCCGCTGATCAACGAGGAGCAGCTCGGCACCGTCACCGAGCTGGTCGACGACGCGGTGGCGGCGGGCGCGCGGGTCCGGCTGGGCGGGAAGGCGCCCGGCGGACCGGGCTGGTTCTATCCGGCCACCATCCTGACCGAAGTGCCCCCGACCGCCCGCATCCTGCGTGAGGAGGTGTTCGGCCCGGTCGCGCCGATCGTCGGCTTCGAGACCGAGGAGCAGGGGCTGGCCGCCGCGAACAACACCGAATTCGGCTTGGTCTCTTACGTTTACACGCGCGACCTGGATCGCGCCCTGCGCATCGCGGAGGGGCTGGAGTCCGGCATGGTCGGGGTCAACCGGGGCGTGATCTCCGACCCCGCCGCGCCCTTCGGCGGCGTCAAGGCGTCAGGATTCGGGCGTGAGGGCGGGACCGAGGGCATCGAGGAGTACCTGTCGACCAAGTACATCGCGCTCACCTGAGCGGGAGAAAACGACCGCCCCGGGGTACATGGACACCCGGGGCGGCCTGGGGAAACGGCAGTCTTGCGACACACCGCAAGGTATCGGCGGGCCCGTGGGCCCGGAATGGTCAGTGACCGAGGCGGCCGCGGCCGAGGCGCAGCAGCAGCATGGCGAGGGTGTGGCCTTCCTGGCCCAGCTCGCTGAATCGTTCCAGCACCTTCATCTCGCGGCTGTGCACGAGGCGCGGGCCACCCGAGGCCATCCGAGTACGACCGATGATGCGCGAGATCTCGGTGCGGCGCTTGATAGCGGCCAGGATCTCGGCGTCGAGCTGATCGATCTCCTTGCGGAGCTTGTCGATCTCAGCCTCGGTCTGCGGCAGCGCCGCGTCGGAGTCGTGCGCGGTGGCAGGGGTGCTCATCATTCATCTCCTCGTGTCAGAACCTGGATCGGATGGCGCGCGGGGGCTGTTACCTTCCGGTCTGGTTCTTTCACCCGTGATTTAGACCTATCGGTCTTCCATCGTCCCCCCAGAAACTACGCTCAGCTACTCGAGTCGGCTCGAGGGTGTCGGTATCCGGCGGGTAACCGGAGCGGCATGGACACGACAACGCAGAGCATGGGGCCAGTGTGCCACGGGCGGGAAGTAATGCAAAACACTTCTGTTTGCGAATTTGCGACGTTCGGGGCGACCGGGCCCGCATCCGTGTCGGTGCCCGCCGGTAGCGTGGATGGGCAATGGACATCACGGTGACTCCTCAGACTCGAGCCGGACGAAACCGGCACCCCGACGCTTCCCCGACCGCACCGGCCGATCCCGGCCCCGCGGGCTCGCTCGCCGCACAGGCACAACGCCGGGCCGACGAGCAGGAGCAGCGCCGGGCCGAACGGGACCAGCGCCGTACCGAGGAGGCCGAGCGGCTGCTGGAGGGCCTGAATCCGCAGCAGCGCGCCGCCGTCGTCCATACCGGGCGCCCCCTGCTGATCGTGGCGGGCGCGGGCTCCGGCAAGACGGCCGTGCTCACTCGGCGCATCGCCTACCTGCTGGCCGCGCGCGGCGCAACGCCCGGGCAGATCCTGGCCATCACCTTCACCAACAAGGCCGCCGCCGAGATGCGTGAGCGGGTCACCGGGCTGGTCGGCCCCCGGGCGAACACCATGTGGGTGTCGACCTTCCATTCCAGTTGCGTGCGCATCCTGCGGATGCAGGCGGCACTGCTGCCCGGGCTGAATTCGAATTTCTCCATCTACGACGCCGACGATTCCCGGCGTTTGCTCACCATGATCAGCCGCGACTTCGACATCGACGCGAAGAAATACTCCGCCCGGCTGCTCGCCACCGCCATTTCCAATCTGAAGAACGAATTGATCGATCCGGCCCGGGCCACCGCCGATGCCGAAACCGATACCAGCGGTGAATTGCCCGGCCTGGTGGCGCGGGTCTACACCGAATACCAGCGGCGGCTGCGCGCGGCGAACGCCATGGACTTCGACGATCTGATCGGCGAGACGGTCGCGCTGCTCCAGCGCCATCCCCAGGTCGCCGAGTACTACCGCCGCCGTTTCCGGCACGTGCTGGTCGATGAGTACCAGGACACCAACCACGCGCAGTACGTGCTGGTCCGCGAGCTGGTCGGCTATCACGCCCGCCCCGAACTCGACGATATCGACGCGGGCGCGGCGGCCGCCGATCCCGAATTCGAGGCGGTACGCCAGGCGGACACGGTGCCGCCGAGCGAACTGTGCGTCGTGGGCGACGCCGACCAGTCCATCTATGCCTTCCGCGGCGCCACCATCCGCAATATCGAGGAATTCGAGCGCGACTTCCCCGATGCGGAAACCATTCTGCTGGAACAGAACTACCGCTCCACCCAGCACATCCTCTCGGCCGCCAACGCGGTCATCTCACGCAACGAGAACCGGCGCGAGAAGAAGCTGTGGACCGATTCCGGCGCGGGCGATCTGATCACCGGCTACGTCGCCGACAACGAGCACGACGAAGCCTCGTTCGTGGCCCGCGAAATCGACCGGCTGGTCGATCAGGGCGATGCGAACTACAGCGATGTGGCGGTCTTCTATCGCACCAACAACAATTCGCGCGCGCTGGAGGAGATCTTCATCCGGATGGGCCTGCCCTACAAGGTGGTCGGCGGCGTCCGGTTCTACGAGCGCAAAGAGGTGCGCGATATCGTCGCCTACCTGCGCGTCCTGGAGAACCCGGATGACGCGGTCAGCCTGCGGCGCATTCTCAACACCCCGCGTCGCGGCATCGGCGACCGCGCCGAAGCGTGTGTGGCGGTGCATGCCGAGCAGCGCGATATCGGGTTCGCCGCGGCGCTGCGCGATGCCGCCGACGGCAAGGTGGCGCTGCTGAACACCCGGGCCCAGCGGGCCATCGCGGGCTTCCTGGACCTGCTGGAGGAGGTCCGGGCCGCCGGGGTGCGGGCCGACGCCGACTATCCCGATGTCGGCAATGTGGTCGAGGCCGTGCTGGATCGCACCGGATACCGCGCGGAACTGGCGGCTTCCGACGACCCACAGGACGGCGCGCGCCTGGACAACCTGAACGAACTGGTGTCCGTGGCACGGGAATTCAGTTCCGAGGCGCACAACAACGCCGAGGCGGCGCGGGCCGAGGGCATGCTGCCCGAAGCCGGCGAGGGCGAACCGGACCCGGGATCGCTGGCCGCGTTCCTGGAGCGGGTGTCGCTCGTCGCCGACACCGACCAGATTCCCGACGAGGGCAGTGGCGTGGTCACCATGATGACGCTGCACACCGCGAAGGGCCTGGAGTTCCCGGTGGTGTTCGTGACCGGCTGGGAAGACGGGCAGTTCCCGCATATGCGCGCCCTCGGCGATCCGACCGAACTGGCCGAGGAACGCCGCCTCGCCTACGTCGGCATCACCCGGGCCCGGCAGCGGCTCTATCTGAGCCGCGCGATCATCCGCTCGGCCTGGGGGCAGCCCTCGCAGAACCCGGAATCTCGTTTCCTGCAGGAGATCCCCGGCCACCTGATGGATTGGCGGCGGCTCGAACCGGCGCCCTCCCCGATCACCCGCGGTCGCCGCCGCGGCGACGACGATGGCGTGGAACGGGATTGGACGCGCGGCTGGGACGAGCGGCGTCCCGGTATCGGGGACCGCGGCCCGCGCCGCCCGGCGCCGGGCAAGTCGACCCACCGCAACGCCAACCTGGTACTCGCCGTGGGCGATCGGGTCTCACACGACAAGTACGGCCTCGGCCGGGTCCTCGAGGCCAATGGCGCGGGCCCGGCCGCCTCGGCCCTGATCGACTTCGGTAGCGCGGGCAAGATCCGGCTGATGCCCCAGCACGCCCCGATCACGAAACTCTGACCGGGGCGCGAACGCGTCAGGCCACGTATGCCCGCTCGAGAATGGCCGCGGTGTCGACGCCGGGCGGCAGGGTGCCGTAGGCGTTGCCCCAGTCGCCACCGAGCCGGGTGGCGCAGAAGGCGTCGGCGACCGCCGGGTGCCCGTGCCGGACCAGCTGCGCGCCCTGCAACACCAGCGCCATCAGTTCGACCACGCGGCGGGCGCGGTACTCGATCTCGGACATCTCCGACAGTTCCTTGCCGAGGCGGGCGATCGCGTCGTCCAGGTGCGGGTTCGCCCCACCCGCCAGCGACACCTCGGTGAAGAACGCCTCGACCGATTCCGGCTGGCGGCCCATGGCGCGCAGCGCGTCCAGCGCCGCCACATTGCCCGAGCCCTCCCAGATGGACATGAGCGGAGCCTCGCGGTACAGGCGCGGCATACCGGATTCCTCGGCGTATCCGTTGCCGCCGAAGCATTCCAGGGCTTCGGCGGCGTGCGCCGGGGCGCGCTTGCACACCCAGTACTTGGTGACCGCCAGCGCGATCCGGCGCAGCGCCGCCTCCGCAGGATCGGTCCCGGCCCGGTCGGTGGCGCCGGCCAGCCGCATCATCACGGTCGTCGCGGCATCGGACTCGATCACCAGGTCGGCCAGCACATTGCGCATGGCGGGCTGATCGATCAGCTTGGCGCCGAAGACGGCTCGGTGCCGGGCGTGGTGCGTGGCGAGCACCGCGCCCATGCGCATGCCGGTCGCGGAGCCGATCACACAGTCCAGGCGGGTCATATTGACCATCTCGATAATGGTCTTCACGCCCGCGCCCTCGGCGCCGACCAGCCAGCCGGTGGCGTTCTCGTATTCGATCTCCGAGGACGCGTTGGACTTGTTGCCGAGCTTGTCTTTCAGGCGCTGGATCCGGATCGGATTGCGGGTGCCGTCGGGCAGCACGCGCGGCAGCAGGAAGCAGGACAGGCCGCCCGGGGCCTGGGCCAGGGTGAGGAACATGTCGGACATGGGCGCCGAGGTGAACCACTTGTGTCCGACGATTCGGTAGCTGCCGTCCGGCCGCGGGGTCGCGGTGGTGGTGTTGGCGCGGACATCGGAGCCGCCCTGCTTCTCCGTCATCGACATGCCCGCGATCAGACCGGCCTTGGCCGATGGCTCGCGCAGACCGAAATCGTAGGTGCGCGAAGCGAGCAGCGGCTCGAACCGCGCGGCTAGGTCCGGATTGTGCCGCAGGGCGGGCACGATCGCGTAGGTCATGGAGATCGGGCACATATGCCCGGCCTCGGCCGCGCCCCAGGTGTAGAACTTGGCGGCGCGAGCCACGTGCGCGCCCGGGCGGTCGTCGATCCAGGGGCTGCCGTGCAGGCCGTGCGACACAGCGACATTCATCAGGTCGTGCCAGTGCGGATGGAACTCGACCTCGTCGATGCGGTGACCGTAGCGGTCATGGGTGCGCAGCACGGGCGGGTACTCGTTGGCCAGCCGACCCCACTCCTGGACCTCGAAAGATCCGGCGCGCACGCCGAGTTCGCGCACCTCGGGTTCGGCCCAGCCCGCACCCTCGCGGTACAGGCCCTCCAGCAACGCCGGATTGCGGGACGCGTCGAACGGCGTGATGTCGGGAACCTGGTTGAAGACTTCATGAGTCGGCATCGACTGCTCCTAGCGGTTGGCGCCCAGGGCGCGCAGGGCGAACGAGATGAGTTCGGGGACAACGGATTCGCTGTGCGGCGCGTCCACCAGCGGACCGGCCAGCACCTCGCCGATCGCGCCGACCAGGGCGGCGGCGCTGGTGCGGGCATCCTGCGGCGGCAGTTCGCCACGCGAGACACCTTCGGCGACAGCGGATTCGAAGGATTCGGCAAAGGCGCGACGGAAACGCAGGCGCTCGATGTCGACCACCGCGTCGACCGGTTCGACCAGCAACACGTAGGCCAGCTTCGGGTTCTTGAGCGCGCGGCCCACGAAGGTCTCCACGGCCGCGGCCACCCGCTCGGTCGCATCGCCCGCCGCAGCGGCGGTGCGGACCGCCTCGACCTCATGGGCGACCACCCGGCGGAACACCGCGGTGACCAGATCGGCCTTGCCGTCGAAATGCTTGTAGACGGTGCCGGTGGCCACGCCCGCCGAGTTCGCGACCGCCGCCATGGACAGCCCGGCGAATCCGTCCCGGGACAGCACCTGGGTCGCGGCCTGCACGATGAGTGCGGCCTGCGCGTCGAGCCGGGCCTGCGTGGCCGGGGTTCTGCGGTACACCACGTAAGAAGTGAAGCATGGATTCACTTCTTCACACAAGGGTGCCCGAGTCGTATTGTCGAAGCGGCAACAACACGAAAGGCGCTGTAGATGAGTGTGCGAGTCGAACACACCGGACCGGTGACCACGGTCATCCTGAATCGCCCCGAGGCACGCAACGCGGTCGACGGGCCGACCGCGGCGGCGCTGGCCGAGGCGTTTCGCGCCTTCGACGCCGACCCGAACGCGGCGGTCGCCGTGCTGTGGGGAGCGGGCGGCACCTTCTGCGCGGGCGCGGACCTCAAGGCACTGGGCACCGAACGCTCCAACCAGGCCGCCGAAGACGGCGACGGCCCGATGGGGCCCACCCGGATGAAACTGTCCAAGCCGGTGATCGCCGCCGTGTCCGGGTTCGCGGTCGCGGGCGGGCTGGAACTCGCGCTGTGGTGCGACCTGCGGGTCGCCGAAGCCGACAGCACCTTCGGAGTGTTCTGCCGACGCTGGGGCGTGCCGCTGATCGACGGCGGCACCGTCCGGCTGCCGCGCATCATCGGGCACGGGCGCGCCATGGACATGGTGCTGACCGGGCGGGCCGTGGACGCCGCCGAGGCGTTGACGATCGGCCTGGTCAACCGGGTCGTGCCCGCCGGCGAAGCGCGCCGGGCAGCCGAACAGCTCGCCGCCGAACTCGCCGGTCTACCGCAGACCTGTCTGCGCTCGGACCGCATGTCGATGCTCGAACAGGACGGCCTCGACGAACCGGCCGCGCTGCGCAACGAATTCCAGCACGGGCTCGCGGCTCTGCTGGACGGCGCCCTGGACGGCGCGGCGCGATTCGCCGCGGGCGAGGGCCGACACGGAGCCGCCCGCTCCTGATGGACCGCCTCAGCGTCGTCGACGAGATCTTCCTGCGCACCCACCGCGGAATGGGCACTCCCATTGCGCTGCAAGGGTTGTGGCGGACCGCCGATCTCGTCGACCGAGCGCTGCTCGATCAGGTGCATGCCGCACTCCGGGTCGGCCCACTGGGGCGCAGAGTAATTCGCCCCCGCGTCCCCGGCGCCAGGCGCGCTTGGCAGCGAACCGTTCGCGCGCATCCGCTCGCCTACACGGCCGATCCGATACCCGTTGCCGCACTGCTGGATTGGGCCGATAGCCAGGGCGGCGATCTCGATCCCGAGTTCGGCCCCGGCTGGCGCCTGACGGCCGCACCCCTCGCGGACGGCGGCACCGTCATCGCCCTCACCTGCTCGCACGCGCTCGCCGACGGCCGCGGCCTGATCCACGCCGTCGCCGCCGCCCTGGCAGCCGCGTTCGGCGACACGCCCGCCGAGCGGTACCGGCATGGCGACAATTCCGGTCACCGACCCGAGCCACGCCCCGACACCGCGCGAGACCGACGCGGCAACGACTCCGGTCACCGATCCGAGCCACGCCCCGACACCGCGCGAGACCGACGCGGCGACGACTCCGGTCACCGATCCGAGCCACGCGCCGACACTCGGCGGGATGGCGGGGCTGGGTCGAACCTGGTCGCGAGGGACGACACACGCCGATCGGGCGAATCGGATCGGCGTATTCCGGCGCGGGGCACGGTGTCCGCGCTCGGTGCGGGGCGCGCCGCGCATGCGAGCTCGTCGGACTGGGTGGATGCTCGGCGGCAATGGTCGATCGTGCTGCGCGGGACGGTTCGGGCCTTGCGGCGCGGAATTCCGCAGCGGCCGATCACCGGCGAGGTCGGATCGGCGCGAAAGCCACACTCCCGCAGCGTGATTCTGCGATTCGCGGCGGAGCAGTGGGATCGGATCGCGGCGGATCAGGGCGGTACCGCGAACAGCCTGTTCATTTGGTTTACCGCGCAACTGTTGTGGGCGAGCGGGTTCGCGGGGGATGTGATCGAGGCGAGTCTGCCGGTGGATACCCGGGAGGAGCCACGTACCGATAATGATCTGGCGGTGACCTCGATCGAGGTGCGGCGCGCGGATGATCCTGCGTCGATTCGCGAAAAATCCAGGGCAGCTTATGAATACCGGATGTCCAGCCCCGGCGGGATGCCCGAGGAATTACTCCAGGTCATTCCGGATCGCTGGGCCTATGCCCTGTCGAGAGGGGCCGGGGAGCGCGACATCCTCTGCTCCAATATCGGGGCACTGCCCATGACGCTCGAGCGACTCGGTCCACATCACTGCGCCGGGGTCGCAGCACGCGCCATTCACCCTGGGCTGCAACAACCTTCCCGGACCAGGCTGTCAGCCTATCTGTGCCGAATCGGCGGGGACTACACGTTGGCGCTGGTAACGCCGGACCCGGATATCGACCTCGGTGCCGCGATAGAGACTGTCCCCCTGCCGATTCGGCCCACCCTCTGGCAGCACTTGACCTGAACTAAAGTTCAGCTTCTAGCGTAGCCGACATGAAACCACGACCTGCCCTGCACGACCCGGCCCGGCAACCACTCGCCGACACCGAGGCGACGGCGTTGGCGGCGCAATTGCAGAAGGGACTCGACGCCGCGGACGCCGACGCCTACGACAGCTGGTTCGCCACCGACATCATGTGGGGAGCGCACCACGGCGCCACCCTCGTCGGCTACGACGATCTCAACGCCATCCACCACCAACTCATGGCCGCCGCGGTCGCACCCGCCTCCGACTTCGAGGTCGTCGCCGCCCAGAGCCCCGCACCCAACATCGTCATCGCCCACATCCGCCGCCGGGCCCACGCGCCCGGCGGCTTCTCCGAAATGGCGATGTATGTGCTGGTCGAGACCGACGGCGAGTGGTGGCTGGCCGCCGCCCAGAACACCCCGATCACGGAATGAGCCCGCCCACACCACCCGCGACCAGCGATCGCGGTCAGGCCCTGAACCGGTTCAGGACGTCGCCCGGTGTCTCCAGGCCGGGCTCCAGGTCGGGTGACGGGATGGGTTCGCCCCAAACCTGTTGCAGGGGAAGGACTCCCGCCCAGACTCCGCCGGTGGCGATGTCGGCGGGGTCGTCGCCGGGGCCGCCGGTGCGAATCTTCACCGACGCCTCGGTGAGATCCAGCGCCAACACCATGGTGGCGGCCATTTCCTTCTTGCTCGGCGGGCGGACGCGGTCCCAGGCGCCGGGGGCGGCGTGCTCGACGATCACCCGCAGGGCCCGGAGACGTTCCTCGGGGTCGGCGATTTCGACGGGGCGACCGCGCACGACGGCCGAGCGGTAGTTCATCGAGAAGTGCATGGCGGAGCGGGCATAGACCAGGCCGTCGACGTGCGTGACGGACAGCGAGATCTCACCCCGCAGGGCGGCGCGCAGGTTGCCGGCGCCGGTGGAGCCGTGCAGATAGACGGTGTCGCCGTCGCGGCCGTAGATGGTGGGCAGGACGACAGGGCTGTCGCCGAGCAGCACGCCGAGGTGGCAGACCATCCCGGCGTCCAGGACGGCGTCCAGGTCGGCCCGGTCGGTGCGGGCGCGATCCTTGATGCGGGTCACGGTGCTGCGCGGGGTCGGCGAAAGGGGGGTCCGGGTGCTCATGGAACCAGCCTGCTGGGGCGAGTGGCATTATTGAAGTGCCAATTCGCTTGTATTCGACCAGTCCAATTCGGAGGTTCCGATGCTGGAGGACCTACCTTTGATGCTCGATCGCACAGCGGCGGAACCGCTGTCCGTGCAGGTAGCCGATGGCTTGCGCGCGGCGGCGACCAGCGGAGCGCTACGTGCCGAGGACCGGTTGCCGTCGTCGCGGGCGTTGGCGCGGCAGCTCGGGGTGAGCCGGACGGTGATCGCCGCCGCCTACGACCAGCTGCACGCGGAAGGATGGCTGGCCGGTCGGCGAGGTTCCGGAACCTACCTGACCACGGCGCCCGTAGCGCCACCCGCGCCACCCGCCCCGCCGGCCGGCCCCGAGGACGAGGCCGGACTGCTCGATCTGTTTCCCGGAGCGCCCTGCATCGACGCACTGGATCCGGCGGCGTGGCGGCGGGCGTGGCGCGCGGCCGCCGACCACTCGGCCGTGACACGCAGGGAGCGCGCGGGGGAACCCGGATTCCGTACGGCCGTGGTCGAACACCTGTTGCGGCATCGTGGATTACGGGCGGGTCCCGACGCGGTTGTCCTGTCGACCGCCGGAACCAGTTCGGCGGTCTGTGAATTCGCGAACGCGGTGCTACGCCCCGGCGACATCGTCGCGATGGAGGATCCCGGATACCAGCGGGCCGCGGGCGCGTTTCTCGCGGCGGGTATCCAGGTGTATCCGGTGGCCTGCGATGAGGACGGGCTGCGCGTCGACCGGATACCCGCCGACGTTCGTGCCGTGTATTGCACTCCGGCACACCAGTTCCCGCTCGGAGCGCGCATGCCCGCCGCCAGGCGCGTGGAACTCGTCGAATTCGCGCGTCGCACCGGCATTTTCATTCTCGAGGACGACTACGACGGTGAATTACGCTACGACACAGCGCCGTTGCCACTGATGGCCGCTATGGCACCGGATGTGGTGATCCATCTCGGCACCACCAGCAAGATCCTCTCGCCCGCGCTCGGCGTCGGCTGGCTGGTCGCGACACCCGAGATCACCGCCGCCGTCCTCGCCTACCGGGAACGCACGGGCACCGGTCCGAGCCCCGCCGGGCAGCATGTCTTCACAGCCCTGGCCCGCCACGGCGATCTCGCCCGTCACCTCCGCCGTCTCCGCCGCACCCTGCCGCCCCGCCGCGAACTCCTGGTCGGCACCCTGCGCGCCCGCGGCCTGCACGTCCTCGGCGATGCCGCCGGCTCTCACGTCGTCGTCCCCCTCTCTTCCGCCGCCGCCGAGGACCAGGCCATCGCCCTCGCCCACGCGCGCGGCGTCGCGCTCGACGGCCTGGCCCGCCACCACCTGTGCGCCCAACCCGAGCCGAACCCCCGGCTGTGCACAATGCCTTCCCTTGTCCCCACCCGCCACAACTTCGGCATCACCCTCGGCTACGCCGCCCTCCCCCTCCCCGCCCTGACCACTGCCATCCCGATAGCCGCCGACTGCCTTGCCGCGGTCGCCTGACGATTCGGCCGGCCGACAGGTGCCCGACCTTGCCTGATCGTTCGGGTCCGATCCGTGTACGGGTCGATTCGGCGGCGATTCGGATGACATCGTGGGATCCGGGCCTAGCATGGTCGGCATGACCGAACAGGACATCCTGGCTCGAATCAAGCAGTTGGTCGCCGCGGAGCATGATCTGCGGGCGAAGGCGACGACACACGAGATCGACCCGGTGACCGAACGGCAGCAGCTGGGCGAGCTGGAGGTGCTGCTCGACCAGTGCTGGGACCTGCTGCGGCAGCGGCGGGCGCGGATGGACGCGGGGACCTCGCCGGAGGAAGCGCAGGTCAACACCGCGGGCCAGGTCGAGGGCTACCTCCAGTAGCCGCGATGAAGGGCACTCCGTCCGAGCGCAACGACCCGTCCGATCCAGGCGACACTTCGCCGCGCCTGCCCACCGCGGACTTCGGCGACCCCGCCTGTCTGCTCAGCGAGATCTGTCCCGAATGCGGGCGCGTCCTCTCCGACATGCACGCCACCGGCTGCCCGCACTGCCGCCCCGACAGCACCCCCTGACACGTCCTAGCCGGGAGGATGCCCGTCGGCGATCAGGCTGCCCGCTCACACAGCAACCGATCACCACCTCGCTCGCTGATTCCGGACGGCAGTCCCGGCACCCACATCAGGTCGGCGAAGCCAACTCAACCGCGAATCCGCCATGCGACCAGCCCGCTCCCGGTTCCGACGAACGTTCCCGCACCGACCTGAGTGCGGCTTCCGGATCGGCCCAGCGGTCGAATCTCTGTCTGGGCCAGTGCCCGCCGGTTCGCTACCATCGACTGATGCTGGCATCGACCGATATCGAGACCTCCGACGGCACGGTACGGGGGCGGCGCGGCCGATATGTGTTGCGCTGGCGCGCTCTGCCTTACGCCGCCGCACCGGTGGGTGAGTGGCGTTTTCGGGCACCGCAACCGGTAGTGCCGTGGACCGGAGTCCGGGATGCCACCGAGTTCGGATTCGCCGCGATGCAGCATCGCGCGGGTGCCCGGATCGGGCCGCGGCAGTATCAGCCGACCAGCGAGGACGCGCTCACCCTCAATGTCACCGCGCCCGCGACACCTTCGGCGAAACCCCGTCCGGTCATGGTGTTCATCCATGGCGGCGGCTACCTGCTCGGCACGTCCGCGCTCGGCCTCTATTCCGGCGCACGGCTGGCGGTGCGCGGCGATGTGATCGTCGTGTCGATCAACTACCGGCTGGGTGTCTTCGGCTATGTCGACTTCAGCGAATTCGGCACGGCCGAGCGGCCTTTCGAGTCCAATCTCGGATTGCGCGATCAGGTCGCGGCCCTGCGCTGGGTGCAGCGCAATATCGCTGCGTTCGGCGGCGACCCCGGCAATGTCACCGTGTTCGGCGAATCCGCGGGCGCGCACGCGGTGCTCGCGCTGTACGCGACGCCGGAGGCGAAAGGCCTTTTTCACCGGGGTATCGCGCAGAGCCCGCCCGCGGACTGGGCGCTGTCCGCCGAGGACGCCCGGGTTTTCGCCCGGCGCTGTCTCGAGGCGCTCGGACCCGATGACGCGGTCCGGGCGCTGACCGAGTCGTCAGCCAACGACATTCGCAAAGCCTCGGCCCGGGTGATCGGTCAGGTGATGCGGGAGCGGCCGGGCCTGTTCCCGGCCTGCCCGGTCATCGACGGCGACTACCTACCGCAGTCCCCACTCGACGCTTTCGCCGAGGGCAGGGCACACCGCCTACCGCTGATCATCGGCACCTGCCGCGATGAGGGCGTGCTGTTCGACCGGTTCGCCGCCGACGCCCTGCCGACCAGACCGGAGCGTCTGCGCAGACTGTTCGAATACGCGGGTGAGAACGCCGAATCCCGGGTCACCGCGGCCTATCCCGGCTATCCGGAGCAGCGCGTGGCCGTGCGCATGGGCGGCGACTACGTTTTCTGGCGGCCCTCGGTCGCCCTCATGGCAGCGCACAGCCGGTACGCGCCCACCTATGCCTACCGCTACGACTTCGCCCCGCGCGCCCTGCGCCTGGCGGGTGTCGGCGCCACCCACGCCACCGACCTCATCCCGGTCTTCGGGGCCGTCGACGGCCCACTCGGCCGCCTGCTCACCGCGGCGGGCGGCCGACGCGGCCTCCAGACCGTCACCCGCCAATTCCAGGACAACTGGCTCGAATTCGCCCGCACCGGCGCGCCACTGCCCTCCTGGCCCGCCTATACCGAGGACCGCCGCTCCACACTGATCATCGACAGCCCCACCCGCCTGGAGCACGACCCCGACCACGCCAAACGCCTGGCCTGGCAGGGCATCACCGCCGCGACCCTGACCTGAGTGCGCGCACCCACCGCCCGGCCGAGCACATCGGCGACGATGACCGCCTTGCCACCCCGTGCGGGCGCGTCCATGCGGCGGCGAAACCGTCGGAATCGTCGTCCCTGATCCGACGACACGACCGGACCGATTGTGCGACGGGCTATTTCAACAGGCGCGACATCCGCCGATCGGCCAGGACCTTGCCGCCGGTCTGGCAGGTCGGGCAGTACTGGAACGAGCGTTCGGCGTAGGAGACCTCGCGGACCGTGTCACCGCAGACCGGGCAGGGCAGGCCGGTGCGGGCGTGCACGCGCATTCCGGACCGCTTCTCCCCTTTCAACCGCGCGGCATCCTGACCGACGGAGCGCTGCACCGCATCGGCGAGCACCGACCGCATCGCGTGGTACAGGTCCGAAACCTTCTGGGCGGGCACGGTTTTGGTGTTCGCGAAGGGCGAGACCCGGGCGGTGTGCAATATCTCGTCGGAGTAGGCGTTACCGATGCCCGCGATCAAGGTCTGATCGACGATCGCCGTCTTGATCCGCTGTGACGCGCCGCGCAGGATCTCGGTGAACTGCTCCTCTGTGACCTCGAGCGCGTCCGGGCCGAGCCGGGCGATACCCGGCACCAGCTGCGGATCCTCGACGATGTAGACCGCCAGCCGCTTCTTGGTGCCCGCCTCGGTGAGGTCGAAAGCCGGTGTCGCGCCCTCGGGATCGAAGAAGTGCACGCGCAATGCGAGCGGGCTCTTACCGCCGGGTTTCGGCGGTGTCGGGCTCGGCTCGTCCAGCCAGCGCAGCCAGCCGCCCCGGGACAGATGCGTGATCAGCCACAGGCCACCGCAATCCATGCCGAGGAACTTGCCCCAGCGCCCGGCTCCGGTGACATCGCGCCCGGACAGCGCTGTCACCGGCGGGTCGAAGGTCTTGACGGCGCTCAGGGCCGCCACATCGACCCGCCCCACCACCGCGCCGACCGCATGTTCCCGGAGGAACTGCGCCAGCGCCTCCACTTCCGGCAGTTCAGGCACGCGGTTCAGATTACCCGCGGGCACCGACAACCCGTGCTGATCAGCCGCGACGCAGTCGGTAGACGTCCATGATCCAGCCCTTCTCGGCGCGCAGGCGGCCGCGCACCTCGACGATCCGCTGCTCGACCGCACGCAGCGGGCCTTCGATCAGCACCTCGTCGGGCATCCCCAGGTACGCGCCCCACCAGATGTGGATGTCCGCGCCGGGCACCTCGGTGAAGGAGCAGTCACCGTCCAGCATGACCACCGCGGAGCTGCCGAGTCCCTCCTCGCGCAGGCGGCGACCGGTGGTGATGTGCACGGGCTCGCCGATCCGGTGCAGCACCATCCGATGCCGCGCGGCCAGCGCCTGCACACTGGTCACGCCCGGGATCACCTCGTAGTCGAAGACCGCGCCCCGCTCGAGCACCCGCTCGACCATGCGCAGGGTGCTGTCGTACAGCGACGGATCGCCCCAGACGAGAATGCCGCCCACCCCCTCGACCTGCTCGAAGGCGTCCCCGAGCCGGGCCGCGCGGCGGTCGTGCCAGTCCCGCACCTCCCCTTGGTAATCCGCGGGCGCGCGATCACGGGGCGGGTCCGGGATCTCCACGATCCGGTACGGGCGATCCATGTGCTCGGCCAGGATAGCGGTGCGCACGTCGAGAAGTTCCTGTTTCTCCGCCCCCTTGCCGATGACGAAGAACACCTCGACCTGCCGCATGGCCTTGACGGCCTGCACGGTCACCTGGTCGGGGTCACCCGCGCCGATGCCGATCACGAAGAGCTTGCGCATGTGCCGGAAGCTTTCCATGCGCCGCCCCGCACTAAGCTCGGGACCCGTGACCGATACGCAGTACGAGGATCTGCTCCGGCTGGTGCTGGAGTCCGGCACCGCCAAGGCCGACCGCACCGGGACCGGCACCCGCAGTGTGTTCGGGCATCAGCTGCGCTATGACCTGTCGCAAGGCTTTCCACTGGTCACCACGAAAAAGGTGCACCTGAAGTCGATCGTGTACGAGCTGCTGTGGTTCCTGCGCGGCGACTCGAACGTCGGCTGGCTGCGCGAGCACGGCGTCTCGATCTGGGACGAATGGGCCGACGCGAACGGCGAACTCGGCCCGGTGTACGGCGTGCAGTGGCGCTCCTGGCCCACCCCCGACGGCGGCCACATCGATCAGATCAGCCAGGTCCTGGAAACCCTGCGCGCGAACCCGGACTCGCGTCGCATCATCGTCTCCGCCTGGAATGTGGCCGAATTGGATCGGATGGCGCTCGCGCCCTGCCACGCCTTCTTCCAGTTCTACGTCGCCGACGGCAAGCTGTCCTGCCAGCTGTATCAGCGCAGCGCGGACCTGTTCCTCGGCGTGCCGTTCAATATCGCCAGCTACGCGCTGCTCACCCACATGGTGGCCCAGCAGACCGGCCTGGAACCCTGCGATTTCATCTGGACCGGCGGCGACTGCCACATCTACGACAACCACGTCGAACAGGTCACCGAACAGCTGACCCGCACGCCCTATTCGTTCCCGCGGCTGCGGTTGCGCCAGGCGCCTTCGCTGTTCGACTACCGCTACGACGACATCGAAGTCGTGGATTACCAGCATCATCCGGCGATCAAGGCCCCGGTGGCGGTGTGAGTTCGCGCGGAATCAGCCTGATCTGGGCGCAGACCGTCGACGGCGTCATCGGCCGCGACAATGCCATCCCGTGGCGCATCCCCGAGGATATGGCCAATTTCAAGGCCGTCACCTGGGGGCATCCGGTGATCATGGGGCGGCGCACCTGGGATTCGCTGCCGGTCAGATTCCGGCCGCTGGAAGGCCGCCGCAATATCGTGGTCACCCGGCAGGCCGACTGGTCGGCCACGGGCGCCGAACGGGCCGAATCGATCGAGGCCGCGCTCGCCGCCGCCGACGGTGACGTCTGGATAGCGGGCGGCGGCGAGATCTACCGCGAGACCCTGCCGCTCGCGACGGACCTCCTGGTCACCGAGGTGGACGCGCAGATCGACGGCGACGCCTACGCCCCGCCGATCGGCCCCGAATGGCATGCCACGCCCGAACCGTGGCGCGAATCGTCGAGCGGTCTGCGTTTCCGGATCGTGCGCTACCGCCGCTGACGCGCCCGGGCAAACCGGGCCCCTGTCCCGGGCGGGTCGGGCATACTCCTGAATACGCGCCCGGCCGGGCCCGGCCGTCCGCGCACCGCCCTGAACTGGTGACACCAGCCCTGGCACCAGTGATGTGATGCGAAAGGCCGTCTCCATGGACAAGAAATCGCTGACCGCGGTCGCCCGCCAACAGCTCAAACTGGCCGCCACCGCCACCAGCGGACGCAGTTCGCAGACCATCTTCGGTGGACACGCCGCCTCGCTGCGGCAGACCGTGGTGGGTCTGTCGGCGGGTCAGAGCCTGGCCGAGCACGACAACGCCGGCGATGCCACGCTGCTGGTGCTCAGCGGAACACTGACCCTGATCAGTGGCAGCAACGAGTGGAAGGGTTCGACCGGCGACCTGCTGGTGGTGCCGAAGGCACGGCACAGTGTGAAAGCCAACGAGGATGTCGCGTTCCTGCTGACCGTGGCCAAGTAGCACCAGCCACTAGGCTGGTGGCCATGGGTGAGCCACAGCCGGTCCTCGATCCTCTCTCACCGAGTGCGATCTTCCTGGTAGCGACCATCGACGACGACGGCGAACCCGCTATTCGCGAGCTACTCGCCGATCTCGGCGGTCTGCGCCGGTCGATCGGTTTCCGGGTCCCCGGCTCGGATCTGTCGGTCATCACCTCGATCGGCTCCGCGGCGTGGGATCGTCTGTTCACCGGGCCCCGCCCGGCCGCGCTGCGCGAGTTCCCCGGTTACCTCGGCCCACTGCACCAGGCACCCGCCACACCGGGTGATCTGCTGTTCCACATCAAGTCCCAAACCGCCGACGCCGCTTTCGAATTGGCGATGGCGATCGGCCAGAAGCTCGCGGGCGCGGCCACCGTGGTCGACGAGACCGTCGGTTTCCGCTACTTCGAACAGCGTGATCTGCTCGGCTTCGTCGACGGCACCGAGAACCCCGAGGGCCGCCAGGCCGCGGCGGCCGCGCTGATCGGCGACGAGGATCCCGGCTTCGCGGGCGGCAGCTACGTCGTCGTGCAGAAGTACCTGCACGATCTCACCGCCTGGCAGGCGCTGCCGGTCGCCGAGCAGGAACGCGTGATCGGGCGAACCAAGCTCGAGGACTACGAGTTCGCCGACGAGGACAAGCCCGCCGATTCGCATATCGCCGTGAACACCGTCGTCGATCCCGAGACCGGGGACCAGCGTCAGATCCTGCGCGCCAACATGCCTTTCGGCAGTGTCAAGGACGGTGAGTTCGGCACGTATTACATCGCCTACGCCGCGTCGCCCGACGTCACCGACGCCATGCTGGAGCGCATGTTCCTCGGCACCGAGGACGCCACCCACGACCGCATCCTGGATTTCTCCACCGCCGTCACCGGCACCCAGTTCTTCACCCCCGCCGCGGACTTCTTCGACGACCTGCCCGGCCCGCCCGGGGAATCTTCGGCGGACGACAGCGTTCCATCCATGGTCGACAGCTTTGGCAGTGGCTCACTCGGCATCGGCACGTTGAAAAGGAGTAGGTCATGAACAACCTGCATCGGGAATTGGCGCCGATCACCTCCGAAGCGTGGCAGGCGATCGAAGAAGAAGCCGGACGAACCTTCAAGCGTCACATCGCGGGTCGCCGGGTGGTCGATCTGTCCGGTCCGCACGGCGCGGACTACTCCGCGGTCGGCCTGGGCCGGACGCAGCCGATCAGCGCGCCCGATAACGGTGTGCAGGCGCGGCAGCGACTGGTCGCGCCGCTGGTGGAGTTGCGGGTGCCGTTCACGCTGTCGCGCGAGGAACTCGACAATGTCGAGCGCGGCGCCCAGGACGCCGACCTGGATCCGGTGAAGGATGCCGCGCGCAAGATCGCCTTCGCCGAGGACCGCGCCATCTTCGAAGGCTATGCGGCCGCGGGCATCACCGGTGTACGGGCCAGCGCCTCCAACGCGCCGATCCCGGTGCCGACCGATCCGACGCAGGTGCCCGAGGCGGTGGCGCAGGCGCTGTCCGCGCTGCGCCTGGCCGGTGTCGACGGACCGTACTCGGTGCTGCTCAGCGCCGATCTGTACACCGCGGTCAGCGAGACCTCCGATCACGGCCACCCGATTCGCACGCATATCGAGCGCCTGATTCCAGAGGGCGAGATCATCTGGGCGCCCGCCATCGACGGCGCCTTCGTGCTCACCACCCGCGGCGGCGACTTCGATCTGCGTCTCGGACAGGACATCTCGATCGGTTATCTGTCCCACGACGCCGAGAACGTGCAGCTCTATTTCCAGGAGAGCCTGCAGTTCCTGGTCTACACCGCCGAGGCGGCGGTCGCGCTGCGGGCCTGATCTCCGTCCCGGATTTCGGTTACGTTGGAAATCGTGTCGAAGGTGACGGACGACAGCGAGACGACGGTGCGCGCGGGTGTGGTGCCGGTACGGCGGATCGCGCTCTACGGCGCGATCGCGGTGCTGGTCATCGCGGCGTTCGGCGCGGCGGGTGTCGCGGTGCTGGGACCGCCCGGGGTCTTTCCCGGCGCACTGGTGGGCCTGGGCGCCGGGATCGCGGCGCTGGTGGCCCTGTTCAAACGAGACGCGATCGTCCTGACCGACGCGGCGATCCTGCTGCGCACACCGTGGCACGAGACGCCGATCGAGTGGGACCGGGTGGTGGCGGGTCGTTTCACCCTCGATGATCGGGACCGCTGGGCGCTGGCGCTGGATCTCACCGAGGGTGACGAACAGCACGGCGAGCTGGTGTTACTGTCCATCCCGCCGGTCACCCGGCCCGTCTCCGGCGCCTACGACCTGCGCAAACGCGAGCAGGTCAGCGAGATCCGGGAGATGCTGCGGCGCAAGCGGATTCCGGTGACGGTGCTGCCGGAGATCGCGGCGGCGCTGAACACGCAGTGGAAGATCGCGCCGCCGACCCGCTGACGGCGCGGGTGGCTATTGGGGTGACGGGCCGGGGCGGGGTCCAGTAGTTTGGGTGCTGTGTCGATGATGAAGGGCGCCAACGTTGCGGTGCCGATGCCCGTGGTCCGCATCGAACTGGGGTGGCAGTCCGGTCCCGGCGTTCCCGACGCGGACGCCTCCGCGCTGCTGCTCGTGGGCGGTAAGGTCCGCTCCGACAACGACTTCGTGTTCTACAACCAGCCACAGCATGCCTCCGGCGCGGTGCGGCACGAGGGCAAGCAGCAGGGCCCGACCGTGCAGGATCGGCTCTGGGTCGATCTGAACCAGGTGGAGGCGCCGATCGAGACCATCGTCATCGCGGCCTCGGCCGATGGCGGCACGTTCGGGCAGTTCCAGGGGCTCTATGTCCGGGTGCTCGACGCGAACAACGGCGCCGAGGTAGCCCGGTTCGACAGCACCGGCGCGACCTCCGAGACGGCCTTCGTACTGGGTGAGCTGTATCGCCGCCAGGGCGCGTGGAAGTTCCGCGCGGTCGGCCAGGGCTACGATTCGGGGCTGGCCGGATTGGCCACGGACTACGGCATTTCCGTCGACGACGCGCCCGCTCCCCCGCCCGTGCAGCAGTACGCGCCACCGCCGCCGCAGTTCCAGCAGCCGCCACCGCCACCGCCGCAGTTCCAGCAGCCGCCACCGCCACCGCCGCAGTTCCAGCAGCCGCCACCGCCGCCACAGCAGTTCCAGCAGCCGCCGCAGCCGCAATTCCAGCAGCCTGCGCCGCCGCCACCGCAGTACCAGCAGCCCCCGCAGCAGCAGTTCGCCCCGCCGCCCCAGGGCGCGCCGGTCAATCTGAGCAAGATCTCGCTGACCAAGGAAGCCCCCTCGGTCTCGTTGACCAAGTCGGGTGCGACCGGCGGCACCATGCGGGTGAACCTGAACTGGACCACCACCCAGCCCGCTCGCGGCGGCGGCCTGTTCGGGCGGCGCTCTCGCGGCGGTAACGGCGGTCTCGACCTGGACCTGTGCTGCTTCTTCGAATTGGCCGACGGCCGAATCGGTTCGGTGCGCGCACTGGACCGTTCCTTCGGCGATCTCCAGCGTCCGCCCTATATCCGCCTGGATCAGGACGACCGCACCGGGGCCAGCGCCTCCGGCGAGAACCTGGACATCAACCTGGATTTCACCGCCCACTTCCGCCGGATCCTGGTGTTCACCTCGATCTACGAGGGCGCCAAGGATTTCCGCGGCGTGCACGCCACCGTGACGCTGTATCCGCTGAACTCGACGCCGATCGAGATGACGCTGGACGGCTGCCAGGACGATTCACGCGATGCCGTGCTGGCCCACATCGAGAACATCAACGGCGAACTGGTGGTGCGCCGCGAGGGCACGTTCATCCGCCCGCCGGCCGGTCAGCCGGGTGCGGGCGTGATGGAGATCGCGCGGATGTATCACTGGGACTTCGGCTTCAAGGCGGGTCGCGGCAAGGGCTGACGCCGGCCTGGCACGATCGGACCATGACCGATTTCGCCACCCCAGCCGATCTCGCGCGCCGTACCGGTGCCGCGGTGGACGCCGCGGTCGGGTCCGCTCGAGATCTCGGGCTCACCGTGACCGATGCCGCGGTGCTGCACGATCTGTTCTCCGTCGTGGTCCACCTGGCTCCGGCGCCGGTGGTGGCCCGCGTGCCGACGGTGCTGCCGCACACCGAGAGTCTCGATGCCCTGGCCCGGCGGCAGCGCGCGGAACTGGACGTGACCCGCTGGCTGGCCGACCGGGGGACGCCGGTACTCGAACCCAGTCCGCTCGTCGCGCCGGAACCGGTATCGCGCGACGGCTTCTCGATCACGTTCTGGCAGTATGTCGCCGAGGATCGCGATCGAGAGCCCGACTATCTGGCGAACTCCGAGAGCGTCGCCGACCTGCACGCCGCCCTGCGCGGCTACCCGGGCACGCTGGATTTCCTCTCGGCCGCCGATCCAGATTTCGTCGCCGCGAGCCTGGTCGCGCTCGAGCGCCGATCCGACCTCCTGGCGGCGGCGGATCTTACTCGGGCGCAACGGGAGTGGAAGCGCCTGGAACCGCTGGTCCGATCCCGGGCGGCGTTCGAGGAGGCGTTCCCAGGTGTCGATCTCCAGCCGATCCACGGCGATTCGCCGACCGCGAACATCTTCTCAGGTGTCGACGGCGACCGTTACTCCGACTTCGAATTGATCACCCTCGGCCCGGTCGAATGGGATCTGGCCGCGCTCGGTCCCGAGCACGCCGAGGTGTACAACCGTGGCGCACAACGCAATCGGCTCCGGCCCTTGCACGACGACGTGCTGCGGTTCGTCGATGCCGTCGGCATGCTGCGGGTCGTCGCCACCCTCACCCTCGCACCGCAGCTGCCGGATCTGGTGGGCTATCTGATGCCCGCCGTCGAGCTGTGGCGCGACACGCCGTTCGCGGGCGACTGACCTGCTCGACGGTTACCAGCCGAAAAGCTCTGCGAGATCGATGGATTGGTCGTCCCAGCGCCGCTCGATCTCGTGCCGCTGGTCGGCGGGCAGGTCCGGCGCCCAGCCGCAGCGCCGCCAGAATTCCTCGCGGTGTTCATCACTCATCCGCATCGGCTCGGTCATGACGCCAACTCCCTACCTGCCCTTCGAGTGTGCGCCGGGCATCGTGGCGACATGCCGTAACCAGCGAGATTGTGGTCCGGCTAGAGCGCGAGGCCGCGGAGCACGATGTCGAGGCCGCCGTGGAACTCCTCGGCGGGGGTGAGTGTGCGTGCGGTGGCGGCGGTGGCGACGATATGGGGATAGTCGGCGGGATCGAGGTCGGCCAGAACGCTGGTGCCCGCGCCGGACAGGGCGGCGTAGTGCTCGTTCTGGAGGAAGCCCAGGAGATAGGCGATCAGGGTGCGCTGCGCCAGGACCCGGTCGCGGCCGGTGCGGCCCGCGGCGGTCAGGATGGCGAGCATGGCCTCCATGAGATGCAGGGCGGCAGGCGCGGATTGGCGGTGCCGGGTGAGCAGCGGCACCACGGCCGGGTGGGCCGCCCCCGCGACGCGCATCCGCTCCAGCAGCACCCGGAGCTGTTCGCCCGCGGCGCCGGGCGGGGCCGACAGGTCGATCTCGCTGAGCACCCGATCGATCACCAGTATCTCGAGCCGTTCCCGGTTGGGGACATAGCGATACAGCGCCATGGTCGCGACGCGCAGCTGCTCGGCGACGGCGCGCATGGTCAGACCGGCCAAGCCGTCGCGGTCGATGACCGCGAGCGCGGCGGCGGCCAGGTCGGCGGTGCTCAGCGAGCGTGGGCGGGGCATGGGTTGACAGCGTACAAGGTACGCGCATACTGGTCTGTAGGTGTACGACGTACACCTACAACTCCGAGAGGCCGCCCATGCCACTTCCCACCGCCGTCTCCGTTCGCGAGCTGACCACGGTCACCGGCGCATCGATACCCGTCCCCGATCCGGATTGCCTGGTGCACCTGCAATTCCGGCGCTTCGCGGGTTGCCCGGTCTGCAATCTGCACCTGCGCTCGATCGTCGCCCGGCACACCGAGATCACCGCCGCGAATATCCGCGAAGTGGTCGTCTTCCATTCCAGCGCAGCGGAATTGCGGAAGTACACCGCCGACTTCCCGCTCGACTTCATCGCCGATCCGGATCGGGCGCTCTACCGCGAATTCGGTGTCGAATCCAGTCCGCGCGCCCTGCTCGATCCACGCGCCTGGCCCACCATCGCCCACGGCGTCATCCGCACCGTGGGCGTGGTCCTGCGCAAACGCGAGATCGCTCCCCCGGACCATCCCGAAGGCGGCCGCCTGGGCCTGCCCGCGGATTTCCTGATCGCACCCGACGGCCGGGTACTGGCCGCCAAGCACGGCGTCCACGCCGACGACCAGTGGTCGGTGGACGAACTGCTCGCCGAGGCCCGGCGTTGAGGGCCCGGGTGCGCTGGGCGCGGGCCGGCGCCCTGCTCTTCGGCGGCCTGCTGGCCGGCGCGTTCGGCTACGGCGCGGTCAACGTGGTGTACGCGTTCCGCAAGGTGACACCGGAGACCCGCTTCACCTTCCACACCGCGCTGATGAGCGTGAACGGTGTTGTCATGCAGGCACTCATGGGCCTGACCATTGCCAGCTGTCTCGCCGTCGCCGTCCTCGGCAGCGGGCGCACCCGCTGGATCGGCGGCGCGGCCACCACCCTGGCCGTGGCATCGTTCCTGATCACCCGGTTCGGCAATGTCCCGATCAACCAGCACATCAAACAGTGGGCCGTCGGCATCCCCCCGTCGGACTACCCCGAAATCCTGGCCCGCTGGGAGGCTTTCCACTTCGCCCGAACCGGCTGCGCACTGGTGGCGTTCCTGCTGATCGTCGGCCTGACACTGCGCGAGAAGGTCGCACGCGACACGATCACGGCATGAGTGTGGCAGGGTCGATGGCGAATTCGCATGGCGAGTGCACGGTGACAGTCTGTCCGGCTGCCGCGCGCAACGTTGGTTCGTAGATACCATCGGTTCCCAGCGCGAACGCTAGCAGGACCGGCAATGGTTCGCCGGGCAACTGGCCCTTGAAGGGATTGATCTCGAATCGCCAGTACGTGGGAATTCCTGCGGCCGCGTAGAGTTCGGGCTTCACCAGGCGGTCCTGCATCGTCGTGGACTTCGATACCACCTCGACGACCAGCTCCACCTGTTCCACCGGGATACCGCGGCCGTCCATCGGCACCGGGCCCGCCAGCACGACGAGGTCGGGAACCGGCTCGTCGTCGCCGATCAGGACGCCGACGCCGGACATCGCCACCAGCTCGGACGGCAATGCCGCATCGAGTGCGCGTTCGAGCCACTTGATCAACCACTGATGTCTCGGTTCGGGAGCGGCGTTCACGACCAGCTGACCATTCAGCACCTCGTACCGTAATCCGTCTTCGGGCATGCGATCGAGATCCGCTGCCGTCCAACGGTCGCCCCGAGGGATCGGGATCGCCATCGGAACCACCTCCGACCTCGCTGAACAGTAGCGATAACAGCACTGGCACGTTCGAGCCTAGACCGGCCCACACGGTTGCGGCATCCCCGCCCGGTCCGGATCAGTCGGTGCGGGAGGTCGCCTCCGGGTTGACCGCGTCGCGCACGATGCGCAATGCCGCTGTCAGCCCGTCCAATTGGGCCGGGGTGAGCAAGCCCGTGAACCACTGATCGATCGCGGCGAGGTAGGCGGGCAGTACGGCGTGCAGCCGCTGCTCGCCCGCATCGGTCAGGATGGCGTAGGAGCTGCGCCGATCGGCCGGATCCGGTTCGCGCCGTAGCAGATCCGCAGCCGCCAGGCGATCGACCAGGCGGGTGACGCCGCTGGTGGACAGGGCGGTCTGGGTGGCCAGGTCGGTCATCCGCAGGCGGCGCTGCGGGGAACGGCTCAGCCGCATGAGGGCATTGAGGTCCAGCCCGGACAGGCCGTGCCGCTTCCAGGTCGGCTCCAACTTGGCAAGCAGTCCGGCGTGCGCCTCGAACAGCAGCCCCATGGTGGTCAGGCGAGGATCGTCGAACAGGTCCATGTCGCCAACCTAGCGCATTATTTGCCACGCAGATAGTTGACACCGGGAACATCTCTCGCTAGAAATATGTCTACGCAATATTCCTCGCGTCAATTATTTGGAGGTTCCGATGTCTCGCTGGATCGCCGGTTTCCGTTCCGCCGTGATCAGCCCCGACGAGCAGATCAAACTCGCCGAATCGCGCGCGTTCGCCGACCAGACGGTGCGGCAGCCGCTGCACCTCGCGGGCGCGGGCGATCGGATCCGCGTGCGCCTGACCAACCGGTACGGGCAGCAGCCACTGGTCATCGGGGCCGCGCGGGTCGCACTGCGCAAGAACGACGACGAGATCGTGGCCGAGACCGACCAGCCGCTGCTGTTCGAGGGCGGCGCGCGGGTCACCATTCCGGCCGGAGCCGAAGCGATCTCCGATCCGGTCGAGGGGGCCGTGCGCCAGGGCACCGACCTGCTGCTCAGCCTGTACCTTCCGGAACCCACCGGCCTGGCCACCTTCTCGCACCAGCCCGCCGAAATCGCCTATGTGACAAGTGGAAACCAGGTCGCGGCGGCGAGTTCACCGCTGCGCGAAGAGGTTCCGGCGCGATTCTTCGTCACCGGCGTCGACGTGCACACCGCCGACGACGCCCAGGTGATCGTCGCCTTCGGCGACTCCTGGTTCGAAGGCGTCGGCACCACCCTCGGCGCCAACCACCGCTCGGTGGACTACCTCAACGCCCGCCTGGCCGACGGCTGGGCGGTCAACCAGGGCATCGCCGGAAATCGCCTGCTGCGCACCGAGATCGGCGCCTCCGGCCTGGATCGCTTCGCGCGGGACGTGCTCGACGTGCCCGGCGTCACCCGGGTGCTGCTCAACTTCGGCATCAACGACCTGATCCTCGGCGATATGGCGGGACAGCCGCCGGCCACCGCCGCCGAGCTCATCGCGGGCTTCACCGCGCTGGCCGAGCGCGCGCACGCCGCGGGCCTGACCGTGCACGCCGCCACCATCGGCCCCTACGCCGGCTGCGTGTATCCGGGCATGCCGATCGAGGAGACCCTGCCGACGCGTCGCGCCGTCAACGAATGGCTGCGCGCCACCGAGGTTTTCGACGCGGTCTTCGACGTGGACGCCGCCGTCGCCGACCCGGAGCGGCCCGACTTCATTCGCCCCGAGTTCGACTCCGGCGACGGCATGCACCTCAACGATGCGGGCGCGGCCGCCATGGCCGCCACCATCCCGGTTCGCTAGCTTCTCGCACCTACCTCGTCGAGCTGTCCCGGCTGCGGAGCCGGGAAGAAGCCGGTCTCGATGTAGTAGTCGAAGTAGCGGGACATGATCTCCGCGTCGACCCTCGGCAGAGTCAGCTTCACTTCGCTGTCCTCGGCCGGGTCCGGCTCCGGCTCGCCCGCGTCGTCGGCCGCCGCGCCGCGCCCGGCGTAGTTGCCGATGAGTGCCGCCGCCCGGACCAGGATGTGGTCGCCGCTGGCGATCGCCCCTTCCATGGCGTCGGCGATCCCCGCGGCGAACTCCGGGGGCTCGACGACGTCGACCCGATAGCCGCGACGCTCGGCCTCCGCCAGCAGGATCGGCCAGATCCCGGCGCTGGACGCGGTCAGGTAGTTGACCGTCTCCTGCGGGTTCGGATCGCGCGAGATCCGGACGAGCTCACCGGCGACGAAGTCCACCGGCGCCATCTGCTGGTCGACCTCACCGAAGTCCGGCCACATTCCGAGGACGAGCATGGCGCGGATCATGGTCGTCGCCGCGTCGTCGACGGGGGCCGCACCGTTGCGGGAATCACCGGTGAGCAGGCCGGGACGGTAGATCGTGGCCGGGATGCCACGGTCGATGGCCGCCCACACCAGCTGTTCGGCGACCCACTTGGTGAGCGAGTAGCCCGCCATCCCGACCGGTACACCGTTTTCCCGGGGGCCGCCGCCCAGCACGGACACTGTCGACACATAGTGCAGCGGTTTGACCCGTGTCGTGGTGGCCAGCTTCAGCACCTCGACCGTGCCGCCGACATTGGCCGCCCGCATCCGGGAGTACGGCTCGAGGTGGTTGACCTGGGCGCCGTTGTGGTAGATCACGTCGATCTGCTCGGCGAAACCGGCGAACCGCTCGGCGGAGAGCCCGAGCAGCGGGCGGCCCAGATCGCCGGTGACACCGACGATCCGGTGGCGGTGCGCATCCAGATCGACCCGATACTGGTCGGCGACGGTGTCGATCCGGGCCAGTGCGGCGGCGTCGTCGCTTGCCCGGACCAGGCAGTAGATGGTCGCGGTCGTCCGTTCCAGCAGCTCGCGCAGCAGGAAGATGCCCAGGAACCCGGTGACGCCGGTGACCAGGATCGATTGTGGTTCACCGGTATTCGGCGCGGCCGCGCCCTCGACACTGATCGCCGCGTCGAGCACGATGTCGGCCGCCGGGTCGGCGTCGTCGGAGACGGCGGACTGATCGCCGGCGCTCAGCGCCGCGGCCAGCCCGGCGACGCTCGAGTTCGCGAACAGCAGGCGCAGCGACACCGGCCGGCCCAGCACGGCGCCGAGCGCCGCGCATGCCCGGATGCCCGCGAGCGAGTTGCCGCCCAGCTCATAGAAATCGTCGTCCAGACCGACCTGTTCGGCACCGAGCACGACGGCGAAGACCTGGGCGATGGCCTGTTCCTCCAGGGTGACCGGCGCGCGATACTCGCGGGCGAGGGCCACCGGTGCGGGCAGCGCCGCGCGGTCGAGTTTGCCGTTGGCGGTCACCGGGATCGCGTCGAGCACCATGAGCGCCGCAGGAACCATATAGGCGGGCAACTGCCGCGCCACAGCCGATTTCACCTCGTCGACCACGACCGTGCTGCCCGGCGCGGCCACCACATAGGCGACCAGTTGATCACCCAGGCGCTCGTCGGCACGGACTATGAC
This sequence comes from Nocardia sp. NPDC127579, assembly GCF_042672005.1. Lineage (NCBI taxonomy): Bacteria > Bacillati > Actinomycetota > Actinomycetes > Mycobacteriales > Nocardiaceae > Nocardia > Nocardia sp. NPDC127579. The sequence goes on along the minus strand of NZ_JBHXVZ010000002.1, from coordinate 92 downwards.
AACGGCTTGGGCCACCTCGTCCAACGCCGTCAACGCCGACTCGATCTCACCCAACTCGATCCGCAGACCACGCACCTTCACCTGGAAATCAG